>VFZE01000051.1 GCA_016871315.1 Acidimicrobiia bacterium | reverse complement strand
ATTCGATGGAGTCGCGGATGGAATCAGGAGAGCGGCTGTAGCGGGCCAGGGCGTAAGCGCATTTTTCCGGTGGCACGCCGGCCACGGTGAGCACGCGTTTGGGTTGGGAAGAATCCACGAAAAGGCTATGATAGCGGATTCGCATGAGATTCCGAATTCAGAAGCTGCATCCGGAGGCAATCGTGCCGAGGTATGCGCACGGACCGGGAGAGGACGCGGGGATGGATCTGCACGCGGTGGAAGCGGCGGTGTTGGAGCCAGGGGTTCCGCAAGCGGTGCCGACGGGGCTGGCCATGGAGCTGCCCGCGGGCTATGAGGCGCAGGTGCGGCCTCGAAGCGGGCTGGCGCTGAAGCATGCGATCACGCTGCCAAACGCGCCCGCCACGATTGATCCGGGCTATCGCGGAGAGATTCGCGTGATCCTGCTGAACCTGGGGCGGACGGCGTACGAGGTGAAGAAGGGGGACCGTATCGCCCAGATGGTGATCGCGCGCTACGAGGCGGTGGAGTGGGAAGAAGGGGTGTTGAACGAGAGCGTGCGGGGAGCGGGCGGGTTCGGCTCTTCGGGGCGCTAGCAGCCCGTGTCTAGACCAGGAGTGGACGCGTTGGGAGCGCCACGGGGTCAGATGCGAGGCGTTCGGAGGCAGGCGATGCGGGACATCGGTCACGACGAACAACGAAGCAGATGGCCCCGTGCCGCCCCAACCCGAAGGGCGTCAACGGTTTGCTGTCCAGATCACGCTAACTCCTCGCCCATGTTTCCACCCCCCTTGCTGTCCCGCGACATCCATCCATCGACGCAAACCGTTGGCGCGCGCTCACTCCTGGTTTAGACACGGGCTGCTAGCTGGGGCGGGTGACTTCGTACTGAAAGCTCTCGCCCAGATAGACTCGCTTCACTTCGGCGTCGCGGCCCAGCGCTTCCGGAGTGCCGGCGCGGAAGATGGTGCCGTTGTTGATGATGTAGGCGCGGTCGGTAACGGCCAGCGTCTCGCGGACGTTGTGGTCGGTCACCAGGATGCCGATGCCGGCGCGCTTCAGGTCGAATATGATGCGCTGGAGTTCCAGGACCTGGATCGGGTCGATGCCGCTGAATGGTTCATCGAGAAGCAGGAAGCTGGGTTCGATGACCAGGCTGCGGGCGATTTCCACGCGGCGGCGTTCGCCGCCCGATAGCATGTAGCCTTTGTTGCGGCGGACTTTTTCCAGGCCCAGCTGTTCAATGAGGCGGTTCATGCGCTCGCGCCGCTCGCGGCTGGTCAGGCGCAGCGTTTCCAGGATGGCGAGCAGATTCTCTTCCACGGTCAATTTGCGGAAGACGGAGGCTTCCTGCGGCAGGTAGCTGATGCCGCGGCGCGCGCGCTCAAACATGGCGTGATCGGTGATGTCCTCCCCGTCAAGCAGGACGCGCCCGGAATCGGGCGTGATCAGGCCCACGATCATGTAGAAGGAGGTTGTCTTGCCGGCTCCGTTGGGCCCGAGCAGCCCTACGACTTCGCCCTCGGAAACGGAAATGGAGACGTTGTCGACGACCTTGCGGCGGCGGTAGGATTTGGAGATTTCAGAGGTCTCAAGCTTGCGCATGCGGACTACTTGCGGCGGATGAGGTTGACGGCGGGCTGCGCCGGGGCCCCGTCCACCTGAAGGCTATCATTGTTGGCGAAATAGGTCAATTTGCGGCCTCTTGAGGTGTTGCCTGTGGCCGAATCGAACATTTGGGGATAGCCGCCGTGCAGGATGACGCGCTCGTCGGTGACGTAATATTCGGCATGTTCGGCAAGGCCGCGGCGCGTGCGGGCTTTCTCGGATTGCAGAATCTCGACATCGCCGTCGGCGAAAGCGCGGTCCAGGCGGGAATCGCCGGAGCCGTCCTTGCTTTGATTGAGAAAGGCGCGGAGCTCGCGTGACTTCACGTCGAGGTTCTCGCGCAGCAGGCGAACCTGCCCCTTGTACCACGCGATCCGCTGCTGGTCGTCGTATTCCAGCGCCTCCGAGCGCACCAGGGTAAGGACAGGATCCTTCTTGGGAGCGTTGGGTTTCGCCTTGTCGAGCAGCTGGCTGACCACCTTCCCCGTCGCGTGGAGCTTCTGTTCCTTGCGGTCGATCACTACGCGCGCCGCCTGGAGACGGTTGGCGCTCTGCCACAGCACCGCGCCTCCTTCGTAAACGATGTGCCGGTTGCGATCCGTCGAAACCATCTTCTGCGCGGTGGCCTGCACCGGCTGATCCTTTTCGAGCATGCCGCCCGAGGCGCTCTTATCTTCCGGCAGGCGCGAGGAGGCGACATTGCCTTCGGCCGTGAAGTCGCCCGTCTCCTGGTGCATGACGATTTTCGCGGCCTTGACCGAGCCGGACTTGTCCCAGACGCGGGCATCACCTTCCAGGTGGATCAGGTTCTTCGCTTGCTCGAGGATGGCCTTGGCGGCGGTGGCCTCCTGTTCGCCTTCGCGGTAGCGGAATTCGTTCCATTGCTCGATCCGCGTGACGTCGCCCGTTTCCGGATCGAACGCGGCCGTCATGTCCTTGCTCCAGGTGAGAGCGGGCCGCGGCTCCGGTTTGCCCTTTGCCGCAGGCTTGAGCGTTCTCGTGGCAACCTGGACGGCGCGGAAGGATTGGAGCTGGTTCTTGCCGCCGTAGCGCAGCCACATGCGTTCGGCACTCATCTGGCGGCGCGGGTCCGTCGGGCGGTGGGGGATAAGATCAAGATCGCCCGGGGTGTGCGTTTCCATCTGCTCGATCTGCTCCCCATCGGGCCGCATCTTGATTTCGGCGACTTCGGTTTTCAGGATGCGCGTGGCGCGGGGCGGCTGTCCGGCTCTCACCGCGGGACGCGACTCCAGACGGCTCGAGCCTTGCACGAGAGTCCTTGTCAGGATGCTGGCCTTGTCGCGGATCTCGAAATCCATGGTCACGCGGTCGGCGCGCACCATCGTATCCCCCGCATCCGTGGTTGCTTCGAGCCACGACTGGCCGGCGCCGGTGATTTTTTCGATCTCCGAGCGCGCTGTGAGATCAAGATGTAGCTCCTGCGCGCCGAAGCGCAGGCGCCGTCCGGGGTACTCATCGGCGCCTTCGGCCTTTTGCGCATCCACCGTTCTGATGTTGCCCTGCTCCAGGGTGACGACGGAATCGGCAGCGTTGAGCGTGAGCCGTTCACGGGTGAGCCGCGACCAGCTCGACAGGTAAACCTTGGATTCATGTTCGCGGTAGAGCAGGCCGCCGGCTTCCAGATGCATCGGGGTTGTGTTCTCGCCGCGCCCGCGCCACTGGAGCTTCACATCGCTGAGCAGCTGCAGGTCTCGCGTGGAAGGGTCGTAAGTGGCGCCGACCGCCTCTCCGCTCCCGAGATCAAACGTGAAGCTGGCGGGTTTGTCGGTCCGTGCCCGGCCGGTGGCCGAATCGAACCAGACGCCGGAAGTACGGATGCCGAGCAGGCGGCCCGACGGTTCGGCGCCGGCCGGAACACCGAGAGTGATCTGCACTTCCCCGTCGGAAAAAAGGCTGCCTTCGGCTTCACGGAAGACGGCGCTTGAGCTCTTCACCAGGTCAAACTCGCTGCCGCCTTTGTGGAACAGGCGAAGCTCGACGCCCTTCAGCAGGATCCGGGCCGATTCCTCTTCCACCCGCTCCATGTCGCGCGCGCGGAGTTCGACAATCGGGCGGCCGCCTTCCTCCTTGCGGTAGACCCAGTCCTGGCCGGCGGCCTGGACATTGGCGCGAAGGGCCTTGGGGACAATGCGCGGCCGGGCAGCGGTGATCTTCTGCTGAAGATGGTAGGAGACGCCGACGCCTGCCAGGATGGCGACGATGGCTAACAGAAACAACCGGCGTGTTCGCCGCATTACAGACCTTCAGAATAACAAAGCGGCTAGAATGGAAACATCCAAACCTTATGAGATTAGCCGCACTTGCAATCCTGATTGCGGGAACCATGATGCATGCTGAACAACGCCTGGTGGAAGGAAACCCGAAGAGCCCGGTGCGCGTGGTGATCTATGAAGATCTCCAGTGCTCGGACTGCGCGAATTTCCGCAAGATGATGGACGAGCATCTGCTGCCTCGCTATGGAGCGAAAGTGGCCTTCGAGCATTACGATTTTCCGCTGGTGAAGCATGACTGGGCGCGTCCGGCGGCGGTGGCGGCGCGGCATTTTGAGAAGACGAGTCCGGAGCTGGCGGTGAAGTTCCGCAGGCATCTGCTGGCGGATTTGAAGCAGATCACGGCGGAAACGTTCCCGTTGCGTTTGCGCGAGTTTGCCAAGGCGAACCAAGCCGATGCCGTGAAGGCGATCGGCGCGCTGAACGATGCGGAGTTGAACAAGCTGGTGGAGGAAGACTATCAGGACGGCGTGGCGCGCGGCGTTGGCAAGACGCCGACCGTGCTCGTGAACGGGGAGCCATTCATCGAGAAGTTCACGCTGGAGGAGATCTCCAAAGCGATGGAGAGCGCCATCCTAGAGGCCAAGCCGTGATCATGCGCCCTGTGGCGATTGTGACCGGCGGGAGCCGGGGGATCGGACGCGGCATCGCGGCCGAGCTTGCGCTGACCCACACCGTGGTAGCCACCTATAATGGCAACCGCGAGGCGGCCGTATCGCTGCGCGAGGAGAGTGGCTGCGAAATCTCCCAGTGCGACATCAGCAAGGCGGAGGACAGGGCAAAGCTGATCGAGGAGACGGTTTCGCGTCACGGGACGATTGACCTGTTGGTGAACAACGCGGGAATCGCACCCCGGCAGCGGCTCGACATTCTGGATGCGACCGAGGAAAGCTTCGAGGAACTGGTGGGAACCAACCTGAAGGGACCCCATTTCCTTACGCAATTGGCCGCGCGGCGCATGGTGGAAAAGGGCAGCGGGCGGATCGTGTTCGTGAGTTCCATCTCTTCCTACACCGCGAGCGTGAACCGCGCCGAATACTGCATCTCGAAGGCGGGCCTGAGCATGAGCGCGCAGACCTGGGCGGCGCGGCTGGCTCCGCACGGAGTCTACGTGTTCGAAATCCGGCCGGGCATTATCCGCACCGACATGATCGCCGCCGTGGAGAAGGCGTATGACGAGAAGATCGCCGGAGGGTTGCTGCCGTCGCGCCGGATGGGGGAAGCGATGGATGTCGCTCGCGCTGTGAGGGCCATCGCCAACGGCCTGCTGGACTACGCGCCGGGCCAGGTGCTGAACATCGACGGCGGTTTCCACTTGCGGACGCTGTAACGGGCTTGGTTACGGGGCCGTGGAGTACGCCTGGCACAAGACTGGTGTCCGGAGATGTCCCGCTAACCGCACATCAGAGTGCCGGAGTTTACTGAACCGCTACCGTGACTCCAAAGCGGCTTTCCAGTTCGCCCTGCTTCAGTACCACGGACACAATGCCAGGCCCCACATCAGCAGGAACTCTGGCGTTAAGTTGCGTAACTCCTTCCACCAAGCCTGAAGCTGATCCCTGATACACGACATCGGCCTGCCGCCCGCCCACCAAAACCTCAATGGGCTGCACCGGTGCCGGAAGCGGGAAGGAAGCCAGACGGCCGTCCGTGCCTGCGGGACTTGTTTGCCCAGTTCCCACAGCGAACAGAACGATGAGTTCTCCGCGCGCGGCAGGATTCCAAACTCCGTTCAGGGATCCGTTCTGGTTGAGGATCGCCCCTAGCCCCGAACCGCTGGCGTCCTGAGTCAGCAAGCCTGGCAGGACCGGGACAACCGGGATCTCCACCTCCGGGGACAAAGCGCCCCGATACTCCAACCGGGGACATTTCCTATTGCCTTTGCATGGCGTTGGTTGCAGCGAAGGGATCCGAAGGGAAGGCGGTGGGAGTGCCAGAGGAAGGAATCGCACAGCACTACACGGGTTTCCAGTTGCCGGTGACTGGTATTAACCTCAATCCTAGGATGGACTTAGCCGCCTGAGGGCGCGGATGGACCGTAGCCGGAATTCCGTAGAAGTGGTGGCCTCCCGGCCAGCGGCAAGCATGGAACTATGATTTGGGTACACTCTAACTATTAAAACAGACGGAAATAGCGAATTCCAACATTCAGGCTACACTCGACGGGCAACACTGTGGTATACTCTGTACGTAGTAATTCGCATAATTAGCGATGTCAGAGCAACAGGGTATACCCTTGCGAGATCGCTTCACATCTCACGGGAGGGCGCGGCTTTCCGCCGTGCTCCGGGCATCGAAAGTCCTCATCACCATCGATGATGTGATGAAGACGCTTTCGGTTGACCGGCAATCGGCGGCAAAGGTGCTATCGCGGTGGCAGGAGCAGGGATGGCTCAAGCGTGTCCGCCGTGGGCTCTACGCGCCCATTCCGCTCGACGCCGCCGGCACGGAGCAGGTGCTGAAGGACCCCTGGGTCCTCGTCCCCGCGCTGTTCGCGCCCGGCTACATCGGGGGATGGACGGCGGCGGAGCACTGGGATCTTACAGAGCAGCTCTTCCGGAGTATCTTCGTATTCACCGCTCGCCCGTTCCGCACCAAGGAATACACGGCGCAAGGCGTGACCTTCACGCTCAAGCGCGTCGGCGAGGACGCGTTGTTTGGGCTGAAGATGATCTGGCGCGGACAGGCGCGCATGTCCATTTCCGATAAGCATCGGACGGTCGTCGATCTTCTAGCGGACCCAGCGACAGGCGGTGGGATTCGTCATGTCGCACGGTGCGTTCAGAACTATCTGCGCGCCTCCGATGCCGATACGGATACGCTCATTCGCTACGCCGAGAAGCTTGGGAACGGCGCCGTATTCAAGCGTCTCGGGTTTCTTGCATCCCAAACGCCCGGTCATGAAGTGCTTGCAGAAGCATGCCGGGCGCGGCTAACGATGGGCAACGCCAAGCTCGATCCGTCGATCCCGTGCCGCCGCCTCGTTAAGGCCTGGCGGCTCTGGATTCCGAAGAACTGGGACGCGGAGGCCGAGCGTGATTGACCGCCGCGAGCTGCTCGCGACCGCAGGCAATCTGGGCCTGCTGCCCAACGTGGTCGAGAAGGACTACGTTCTCGGCTGGGTGCTGGCGGGCATGTACAATCATCCGGAGATTGCGGACAAGTGGGTCTTCAAGGGCGGGACCTGCCTCAAGAAATGCTATTTCGAGACGTACCGCTTTTCCGAGGACCTGGATTTCACGCTCACCGACGAGTCTCATCTGAACGTCGATTTCCTCGTCGCCACGTTCCGGGAAATCGCCGAATCGGTCTACGAGCAGTCCGGTATCGAGCTTCCCGCCGACAAAGTGCATTTTGAGGTCTTCCGCAATAAGCGCGACCGCCACGTCGTGTCAGCTTGTTGGGCGTTGCAGGAAGGAGCGGGTTACTGAGCCAATGCAGGATGCGGATATAGAGGCGCCCACCAGATCAGGATGGAAGCGACCTGCGCAAATCGGCTGCTGCCCCACATCGCATTAACTAATGTTAACATATCCGGCCCCTACCCTTCCAAACCACCCCTTTGACGTTTGCTCGGCACACACAAAAAAGGGCGGCCCGGATTCACCGGACCGCCCGCCAAGGGCAAGACGTTTACGAGGAGGGAAGTCAGTTACGCCTTGCGCTTTTCCACGCTCAGGTTGTTGGTGACCCGGAACACCCCGGCGACACCGTTTGCGCGGAGATTGATGATGTTCTTATCGCCCTCGTTGGCGGCAACACCCTCCAGCGTTACTTCACCGTTCTTCACGATGATGCGGATCGAGGGTTGCGCGCCCAGCGCGTAGCGCTGCAAAGCGGGGTAGCCGTAGACGGCGCGCAGCACCGCCAGGCGGATGCGGTCATCGTAGGGCGAAAGCGGCAGCACCTCCACCTGATTCACCACGCCGCGCACTCCTTCAATACGTGCAACCACGCGCTCGGCGTCGGACTTCAGCGTCGGCCGGTTCACTTGCCCCATTAACGTCACCACGCCGTCATCGATGCGGAACGCCAGGTTGTCGAATACGCCCAGGAACGGCAGCGTCACCAGCTCATGCCGCACTTTCTTGGTGAGTTGTTCGGCGGGGGAATACTCCACAGCCGCGTTTGCCACTACGGCCGGGGCGGCAACCAGCGCCGCCGCCAGCATCAGATTTCTTAGTCCCAGGTTTTTCATGGTTCTTGTCTCCTTCTGCCCATTGATACGGGGCTCGTGGAAAAGCAGTTTCGGCAGGACAGCCCGCTTTTACTAAACCTTTACAAGGTGGTGGAAATGAGCCAAACTGACGGAGATTATGCGATTTGTCCTCACTTTGCTGCTGATCATCGCCCCACTGCCGGCAGGGCCGGTGGAGGATCTGCGCGCGCTGATCCGCAAGGAGCTGACCGCGAGCGAGGCGCCGTCACTGGCCGTGGCGGTGGCACGCAACGGGGAGGTGGTTTGGGCCGAGGGCTTCGGTTGGGCGGATCGCGAAAAGCGCCGGCCGGCGACAGAGCACACGATCTACTCGCTCGCGTCAATTTCCAAGCCCATTACGGCGACGGGGCTGATGGTATTGGTCGAGCAAGGGCGCATGGATCTGGACAAGCCCGTCAACGATTACCTCGGCGTGGCGAAGCTGCAGGCAAGGATCGGCGATGCCAGGGAGGCGACCGTGAGGCGCGTGGCTTCCCATACGGCCGGCCTTCCGCTGCACTACCAGTTCTTCTACGAAGATGAGCCTTACCGCCGCCCGTCGATGGATGAGACCATCCTGCGCTACGGCAACCTGTTCACGCCGCCGGGTGAGCGCTATCTGTACTCGAACCTCGGCTACGGTGTGTTGGATTACGTCATCTCTCGCGTGTCGGGCAAGAGTTATGAGGCTTTCATGCGGGAAGAAGTCTTCGTGCCGCTGGGATTGACACGGATGTCGGTGCACGTGGGACCGGGGCTGGCGGAGTTTCAAGCGACCCGCTATGCGCCCGACGGGGCCCGCATACCCTTTTACGATTTCGATCATCCCGGAGGCAGCGCGATTTACTCCAGTGCGCATGATCTCGTCCGCTTCGCCATGCTGCACTTGAAGACGATGCAAGCCGATCAGAAACCGGTTTTGAAAGAGGCGGCCATTGACCAGATGCGGAAGCCGGTGGGCAAGCTCTCCGCTCGCACCAGTTACGGCATTGGCTGGAGCCTGACGGAGAACCCGGGAGGATACCGTATCGCGATGCACACCGGTGGCATGGGCGGTGTCTCGACGGCGCTGCTGCTGATCCCAGACGAGAAGCTGGCGGTGGCCGCTTTATCGAACGCGCGGACCGATCTGCCACACCGCATGGCCGATGAGATCCTGGCTCGCTATCTGCCCAAGTGGAAGCGCTCCGAACCGGCGCACCGGCAGGCTGCTCCGCCATTGCCGGCGGCACTGCGCGGCGAATGGAAGGGGACGGTTTCCACCTACAAAGGGGATTTACCGCTAACTCTCGACATCCGGGGCGCCGATGATGTGCACGCCCGCCTCGGCGCTCAGCCGCCGGCCCTGTTGAACCAAGTCGCCTTTCGCGATAACCTCCTCACGGGGCGGATGATGGGCGATATCGGCACCGAGGATGCCAATCGGCGGTCCTATTCGATCCAATTCTCGTTGGTGTTACGAGGCAGTGTATTGAACGGCGCGGCGACGGCCATGTCGCTGCCCTCTAACCGCGTGGGAAACGCCCTGAGCCACTGGGTGGAGTTGAAGAAGTAGCTGCCGCCAAGGCCGGCCCAGTACCTCACACACCCTTTACTATCAGCTGGTTAAACTAGTTTTCCGCCTTCGGCTCCTGGCCGTCCGCCTGCGTGGTTCTACCTGAGATCTAGAACCGCGAGTACCGGAGCACCAGTGTTTGTCCCAGGGCCAACCGCCACAATGGGGCTCCTTAACCAAGGAGCGCGTCCCCATGACTCACCCCCACGTCAGCCTCATCGTACCCTGTTACAACGAAATTGACGGACTTCCCCAGCTGGTGACCCGCCTTTCCTCCATGAGGAGCCGCGGTGAGATCAATGGATGGGAGGTTCTCTTTATTGACGACGGTTCCACCGACGGCACCGGCCCCGCGCTGGAACAGCTGCGCCAAAAGCATCACTGGGTTCGCGTGATTCACCATCCGGTGAATCGCGGTCTGGGCGCGGCTCTCCGTACAGGTTTCGCCTGCGCCGAGGCGCCCGTGGTCTGCACCATGGACAGCGACTGCACCTTCGCGCCGGAGACCCTGCCGCGCATGGTGGAGATGCTGGCCGAAGGCGCCGACATCGTCACAGCCTCGCCATGGCATCCGCAAAGCGAGCTCGGGAAGGTGCATCCCGTTCGCAAGATGCTGAGTAAGGGTGCTTCGCGGCTCTACCGCTCGATTCTCGGCGGATCAGTCTACAGCTTCACGCCACTTCACCGCGCCTACCGCAAGGAAGTGATCAAGAGCGTGCACTTTGAATCGAACGGTTTCTCCGGAGTGGCGGAGTTCCTGGTGCGCGCTATCTTCGGCGGCTACAAGGTGAAGGAGTTGCCGATGCGCCTGGAGCGCCGGTTGTACGGCGAATCAAAGATCAACATCACGCAATCGGTCTTCAGCCACCTCAGCCTGATGCGCCTGGCCTTGACCACGGTGGCCGGCGCCTGGGTCGCGCATCAACTCGGAACCTGGGGCCGCATGGCCATCGGCAGATGAACGCGTTGGACGCTGGCCGCAAGCACATCGCGGTTCTGGGTGGCGGGATCTCAGGGCTCACCTCCGCCTACCGGCTGGCGCAAAGCGGCTGCCGCGTGACGCTGCTGGAAGCCTCCTCGGAATTGGGCGGGCTGGGCGGCACGTTCGAGCACGAAGGCAGTGTGATGGAGCGCTTCTATCACGTGATGCTCAATTCCGACGACCACTTACTGGGACTGCTGGATGAGTTGAAGCTAAGCTCCCGCGTCGAATGGCGGGAGACGAAGATGGGCTTCCTGTACGGCGGCCGCATGTACCCGTTCAACACCCCGGTTGACTTGCTGCGCTTTGGCGGCTTGAGCATCGGAGGCAGGCTCCGCACCGCCATGGGCGCCGCCTACACGGCCAAGCTGCTGCGCGATCCCGCCGGACTCGATGAAACTCCCGTGTCGGATTGGCTGCGGGGAATCTATGGCGCCCAAGTTTTCGAGCGCCTGTGGAAACCGCTGCTGCGCGCCAAGTTCGGCGATCTCTACGAGAAGGTGCCGGCCTACTGGTTCTGGTCGCGCCTGCGCCGCGAAAAAAGCGGCGCCAAGGAAGTCAAGGGCTACATGAGCGGCGGCTACCGGGAGATTGCCGGACAACTGCGCGCCGCCATCGAACGAATGGGAGGCGTTGTCCGGACCGGCACGCCGGCGGAAGCGCTGCGGGAAACGCTCAACGGGCCGGAAGTGATGACCGGCGCCGGGTGGGAGAGCTTTAACGCCGTCGTTTCCACGCTCCCGCTTCCTCAGCTTGCAGGCATCGCGCGCGGATGGCTGCAACCGCTGGTTCCTCACCGGGACCTCCTGCACCAAGGCGTTGTGAATGTGGTGGCGCTGTGCCGCAAATCCGTCATGCCCTATTACTGGGCCGCCGTGGTCAAGGACGGCTTTCCGTTTCAAGGCGTCGTCGAGACCACGCATGTCGTGCCGCCATCGCAAACCGGCGGACGTCATCTTGTCTATTTCCTCAATTACTGTTCCCGTGACAGCCAACTCTATAACACGCCGGACGCCGAGCTGAAACGCCAGGCAAGCGAAGCGTTGGAGCAGATTCATCCCGGTTACTCGCCCGGGATGGTGGAGACGATGAAGGTCTTCCGGGCTCCTTACGTGGAGCCGGTCTGGCCGCTCGGCTACTTGAGCCGCAAGCCGGAATTCCGGCTTGGCGACAGCAGAGTCTACATCTCCACAACCGCGCACGCCTACCCGCAAGTGAACTCGTGGAACACGATGGTGGGCGTAGCAATCCAAGCCTCGGCGCAGCTGCTTCACGATCTCCGCCGCACGGAACGACGGCCGCTGGAGCGCGCCGCCTGATGCAAGGCTATGCCGCAGTCAGTCTGAATCTCGATTCGATGGCGCACGCCTTCGGCTACCCGCAAGGCTACAAAGATCCCACTTTCCGGCAGGTTCTGGATCGCTTCGAAATGGTGGCGCGGGAATTCGGCCTCCCCTATTCGATCTACACGATCGGACGCGACCTGGAACAGCCCGCGCATGCAGAACGCCTGCGCGATCTGGCGCGCAAGGGCCACGAGATCGGCAACCACACCTGGAACCACTACACGGATCTGGGCGCACTGCCGTACGCGGAAATGCGCGACGAGATCGCGCGCACGCATGACCGGCTGGCGGAAGCGGTCGGTGTCGTGCCGCGCGGCTTCGTCGCGCCGGCCTGGAGCTACTCGGACCGTTTGATGAGAGTGCTCTCGGAGTTAGGTTACCGCTACGATACCAGCCTGTTCCCTTCCCTGCTCTACTACCCCTTCGTCATCAAGAACGCTCTGAATCACCTGGGCCACGCCAACAAGTTCCGTCGCGTGCTGAACCGCCGCGACTGGGCGCAACCGATCATCGGCCCGCGCGAACCCTATCTCACCCGTGGCCTCCTCATGCTGCCCGTGCCCACCACACCCGGCCCGGCCGGAGTCGCGGTCTGGCACACCACAGGCTTTCTGCTTGGTTGGGAGCGCCACTTCGCGATGCTGCGCTCGGCTATGCGCGCGCGTCGCTACTTCTACTACGTGGTGCACCCAGCCGATCTCACCTGTGATGAGGATTTCGACGGCTCCCAGCGCCACTTCCTCGAGCGCGCCGGAGGCTCCCTTGAGGGAAAACTCCGCCGGTTCCGCGAAAGCCTCGCCGTCATCGCCGAAGCCGGCCGTGGCTGGACTACTGTCGCCGAAATGGCCCGCGCCGCCCGTGCCGAACTGTCCATAAAGGCCGCCTGAGCACTCCCCGGCTGCGCGCGACTTACTACGCCTTGCAGGCTTCCAATCTCTTATCCTCGCGCTGGCTGCCGCCACCGACCATGGCCACCAACTGTTCCACCAGCCCGGACATCGTGTCGGCCTGTTTGAGCATGCTCTGCCCGGCCGCCGCGCTTTCCTCCGCGCTGGCCGCCGTCTCCTGCGTCACCAGTTGTACCTGGCTCAGCGCCGAGGCGACGTGCTCGATGCCCCGCGCCTGCTCCTGGCTTCCCGAGTTCACCTCCTGCACCAGCTGCTTCACCGTCTCCGCGCTTTGCGTGATCCCTTGAATGGCCTGTGTCATCTTTGCCAGTTTGTTGGCGCCTTCACTCGACGTCGAGATCGACTCCTGAATCAGGCTTTCGGTATCCCCGGCCGCTTGTGCGCAACGTTGCGCCAGGTTCCGAACTTCGTCGGCCACCACCGCGAATCCCATCCCCGCTTCTCCGGCCCGCGCCGCCTCCACCGCCGCGTTCAGCGCAAGAATATTGGTCTGGAAGCTGATCTCGTCAATCACCTTGATGATCCTCGCGATCTTCTCGCTGCTTCCCTTGATCGCCTCCATGCTCGCCACCATCTGCTCCAGCTGCCGGTTGGCTTCCCGGATCCGCTCGTCCACCTGCAACATCAAACCGGCCGCCTGACGCGAGCCGTCGGCGTTGCGCTGCGTCATCGAGCTCATCTCCTGGCTCGACCCCGATGTCTCCTCAAGGAAGCTTGCCTGCTTGGTGGCCCCCACCGACAGCGCCTGGCTGCGCGCCGAGATCTGTCCCGCCGCCTCCGACACAAGGTACGCCGACTCGTCCATTCGCCATGTGATTTCCCGGAGCCGCCGCGTGACCTTCCGCACGATCAGGATCACCACTACTCCCACCGCCAGGCTGACGCCAATCAGGATCGTCGTAACCCACAAGCTCTTCCACTTCGTGTCTTCCGCCGCTTTCACCCGCGCCTTCAGCTCGCGCGCCTGCGCCTCCACCAGCGTTTTTGCCTCCGCGCTCATCTCGTTCAACCGCGGCAACAGGATCGTGTCAAACATGGCCAAAGCCGCGTCCATCCGCTGCTTCGCCAACAGCTGCAGCATCTGGTCGTGACTGGACCGCGCCGAATCAAAGCTGCTGCGTAACCGCAAGGTCGACTGTTTGGTTCCCGCCGTCGCCAGTGACTGGAACTGTTTCAGCCAGCCGTCCGCCCTTTCCGCATTCACCCGGAACTCGTCCTTGAACAGTCTCGTCTTGTCCTCCTGTTGCAGAGCCGTGGCAAATGCTATCCCACGCTCCAAGGCAACCATGTCTGCCGCCGCGGTGGCTATCTGTCCCGCCAGCTGCTGCTTTGCCGCCGTTAGTTTCACGGCTCGGTCAAGCTCCTCACTGATGTTCTGGCTGAGTTTCAACGAGCTCAGCCCCAGTACCAGCACTAGTCCCAACATCGCCACAAAGCCGCCCATCAGCCTTGCGCCGATTGTGATCTTTCTCCCGGTTATCATCTCTCTTCCGTCATCTCCCTGCCTTGCTAGTCTGTTTGATTCCTTTACAACTTGTAGTCGATGTTGATCACCGTCACCGCCTTGCTTGGTTCCCCATTCTCGGTGAATGGCTGGAATTTCCATTTCTTCATTGCCTCCGTTGCCGAAGCGGTCAGCAACGCATTGCCGGAGATCACCTTCACGGCCTCCACCGCACCGTCCGTTCCAATCGTCACCTCAAGTTCTACTTTGCCGGTAACCCTCATCTGCTTCGCAATCGGGGGGTATTGGGGTGTCACCTTGGTTTCCACCGCCTTGAGTGCATCCGCCGAGGGGACTCTTAGTTGGGCCTCCAACCCTGCCATCGACCCCATTACCGCCATCATGCTCAGGATCATTACGCCTTCTTTTGTCATCACCCTCTCCTTACTGAGAAATACCCATCAAAAACGCATATCGACCTAAACCTGTCCCCATTGACGGGATTCTTAGGGGCTTGTGAAAAATGGCAGGTCGCTCCCATTTCCTCACCCGCGCGGCTCTCAAACCTGACTGTGGCCGTTGCGACTCCAAGCCGAGCCGTGGCCATCAGGGAGCGATTCCCCATGTTTTCAACGATCTCCTAGACTAGATCTTTGCCCTAGCTCCTTTGCCGTAATCTGGTGTGGATGGAAGGAGTAGTTCCGCCGGTGGGAGGGTCTGGGACCCCGAAACCGTCCCTTGCCATTCCCGCACCGGACACAATAAGCTCGGCTCCATGACCCGCCGCGCCGCGATTGGACCGGCCATTCTGCTCACTGCCACCAGCGTCGGCGCCGGCGACATTCTCACCGGAAGTCTGGCGGGTGCAGAAGCCGGCATGGCCGTGCTTTGGGCGGCTCCGTGCGGAGTGCTGCTGAAATGGACTCTCAATGAAGGCATCGCGCGCTGGCAAATGGCTACAGGCACCACGTTGCTGGAAGGCTGGGTCAGTCGGCTCGGCCGCTGGATTCAGTGGGTCTTCCTCGCCTACCTGTTGGTGTTCACCCTGGTCACCGGCGGCATGCTGTCGAGCGCCTGCGGAGTTGCCGGCGCCGGCCTGCTGCCGGTCGGTGATTTGAACCAGTCCCGCTACCTGTGGGGCGCACTGCATTCCCTCGCCGGGCTGGCGCTCGTCTGGGCGGGTGGCTATGAGCTGCTCAAAAAGCTGCTGGGCGTCTGCGTCGGCGCGATGTTCCTGACTGTGGTGACGACGGCGTTTCTGCTGGCGCCCGATTGGGGCGCGGTGGCCGCTGCCCTAGTCCCCTCGCTACCGCCGCGCGGCGCGGGCTGGGTGCTTAGCGTCATCGGCGCCATCGGCGGCACCATGGCCCTGATCTCCTACGGATACTGGATCCGCGAAGAACGCCGCAGTGGCGAGGATGGGCTGCGCGCCTGCCGCTTTGACCTTCTGCTCTCCTACACCGTGATCGGTCTGTTCGGCATGGCCGTGGTGATCATCGGCTCGCGCGTCCGCGTGACTGGCCAGGGAGCTGGACTCGCGCTGCTGCTCGCCGATCAGCTGGCGGTATCGGTGGGCCCCGTGGGCAAGTGGATCTTTCTCACCGGCTTCTGGGCGGCCGTCTTTTCCGCACTGCTCGGCGTCTGGCAGAGCCTGCCGTACCTGTTCACGGAATTCCTCTACCTGCGCGAAGGCTCCGGCGTGGGCCGGCGTCAGGAAGTCGATCTAACCCGCACCCGCAGCTACCGCGGCTATTTGGTCTTCATCGGCACCGCGCCACTTGTGCTGATGCGTTGGCCCGTGCAGCAGCTGCAACTCGTATTTGGCATTACCGGAGCCATGCTGCTACCGCTGCTGGCCCTCACGCTGCTGATCATGAACAACCGCAAGGAGTGGGTGGGCGACCGGTTCCGCAGCAACATGGCTGTAAATGCCGTGCTGTGCCTGGCGCTCGCATTCTTTGCCTATGTCGGCGTGCGCGAGATCCTGAACCTCGTCACCTAGAACGGCGACGGGGCCGAGTCGACCCCGCCGATCCGCAACCGCAACCTTCCGCTTGCCGCCGCGTTCGGCAGCAGCACGTTCACCTGGTAGCGGCCCGGTAGATACGGTGCAAGGCCCGCGTAGAGCGGTATCAATTCCAACTCGCCTTCGGCTGTTGTGACCATCACCGTCACCGGTTCCGTCAACCGCGGAAGGTTGCCCGGATCCGCGCCCGTGCCGGCCGAGCCTTGTGGCGCCGTCATGCCCAGTCCGGTGGCGTAGATCTCCAGTACCGCATCGCGGCGGATGACACCGAGAATCGAAGGCGCGTGCGGCGCCGCGGCAATCGCGAATGGCTCCGAGTCCATGCCCGCGCGTCGGACCACAATATTCCAACGCTCCGGAAGCACGTAGGGAAGCTGGAACTCGATCTTGCCCGCCATGACCGAGAACAGCGGAAGCGGGATGCCCGCAAATAGAACCTGCGTGCCGTCCAGCGCCGTGGGCAGTGGGACTGAGGTCGCGTAGGCGGCGTTCCCGCCCAGGTTGCGCCCCTCTATCCCCACAATATCCCCCGGCGCGGCAGCCTGCCGCGAGGCCGATTGTATCCGCGGCTGAACGCCCGAGAAATCCTCCGCCCTCAGGAACACGTCGAAGCGCGTCAACTTGCCCGCGGCGACATCGCGCGGCGTGGCTTCAAACACCGTGCGGCCGCCTCGGGAAAACCGCAACCGGTAGCGGTCCGGTGGCAGATCCACGAATCCGAAGAATCCGGTGGCGTCCGTCAACGCCGCGCGTGTGAAATCCTTGCCCGTGTCCGATGCGATCTGCACCTCGATGCCGTCATAGAGAAACGCTCCGCCGCCGGCAACTTCCACTGTTCCGGCGGCATGGCCGGTGACAGGCTCGCTCTTCCAGGCCAGCGCCGGGATGGCGGCAGGCCCGCCGAACAGCTCGCCGATACGCGCGTAGAATTCCGCGTTCGGCGTCACAGGCAGCCCCGCCGCGTTCAGCGTGTTGCTGCTCGCGTAGGAATAGAGCGCCACGCCCGACGTTCCCTGCAGGCTGCGCCCTACCTGCGCCAACGAATCGGGTATCGAGTTCAGATATATCGCCAGCCCAGGCAAGTAAGCCCGGTTATGCGGCCGTGCTCTCGTGAAATCCAGCCACCTGTCCAGAAAACTCGCGTTCGTCGTCTCTCTGAAATAATGCATCGGCATGGCCAGATCTAAAATGCCCTCCTCCAGCCACCCGCGCCAGTCCTGAAAAACGCGGCGATAAGCGTCGGTGAGCAGCCACGCCGCCTCCGTCGCTGGTCCATTTCCCCAACTGATCAGCGCCGCGCTTACCTTGAGCGAAGGCTTCTTTTCTACCGCGCGAAGGTAGATCTGGCGGACCAAACCCGTCACTTGCTGGCGGCGGAAAGCGGCCCACGCGGCGTCGTTTGCGGCGGGGATCCCCGCGCGGCCGTTCAAGCGGTTGAAACGTGCCACCGCGGCTGGATTCCAGCCATAGTCGGCATCCTCGGAGTAGCGGATATAGTCCAGATGAATCCCGTCGAAGTCGTAGTGGTTGATCGGATCCAGGATCACTTCCGTCAGGTAACGCGGTACGGCGGGATGTCCGGGATCCAGTCCGCCGCCGATCGAGCCGGTGCCCGATACCTGCATCCACATGTTCTCCCCCGTGGCGCGCGGCCCGTGCTTGTGCCAGAGATGCTCGGGATTCACCGGCGGCGCGATCGTGGTGGGCCACAGCGGATAGACGACAAACCAGGCGTGCACCTCGATGCCCCGCGCATGAGCGCGGTCGATCAGGTACGCCAGCGCGTCAAACGAGGAAGACCACGTTGCATCCTGCGCAGGAACCTCCAGCGTGCGGTGATAGTAGGAATCCGCGCGGCGCCGCACCTGCATGAAGATCGCGTTCACGTGGGACCGCCCGGCGTCGTCCAGCATCTGGTCCACCTCCGCCGGCGACTTGTAGCCGTAGTGAAACGCGTCGGCCCAGAATGCCCGGTACTGCTGTGCCGGCGCCACCGCGGCGCATAGCAGGAGAGCAGCCAGGATTTTCATATGTGGTGGTTGATTAGAAACCGTCGAGCAGATGTCCAAGCTTGTTTTTCTTCGTGTGCAGATAGCGCGCCGAAGCCGGGTTCTGCTTCGGCTGGCAGGGGACGCGTTCGGCAACCCGCACGCCTTCGCGCTCCAGCGCCTGGATCTTCTCCGGATTGTTCGACAGCAGCCGCACCTGCCCGACTCCGAAGTGCCGGAGAATGGCTGCCGGCAACTGGTAGCCCCGCAAGTCCGCCTCAAAACCGAGCTGCTCGTTGGCCTCCACCGTGTCGGCGCCCTGATCCTGCAACTGGTAGGCGCGCAGTTTGTTCAGAAGCCCGATGCCCCGGCCTTCCTTGTTCTCATAGATGAGCAGGCCGCGCCCGTCCCGGCCGATCATCTCCAGCGCCAGTTCCAGCTGGGCGCGGCAATCGCACCGCAGGCTGTGAAATACATCGCCCGTGAGGCACTGCGAATGAACGCGTACCAGCGGCGGCGGGCCGGAAACGTCCCCCATCCGCAGCACGACCGCCTCTTCGGCTCCGGCCTGGAACCCGTATATGCGGAAGTGTCCGAACCGTGTGGGGAAATCGGCCTCGGCAACCTGCGTAAAGCTAAGACTCTGACTCGACAAGGATTGTTTCATTATAAAGCACCACAGCAGCCCGGCTGCCCCGGAGGGGCCTTATAATATTCCCGAGGCGCAGGCCGTTTGGAACAACACCTTCTAGTGCTGCTGGTCAAGCTGGCCTTTGCCGCTTCCGTCGCCAGCCTGCTCGTGCGGTTCGGCGCCTTCAAGCGAACTCTGCTCAAGGAAGAGCGCACGCTCTTTGAGCGCCTGATGCTCGCCTTTAGCCTGAGCGCCGTCTTCGGCGGCGGCTCGGCCATCCGCGTGCTCACCGGCAGCTACAAGGCCGCCGATATGGGGCTGGAAGCCGCTCTCCTGGCCGGCCTCGTCGGCGGCTATGTTCCCGGCTTGGTCGCCGGGGTGCTCATCTCCATCCCCGCCATGCTGAACGGCGAGCTGCTTTCCATGCCGCTTTATGCAGGCATCGGCGTGCTCGGCGGGCTGGTGCGCGACTCCGCGCCGGACCAGGAAGAAATCTGGCGCCTGTCGCCGTTTCCCGATTTGGCGCTGTTCCGCGTCGTGCGCAACTGGTCCAATCACCGCACCACACTGTTCCATCTCTTCTTTCTTTTGATGATTCTGGTCACCGAATTCCTCCGGCTGGCCGGCTACGAGGCTTTTCCTCCCGGCGCTGTCTTCGCTTTCTACCCGGCCGCGGGCGCGCATCCGGGCCACTGGGTGGCCGTGTGGCTCACCACGATGTTCGCCATTCTGATCCCGGTGAAGATCTGGAGCAATGCCCGCACCGAGCAGATGCTCGAACTCCAGCAGCGCCAATTGCAGGACACCCGCCTGCGCGCGCTCACCAGCCAGATCAATCCGCATTTCCTGTTCAACACGCTCAACTCCATCACCTCGCTCGCGCGCACCAATCCGGAAACCGCGCGGCTCGTCATTCAGAAGCTCTCCAACATTTTGCGCCGCCTGCTGCGGCGCTACGACAACTTCTGCTCGCTGCGCGAGGAGCTGACTTTCATCGACGATTACCTGTCCATCGAAGTGGTCCGCTTCGGCGACAAACTGCGCTTTGTCAAGGATGTGGATCCGGCTTTGCTGGATCTGATGGTTCCCAGTATGTTGCTTCAGCCGCTTGTGGAAAACAGCCTCAAACACGGGCTGGCAAGCAAAATGGACGGCGGCATGATAAGGTTACGAGTTTGGTCCTCCGGTGGCAGGCTGCATTTTCTGATCGAGGATGACGGCGTCGGCATCCCGGAACAGAAGCTCGAAAACCTGTTTGAGCTGGGCATCGGAGTTTCGAATGTGAATGAGCGGTTGAAGGTGCTGTTCGGTGGTGATTACAGAATGTGGGTGGACAGCAAGCCGGGTGAGGGAACTCGCACCGGGATAGAGATCCCGACGGTGGGTTCGGACCTGGCCAGAGCTTCCTGAACGAGAAGAGCGAATGCCCTTATTGAAAACTCTTGAATACGAAGTTACTACGTTAACCAGGGAAAGGCTGCCGAAGACGATTGCCGCACGCACGCGCCGCGTTTACGACGTTCTTTCCACTATCTACCCGCTCTCCACTTACTGCTTCCATTCCCGCGCCCACAAAACGGCCGTTGACATGGCGGGCATTCAAGACGGTATGCATGTGCTGGAAGTTGCCACTGGCTCCGGCGAGATGTTCCGGCGGCTGGTGAAGGCCAACCGCAACGGCAAAACCGTTGGTCTCGATCTTTCCCCGCGCATGGCCGCCCGCACCCAGAAGCAGGTTCGCCGCGATTATCCCGACGCCTGGACCGAATGCCAGGCCGTCGACGCGCGCTACCTTCCTTTCCGCGATGCGAGTTTCGATGCCGTCGTTTGCTGCTACCTGCTGGAGCTGCTTTCCACCGAGGATATTTTCCTCACTCTCCAGGAATTCCACCGCGTCCTCACCCGCCGCGGCACCCTGACGCTCGTCCTCATCGGCCACAATGCTGCGATGTTCAACCGCCTCTACCGCCTGGCCGGTTCCTTGGCCCCCGCCTTCTGGGGCCGTCAGATCGATGGCCGCCTCCCGGAGTTGATCGAAAGCTGCGACTTCCGCATCACCGCCGAGCGCGAATTGCGCCAATCCGGCTATCCCTCCCGCGTCGTCGCGACGCGGAAATAGTCTCCCCGAACCGCTATATAATGATGGCGGAAGGAGATTCCAGATAATGAGATCCGATCGTAGAACTTTCCTCGCCTCCGCTCCCCTCTTCATCCCCTTTTCCGCCTTCGGCGCCAATGACCGCATCTCCTACGCTGTCCTCGCCGCCGGTGGCCGCGGCCGCTACGTCAGCCGCGTCTTTCAGAAGCTCGGCGCCGAATGCGTTGCCCTCTGCGACGTCTATGAGCCCTACCTCGAAATGGCCCTCAACGACTCCCCGCAAGCCCGCGCCTACGGCGACTACCGCGAGCTTCTCGACAAAGAGCGCGGTATCGACGCCGTTGTCATCGCCTCACCCGATCATCAGCACGCTCCCATGCTCTACGCCACGCTCAAGGCCGGCAAGGACGCCTACCTCGAAAAGCCCCTCTCTAGATCGCTCGAAGAGAGCACCGCGATGATCGAAGCCGTGCGCAAGAGCAAGCAGGTGGTGCAGATCGGCATGCAGCGCCGCAGCGCCCCTTCCATCCTGAAAGCTAAGCAACTGATCGATGACGGCGTGCTGGGCCGCGTTACGCTCGTCAAGGCGCAGTGGCATTGGAACATCTCCGCCAAGCTCGACAATTCCCCACTCCCGGGCAAACTCGACTGGGCGCGCTTCCTCGGCAACGCACCCAAGCGTGCCCTGGAACCGATGCGCTTCCGCCGGTGGCGCTACTTCTGGGATTACGCCGGCGGCAACATGACCGACCAAGGCACCCATCTGATGGACGTCGTGCAGTGGTTCATGAACACCGGCGCGCCGAAGTCGGCCGTCTGCCAGGGCTACGTCGCCAAGATGGAAGGCGCCGAGCATCCCGACGTCTTCAGTGCCGTCTTCGAATACCCGAACTTCATGGCAACCTGGACCCTCGACTACGCCAACTCCTACCGGAACGGCTGGTCCATCCTGTTCCTGGGCGACAAGGCGACGATGATGCTGGACGACGCCGGCTACAAGGTCTACGCTGAGCCGTGGAAGCGCGACGCGCCTCCCCTGCACGAAGAAAAGGCGCCGGTTCCGGTCGAAACCCATGTCGAAAACTTCTTCGCCTGCATGAAGTCGCGCCAGGACCCCAACTGTCCGGTCGAGATCGCCGCCCGCGCCGTCGCCGGCCCGCACCTGGCCAACCTGGCCATGGTCAGCGGCCGCAAGATGAAGCTGAACGCAGAAGGCTACAAGGCAAGCTGAGGCCGCTCATCCTCGGGATTATTGAAACTCTCCTGCATCACAACTAGTTCTCACTCTGCCGTAGTCATTTCCGTGACGCACCTTTGCCTCGCATGCAAATTGTTGCAAATAAGTATGGTTATTTGCACACAAAGAACCTATTGACAAATGCGACTATTTTGGTCTATATCTAGTTTTGACAATGAGTTGCAAAAACAGCTTCTTCCTCTTCGCCATAATCCCTGCCATCCAGGCTATTGCGGGCGCTCAGCCGGTTACCGTTCAAGGCATCGTCAAGAACCCTCTTGGGGAGCCGATGGTCGCAATCGAGGTACGGCTTCAGCATGCCTTGACTCAGGTGGAACAGGTCCGTTTGACCGATGCCGAGGGCAAATTCACGTTCTCTGATGTTCGGCGGGGCGAATACCAGATCCGCATCACAATGGCCGGCTTCCAAGAGGTGAATCATCCGGTCGCGGCTTCATCCGCATCCCTTCCAGTTGACATTGTCTTGCAACCGGCGACGCTTGCTCAGGAGGTGACGGTTTCCGCTTCCCGCATCGTGGGAACTCCCGAGCAACTGGAGCGCTTGGCCGGCTCTTATGACTTTTTGAACTCTGCCACGCTCCTCGAGAGCCGGGTTCTTACCACTGAGGAGGCGCTCCGAAAGGTTTCCGGGATCCATGCGCGGTCCGAGGAGGGCTTTGGTCTGCGGCCCAATATCGGGATACGCGGATTGAATCCAACCCGATCGACCCGCGTTCTTCTGTTGGAGGACGGCCTGCCACTCAGCTACGCACCTTATGGCGACAACGCTTCTTATTACCATCCTCCCGTCGACAGATTCGAATCGGTGGAAATCGTAAAGGGAGCCGGGCAGATTCTGTTTGGACCAATGACGGTGGGTGGAGTCGTGAACTACATCACACCCCCGCCACCCACCCAGCGCGAAGGCTCTCTCACCCTCACCGGCGGCAACCGCGACTACTTCAACGGCCACCTTCGTTACGGCGGGACTTTCGGGAAAACGGGCCTGCTGTTTGACTGGATGAGAAAGCAGGGGGAAGGGGCACGGGAGAATCTGCGTCACGGGCTGAATGACGGCAATGCGAAGATGCTGACCAGCCTCGGCAGTCAGCAGACGCTGGGTCTCCGCATCAACTACTACACGGAAGATTCCAACCTGACCTATTCGGGGCTGCGCGAAGCCGAGTGGCTGGCCAATCCCCGCGCCAATCCATTTCGCAACGACTTTTTCACGATTAGCCGGTTCGGCGCATCGGCCAATCATGTCTGGGCGCCGGCCCGATCGCTTACCTTGAACACCACCGCTTATGGGTCCACCTTCTTTCGTGACTGGTGGCGCCAAAGCTCAAATTCCAACCAGCGCCCGAATGACTCCGCCGATCCTCTGTGCGGTGGAATGGCGAATCTGTTCACCACCTGCGGCAACGAGGGCCGGCTGCGCAAGTACTACACCTGGGGCGTGGAACCGAAGGCGAGGGCACACTACGTTCTGTTCGGCGCTCAAAACGACCTCGACTTCGGATTCCGTTTTCACGATGAGCTACAGGAGCGGCTCCAGAAAAACGGTGACCTGCCGGCGGCACGCGACGGGCGAATCGTCGAGAACAACCAGCGCAAGGCGCGCGCCTATTCCACCTTTATCCAGAACCGCCTCGTTTGGGGAAAGCTGACCGTAACGCCAGGCATCCGCTTTGAGTCGATTCGCTATGCCAGAACCAACCGCCTCGCGGCGGCAGGCGCGGGTGTGAGCGGCGCCTCGCGTATTGACCAGTGGGTACCCGGAATCGGCGCAAGCTTCTCCCCGCATTCACGGGTTACCGCGTTTGCCGGTGTCCATCGCGGATTTGCTCCACCGCGGGTCGAGGACGTCATCAGCAACACCACCGGCGCCAGTATTGAACTGAAGCCCGAGCGAAGCTGGATCTACGAAGCGGGCTTGCGGCTGCGTCCGGCGCGAGGCTCGCAGCTGGAAGCCACTTGGTTCCGCATGGACTTCTCCAATCAGATCATTCCCGCCTCCGTCGCCGGAGGGATCGGGGCAACCCTCATCAATGGCGGGCAGACCGTCCACCACGGAGTGGAGTTGGGGGGGCGCCACGAGTTCCGCAACCTGTTTCGCAGCCGTCATTCCGTTTTCCTGCGCGCCGCTTTCACTCACCTCAGGGAGGCCGAGTTCACCGAACCAATCCGCTTCTCCACGGTCAGCGGATTTGGCAGCGTGAATGTTACGGGCAACCGATTACCTTATGCACCCGCCAATTTGCTTACCGCCTCCTCCGGTTACCGCCACGCTAGCGGATTCATGCTTCAACTGGAAAGCGTGTATACCGGGCGCCAGTTTTCCGACGATCTCAATACGTTGGCTGGGACCGCAGACGGCCAGCGCGGGCTTGTTCCTGGAAACGCGGTGTGGAACGCCTCGGCGAACTATCCGGTGGAGCAGCTCCGCGCCACCGTTTTTATCACCGCTAAGAACCTGACAGACCGCCTTACCATCGTTGACCGTACCCGCGGCCTTTTGCCCGGTATCCCACGCCTGGTTCAGTTTGGATTCAGCTGGAAGTTCTGAAACCACTTGATTCCGACATCATTCGACACTTTTCGACGCTTTTCTGTCGATGAGTCCAGTTTGCGGAACGAACTCTCCGCGGCGCTTGTCTCTCCGCCCCGGCTGCCATATGATTGCTGGTAAGCAGTTTGCCATGCTGGGGTTCCGTATCAGCTCCGCCATCCTCGCCTTGGCCGCACTCGGCCCGGCCGCCACCGTCCATGTCGAATTCTTTGAAAAGCGGATCCGGCCGCTACTCGCCGCCAAGTGTTATGCCTGCCACTCCGCCAGGACGCTTGCCAGTGGCGGCCTCGTGCTCGATTCCAGGGCCGGCTGGATGAAGGGCGGCTCCCGCGGGCAGGCCATCATCCCCGGCCAGCCCGAAGCCAGCATCCTTATTCAAGCTGTCACCCACTCCGACCCTGCCCTGTCGATGCCTCCGGCCGCCAAACTGACCGAAGCCGAACTCGCCGACCTTACCGCCTGGATCGCCGGCGGCGCACCCGATCCGCGCACCGACGCCGCTCCCCGCGCCTCCGGCATCGACTTCGCCAAGGGCCGCCAGTATTGGGCCTTCCAGCCGCTTCCTGCCGCCAAACCCGGAGCCCGGATCGACACTTTCCTTCTCGCCGCGCTCCGCAGCAACGGACTCGTTCCCGCCCCACCCGCCGACAAGCGCACCCTGCTCCGCCGCGTCACTTTCGACCTCACCGGGCTTCCCCCCACGCGCAAGGAACTCGACGAGTTCCTCGCCGACCGCTCCCCCCGCGCTTTCGAAAAGGTCATCGACCGTCTTCTCGCCTCCCCGCACCACGGCGAGCGCTGGGCGCGCCACTGGCTGGACCTGGTTCGCTTCGCCGAAACCACCGGCCACGAGTTCGACACCGACCGCCCCGACGCCTGGCGCTACCGCGACTACATCATCCGCGCCTTCAACGACGACCTTCCCTACAACCGCCTGATTCAGGAACACATCGCCGGCGACATCGTTTCCCCGCGCCTTGCCTTTTCTGGAATGCACTACGATTCCCCCCTCGGTACCAGCTTCCTCGCCCTCGGCGAAGAGCGTAACGCCGCCGACGATGTCGGCGAGGTGCGCGCCGAAAAGATCGACAACCAGATCGACGTTTTCTCGAAAACCTTCCTCGGACTCACCGTCGCCTGCGCCCGCTGCCACGATCACAAGTTCGATCCCATCTCCAACAAGGACTACTACGCCCTCTATGGCATTCTCGACTCCACGCAGATCGCCGAATCCGGTATCGATTCGCCCGCGCATCTGCGCGAGATCGCGTCCATCCACGCCAAAGTGGAAGCGATCCACCGTGGAATCCATCCCTCAGCCGACTCCCCCCAACCGGAGCTCGCGCGGGCAGGTGACAGCGTCGTCGCCGACTTCCGCAAGGACAACTACACCGGCTGGCGCGCCGGAGGGGCCGCCTTCGGCTCCGCGCCACGCAACGGACTTGCCGACTCTTTCCGCGGCGCCGCGGAGCTCACCGGCACGCTCGTCTCGTCCAGCTTCAAGGTCTCGAAGCAGTACCTCCACGTGCGGCTCTCCGGCCACGCGCCTGACAACGGACGCCGCCGGGAAACAGCCAAAGTGCGGTTCAATCTTGTCGCCGAGGGCCGCCCCGTAGTCATCGCCTTCGACGACGACGGCAAGATGGCCTGGAAGACATCCGGCCTCAAGCGCCAATTCGGCGAAAGTGCCTACTTTGAAATCATCGACCGCAGCCGTCAGGGCTATATCCGCGTCGAACAGATTATCCTTTCCGACAACAGAGAGCCGCCTGCCGGCGAACCCAGCGGATTCCCCGCCGAACCCGCCGGGTTGGTAGCCAGGCGCAACCAGATCGCCGCCAGCATTCCCGACTCCTACTTCGCTCTCATCGCGCAGGAGGAAGCAACGCCGCGCAACGCCCGCATCCACATCCGCGGCGATCACCACAACTTGGGCGAGGAGGTCCCGCGCGGCTTTTTGCGCGTCCTTCAGGACGACCCCGCCCCGTACCAGCATGGCAGCGGCCGCAAAGCGCTCGCCGAAGCGCTCACGCACACCGCCGCCCCGCTTGTCGCGCGCGTCATGGTGAACCGCGTCTGGAAGCACCACTTCGGCCATGGACTGGTGCGCACCGTCGACAACTTCGGCTCCACCGGCGAGCGTCCCTCGCACCCTGAGCTTCTTGACCATCTCGCCCGCCGCTTCATCGACAACGGCTGGTCCATCAAGGCGCTGCACCGCGAGATCCTCCTCTCGCGCGCCTACCAGATGTCGAGCGCCGCCGCCGCCGCAAGGCAGAAGGATCCCGACAACCGCCTGCTTAGCCACTTCCACGTCCGCCGTCTGGAGGCTGAAGCGATTCGCGACTCCATGCTCGCCGTCTCCGGCGATCTCTACCCCGCTGTCTACGGACCGGGCGTTGTCCCGCACATCAGCCCCTATCAGGATGGCCGTGGCAAGCCGGAATCGGGCCCCCTCGACGGCGATCGCCGCCGCAGCATCTACATTCAGGTCCGCCGCAACTTCCTCACCCCGATGCTGCTCGCCTTCGACTATCCGCTACCGGCAACCACCGCCGGCCGCCGCGGCGTCTCCACTGTTCCCAGCCAGCCGCTGATTCTGATGAACAATGAGTTCGTTACCAGGCAGGCCTATCACTGGGCCGCGCGCGTCACCGCCGAGCATTCCAACGCCGGCACACGCATCGAAGCCATGTTCCTGGAGGCTTTCGCCCGTCCCCCGCTTCCCACCGAAGTGGCCGGCGTGAAACAATTCTTAACGGAAAGATCCTGGGCCGATCTGGCACACGTGCTGTTCAACGCCAAGGAATTCATCTTTGTGAGATAAGGTTATGCCGCTCACCCGCCGCGAAATGTTGATGCGTTCGGCCAACGGTTTCGGCGCTCTCGCCCTCGCCACCTTGATGGCCGAGGATCGTGCCACGGATCCGATGAAGGTGCGGCCCGCGCACTTCCCCGCCAAGGCGAGGTCGGTGATCTTCCTGTTTATGGACGGTGGCCCGTCTCACGTCGATACTTTCGACTATAAGCCCGCCCTCGAAAAGCACCGCGGAGAAAAGCTGCCCATCCCGATGGCGCCCAACGCACCCGGCTCTCCCGCCAAGCTGATGCCATCGCCCTGGAAGTTCCGCCAGTATGGAGAATCCGGAGCCTGGGTCAGCGACCTGTTCCCGCACGTCGCCACTTGCGTCGACGATCTCGCCATTATCCGCTCCCTGCACGGCGAGCATTCCGAGCACACCGCCGGCAACTACTTCATGCACAGCGGCTCCTCCCTGCAAGGCCGCCCCAGCGTCGGCTCCTGGGTCACCTACGGACTAGGCAGCCCTTGCCGCGACCTGCCCGGCTTCATCGTCATCGACACCGGCATGATTCCGCCCGGCGGCATGGACCTGTTCGGCAGCGGCTTCCTACCGGCCAGCTACCAGGGCATGCTCTTCCGCAAAGGAGAACATCCTGTCGCCGATCTGCACCCGCGCGACTCCGCCAACGTGCAGCAGGCCAAGCTGAAGCTGCTCGAGAAGCTGGACCGTGAAGCGCTGGCACGCTACGGCGCAGACAGCGCCATGGAAGCCGCCATCGTCAACTACGAACTCGCCTTCCGCATGCAGACAGCCGTGCCCGAGCTGTTCGACTTCACCAAGGAATCGGAAGCCACGCGCAAGCTCTACGGCCTTGAGGAAAAGGATACGGAAGAGTTCGGCCGCGCCTGCCTGGCCGCACGCCGTATGGTGGAGCGCGGCGTGCGGTTCATCGAACTGCTGAGTCCGCGCCGCCAGGGCGTCGACCGTTGGGACCAGCACGGCCGCATCGAAGACGGCCACGGCCAGAACTGCAAAGCCACGGACCAGCCCATCGCCGCCCTCATCAAGGATCTGAAAACGCGCGGCCTGCTCGACCATACCCTGCTGATCTGGGGCGGCGAATTCGGCCGCACGCCGATGGCCCAGGACGGCGGCAACCGCGGCCCCGGCCGTGACCATCATCCCTACGGGTTCACGATGTGGATGGCAGGCGGCGGCATCAAGGGCGGCCAAGTCTACGGCTCAACGGATGAGTTCGGCTATTACGCGATCGAAAACAAAGTCCACGTGCACGATCTGCATGCTACCATCCTTCATCTGCTTGGCCTCGATCACAAGAAACTCACCTTCCATTACTCGGGCCGCGAGATGCGCCTCACCGACGTTCACGGAAACGTGGTGACCGATCTCCTCACCATGTCTTAGCCAAGTCTTCCCGCGGCTACCAGGTTCTCCGCATTAACCCGCTGACCAAGTCGAAATGGCCGTCCCTGCTCAGTCCTCAGGTTCAATCTGCCCGAATTCTTCGTCGATCAGATTCTGGATCCTCACGGTTTCCTTGTGAAGATGCCGAAGTTCGTCGGCACATTCCAGCCACGGCTTTTGTTTGCGATGGCTCCCATCAAACCGCGCCTCATGAGCTGGCACCGTAACGTTCCCTACGTGCAGCTCGTCTGAGCACTTATACTGATTTCAGTACAGGAGACTCAAATGAAACAGCTGTTAACGATTGCGGCGGCTCTTGTCCTTCCCGTCGCCTTGATCGCACAGACCACCACCCAGATCCACCCAGGCAAGGGCGGCAGCCCGCACGTGCGCTCGGAGTGGTCGATCGACGGAGCCAAGATCACCATCGAGTACGGCCGGCCGCTACTGAAGGGACGCGCCGATTCGCAAGTCATGCCGGCAGGCAGGCCGTGGCGCACCGGCGCCGACGAAGCCACCACGATCACTTCCGACAAACCGCTCAAGTTCGGTTCGCTGAGCCTGGACGCAGGCACTCCGTATACCATCAACACGCAGCCCGGTGACGAGTGGCAGCTCATCATAGGCAAGCTCGGCAAGCCCGGCCAGTGGGGCGTTCCCTATAATGCTTCTCTTGAGTTAGGCCGCGCGCCGATGAAGGCGGGTAAGACTTCCGCGCCGGTGGATCAGCTCACCATCTCGATTGACGACACCGCCGCGGGCGGTACTCTGAAAGTGGAGTGGGGAACAACCAGCTCATCCATCCCCTTCACGGTCGCCAAGTGATCCTTGCGCGGGTAAGCGCTTCATTCCTCGTTCTCACCGTTGGCGTCCTCGCCGCTCAGGACGCCAAGCTCCCGGCCGTTCTTTTCTTCGCGAACCCGATGACATCGGACAATGACGTCATCCGGCGAGCTACTCCCGAGTCTCTCTCCGTTGCCGAGCGCTACTTCGTGGAGATCACCAACGGTATCTTTGACGTCACCGTCACGCAGGACGGCGCGCAGCTTACTCGCGGCAAGCTGAGCCGCTACCAGGCCGTCGTTTTCTTCACCGCCATCAACCCGCCCGGCGTCGACAAGGAGGCGCTCCTTGACTGGGTAGCCGCCGGCGGAGCCTTCATCGGCATACACTCCACCGCCAACACGTACCAGAACTATCCTCCCTTCGGCCAGATGCTCGGCGCCTACTATGACCGCCGCCCCTGGCGTACCAAGGAGAATCCGCAAACCAAGGTGCGCGTTAAAGTGGTGGACAAGACTCACCCTGCGACACAGCATCTGGGCGACTCTTTCGAAATAGCCGACGACATTTACCAATTCAAGAATTTCGACCGCGCCAACCTCCAAATGCTGCTCAGCCTGGATCCGGCGAGTCTGGACACCGCCAACCCCAGGATGAATGCTCAGGACAAGGACCTGCCCGTCTCATGGGCCAAATCGCACGGTAAAGGGCGCGTTTTTTACACCTCGCTCGGAGATGGGGAACCAACCTGGAAAGATCTTAAATACAGGACCCATCTCATCAAGGGAATTCAATGGGCCATGGGTCAGACAACACAGTGAGGTGTTATGAAACGAAAGATGGCAATTGCCGTGCTGGCGATCATGATCGCCGGTATACCGGTGGCGTGGAAATGGGGCGACCGCATCGAGTTCATGCTCGGCGGCGCATTGATTAACGCCGGCTACCGGCTTCAGGATCCACTGATCTCTTACGATTTCGAACATGAAAACGTGACGCCTGCTCAAGTGTGGGACGCGTTTCTCGATCAGAACCGGCTGGCCAGTTCCATCCGCGCGCGCTGGCCGCGCTCGCCGCGCCATCCGGTGATCGCCATGATCATCTGCATGGATGGCCGGCTGGACTCGAACGAAATCGCCGGGGATACGCGGCGCTACTATTACGTGCTTCGGCTGGCCGGCTCCGTGCTGGCGCCCAAGGAAGAGGAGATGCTGGAGCTGGCCGTCGACAACGGCGTCAAGGTGGTGGTCTTCACGACACACTCTGATTGCGCCGCGGAAAAGGCTGCCGCCGATCCTGCTAAGCGCGCCAAATATCCTGAGCTGTCGCGCGCCCTCGATGAGCGCAAAATGCGTTTTGAGGAGTTCCTCGGCCGGCATCCGGTCAAGTCACGCATCTCCAGCGGTCGGCTGATCGTCAAGTGGATGGACCTGAACACCGCCACCGAACGTGTCGAGGAACATCGAGATTCCAATTAGCACATGGCTGCTATAGTGGGAAACCAGCTATGCAACGGTTCCTTCCTGCTGCTCTTCTTTTCGCCGTCTCCGCCTTCGCTGCCGGTCCAGAGGAGAAAGCCGTACTGCACGTCGTGCAGCGGTTCTTCGATGTGCTCGCATCAAGAGATGCGGAGGCCGGCCGCCAACTGCTCACCGATGGCGGCCAGTTCACGATTATCGCCATCGACAAAGGCAAGGTGACCACGCGCGTACGCAGCTTCGCGGAGTTTCTTTCCACCATTGCCAACGGCAAGGAGAAGCTGCTTGAGCGTATGTGGACACCGAAGGTGGAGATCCACGGCTCCATCGCCAGCGTATGGACGCCATACGACTTTCACCGCGACGGCAAGTTCTCCCACTGCGGCGTGGATGGATTTCACCTGGTGAAGCTCGAAACGGGCTGGAAGATCGCCGGGGCCATCTACACCGTGGAGCGGGAGGGCTGCAAAAGCCCGCTGCCGCCGCCGGCGCATTAGGCGGCTTTGCTGATCTGCACAAGCTGCGGATCGGCTTGCGGCTGGAAACTGAGCACGTCCATCGGACACACCGTAACGCAGATGCCGCAGCCGATGCAGGAGGAAGTGGCGTTGTCGAGCACCTCCTGCTTCCGCGCGTAATTCATCACGTCGATACCCACCTGGCAGTTGCGCGAACACTCGCCGCAAGCGATGCACTTTTCGTTCGAGTGGATCGCGAACCTGCTCATCTTCATCCGCGTGTAGATGCTGCTGAAGACCTGCATCATCTTCGCCAGCGGGCACCAGTAGCGACACCAGACCTTGCCGCCGAAGAACGGATAGAGCGTCACCGGCAGAATCCCCACCAGCCAGACATCGACGATCAGCCGGTACCATTCCACCGACTTACCGGAGGGGGCGCGAAAGATCTCCACCGCATCGCGCGACACCATCATCACCGTGATCACGGCCGCCGCCGCCAGCACGACGCTGTTCATCACCTCCCAGCGGATGGAGGCCTTGCCCTTGGGCGCGTTGTGCCGCCACCGGTCGCCCAGCGTCTCGGCTAAACCGCCGCAACCGCAGATCCAGGAGCAGTAGCGCTTGCCGTGCCAGAGCACCAGCACCGGCACGATCACGAAGCTCAGCAGCACACCCCAGACCACCCAGATCTCGTGCGGCGAGCCGAAGAAGGTATAGAAGAACAGCGGCCACGCGTAGACGATGCCGTAGCTGCGCCAGGCCTGACTGGCGAAGACCGGGTCCTTGGCGATCTCGCCCAGCCATTCATAGCTCACCGCGTATTGAAAGAGAAACTCCGGAATGAGGAAGAAGAAGATCCACTGGAAGCCGAGCAGGGAGGTGTAGCGCCAGATCTGAAAACGGTCCTTGCGGTCAAAGCCCCAGCGCTTCATCGCCTGGATGCCGAACATCGTCATCACCGCGGTGTAGCTGACGGTGTACCAAAACGACATCGGCCGGTCCCTGAACGAAAAGAACTTGTAGCCCCAGCCGCGGTAAGGCCAGAATTCGAAATTCTCGCCCATCTTGGCCCCGTAGATGGTGTAGCAGATGAGGAACGAGAAGCCGAGCCAGGCGAAGCGGCTGCCGCGCAGGCCCAGCAGCAGGAGTCCGCCGACAGATGCCAGGGCGGCTGCGGCGCCCAGCCAATTTGCGCCGCCATAGAAAGCAAGGCCGAACATTGCCGCCAGCGTTAGCGCCGCCGCCAGCCACGGATTACCGCTCCACTCGTTTTCCAGTTTCAAGCCGAGCGATTTCAGAAAAGCCTCCGGCAGCTCCGCACCGATCAGGACAAAGGCATGCTGATACGGCAGCTCACGCGTGCCATCCGGTGTCTCCAGCGTGTAAGTTGTTCCGCCGAATGCTTTGACCTGGGAGTTGTAAATCAGTCTCACGCGGCCCGTGGCCACTGCTTCCGCCAGTTTGCGCTCATTCTCCTTGAAGATGCGGCTGAACTCCGCCCCGCGGTAGCTCAGCGTCACCTGGTTACGCCCGGCCAGAGTGATCGCGGCCTCCACCGCACTGTTGCCGCCGCCCACGACAAGAATCTCCTCGCCGTGATAATGGCCCGGACTGTAGAGGCGATGGTAGACATGCTCGCGCTCTTCGCCCGGGACACCCAGCTTGCGCGGATTTCCGCGCTGGCCGGTGGCGACAATCACGCGGCGGCCGGTGTAGACGCCCTTTTCCGTTTTCACGTCGAAGTGGCCGTCCTTGCGCCGGGTGACGGCCGTGACGCCTTCCTCGGTGTAGACCTCCAGATGGTTCTCTTCAATGATCTGGTGCCAGCGGCGCAGCAGGTCTTCCTTCTTCGCACCATCCAGCCAGAGCTTGCCCTTCGCCGGCTTCGTATCGGGTTCCGCATAGACCCACTTGCCTTCCGGGAAGTCTTCGATCGTGTTGGCGACTTTCGCCTTTTCGAGCACCAGCACGTTCAGGCCTCGCTCCTGCGCAACCAGCGCGGCGTTCAGACCGGCCGCGCCGGCGCCGATGACGATGAGGTCGTAGGCTCCGGCCGCCGTCGCGCGGGCGTCGGCGAGCGAGGCGATATGTTCGGCTACGTGATTGCCGTGCTCCATCGCCAGCTTCACCACCGGCGCGCCGGAGAGATCGCCGATGACGAATATGCCCGGCACGTTGCTTTCGTAGTTCTCGCCCACCAACGGGCGGCGCGCTCCCATGTTCGGCGAGTTGCCCAGCGCCTTCAGCCAGCCCGTCATGAGAGGCTCCGCACTTCCGACGGCGCTGTCGGCGTCAGCGGCGCGCCGCAGACGATGCAGCTTTCCGCCGAAGGATGGTTGCCGGCCCGGCAATGAGAGCAGAGCCCCGGCGTGCGCGTCAACGGGATCTTGGCAAGCCCGGCAGGAACCTCGACGGTTGTGCGCTTGGCGGCAACCGCGAGGTAGGCGGGAACCGAAAAGAAGAAACCAAGCAGGAACCACTCTAAGGCGGGCAAGCCCTTGCTCATGGCCGAATGCGCGGAGAGTCCGCCGAACAGTAGCCCCGCAAGAATGTAGATGCCGATCCAAAGATAGGCGCTATGGAGCGGTCCGGCACGGCGCACGGTGAACATCATGCTCTCGGGCCGGTACTTCTTGGCGTATTGGAGTGGATTGGCGAGCAGCTCATCGCGCATCGCCGCCATCACCACCAACCGCTGGCCATCGGCCAGATAGGCTTCCCCGCCCGGGCCGACCGGCGTGTTGCAGACCGAACAGGTTTCCTCGGGCTTCGCGGGAATTGGCCCTTGCAAGGTCACTGTCTGAGCCGGCAGCAGGCCGCCCAGCACAGCGATCAACAAGGTTGCTCGAACCATCCTTGCCCTCCAATTCGCGGCCGGCAAACAAAAGTCACGGTCGCGTCCCTATGTGCAAAGACACGATGCCGAACGTCATGCGATGGAAACGAACCTCGACGAAGCCGGCTTCGCGCATCTGCGCGGCCAGCTCGGGCGCCGCGGGGAACTTGCGCACCGATTCCGGCAAATACCGGTACGCCTCGCGCGAGCCCGAGATCCAGCCCCCCACAACCGGCAGCACGCGCCGCGAGTAGAAATCGTACAGCGCGCGGAAGGCCGGATTGGGCGGGGTGGAGAATTCAAGGATCGCCGCCGTACCGCCGGGCTTCAGCACACGCAGCATCTCTTGGAGGCCGAGGCGGTAGTTGACCAGGTTGCGGAAGCCGAACGCGGCGCTCACCAGATCAATCGATTGATCGGCCAGCGGGAGCCGCATCGCGTCGCCCTCAAACAACAGCGACGGCGCGCCGCGTTTGCGGATCTTCTCCGCCGCTACGCGCAGCATCTGATGGGAGAAGTCGCTACCGGTGAGCGGAACCGGGGCTTGCCGCTGCAGCGTGAGCAGCAGGTCGCCGCTTCCGCAGCACAGGTCCACCGCCTTGATATTCGGGCGGCGCAAGATCTCTTCCAGACGCGCAGCGGTGCGATTGCGCCAGTACTTATCCACGTTCAGCGAAAGCAGGTGATTCAGCAGGTCGTAACGCGGCGCGACGTCGTCGAACATCCGCCGCACCCACCCGGCGATCTGCGCGTCGCCTTCGACGCCTTGCGGCCTGGTGCCTGCACTCATGCCGCCAGCTCTTCCAGCGACATTCGCGTGGCTTCGCGCACCAAGCCAGGATCGATCCCGCTGCGAACCACCACCTTACCGACCGCCTCGGCCAGCACAAAGTGCACCTTCCCCTGGATGGTCTTCTTATCGCTGCCGAGCCGGGCCACGAGCGCCTCCGCGCGAATCCCGTCGAGCGCCGGAATCCGCCCATAGGTGTCAATCGCGCCGATCATGCGCGCCGCCACCGTGGAGTCAAGCATGCCGTTCAGCACGCTAAGATGCGTCACCGCGCGCATGCCGAAGGCGACCGCCTCCCCGTGCAGAAACTGCTGATAATCGGTCTCCGCTTCCAGGGCGTGGCCGATCGTGTGGCCGTAGTTCAAGATGCGCCGCAGGCCGCCCTCTTTTTCATCCGCCGAGACCACTTCGGCCTTGATCCGCACCGATTCGGCGACGATCTCCTCGACAATGGCCGGGTCCTTCGCCATCACCTTGGGCGCGTCGCGAGCCATACGCTCGAACAGGCCCGGGCTGCTGATCACGCCGTACTTGATGACTTCGTAGAGACCGGCGCGGTATTCGCGCTCCGGCAGCGTGGCCAGCACGTCCGGATCCACCAGCACCGTCAGCGGCTGGTGGAACGCGCCGATCAGATTCTTGCCCGCGACCAGGTTGGCGCCGGTCTTTCCACCGATAGCGGCGTCCACTTGCGCCAGCAGCGTCGTGGGAACCTGGATCACCGGCACGCCGCGCATGAAGATGGCGGCGAGGAATCCGCCGAGGTCGCCGACTATGCCGCCGCCGAAGGCGATCACGATGCTCGTGCGGTCCGCCCCGGCCTTCACCATCTGCTCAGCGAGTGCTTCCACCTGCGTGATGCGCTTGTTCTCCTCCTTGCCGGGAAAGAAGATAGTCTCCAAGCTCCGCCCGTCTAGCGATGCTCTCAGCCGCTCGCCATGCAGTTGCCAGACGTCCTGAGTCGTCACTACAAACAGCTTGCCCGCTTTGGACGGAACGGCCGCGCTCAATCGGTTGATGGCGCCACGCTCGACGATACAGTCATACGGGCAGCCCGGCGTGCGGACTTGGAATGAGGGCATATGGACGTTGTACCATGAGGGCATCACTTACGCCCCCTCGCCAAATCCGACCCCTACCCCCTCCTCCGCCAACGCATCACCTTCGCCTTCGACATCTTCCCCGGCCTCGCCAAACCAGCCTACGCTCCATAGACGCCTCCTTCCCAAAGCCTTCGTCGTCCCAACTTTTCGGAAAATATTTCCTCCCCCTCCTCAACACCTTACAGATTTGAATCCGTCAGCCCCGCACCCGCGCCCGCTACACTCCCATCGGATAGCTCTCTATCCAGCCATGCACGGCCGCCCGCCCGCGCTCACTTCACCAATCAGGAGAAACTTTATGTCTACCTCCCCCGCCCAGTTGGCCGCTAACCGCAAGAACGCCGAACATTCCACCGGCCCCCGCACCGAAATCGGCAAGATGAAAGCCGCGGCCAACGCCGTCAAGCACGGCCTTTCCGGCGTCCACGTCGTCATCCCCGGCGAAGATCCCGCCGACTACGACA
>VFZE01000050.1 GCA_016871315.1 Acidimicrobiia bacterium | reverse complement strand
GTCACAATCTGATATGGTTTTTTCACGGCGGTTGGCTCCTTATGGAATTGGTGTGGCAACCGGATTCTATCGAAAACCGGCGCCGCCGCCGTTACCAACCTTCAACTATTGATGGGACACCCTCGGGAGACGCGGGTGGAGCACTTAGTGGGGCGGGATTCGATGGTGGTGGGGGTAAAGTAGTAGTTAGTGGGTTCCTAATTAATGGCCACGGATGAACACGGATGAACACAGATAAGAAAACTGCATTTGTGACGGGAGCGAGCCGGGGGATTGGGAGGGCTTGTGCGGAGGCGCTGGCGGGGGCGGGGGTGAGGGTGGTGCTGGCGGCGCGGAATCGGGAGAGGTTGGAGGAGGTGGCGGGGGGCATTGCCGATTCCTATGTGGTGGAGATGGATTTGAGTTCGAGTGAGTCGATTGAGGGGGCGTTTTCGAAGGCGGCGAAGGAGTTCGGGCGGATTGATATTTTGGTGAATAATGCGGCGGTGACAAGGGACGGGCTGGCGCTGCGGATGAAGAAGGAAGATTGGGCGGCGGTGATCGATACGAATTTGACGGGAGCGTTTTTGTGCATGCAGCAGGTGCTGCAAGGGATGATGAAGGCGCGGTGGGGGCGGATAGTGAATATCAGCTCGGTGGTGGGGCAGAGCGGGAATCCGGGGCAGGCGAATTACGTGGCGTCAAAGAGCGGGCTGATTGGGCTGACGAAATCGCTGGCGCAGGAGATGGCGTCGCGGAACATCACGGTGAATGCGGTGACGCCGGGATTTATCGAGACGGATATGACGGCGGCGCTGGGGGATGAGCTGAAGGCGGCCATGCTCGACCGGATCCCGCTGAAGCGGTTCGGGCGGCCGGAGGATGTGGCGGCGGCGGTGAAGTTTCTGGCGAGCGCGGAGGCGGGCTATATCACGGGGGCGGTGCTGGCGGTGAACGGCGGAATGTATATGTAGCAACCACCCCCGCGTAAAGGCGCGGCCCTAACGGCGCGCCTGGATGAGTTTGGGTGTGGAGAGGTAGCCGACGATGCGGTCCTTGGCGACCTGGTTGACGACGATCTCGGCGGGCTGGCGGGAGCCGGAGAGATAAAACTGAACGGGCTCATTGAGGGTCTTGTCCTTTTTCTCGATGCGCTTGTCGTCGGCGATTAATTCGAGGTTGAACTTGTTGCGGCGGGCGTCGGTTTTCTTGAGCTCGAGGACGACGCCGCCGACCTTGACGGTGCGCTGGGACTTGCGGATGTCGAATTCAAAGTAGTTGCGCTCGCCGAGCTGCTTGAGGGCTGCGAGCTGCTGGGCGTTGGTGGCGATGAGGCCGCTTTGAATGCCGAGGTCGCCGCGGACGGAGTGCAGATCGGACAGGGCGGATTGGAGAGTGGAGCGTGTTTGGGCGAGGTCTTCGCGGACAGAGCGGATTTGGCCGGTGAGCTCGGTGGTATTGGCGATGCCGGCTTGCGAGTCCTGGCGGACGGCTCCGATTTGTTCGGCGAGGGCCTGTTGCTGGAGGCGCTGATCATCGGCGAGGGACTGCATGAGCTTTTCGGCATGGCGCTGGGCATTGATGCGGGCGCGGTCGGCGTCGGATGCGGCCTTGGAGCGAGTGTCGGTGAGTTGGGAGTCGAGATCCTTGACGGTGGAGCGGAGTTGTGAGTTGAGCACCAAGCTCTGCTGACGGATGGTTTCCAGTTGGTTGCGGTTTTCCGAGGCGAGCTGAGTGATCTGCGCGTCGAGAGAGGAGACGCGGAAGAACAGGAGAGCGTTGGCGGATGCGAGCGCGACAAAGACGGCGGCGCATGTCCAGACAAGCAGGGAGGCTTTCGGGAAAGGGTTGGGAGAGGGTTTGGTTTCCATAAGGTTTCTCCGTTAGGGGAGCAAGCGGAGGGCCAAAGGAGGGAAGCTGTTGAGGGGAAAGGAAAAGCGGCGGGTTTTGCGGGGGAAAAGGGGAGGAAAAAGCTACCGAGTTTTTGAAAAAGTTACGTGACGGTTGACACGCGGCCGGGGGCTCGACTACATTCAGGCGCATGAAGACGCGAATCGGTATAGGGATCGTGATTGCGGCAATGGGAGCGATGGCGGCGGATCTGGCGAGCGCGCCGAAGCTGCCGCATAGGCTGGTGGAGAACTGGGCGCAGCTGCCGGCGGGGTGGAATTTCGGGGAGTGCACGGGGGTGGAGGTGGACGCGAACGATTACGTGTGGGTGTACAACCGCGGCCGGCATCCGGTGATGCAGTTCGATAAGAACGGGAAGTTTTTGAGCGCGTTTGAGGAAGCGCCGGTGACGTCGGCGCACGGGTTGGGGATTGATCCGGACGGGAACGTGTGGCTGGTGGATGTGAAGGGTCACGCGGTGATGAAATTCAACCGGGCCGGGAGGCTGCAAATGGTGATCACGAATGCGGGCAAGCAGCCGGGGAATAATGAAGCGCAGTATGCGTTCAACGAACCGACGGGGATCGCGTTCACGCCGGGCGGGGATTTTTATGTGTCGGACGGGTATGTGAATTCGCGGGTAATTCAGTTCCGCAAGAGCGGGGAGTATGTGCGGCACTGGGGGAAGAAGGGGGATCAGGACGGGGAGTTCAACCTGGTGCACGATGTGGCGCTGGATGAACAGGGGCGAGTGTACGTGGCGGACCGGACGAACGAGCGGATCCAGGTGTTTGATGCAGCGGGGAAGTTTTTGCAGAAGTGGACGCACGCAGGAGCGCCGTGGGGGCTGGCGTATGCGGCCAAGGAGAAGGCCTTGTATATAGCGGACGGGAAGTACAATCGAGTAGTGAAGCTGAACTTGGAAGGGCAGGTATTGGGGACGCTGGGCGGGTTCGGGAAGGGACCCGGACAGTTTGATTTCGCGCATCATATCGCGGTGGATTCGGAGGGCTCGATTTACGTGGTAGAGATCAAGAACTGGCGCGTGCAGAAGTTCGCGTATCCGCGATGATGTGGTTGCGGGAGCCGAGCGAATCGGCGCTGCGGTACACGGTGCAGAAACAGGCGCGGGGGGAGTTTTCCTACGCGGAGGTTGGCGCGACGCGGAATGAGGAGGCGCCCAAGGGCTACGCCGTGGCCCGTGAGAGGATCCAGCTGGGAGAGGGTGAGCAGGCATGGGAGAAGGCGCGGTGGGCGGTGACGCATTGGAAAATGTTCCAGCTGGACTGGGTGAAGGTGTGCTGGAGTTATCAGCGGATTGAGCCGGGGTCGGTGGTGGGCGTGCTGGTGTTCAGTTACTGGCTGTGGTCGCTGAATCCGGCAAAGATCGTGTACGTGGTGGATGAGGAGGAACCGGTGCGGCGGTACGGGTTCGGATACGGGACGCTGGAAGGGCACATGGCGCAGGGAGAGGAGCAGTTCCTGATCGAGATGTTGGAGGATGGGACGGTTTGGTATGAGCTGTACTCATTTTCGAAGCCGAGGCACAAGCTGGCGCGTTGGTTTTCGCCGCTGGCCAAGAGGGTGCAGCGGCGATTTGCGCGGCAGAGCTTACAGGCGATGTTCGACGCGGTGAATAAGCCTCCGCCGAAGGTGCGGATCCGGAGGAGGTAGGTTGCGGGTTTGGGGGATTAGATTATGGGCCACGGATTAACACGGATGAACACGGATGCCGGGATTTGTTTGTTATTGATGATTGCCGGGCTGGGGTTTGGGGAGAGGGTTGAGGTTCTGCGGGATGGGTTTGGGGTGCCGCATATTTTCGCGGGGACAGAGGAAGGGGTGGCGTTCGGGTCCGGATATGCGCAGGCGGAGGACCGGCTGGAAGAGTTGATACGGAATTTCCGGAAAGCGGAAGGGACGATGGCGGAGGCATTCGGGGAGGAGTGGTTCGCACATGACCACCGGCAGCGGATGTGGGGGCACCGGCGGGTGGCGGAAGGCAGGTATGGGGAGTTGAGTGCGAAGGTGCGGGGGATTCTTGAGGCTTATGTGGCGGGGATCGCGCGGTATATGAAGGAGCATCCGGGGAAGGCTCCGGCGTGGGCGATAGAGGTGAAGCCGTGGCATCCGGTGGCGCTGGGGAGGTTCACGATTTCGCGGTGGCCGGAGGGAGAGGCGGGGGATGATTTGCGGCGTGGAGGAATGAAGCCGGACCCGGTGCCGTATGCGGGGTCGAACCAAATGTTGATTGCACCTTGGCGGGCGGCGATGGGCTCGCCGATTGCGGTGATTGATCCACATCTGAGCTGGTACGGGGAGACGCGTTACTACGAGATGCGGCTGTATGGAGGCGAACTGCAGCAGGCTGGGGGAGGGAGACTGGGGCTGCCGTTTCCGACGCTGGGTCACAGCCGGTATTGTTCGGTGGCGATGACCACGGGCGGGCCGGACACGTCTGATGTTTTTGAAGTGGAGGTGCGGGATGGGAAGTACCGGTTCGGCGGGGAGTGGAGGCCGTTAGAGAGGAGGGAGGAGAGGATCGGGGTTCTCGGGAAGGGTTGGCGGACGGTGACGAATGAGTCGACGCATCACGGGCCGGTGTGGGCGAGGGCGGAGGGGAAGGCGTACACGTTCGCGACACCGTACATGGATCAGTTCCGGTTGCTGGAGCAGGCTTATGCAATGGTGACGGCGCGGAACCTGACCCAGATGAAACGAGCGCTGGGGATGCGGCAGTACATGGCGCAGAACATCATGGTAGGAACGGTGGACGGGGATATTTATTATGTGCGGAACGGGAGGGTGCCGGTTCGCGCGCCGGGGTGCGATCCGTCGCGGCCGCAGGCGGGGGATGGGAAATGCGAGTGGCGGGGTCTGCATGAGCTTTCCGCGTTGGTGCAGCTGGAGAATCCGAAGCAGGGATATATGCAGAACAATAATTGTCCGCCGTGGGTGATGATGCATGATTCGCCGCTGGTGGCGGAGAAGTGGGCGGAGAGGGCTTACCTATATAACGATGCGAGGAGAGAGGTGTCGCAGCGAGCGGGGATGACGCGGGATCAGCTGCATGAGGCGAAGAAGGTGACGCTGGAGCAGGCGGTGGATTTTGCGTTTTCGCCGGAAGTACATAAGGCGGTGAGCTGGCAGAATCGTGTGAGGAGTGCGGCTCCGGAGAGCGGGTTTGCGAAGATGCTGGCGGAGTGGGACCGGCGGGCGGAGGCGGAATCACGCGCGGCGCTGGGGTTTTATCTGTTCAAGATGGAGTTGGGCGAGCATAGCCGGGCGGTGGAGCCGCCGGCGGCATTGAGCGATGAGGTGGTTCGCGGGGCGTTGGGGAGGGCGGAGAAGAGATTGAATGCGGAGTTTGGGGCTGGTGCGGCGTGGGGGACGTTGTTTCGCGTGGGGAGGGAAGGCGCGGGGCGCACGTTCCCCGTTTCCGGTGGAGGAGTGCTGGAGGCGGCAATGGCGACGCCCCGCAATATCGGGTTCCGGAAGATGGGAAAGGAGATGGTGGGTGTGAGCGGGCAGACGCAGACAATGGTGGTGGTATTGAGTAAGCCGCCGCAATCCTACCAAGTGTCGCCGCTGGGGCAAAGCGATGATCCGCAATCGCCGCATTTTGACGATCAGGCGGAGAAGCTGTTTTCGAAGTCGAAGGTGAAACCGACCTATTTCTTGAACCGGAAAGAGCTGGAGAAGCATGTGAGCCGGCGGCAGGTGTTGGAGTATTCGCGTGGAAGATGAGCGCGAGCTGGCGCGGCGGTGGGTGAAGGAGGCGAAGTCGATCGCGGCTCTGACGGGGGCAGGAATCAGCGCGGAGAGCGGAGTGCCGACGTTCCGTGGCGAAGGCGGACTATGGCGGAACTTCCGGCCGGAGGATCTGGCTACTCCGGAGGCGTTCGCTACGAACCCGGTGCTGGTGTGGGAGTGGTACCAGTGGCGAAGGGAGCTGATCGGGAAGGCGGAGCCGAACACGGGGCACAAGGCGCTGGCGCGATTGGAGGCAAGTGGAAAAGAGTTCACGCTGGTGACGCAGAACGTGGACGGGCTGCATGAGCGAGCCGGGAATCATCGTGTGCGGAAGCTGCATGGAGATTTGTGGAGGCTGCGATGCACTTCGTGCGGCGCGGAGTGGCCGGACCGGCGCGTGCCGCTGGCGAAACTGCCACCGCATTGCCAGTGCGGAGGCGTGGCGCGGCCGGCGGTGGTGTGGTTCGGAGAGCCGCTGCCGATGGAGGTGCTGCGGGCATCCGCGGATGCGGCCGAGGAGGCGGAAGTGCTGCTGGTAGTGGGGACGTCGGCGGTGGTGTATCCGGCGGCGAGTTTGATCCCGGTGGCCAAGCGTGGCGGGGCGAAGATTATCGAGATCAACACGGAGGAGACGCCGGCGTCGGGTGTGGCGGATTGCCGGTTGCGTGGGGCGGCGGGGGAGGTTTTGCCGGGGCTGGTTACATGACGCGGTCTTCGCCCCAGGCGTGGCGGGCGCTGAGGCGGAATTCCTTGACGCCGCCGGGGGTAAGCGAGGGATCGTGCAGGGTTTGTGGAGCGTAGACGACGCGGAGTTCCTTGAGTAGGGCATCGAGGGCGGGGTTGGAATAGGTGAGGCCGGGGAACAAGATGGCGTCGCGGTTAACGTCCTCGACGGTGGTTTGTTGGGGAGTGATGACGAGCTTGCGGAGGATGCTGAGCTTGGGCAGCTCACGGCGAAGGAACTGGATGAGTTGCGGGATGTCGTCGAGCGGGCCTGGGTATTGGATCATGGCCTGCCCTGATCGTACCGCGGGCGGGCGTGGAGTAGAATAGGGGGCTTCATGCTCGACAACTGGATCCTCATACTCTACTTCGCAGGCATCTTCGCGATCGGGTTCTATTTTTCGCGGAGGGAGCGGACCTCACGCGATTATTTTCTGGCGGGGCGGGGCGTGGGGTGGTTCGCGATCGGAGCGTCGCTGTTTTCAACCAACATCGGAAGCGAGCATTTCATCGGACTGGCGGGATCGGGCGCGTCGACGGGGCTGGCGGTGGGCTGTTACGAATGGTCGGCGAGCATCTGCCTGTTTCTGTTGGGGTGGTTGTTTGTGCCGCACTATCTGGAGAGCCGCGTATTCACGATGCCGGAGTTTCTGGAGAAGCGGTTTTCGAGCGGCTGCCGGGGGTATCTGACGTGGATCTCGATATTCGCCTACATTTTTACGAAGATCAGCGTGGCGCTGTTTGCGGGCGGGATTCTGATTCGTGAGGTGTTCGGGTGGGACTACATGACGACGGCGATGCTGCTGGTGATCGCGACGGGGGTTTACACGATCGCGGGCGGACTGGCGGCGGTGATCTACACAGACCTGGTGCAGTCGTTCATTCTGATCGCGGGGGCGGTGCTGCTGACGGTGATGGGGCTGGACAAGGCGGGCGGGTTCGAGGGACTACGCACGGCGCTGCCGCCGGACTTTTTCCAGATGGTGAAGCCGGCATCGGATGCGGTGTATCCGTGGCCGGGGACGATCTTCGGGACGCTGATTCTGGGGATCTGGTACTGGTGTACGGACCAGGTGATTGTGCAGAAGACGCTGGCGGCGCGCGGGATTCACGAAGCGCGCAAGGGCGCGTTCTTCTGCGCCGGGCTGAAGATTCTGCCGGTGTTCATACTGGTGCTGCCGGGGCTGATCGCGAAGACGCTGTGGCCCGGAGAGGTAACCGGAGACAACGCGTATCCGCTGCTGGTGCTGCGGCTGATGCCTGAGGGGCTGAAGGGCGTGATGGTGGCGGCGTTGCTGGCGGCGCTGATGAGTTCGCTGAGCTCGGTATTCAACTCCTGTTCGACGCTGATCACGATGGACGTGTATAAGAAGATGCGGCCGGATGCGAGCGAAGGAAGGCTGGTGATGGTGGGGCGGCTGACGACGGCAGGGATCGTGGGGCTGAGCATCCTTTGGATTCCGTTCATACGGTATCTGAATAGCGAGATTTATCAGTATCTGCAGAGCGTGCAGGCGATGGTGGGGGCACCGATCACGGCGGTGTTCCTGACGGGGATCCTGTGGCGCGGCGCGACGGCGCGGGCGGCGTTCACGACGCTGGTGTTCGGCGGGGTGGTGGGAGCGGCGCGGTTCCTGATGGACATTTTTCACAACGCGCTGGGTTGGGATTTGGGTGTTCTGAACGCGGTGGTGCAGTTCAGTTTTCTGAATTTCAGCTTGATCGTATTCGCGGTATGCGTGCTGATGATGGTGGGGTTGAGCCGTGCCGAGGAGCGGCATGCGCTGGAGCGGATCGCCTCGCTGACGCTGGATTGGTCGGGGCCGCTGGAGCGGCGAGCGGGGGAAGTGGTTTACACGTGCGTGGTAGCGGGAGCGATCGCGGGCCTGTGGGTTTGGTTCGGCTGAGCAAACAGATTGGGAAATGGCTGTCTTATACTGACCTTTTTGGCCCTCCATGCGGATACTCCATCTGTTGCCCTTCGCCGGCATCGGCGGCACCGAAAATGGTCAGTTACGGATAATGGAAGCCGCGCGGCGAAGCGGAATTGAGAGCACGGTGATTCACTTTGAGTCCCCACCGGTTGTGGGCGACTTAATGCGCTCCCATGGATTTGAGGCTATGTATTGGCCGGCCCCACAGCCGAGCTTCAAGCGCGGCGCGGCGTTCCTGACCGCCAGCTGGCGGCTGGCGGGAGGGCGGAAACGCGCCGCAGCCTACTTGCCGAACTGAACCTGACCGCCGAGACCCGTCTGGTAGGGATGTTCGCGCGGGTGGCCCCGGTAAAGGATTGCAGGAGCGACAAGGGAGGCCGAGGCCGAAAGCGCCACCGGCGGAGCGCAGCACCTCAGCGGCATGCTGAGGGATGCCGTTGGCGATCTCCTTGCGGGTGATCAGAGAGCCTGGCGGTGCAGGTGCAGAATCTTGCCAGCGCGGGAGACGACGGGAGGCCGGCGGGAGACATGGAAGGTATTGGAGTCGCGCCACATCTGAATCATGCGCGCGGCCGGTGCAGGGCCTGTGGCGAGTTGGGAAAGGAAGGCTTCGGCGATTTGTGCTTCGTCGAGCGGACCGAGGGAGGGGTGGACCATGAGACGCAGAATGGGCTGACCGCTCTCGGATTCTTCTTCCACCAGCTGATAGTCGGTAGGCTGGCCGCCGAAGCGGGCGGGCAGGAATTCCTCTAGCAGAGGAATGACGTCGGTGCCAAGGAAGGTGACGCCGCCACCGGTGAGTTTTTCGAAGCTGCGAATGGTGTGCAACTGGCTGGTCCAGCCGAGATCGTAGAGCGGACAGCCGCATGGGCGAGAGGTAATCTCGGCCTGGTCACCCATGGAGAGGTTGAGCATGAGGAAAGGAGATCGCGGGTGGAGCACGGTGAGCAGAAGCGTGGGTGGCGGAAGCGCAGCGGGGTTGGTGTCACCGGCTTGAATGACGACGTGCATGTCGGTGAGCAGGTGAGACTCATCGCAATGTTCGGCGTTGGGGCAAGAGTAGGCGACGGCGCCGGTTTCCATGCTGCCGTAGCGCGGAATGGGGATGGCTCCGGCGCGGCGGATGGTGTCGAGGCGGGCCTGGGTGCAGGGCTCACCGCCAATCATGAAGCGAGCACCTTCTATATTGACGTTGTTGTCGATGGCATTGAGGCAAAGCCGGACGACGGAACTGGTTAGGCCGAAGAGCATGGGCACACGGCCGGAAGCAAGCACACTGGAGAGCCAGTCGACGGCCGGAGAAGGATCGGAGAGAGGAGCATAAGTAGGAGCGGGAAACGGGCGCCCGGAGATCCAGCCGGCGAGGCGCATGGCGTGTGTGTTCCAGCGGGTGACGGAGGGGAGTGACGGATCGTCTGGCCGGACATGGGTGAACCAGGCCTGGGGAGGATCGATGGCGGAGAACTTGACGATGCGAAAGCGCGCGCCGGCGCCGGGGGATTCCCAGTCGGCTTTGATCCAGCCGTCATCGCCCCAGGCGTGGAGGGCGAGCATGCAGTTGGAGGCGCAATCGCGGATGAAGCGCATGTCCATGAGCACAGGGGTGCCTGTGGTCCGGCTGCCGCCGCTGGAACCGGTGAGGTGATAAGAGGCGCGGGGAGAGCGGAGATGATCTGGATCGATTTGAATGAGGAGCGAGCCGCGTTGAATCGGCTTGCGGCCCTTGAACTCATCGACAGTCAGATAGACGCCAGCGAGGAAAAGACGGTGGAGCGTGGCTTCCATGCCGTCTTTGTTGATGGCGTTTTCGACGTCGGTGAGTTCACAGCCTGCATGGCGGAAGAGTTGGGAGTAGACGCTACCGGGGCGGTTGAAGATGTCGTTGCGTAGGCGGTCGATGAGGCGGCGCCGGCGGTTGTGAAGGCGTTGGGCCTGGAGCCGGCGGGCCTCGTCGAGGGTGAGGCGGCGGTGGAGATAAAAGGGGAGGTGACCGAAGAAGCGAACGGCGCTGAAAAGGCTCTGTGCGGAAAGCGACAAACGCCCATTCTACCATTATGTGCGATAGACTGCCAAAAACCATGATTACGGAGACAGTGGAGCGAGGGCTGAAGGAGTTCGTGAGCGCGGCGCGGGAGGTGTTTGCGGAAGAGCTGCGGTCGGTTGTGCTGTTCGGCAGCGCGGCGGAGGAGCGGCTGCGGGCAAGCTCAGATGTGAACGTGATGGTGGTGCTGGCGCGGTTTGAGGCGGAGCAGGCAAGGAGGTTGGGACCGGCACTGGAGGCGGGAAGGGCGGCGATCCGGCTGCAGGCGATGTTCGTGCTGGAGGAGGAGCTGGGCGCGGCGGCGGAAGCGTTCGCGGCGAAGTTCGGAGATATCGCGCGGCGTCACCGCGTGCTGTGGGGAGCGGAGTTACCGGCGGCGGCGCGGCCGCCGCGGGAGGCGATGCTGGCGAATGTACGGCAGACGCTGTTGAACCTGGCGATCCGGCTGAGGCAGCAGATGGTCCGGCGGGCGAGCCATCCCGATGAGCTGGCGGTGCTGGCGGCGGAGACGGCGGGGCCGTTGCGGGCGGCGGCGGCGACGTTGGTGCAGTTAGAAGGCGGGGAGGTGAGTTCGGGGAAGGAGGCCTTGGAGAAACTTGTGAAAGAGAGCGGGAATGCGGCATGGGAGCAGGCTCTGGTCCACATTTCCCGGGCGAGGGAAGAGCGGGTGCTTACAGCCGATGCGGCGCAAGGGACCGTGGATGCACTTCTGGAATGCGCGGTCTGGATGCGAGAGCGGGCGGCCGGGATGAGCCGATGAACCCGTTTGACTGGGCGGGCCCGCAGTTTCTGTTGTTCTACCTGGCATTCGGCATTGGGCTGCTGTCGGTTCTGGGGCGGCGGCGTCACGGGAGAGAGGACGGCGAGATACCGCGCATCGACGTGTCGGATCCTTACCTGATCGCGACGCTGCGGGAAGGGCCGGAGGAGGCGCTCAAGGTGGCGGTAGTGCAACTGGTGCATCGGGGCTTGTTGGCGGCCGATGGAACCAAGGTGACTCTGGCAAACAGCAACGCACGGTGGGCGGTGAGCCATCCGTTGGAGAAGGCGGTGGTGAGCTTTTTCGAGCGAGGCGGGGAGACGAAGGATTTGCTAAAGGATGCGCCGACTCTGGCGGCGGCGAAGGCTTCTGAAGGGGAACTGACCAGGGTGGAATTGCTACCGAGTAGGGAGATGCGCGATCAGCGTGTGCGGGACGCGATGTCTGGGTGCCTGATTTTAGGAGGCGTGGCGGCAACGAAGATCGGGATCGCGCTGGCGCGTGGGAGGAGGAATATCGGGTTTCTGATCGTGTTGTGGTTGTTGTTTTCCGTTGGCGTGTGGGTGGTGACGCATCCGCGGCTGACGAGCCGGGGCAAGGCGCTAGTGAAAGATTTGCAGACGCTGTTCGGAAGGCTGAAGGAGGATGCCACAGGGGCGAGATTGAAGGCGTCGGCGACAGAGCTGGCGCTGCTGTGCGCGGTGTTCGGACTGGCGGCGGCGCCGGCGGCGGAGTTTGCTTTCGTGCAGACGTTGTTTCCGAGGCCAGCGTCGACGACGAGCGGGTGCGGATCGTCGTGCGGTTCCAGCTGTGGCGGCGGGTGCGGCGGCGGATGCGGGGGGTGCGGCTCATGAGGCTGGCGCATCGTGTCGGGATCGGATGGAGGGAGGAACTGGCGGCGGGGATTGTCGCGAGTCTGGACAAGATCGATGTGTTGGAGGTGATCGCGGAGGAGTGGCTGAAAGGGCCGGATTCGAGGGTTCGGGCGCTGCGGACGCTGGGGCGCCAGCGGCCGGTGCTTTTGCATGGGACGGGGATGGGAATGGCGGCGACGGCGGGAGTGGAGCGTGAGCGGCTGGAGCGGATGGCGCGGCTGATGGAGAAGAGCGGTGCGGAGTCATGGTCTGAGCATTTCGCGTTTGTGAGGGCGGGAGGAGTGGAGATCGGGCACTTGGCGGCTCCGCCGCGTAACACATCGACGGTGGAGGCGACGGCGGAGAATCTCGAACTGGCGCGGCGGGTGACCGGGCGGATGGCGATGATGGAGAACATCTCGACGCTGATCGATCCGCCGGGGAGCAGTATGGAGGAGGCTTGCTGGATCGCGGGAGTGCAGCGGGAGAGCGGCGCGGAGCTGCTGCTGGATCTCCACAACGTTCATGCGAACGCGGTGAACTTCGGTTACGACGCGGCGGAGTTTTTGGGGAAGCTGGATTGGGACCTGATTTCGACAGTGCACATCGCGGGAGGAAGGATGCTGCCGGAGGGCCGTGTACTGGACGATCATCTGCACGATGTTCCGGTGCCTGTGTACGAGCTGTTGCGGGAGGCAGGACGCCGGGCGGTGAAACCGTTGACGGTGATATTGGAGCGGGATGGAAATTATCCGCGGATGGAGGAGTTGCTGGAGCAGATCGAGCAGGCGCGGAGGGCGCTGACATGACGGGAGCGGCTTTTGAGGTGTTCCTGGCAAGGCTGTACACGGACGCCGAGTTGCGGCGGAGGTTTCTGGATGATCCAACGGGCGAGGCTTCGCGGGCGGGGCTGAGCGCGGAGGAGACGCAGAGCTTGGAGGGGATTGACCGGCTGGGGTTGGAGCTGGCGGCGGAGAGTTATCGGAGGAAGAGGGTCAGGAGGCAGACAGGCCCATGATCTGGAAGCCGGCGTCGACGTAGATGATGTTGCCGGTGACGCCGCGGCCGAGGTCGGAGGCGAGGAAGACGGCGGTGTCGGCGACTTCGGCAGGATCGGTGTTGCGGCGGAGGGGCGCCATGGCAGCGACGCCGTCGAGCACCTTAGAGAAGTCCTTGACGCCGCGGGCGGAGGTGGTCTTGATGGGGCCGGCGGAGATGGCGTTGACGCGAATTCCGTTGGGGCCGAGGCCGTGGGCGAGGTAGCGGACGCAGGCTTCGAGCGATGCCTTGGCGACGCCCATGACGTTATAGTTTTCCACGACGCGGACTGAGCCGAGGTAGGAGAGGGTGAGGATGGCGCCGCCGGAGGTCATCCGCGGGGCGAGCGCCCGGGAGACGGCGACGAGGGAGTAGGCGCTAACGTCCTGGGCGAGCTTAAAACCATCGCGCGAGGTTTCGACAAACGGGCGGCTCAAGTCTTCGCGATTGGCGAAGGCGATCGAGTGGACGATCGCGTCGAGTTTTTCCGATTGGAGGTCGGAGACGAGAGTGGTAATTTCCTCGTCTTTCGAGACATCGCAGTTGAGGATGCGCGAGGCGTTGAGTTCGGCGCCGAGCTCTTCGACAGTGGCTTTCTGGCGTTCGCCCTGGTAGGTGAGGATGAGGCGGGCGCCTTCGCGGCGGTAGGCTTGGCCGATGGCGTAGGCGATGCTCCACTTGTTGGCGATGCCGAGTATGAGGGCGGTTTTGCCTTGGAGGAGATTGGGCATGAATTGGGTATTGTAGCGCAGGGGGAGCGCCGCACAGCGCATCGAGCCACCGCATCGGAGGTGCGTGCCGGGGAGAAGAATATGGCCACTGATGGACACCGATGAACGCGGATAAAGCGAAGAGACGTGCCACCGCTTGCTGACGCGCGCGGTTCTGTGCCGGGTTGGGGCTGCTATCGGAGGGGCATGGGTTTGCCGCCGGACTCGCGGCTGCGCTGGGCGGCGTCCATGAAGGCGAAGATTTCGAGTGTTTCCTCGTTGGGGACGGGGACGACGCCGGTCTGGAAGAATTTCACGATCTCCTTGAGCATCGGGGTGTAGCTGGAGCGGGCCTTGGGCGGGCTTTGGACGACAGCCTTGGGGCGGAAGACGACGGCGCCGTAGTCGCCGTAGGGGCGGGTGGCGCGGACGGTGCCTATGCGGCCGTCTTTCCAGCGGCAGGTGACGATGTCTGAGTCAGGCGTGTAGGTGCGGGTGACTTCGACGCAGCCGGGGCCCATGAGCGTGAAGAGCAGCTCGACGGGGTGGATGGCGTACCAGGAGAGGTCGAGATAGTGGTGCTCCTCCATCGGGCCGGGGCCCCAGGTGATGGCTCCGGTGAGGTCGGGGGATTTCATGGTGGTGGCGATTTCGCCGTAGCGGAGACTGGAGGTGGAGAACCATTTCACTCCGGCTTGTTTGGCGAGGCGGGCGATCTCGCGTGCGTCATCGAGGGTGGAGGCCATCGGCTTGTCGATGAACATCGGTTTACCGGCGGCGATCACCTGGCGGGCCTGCTCGAGGTGTTTGCGGCCGTCGACGCTTTCGAGCAGGACGGCGTCGACCTTGGAGCAGAGCGTAGCGATGTCGGGGACCAATTCGATGTTCCACTTCTCCTGCAGCTGTTTGGCGAAGTTATCGACGCGGGTGCGGCTGCTTTCGACATCGGGGCTGCCGCCTTTGTAGGCGGCGACGACGCGGGTGCCGGGGATGTGCTCCGGGTGGGCGGGATCGTTGAGTATGCGGGTGAAGGCGGTGACGTGGCTGGTGTCTGTTCCGATGATGCCGAGCCGGATGTCGGCGGCGGGCAGAAGCGCGGCGAGCGCGGCGGTGAAAAGCAAGATTCTCATGGGGCGCATTGTACACTAAACATTCCGGTGGATCTCGAAACCCCTCTGAAATTTGTGAAAGGAGTCGGCCCGGCGCGCGCGGAGATGCTGGAGTCGAAGGGCCTGCGCGTGGTGGCGGATTTGCTGACGTACGCGCCGTTCCGGTACGAGGACCGGTCGAAGGTGAAACGGGTGTCGGAGCTGGCTCCAGGGGAGATGGCGACGGTGGTGGTGAGGGTGCATTCGGTGAAGGCGCCGGGGTTTCAAAAGCGGCGGCTGGGGATGTTCGAGGCGAATTTTTCCGATGGCGGCACGGCGACACTCGACGGGAAATGGTTCCACGGGCAGTATCTGAAGAACGTGCTGGTGCCTGGGCTGCAAGTGGCGCTGTACGGGAAGGTGGAGTTTGACGGCTACACACGGCGGCTGACGATGATGCATCCGGAGTTCGAGGTGATTCCCGACGATGATGATCCCGAAGCGTCGCTGCACACGGGCAGGATCGTACCAGTGTACGAGGCGGCGGGGAAGATCACGACACGCGTGTTCCGGCAGTTGTTGCATCAGGTGCTGGAGACGCTGACGCCGGTGGATGATCCGCTGCCTGAGTCCGTGATGGCGCGGCTGAAGCTGCCGAGCTACTGGGAGGCGATCCGGCAACTGCACTTCCCTGCCCCGGATGTGGACCTGCGGACGCTGAACGGGTTCGCCTCACCGGCGCATTTCCGGCTGATCTTCGAGGAGTTCTTCTGGCTGGAGTGCGGGCTGGCGCTGAAGCGGGCGAAGGCGAGGGAGATGGAAGGCATCGCGTTTCAGCTGACGGATGCGGTGCGGGAAAAGATCAAGGCGATGCTGCCGTTCAAGCCGACGGGAGCGCAGAAGCGTGTGCTGGCCGAAATCGCGCAGGACATGGCGGCGGGGAGGCCGATGAACCGGCTGCTGCAAGGCGACGTGGGGAGCGGGAAGACGCTGGTGGCGGCGGAGGCGGCGATCATCGCGATCGAGAACGGGTATCAGGCGGCGCTGCTGGCTCCGACCGAGATATTGGCGACGCAGCATTACTTTTCGTTCCGGAACCTGTTTCACAAGATCGGCTACGTGGTGGTGCTGCTGACGGGTTCACAGACAAAGGGGGAGAAGCAGCAGATCAAGAAACTGATCGGGTCGGGGCTGACGCCGATGGTGGTGGGCACGCACGCGCTGATCGAGGAGGATGTGGAGTTCCACAAGCTGGGGCTGGCGATTATCGATGAGCAGCACCGGTTCGGAGTGATGCAGCGGCTGCTGTTGCAGAAGAAAGGCGTCACGCCGGACGTGCTGGTGATGACGGCGACGCCGATCCCGCGGACGCTGGCGCTGACGGTGTACGGGGATCTGGACACTTCGGTGATCGACGAGATGCCGCCGGGGCGGAAGGCGATTGTGACGCGGCATGTAAGCGAGGAGAGGATTGAGCTGGTGTGGGGCTTTCTGCGGGAGCAGATCGATGTTGGGCGGCAGGCGTATGTCGTGTATCCGGCGATTGAGGAGTCCGAGGCGATGAAGGCGGCCGAGGAGATGCACCGGCACTTGAAGGAGCGCGTGTTTCGCGATTTGAAGGTGGAGCTGCTGCATGGGCGGCTGAAGGCGGCGGATAAGGAAGATGTGATGCGGCGGTTCCAGCAGGGCGAGGTGCAGATTCTGGTGGCGACGACGGTGATCGAGGTGGGCGTGGATGTGGCGAACGCGACGGTGATGGTGATCGAGAATGCGGAGCGGTACGGACTGGCGCAGTTGCATCAGCTGAGAGGGAGAGTGGGTCGAGGGGCCGAGCAAAGCTACTGCGTGCTGGTGACAGGGAAGCTGAACGATGCGGGGCGGGAGCGGATGCGGACGCTTACGGATTCGACCGACGGGTTTCATATCGCGGAGATGGATTTGCGGTTGCGCGGGCCGGGCGAGTTTTTCGGGACGCGGCAGTCGGGGCTGCCGGCGCTGCGGATCGGCAATATTATTCGCGACCGGGACACGCTGGAGCTGGCGCGGAGCGAGGCGCTGGGGTTTATTGAGAAACCGCCGTCGGTGGAAGAATCGCGCCGGGCGATTACGTATTTGAAGGATCACTGGCAGCGGCGGTACGGATTGGTGCAGGTGGCCTGAAATGCGGGTGATCGCGGGAGAATTTCGAAGCCGGCGGCTGAAGACGCCGCAGGGGCTGGAGGTGCGGCCGACGCCGGACCGTTTGCGGGAGTCGCTATTTTCGATCCTGATGCCGCGGCTGGAAGGGTGCGTGTTCGCGGATTTATATGCGGGATGCGGAGCGGTGGGAATTGAAGCGCTGAGCCGCGGGGCGGCGAATTGCATCTTTGTGGAGAAGAGCCGGAAGGCGGTGGAGGTGTTGCGGGAGAATCTGGCGTCGCTGGGCATCGCGGGGCGGGCGCAGGTGATGCAAGGCAACGCGTCGACGTATGCGGGATCTTTGAGGGCTGATATCTATTTTCTGGATCCGCCGTATGAGCGGACTGAGGAGTACGAGAAGACGTTGTCGCTGATAGGAGAGCAGGGACCTGGGATTGTGATCGCGCAGCATTCGAGCCATCTCGCGCTGGAGGAGGAGTACCGGCGGTTGCGGCGGTACCGAGTGGTGAAGCAGGGAGACAATTCGCTGAGCTTTTATGAAGTGTTACTTGTCGACTGATTACTGCACGCGCAAGGAATCGACGGGATTGACCGAGGCAGCCCTGCGAGCCGGTAAAAATCCGGCAACGAAGGCGGCGAAGAGGAACAGGAACAAGACCCGCGCCCTTCAAAGAGGCGCCCGGAGACGAGCCGGTGTCCCGAGGATTCCAGGTAGCCTTCGCTGACGAAGCGGAGGTTGATCAAGGGGGGATTCTCGAGAACTTCAAAGAGGGTGGGGGAGGCCCAGACGGTTCCGACCAAGTGAGGATGGTTGCTCCCAATGGCAAGTCCCGTTGCGCCTTGCTGCACCATCGCAAGTCCGCTCAAGGAAGCGGATTGGCGGCGGAAGATATCGGCATGGCGGGGGTTGGGTCCAAGCGGTTCCGGTGTGATGAGCGGAATGAGTTCCCACACGGCGACCAGGCGGCCGCTCTCGCGATAGCTGAGCGGCCGGAGGAGAACGGAATCGACCAAGCTGAACATGGCCGTGCTGGCGCCTATGCCGAGCGCAAGAGTGAGCAGCGCGGTGAGCGTAAAGCCAGGATTCTTGCGGAGGGTACGGGCAGCGTAGCGGACGTCCTGAAGGAAGATATTGAAGCGAGTCCAACCCCAGGTTTCCCTTGCGTCTTCCTTGAGGAGGGTCATGTTGCCGAGTGCTTTGACGGCGTTTGAGCGTGCGGTGGCCGGATCGACTCCGCTGCCGATCTGCTCATCGATCAGGCTCTGCAAGTGGAATTGCATCTCCTCGTCGAGGTCAGCTTCCACGCGATTCCTTTGGAACAACGATCGCAGGCGCAGGCGAAGGGTCTTAAACTTGCTTTGGATGGACATAGGTCAAGCTTCCTCAATGGAGAGTATGTGTGTGATCGCGGATGAGAGGCGGGTCCAGTCAGAGATCTGGCGCTCGAGTTCCCTATGGCCGCGGCGGGTGAGTGAATAGAACTTCGCGCGGCGGTTATTCTCGGTTGGCTTCCATTCAGCGTCGATCCACCCTTCTTGTTCGAGCTTGTGCAGGGCCGGGTAGAGTGAGCCCTCACTGGCCTGGAGCACGTCGCCGGAAATCTGCTTCAATCGCTGGGCAAGCGCAAAGCCGTGCAGCGGCTGCAAGGCGAGGATCTTGAGGATAAGGACATCGAGAGTGCCCTGGACCAGGTCAGTGGGTTTACTCATGTTCGTCTCGGTTACCTAGGCCAGGATACACCAGCTTGTCTCGGTAATCAAGGGGAGAGTTTGCTAACGCGGGAACGATAGAATAGGTTCGTCATGAAAAAGCATCTTGGGTGGGCTGCGGCCGCGTGCGCGGCGTGTCTGTTTGTGGCGTGGCTGTGGAGGCCACAGGAGGCGCGATCGCAATCGGGGGTGGATGGCATGATGCAGTTCCGCGTCGTGGTGGGGCTGACCGATTTGGAGGCTAAGGAGTTCCGGGGCAAGGTGACGGTGACGGGGGGCGAGGTGGTGTCGATGAAGGGATGGCGGTTCTCGCAGCAGGACCGGGCCGGGGATAACGGGGAGTTTCAGTTCACGACGAAGATCGGGAATCTGGAGAATCAGCTGCGGCAAGGGGAGTTGTATGGGCAGACGGGATGGAACGATCCGAACATACGGCGGCTGATCCCGCAGGGGGTGATTGTGCGGGTGCGGGCGACGGCGCAGTCGCGGGTGAAGTTTGAATCGGCGGCGGGGACGTTCGAGTATCCGGCGGCAAGGGCTCCGTACGCGGCGCTGGGCGGCAATGCGCGGGTGGACTGGATGCCGATGGAGGAGAAGATTTCGGCGGAGGGACGGGCGGACGATTATCCAGCGGTCACGATGGGGCCGAACGGGGAGCGGTGGGTGGCGTGGCTGTCGTATAAGGACCAGGCCGATGAGGTGGTGGTTTCCGATGGGACGACGGTGAGGACGGTGTCGGCGGGTGGCGATCATCACGGTCCGGCGATTGCGCATGACGGCAAGGGGACGATTCACGTGGTGTGGGCGCGGCGCTACGACAACGAATTTCACTTGGTGGGGACGGTGCATGCGGAGGGCAAGTGGGGACGAACGACGCGGCTGGCATCGACGGGCGGCTCGCATTTTGCACCGGCGCTGGCCTCGGATGGGGCGGGGCGCCTGGCACTGGTGTGGCAGTGCCTGCGCGGGGGAAGGTCGCGGATACTGATGCGGATCTGGGATGGAGACAATTGGGGGACCGAGCAGCAGGTGAACACGGATGAGGGGAATGCGTGGACGCCGGCGGCGGGGTTCGGCGGAGGGAAGCTGTGGGTGGCGTGGGATTCCTACACGACGGGCAGCTATCAGATTTATGCGCGCTCGTACACGGGCGAGCAGGCGGCGCCGGCGGCGCGCGTCACGGTGGGCGAGAATTTCTCAGTGCGGCCGACGGTGGCGGTGACGGCGCAGGGCGCGCCGGTAATTGCGTGGGAAGAGTCGGATGCGGCGTGGGGGAAAGATTTCACGTTCCTGTTGGACCGGCGGGGGACAACCTTGTATAAGAACCGGCGGATTCGTGTGGCGTGGCTGGACGGAGGGAGTTGGAAGGAGACGGCGCGGGGAGTGGAGGAGGCTCTGCCGGCGGAGATACGGCGGTTCATGCAGCAGCCGCAACTGGCACTGAGGAACGGAAGTTTGTACCTGGCGTTCCGCGCGCGGACGGCGGCGGGAAATGCCCGACGCGATTTTTGGGCAAGCAACGGAAAATGGGAATCGTACCTGACGCGGTTCAGCGGGGAGCGTTGGGAGCCGGCTGTGCTGTTGCCGTCAAGCATCGGGCGGAACGGAATGAAGGCGGCCGTGGCGCTGGGACGCGATGCCGTTCACGTGGTGTGGCCGACGGACAACCGCACGTGGCAAGCGAACACGCACGGGGACCTGGATATCTACGCGGCACGGCTGCCGCTGGAGAGCGGATCGTTGAATTGGAGAGGGGGACGGGGGCTGAGCGCGAGCAAGGCTCCTGGTGAAAACGCACATCGGAGTGAGACGGCGGATACGGCGCGGATCAGGAATTACCGGATTGAGGTGAACGGGCGGCGGTACCGCATTTTGAGGGGGGATCTGCACCGGCACACGGAGCTGTCGGGCGATGGCGCGGGTGAGGGAATGCTGGAAGATCTGTACCGCTATGCGATGGACGCGGCGGCGATGGATTACGGGCACGTGGGCGACCATCAGATGGGCGACGATCAGGAGTACAACTGGTGGATCACGCAGAAGTCGAACGATCTTTATCATCTTCCGCAGCGGTTTGTGGCGATGTACGGTTATGAGCGCAGCGTTCCGTTTCCGAATGGCCACCGCAACGTGGTGTGGGCTGAGCGGGGCAAGCCGGTAATGCCGATCGGCCCGGCGGAGAGGATGGGCGGCGCCGACACGGGGCCGATTCTGTTTCCGTACCTGCGCAAGACGGACGGGATTGCGACATCGCACACTTCGGCGACGCAACAAGGCACGGACTGGCGCGACAATGATCCGGACGTGGAGCCGATTGTGGAGATCTACCAGGGGTTCGAATCGAGCTACGAGCATGGTGGAGCGCCGCGCGCCTGGAAGGAAGGCGAGAGTCCGGTGCACCAAGGATTGAAGCCGGAGGGCTACATCTGGAACGCTTGGGCGAAGGGGTACAAGCTGGGCGTGCAGTCGAGCTCGGATCACGTGTCGACGCACTCTTCCTATGCCTGCATTGTGGTGGAGGAATTCACCCGTCAGGGGTTGCTGGATGCGATGCGGAAGCGGCACACCTATGCGGCGACTGATCAGATCGTGATGGATTACCGGATCACGGGCAAGGAAGTGGGGGCGCTGATGGGCGATGTGGTGGAGATAGGGGAGGCTCCGAAGCTGGCGGTGCGGATTGTGGGCACGGCTCCGATCAAGCAGGTGGACGTGATCAAGAACAACGTCTATATTCACAAACTGACGCCGAACCAGCAGGATGTGAGTTTCGAGTATCTGGACGCGGCGTCGGCTTCCGGGGAGTCCTATTACTACGTGCGGGCGGAACAGACCGATGGGCAGCTGGCGTGGAGTTCGCCGATCTGGGTGCGCCGGAAATAATGAGTGCGGTTTGGCGCCGGTATCACGAAGCGACCAAGCATACAGTGGAGCGGCTGCGGCGTAGCCGGCATTTTCTGGATTGGGCGAACATGCCCGATCCGTTCCGGCATTACGAGGGAGCGCCGGTGGTGGACCTGCCGGCGGATGCGCCGGCGCCGTTGTGCGGTGCTTTGGAGGCGCTGCGGGGCGGATTGGGAAGGCCGAATGCGCGGGATGGAGCGGAGTTTCTTTCGCAACTGCTGTTTCACACGGCGGCGATCAGCGCGACCAGGGTTGTGGCTGCGACGGGGCACCGTTATGCGCTGCGGGTAAATCCGAGCTCGGGGAACTTGCATCCGACGGAGTTTCATTTCGCGACGCGGGGGCTGAAGGGATGGCCGGACGGGCTGTATCATTACCGGCCGTCGTCGCACATGGCGGAGCAGCGGGCAACGGGGGATTGGGTGAGCGGGCTCGGGTTGGAAGCACCGCTGGTGTTTGTGCTGACGACGATCGCCTGGAGGGAGGCGTGGAAGTACCAGTCGCGCGCGTACCGGTATTGCTGCCATGACATGGGACATGCATGGGAAGCGTTGAACCTGGCAGCGCGGGCATGTGGATACGGTACGCGTGCGCGGGGAGATTTTCGGGATGATGAGTTGTCGCGGATGCTGGGCGTGACCGATGAATGGGCGATGTTGGTGGTGGCGGTGGATTGCGAGGCGAAAGGCACGGCGATCAGGGAGCGGCGATGGACAGGGGGCACGCCGAACCGGCTGTCGGAGGAGATCGTTCCCTATCCGCTGATTGAAGAGGTGCATGAGGCAGGTAGGGAATTGACCGGCGAGAGGTGGGAGCAGCGTGCAGGCGCAGCGGAGCATTCCTACAAGGATGATGAACCGTTCGCGGTGGTGGCGCGGCGGCGCCGGTCGGCGCTCGATTTTCGAGGCGGGGAGCGGAGCATTACGCTCGAGCAGTTAAGGACGCTGCTGGAGGCGGCCGGGAGGGGAGGTTTCGTGGATCCGTGGGCGTATGTTCACCGGGTGGAGGGGATGGAGCCGGGGCTGTACCGGAGCAATCTCGAACTGGTGCGGCGGGAAGATCAGCGGGTGGTTGCGGCCGGGCTGAGCCTGGGTCAGGATCTGGCGGGCAACTCGTGCGTAACGTTTTCGATGATCGCGGATCTGGAGCGGGCCACGGCGTTGCATGGGGAACGCGGCTACCGCTACGCACATTTCGAAGCGGGAGCGATCGGGCAGCGGCTATACATCGCGGCAGAAGCGATGGGGTTTCAATCGACGGGGATTGGGGCGTTCTATGATGACGCGGTGCACCGGTACCTGGAACTGGAGCAGGGGCAGGTGATCTATCACTTCGCGTGCGGGTATGCGGTGAAGGATGAGCGGCTGGGTCCGGTTGATCACGATTGACCCGATCCCGTATCATCAACCGAGGGAAGCAAACGTGCCGGGAATCTTCGGAACCAGACGGCAACACGAGTTCGAGATCTGGCATGTAAAGGACCAGTCGCCGGAGGTGATCTATTCGGTGGCGGTGATGCAGGAGATCGCGGCGAAGGCGAGCGAGGCTTCGCAGGATCTACCAAGCGGAGGCACGGAGATATGCGGCGTGCTGTATGGCACCACGGACGGGGAAGAGATCCGGATCACTTCGTTCCGGGCGCTGCCGTGCGAGCATCGCGATGGGCCGGCATTCACGCTATCGGCGGAGGACGAAGCGGCGTGGCGGAACAAGCTGCAAACGATCTCGCTGGAAAAGGAGTTGAGCGATCTGAAGCCGGCGGGCTGGTATGTGTCGAGGACGCATTCCGGAATCCGGCTGAGTGATGAAGACGTGCGGGTGTGGAACCGGTTCTTCCCGGAGCCGTGGCAGGTAGTGCTGGCGGTGCAGCCGGCGGTGGGAAAATCGACGCGAGCGGGATTCTTCTTTCGTCCGGCGGATGGACGACCGCAGACGGAAGCAAGTTTGAAGGAGTTTGAAGCAGCTCCGGCGCGGGAGCGTATGCATGTGGTGCGGTTCCTGGACCGCACCGTGGAGGAACCACCGGCGCCGGAGTTTGAAGAACCGGTTCCCGAGCCGCCGCCGCGCGAGTTGCTGGATACTCCGGTGGCGGGAGGAAAACCGCCGAGGACGTTATGGTACCTGGCGGGAGCGCTGGCAGTGGTGGTGATGGGGTTCGGGGCCTGGTTCTGGAGCACGCTGGGGGTGTTGAGGGCCGAACCGGACGCGGTGGCTGTGCAACTGATCCACCGGAACGGCCAATTGAGAGCGACGTGGGACGGCTCATCGCCAACGATGCTGCGAGCCACTTCCGGGACCATTGAGATTCAGGATGGGGCAGTCCGCGTGGCGATGCCGCTGAGCATGGATCTGCTAAGAAACGGCAACTGGCCGATTGTAGCTACCAGCAGCGATGTCTCCGTGCGGTTGCGCGTGAACATGACGGAAGGGCCGCCGGTGGAATCGGCGGCTCGGTTTCTGAACGTGGGTCTTGCGCAGGCAAGGCCGTCGGCCTCAATCGGGGGCGACGCGGCGCACACAGAACTGGCGAGCCTGCAAAGCGAACTGGCGCAGGTGATGGCAACCAACCAGACTCTGGAACAGGCCGCTGTTGACTTGCAGATCCGGCTGAATGCGGAGCGGTCCGCGGCGGCGCGGCCGGCGGCGGCGAAGCAATCCACGGCGGCGCCGGTGCAGGCAGCCCCACCGCCAAGCGCTCCACCGCCAACGCCGAATCCTTTCACCGAACGGGCAGCGCCGCGCGCGCAACTGCCACCAGCCCCTGCGCTTCCCCAGCTGGAGGCGCCGAAGCCGGCGCCTTATTCGGGGCCCGCTGCGGGACAGCTGATCTGGACGGGACTGCTGCCGGCCGGAGGCACGCTGACCATCGAAGGGCGGAGACCGTCCAGCGGCAGCCTGAACGGAGCGCTACCGGGAGTAGCGGTGCGGATTACGGCGTATCCGGCGGACCTGTCGAGCGGCGGATTGCAGGTCTACAGCGGCGCGGCGAAGCATGCGCGCGGGAACGTGGTGGAGCCGCGAAGCGCACAGAACGGGTGGCTGGAGACGCGGTATCACTACGACGTGGAGCGGGCACGGGGAGTCGCGGTGGCGGAGGCGCCCGGGGAAGCAAACAACCATCAACGCATCCAGATCCGTTCGGCGAACCGGCCGGTGGCGGCGCTGGTGATTGAGTGGGAAGTGGCGCAGTAGCTTACTGCGAGGCGTGGCAGAAGTCGCATCCGTTCGATGCGCCCATCTGTGCGTGGCATTTCATGCAGCTGTGCATGTTAGTGGGCTTCTCCTTGCCGAGCACCTCCCGTTCGGCAACGGGACCGTGACAGGTTTCGCAGCGAATGCCGGCGTCCTGGTGATGCGAGGCGTGGGAGAACCAGACGTAATCGGGGACGGCGTAGATCTTGGCCCACGGAAGCGGCTTGCGGGCTTTGGCATGTTCGGCGAGAGTTTTGATGTGCGGGCTATCGGCCTTGATCGAGGTGTGGCAGCCCATGCAGGCGGCCTCACGCGGATAGCCGGCCTGGAAGCCGGGGTCGCGGATAGGGTGGCAATCAAGGCACTTTAGGGCCGCCTTGTCCACGTGGAGTTTGTGGTTAAACGGGATGGGCTGAGCGGGCGGCTCCTTGGGGAGCACCTCGTCGACGGGAGGCGGTGCGGGCTTTTGCGCCCAGGCGAGGAGGACTGCCGCTATGGGAACAAGAATGAGCGCTTTTTTTCTCATCCGAGGGAGAAGGCGATGTACTCATCGCTCGACTTGGACTTGTCCTTGCCGCCGCCGGCGGCGATCACGACGAATTGCTTGCCGCCCGCCTCGTAGGTGCAGGGGGTAGCGAAGCCGGCTTCGGGAAGCTGGTGTTCCCAGCGCACTTCGCCGGAGTCGGTATCGTAGGCGCGCATCCTCTTGTCGAAAGTGCCGGCCATGAAGACCAGCCCCCCGGCGGTGCAGATGGCGCCGCCGTGGAAGGGGGTTCCGGTGCGCGGGATGCCGCGGGCTTTGAGTTCGGGAAACTCGCCCATCACGACACGCCACTTGAAGTCGCCGGAGTTGCCGTCAATAGCGGTGAGATGGCTCCATGGCGGTTTGATGGCTGGGTAGCCTTCGTTGTCGAGGACGGGCTGGCGGTCGACGAGGCCGTAGCGGAATTTTTCTTCCGGCGTGCCGTCGCGAAGGATGATGCGATTGGTCCATTCGCCGGAGGGAACGATGAGCAGATTGCGCTTGGGGTCGAAACAGCAGCCGCCCCAGAGCGGACCACCGCGGAAACCGGGATGGATGAGCACACCGTCTTTGGCGATGGGAGTGTAGAGCTTGCCGGCGGCGGCCTTTTCCCAGATCGCGCGGACATGGGCGTGCGCGTCCGGCGAGATGTTGGTGATGTCGCTCTCGAAGAAGCCCTGATGAGAAACGGGCGCGGGCTTGGTGGGGAAAGGTTGCGTTTTCGAAAGCAGCTCGCCGTCGAGCTTGGATTCGGGAATGGGGCGCTCCTCGACGGGCCAGAGCGGCTTGCCCGTTTCGCGGTCGAAGATGAAAACGAATCCCTGTTTGGTGATCTGGACGACGACGTCAACGTCGCGGCCGCCGTGGCGGAAGCGCATGAGAGCGGGCTGCGCGGGCATGTCGTAATCCCAGACGTCGTGGTGCACGATCTGGAAATGCCAGAGGCGCTTGCCTGTGCGAGCATCGAGGGCGACGACGGAATTGCCGAACAGGTTGTTACCCTTCCGGTTGCCTCCGTAGAAATCGAAAGAGGGCGAGCCGATGCCAGCGTAGAGGATGCCGCGCTTGAGGTCGACACTCATGCCAGCCCAGCAATTGGTGCCGCCGGTGTATTTCCAGGAGTCGCCGTCCCAGGTGTCATGCCCGAACTCACCTGGCTTGGGGACGGTGTGGAAAATCCAGCGGCGCCTGCCGGTGCGGGCGTCCCAGGCGCGGATATGGCCGGGCGCTTCCGGATAGGGGCCTTCGCCGCCGCCGCCGCCGGTAATGACGAGGTCTTCAAAGACGACAACCGGAGAAGTGTGCCTGAAGCTGAGTCCGGTCATGTCGTGATCGAAATCGAGCTTGAGATCGAGCGCGCCTTTGGCGGCGAACTTCTGGTCCAGCTCGCCGGTGACTGCGTCGATCGCATAGAGCATATCCTGCGAGGTAGCGAAGATTCGCTTGTCGTTGCCCTGCTGCCAGTAAGCGACACCGCGATTCACGCCGGGAGAGCGGCGCGACGGGCGGCCGCCCATGGGATCGAATGCCCACTTGCGCTGGCCGTTAACGGGGTCGACTGCATGGACTTTCACCTGTGCGGTGGTGAGGTACATGGTTCCGTCGACGACGATGGGCGTGCACTCGATGGCGGTGGCCGGGCGCTCCATGGCGTCGCCAGTGCGGTGCGTCCAGGCGACCTTGAGCTTTTTGACGTTGGACCTGGTGATCTGATCGGCGGCGGAATAGCGCGTGGCTCCGGCGTCGCCACCGTAGTGGCGCCATTCGCGCGCGGGATCGGCGGCGGCGAAGGAAGGAAGCAGTGATCCGGCGGCAGCGGCGGAGGTTTGCAGGAATAGCCTGCGATGGATGGAACTGGGCACTGGGTAGACTCCGTGAAGTGAAAAGAGCCAGTATATCGCGCCGGGCGTTGGAGTGTGCTCTAACAGTTCAGTTCGTTGATGATATCCTGGGCCACGCCCCGTGCATGATCCACGTCGCCCGGCGGGAAGCTGATGGCGCCGACGCGAGGATGGCCGCCGCCGCCGTAGCGTTCGCAGATGGTGGCGAGGTTGTGTGATGGGGGCTCGGGTGTCCAGGGGTTGGATCCGACCGAGATCTTGGTGCGGAATCCGGCATCCAGCACCGATACGGTGTAGACGGAATCGGGGAACAGGTAATAGGGGATGAACTTGTTGTACCCTTCCACCTTTTCCGAAACCAGGTCGAAGAAGACAACGCGGCCTTCCGGCCGGCTGGCGCCGCGGATCATCTCGATGGACTCAAGGTGCTTGCGGTAGAGCGGCTGATAGCAGACTTGCACTTCCGGGTCGGCAATGATCTCCGCCAGCGGCTTATGCTGCATCAGGCGGATGATCGTTTGCACCAGGTCCGAGCCTTTGGCGCCTTCGATGACAAGAACCAGTTGGGTGGCGGCGGAGGATAACTCGACGGCTTCCTTCGCGCTTGGGTACTGGGCGCCGTCCACAATGTCGGCCCAGTGGACAAGCTGCTGCAAGTCGGGCGCGGTAAAGCCGAACTTCGATTCCGCTATGTGGGCAATGAACTTGGTGCAGGAGCGGTAGGAAGGATCAAAGAAATGGTTGGGGGCCTTGACGGCATGGAAATGTTCGGCGTCCTGCAGGTTGAGGAAGGCGCTCTGATGATGATCGAACCACCATGTGAGCTTGGGGCTGGGCGAGTACTTGAAATCGACGATGGCATTGTGGTCGCCGTCGAAGACCTGTTCATCCCAGGTCTGCGCCGGCGTATGCATCATTCCGGTGTAAAGGAACTCGGCGCCGGGGTAGAATTTTTCGGCGGCGAAACGCGTGAAGAATGCGGCCGAGGCTGCCCCGTCGAAACAGTGGTCATGATACAGAACCCGAATCGGCATGGGAAATAGATGAAAACCGTCTAGCTTGCCTTAATTCGGATGAAAAAGCAAGTCCATTGCGCGGGCTAGCTGGCGGGGTCGCCTTGATGGTTATCCAGGAAATCCTGGTCGATGGGTTTCCGTCCGCGGAAACCGTCTTCGGTGGAATGCCAGAATTCGATGGCGGTTTCGCCCAATCTCCAGCAAAGCAGCACCTCCCGTCCGCGGAACAAAGTGGGGAAATCAAGCAGGCCAGTGTCGAGATCCTTGATCTGACAACCCGACTGCTGGACCTCCTCGATCAACTCACGCAGGCGCATGGCGGCCGCGTCGCGGCGTGAGCGGTTTGCGAGCATGCGATCGCGGTTGATGAGCATACCGCCCATCAGGTGTACCTGCTGGCGTGTGGCCTGAATGTCCGCCTCCATCTGGTCGTGAACCTGCTTTAGATGAACCATCTGCCGCACTTGCGGTTCCAGGCGCGGCAGCAGGCCGCTGGCTTGCTCGATGGTGAAGTAGCGTGACATCGTCGGCAAAGCAGCGCGAGCCGGAGAATCAGACTCCGGAGACCTGCACCGCCAGCGAGCGGCTGCGCGGGCCGTCAAACTCGGCAAAGATAATACTCTGCCAGGTGCCGAGCAGGACCTTGGCATTGCGCACCTGGAGGCTGAGAGTCTGTCCCATTAACATGCCGCGAAGATGAGAGTCGGCGTTGAGCCGCTCGCAGTCACTGCGCGCGGGATCGTTGTGGTGGTAGTAGCGCTCCCGCTGAACGCATTCGTCGAAGAACTGCTTCACATCGTCGAGCAGAGCATCCTGCCACTCGTTGAGGAAGACGGCGGTGGTGGTGTGAAGCGACTGCAGATGGACGATGCCATCGCGAATACCGCTCTTGCGGACAATCTCGTTGACGCGATCCGTAATGTTGAGCAGTTGCATCCGCTCACTGGTGATCCAATCCACGATGCGGTGCGAGATGCGGTAGCCTTTCATCGCCGCCGGCGATTCCAGGACGGCCTCCGGATGATCGGCGGAAACCTCTATTCTTTGATCCGCAATCTGCGTCTGTGAAGCGCTCATGAAGCACCCTCCTCGTTTTTGCGCGGCCGGCGACAGCCGGTGCGGCACGGTGAACGCCACCCACCCAGGGAAGCGCCACGAACCCCTTGATTGTAGCGCACGAGCGCCGATGCCTAAATTCCCGGGCCGTAGCGGGTACACTGAGAACTTGCTTCCCGGGTTGTCATGAAATGCACAATACTGCTGGTGCTTAGCTGGATGTTGGCCGCCGCCGCGCCGGCCTTCGCGCAGGCCACCGGCGTCATTCGCGGCCAGGTCAGCATGGGCCCGTCACGCGTTCCGGCTCACCATGCCGACGTCGTGATCCCGAAGCTCGACCTGCACGCGCGCAGTGACGAGGACGGCCGCTTTGAGCTGACTGGGATTCCGCCGGGCGCCTATCAGCTGGTGGCACACATGCACAACTTGAGCGATGAGCAGCAGAAGGTGGAGCTCAAGGCGGGCGAGGTTGTGGTGGTGGATTTTCACCTCCGGCTCTCGCCGCTGCGGCAGCAGGTCACCGTAACGGCTTCCGGCAAGGAGGAGAGCACGCTGGAAACCTTTCTTTCTGCGGCTTCCGTGAACAGCCTGGAGCTGGCCGGGAAGGCTTCTTCGACATCGCTGGGCGAGCTGGTGGAGGATCAAGCCGGAGTGAGCAAGCGCAGTTTCGGCCCGGGAACTTCGCGTCCGGTGATCCGCGGCTTCGACGGGGACCGCGTGCTGGTGCTGGCTGATGGCATCCGCACAGGAACGCTCTCCTCACAGTCGGGCGATCACGGCGAGCCGGTGGACGGCAACAGCGTGGAGCGGGTGGAACTGGTGCGCGGCCCGGCGACCTTGCTGTACGGGTCCAGCGCCATCGGCGGCGTCATCAACACCATCAGCCGCCACCACGAGATTCACGAGCATCCGCACGACGGCATCCGCGGACATCTGAGCGCTACGGCGGGAACGGCCAATGCGCAGGGCGGCGGGAGCGGCAACTTTGAATACGGCCGCCGCGGGTACATGCTGTGGGGCGGCGGGGCGGGAATGCGCACCGGCGATTACGGGACGCCGCTCGGGGTGATCGCCAATTCCGGCAACAAACTCAGCCAGGCCAGCATCGGGTTCGGCCGTTTTCGGGAGCGGGACTCGGTCAGCCTTGGTTACGGAGTGCAGGACGGCGCCTACGGAGTGCCGGCGGAGGAGGGCGGGCACGAGGATGTTCGGATCGCCTACCGGCGGCAGCATGTGCGCTTCAGCGGCACGATTCACGAGGCGGCATCATGGCTGGAGCGCGCGGTGTTCAAGGTGAACTACACGGACTGGAAGCACCGCGAGCTGGAAGGAGAGGAGATCGGTACACGGTTCTTCAACAAGCAGCTTATTTTCCGCACGGAGTTCGAACAGAAACCGCAGGGCATGCTGAGCGGGCGTTTCGGAGTTTGGGGAATGAGGCGGGATTTCCGGTCCGCGGGCGAGGAGGCGCTGGCGCCGCCGGTAGACCAGAATTCGATTGCGGTCTTCGGGCTGGAGGAGCTGAGCTACAAGCGCGCGCGATGCCAGTTCGGCGGCCGTGTGGAGCGCAACAGTTACGATCCACAGGAGCAGCGCAGGCGGGCTTTCACGGCGGCCAGCGCCAGCGCGGGCGTGAACTTAGGGCTGGGAGCCAGCAGCGCCCTGGTCGCCACCTACACGCATGCCGTGCGCGCGCCGGCGCTGGAGGAACTGTACAATCGCGGCCCGCACCTGGGCAACGTGACGTTCGAGATCGGCGACACGAATCTGAAAAACGAATCCAGCGACGGCATCGACATTGCCCTGCGGCGGCAGTCAGGCCGGATCCGCGGGGAGGTGAATTTTTTCTATTACCGGCTCAGTAATTTCATTTTCCTAGCGCCGACGGGCGAAATCGAAGACGGCCTGCCGGTGGCCGAATATCTGCAACAGGGAAGCCGGTATTTGGGCGGCGAGTACCGAGTGCAGGCTCAGCTGAAGAGCTGGCTGTGGGTGAACTCCGGCGTGGATGCGGTGAACGCGCGGCTGCGGGGAGTGGACGCTTCCCTGCCGCGGATTCCGCCGCTTCGCGGCCGAGTGGGTTTTGACCTGCGGCTGAAAAACGCCAACCTGCGTCCGGAACTGGTGCTGGCCAACCGGCAGGGGAATCTATTTGAGAACGAGACTCCCACGGCGGGCTACGCGGCGCTAAGCATCGGGGCCGGATACAACGTGGCCAGCCAGCATGCGCTCCACGTCATCACGGTGCAGGCGTTCAACCTGACCGACCGGCTTTACCGCAATCACCTGTCCTTTATTAAACAGTTCGCGCCGGAGATCGGGCGCGGAGTGCGGTTGAGTTATCATCTATACTTTTTCTGAACGTCGTTCGCAGGCGGACACCGCGTCCCAGAAACGGACACTTGCGACGGCTAACCGCTTGCCGCTGGAAGCGTCTAACTGACTTATCATCATTAAAGTAACGGCCTTCTCCGGACTGGCACGCCAGTTGCCCTTAACAAGCCGAACTCATGGATATTCCTCGCAAGGACGCTAACCGCCGCCGCTGGATCCGGCGGATTGTAGTCACGGCCGGGCTGGTGATTGGGATTCCGGCTTTGTGGATTCCACTCAGCCGCCTGAAGCCCGCCGCTCCATTGGTGGAAAACACCTGGCCGGACCAGGTCAAACGCGGGCAAATGATCCGGCAGGTCCGCGGGCTGGGAACGCTGGTGGCGGAGGAGACGCTTTGGGTGCCGGCGATGACCGACGGGAGAGTGGAGCGCATCCATATCTGGCCGGGCACGGAAGTGGAAGCCGACACGGTGATCGTGACGTTGAACAATCCCGAGCTCATGCAGAGCGCGCTGGAGGCCGACTACCAGGTGAAGGCGGCCGAGGCCAGCCAGAAGGATCTCAAGGTGCAACTGGACAGCCAAACGCTGACGCAGCAGGCCGAACTGGCGCGCGTGGAAAGCGAGTATACGCAGGCGAAGCTGACCTGGGAGCGCGATGAGGCGCTGTTCAGGGAAGGGCTGATCGTGGAGCTGCGCATCAAACTGGTCCGCTCCACCGCGCAGGAACTGGAGAAGCGGCTGGCGATCGAGAAGGAGCGGCTGAAGATCAAGAAGGATTCTGTGGAGGCGCAGCTGGCTGTGAGGCGTGCCGACATTGACCGGCTGCGGGCGCTCTATGAGCTCCGCCGGACGCAGGTGGAAGCGCTGAAGGTCCGAGCTGGCGCTGACGGGGTCTTGCAGGAGATGCCGCTGCAAGTGGGCCAGCGCGTGGCGGCGGGAACGATTCTGGCGAAGGTGGCCCAGCCGGCGCGGCTAAAGGCGGAGCTGAAGGTCCCCGAGACGCAGGCCAAGGACGTGGTGATCGGGCAAGTGGCGGAAATCGATACGCGGAACGGCGTGATACCGGGCCGTGTGTCGCGCATCGACCCGGCGGCTCGCGAGGGCACGGTGGTGGTGGACGTCAGGCTGGAGGGTGAATTGCCCGCCGGCGCCCGGCCCGACCTGAGCGTGGACGGCACGATCGAGATTGAGCGGCTGCGGGACGTGATCTATGTAGGCAGGCCGGCGTTCGGGCAGCCGAATTCGACGGTAAGCATGTTCCGGATTGACCGAGACGGAATGGAGGCGTCGCGCGTCCAAGTGAAGTTAGGGCGCGCGTCGGTGAACACGATCGAGGTGGTGGAAGGACTGAACGTGGGAGACAAGGTGATTCTGTCGGACATGTCGGCGTGGGAGTCCCATGACCGCGTGCGGCTGAAATAGGGCATGAGGAGAACTGCATGAGCAATGACGAGCTGATCGTACTGGATGGCCTGAAGAAGATCTTCTTTACCGACGAAGTGGAGACTCACGCGCTGGCCGGCATCCACATGAACATCCGCAAGGGCGAATACGTCGCTATCAACGGTCCGTCCGGCTGCGGGAAGTCGACGCTGCTGTCCATTCTCGGCCTTTTAGACACGCCCACCGAGGGAAAGTACGTGTTGAACGGCAGGCCGGTGGAGCATTTGAAGCCAAGCGAACGGGCGCGGATCCGGAACCGCGAGATCGGTTTCATTTTCCAGGCGTTCAACCTGATCGGCGATTTGACGGTGTATGAGAACGTGGAACTCCCGCTGACGTACCGGGGAATGGGCTCGGCGGAGCGCAAGCGGAGATCGCAAGAGTCGCTGGAGAAAGTGGGCATGAGCCACCGCATGAAGCACTATCCTTCCCAGCTATCGGGCGGCCAGCAGCAACGCGTGGCGGTGGCGCGGGCGCTGGTTGGAGATCCGCTGATCCTGCTGGCGGATGAGCCTACCGGAAACCTGGATTCCAAGAACGGCGAGGCGGTGATGGACCTGTTGCGCAACCTGCATCAAGGCGGCGCGACCATTTGCATGGTGACTCACGATCCACGCTACGCGCGTTACGCTGACCGCAGCGTGCACCTGTTCGACGGGCGCGTCGTGGAGGAAAGCATGGAGGTAGGAGGATGATTCGCAACAACCCCGATATCGCCGCCATTATCCTGCTGGCGGTTTTTTGGGGGGCGGCGCCGCAGCTGAAGCTGCACGTTCGCAACGAGAATCCGCAAATGCGCGTGATTCAGATTACCGACCGCGTGGATCGCGGCCGATGATCCAGTTGCGCAATCTGGAGAAGTCATTCGACACGGCGGCGGGCAAGTTCTACGTGCTGCGCCGCGTCAATCTGGATATCAAGCAAGGGGAATTCGTGACCATCATGGGCCCTTCAGGGGCGGGAAAATCCACGCTACTGAGCATTCTCGGCATGCTGGATGCGGCTTGGAGCGGTGAGTTTTACCTGAATGGAGAAGCGGTCCATGCGCTCAAGCCCAAGCATCGCATTGAACTGAACAAGAAGTACATCGGCTTTGTATTCCAGAGCTACCATCTGCTGGACGATTTGACGGTCTACGAAAACCTGGATGTCCCGCTGAGCTACCGCAACATGAAGTCCAGTGAGCGGGCCTCGATTGTGTGCGACACGCTGGACCGGTTTCAGATTGTCGGCAAAAAGGACCTTTTCCCGAATCAGCTGTCGGGCGGCCAGCAGCAGCTTGTGGCGGTGGCTCGCGCCGTGGTGGCGAGCCCGAAGATCATCCTGGCCGACGAGCCCACCGGCAACCTGCACTCGGCGCAGGCCAAGGAGATCATGGAGCTGTTCGTGCGGCTGAACGAAGAGGGCACGACGATCATCCAGGTGACCCATTCGGAAGTGAACGCCGGCTACGGGCACCGCACCATCTACATCCGTGACGGCTGGATCGAGAAAGACGAGCCGACAGGAAACAAGCGCGAACTCGTAGCCCCCTAGCCCTCAGGCGTCCGGCTTCATCACGGCCAGATACTCCAGATTGCGGTAGTGCTGCTTGTAGTCCAGGCCGCAGCCGACTACGAAGTGATCACCGATTTCAAAGCAACGGAACTCCACCGGAACCTGCACGATGCGGCGGGAGGTGCGGTCGAGCAAAGTGCAGATGCCGAGCGAATTCGGTCCGCGGCCGGCGAGCGTTTGCAGCAGGTAACGCAGTGTAAAGCCGGTGTCGACGATGTCCTCCACCACCAGCACGTCTTCGCCTTCAATCGGATCATCCAGATCCTTGGCAATGCGCACAATGCCCGGGCCGGCCCTTTGTGGGGCGAAGTTCGAGATGGCGAGAAAATCTATCTTCACGGGAATCTCGATGTGGCGCGTGAGGTGGGTGAGGAAGAAGACGGAGCCTTTCAGCACGCCGATCAGTTTCAGGTTGCGCCCGCGGTAACGCTCCGAGATTTCGGCGGCCACTTCGCGAACGCGCTGATCCACCTGTTCGGCGGTGAATAGAATCTTCTCGATATTGGGTGGCTGGGCCTTGCTCATGACTGCCGGACACGCTCAGCGAGTCCGTATTTGAAGATAAGGTTGCGGAAGTCCTTCTGGTAGAAGACCTGGATGTTGATCTGCGGATAGATGGTCTTGAGCAGTTTCACTTTCCGGTTCTTGCGCGTGACGTGCGCCTGCTTCATCGTGGTGAGTTCCACGTAGAGGTCGAACTCCGGAAGATAGAAATCGGGCGTGAAGGATTCCAGCACCTTGCCGTCCTGGTCCCACTGGATCGCGAAAGTGCGCGGCTCATACTCCCAGGCGACGCGGTAAAAGTCGAGCAGGTTGGCGAAAATCTCCTCGCTTTCATTGGCGAAGGGTTTGCGTTCCAGGCTGACCTTGCCGGCGGGCGTGATGCCGTGGCGCGCGAGTTTCAACCGGACTTGAAACTGAAGTTGCGCCTCACGCGGGGGCGATAGCAGCCCCTGCGCGATCAGCTCGCGAGAGCGCACGCTGGCCTCCAGAAGTTCGGCGATGTGATCGCTGGCCAGCGATTGCGCATTGACGACAAGATCGAATTCGCTGCCCTGCGCCGCTGCACGGCCGAATTGCTTCTTCCTTCTCGTCCGCGCTTCCTGCTCCAGCTGATGCAGCAGAGCGAGCGCCGCCAGCCGCTCCAACCGGTGATCCAGCATGAGCGAGCCGATGCGGAAATTCTCAGGCGCGGTAACGGCAACGCGCAGGGAGCCAGGGAAATCCCCGACAAGAGTCTCCACGCCGGGCGCGCAAACCACGAGGTGATGCCCGGTGGCCAGGCGGGCGAGGATCGAGGTGAGAGCCGTGGAGTAGAGCCGGTCGGGAATGAGGTTTTCGGCGCCGAACTCCTCGACAACCATTTGCCGCAGCGCCGACTCCGAGATAAAGTCGAATCCCAGCCGTTGCGCCGTCAGCCGGGCCGCGTCTTCGGTACGGCAGCCCGGATCTCCCGTGACAGTGACGACCGCCATCTAGCTCTCATCATATCGGAAAACAAACCGGGGCGAAAATGTTAAATGGTGGAGGCGCTTACTTCTTTGCCGGCGCCGCGGCCGGACCGCGATACTCCTTCAGCAACCGGCGCACCTCGTCGAACAGCGCCGCCGGAACCATGTTCTCGCGGATGTAGGGGTAGGCGAATTCAATCGCCATCCGCCACTCGCCTTCCATCTGCGGCGTGGGCGTGTGCACTTGCAGGCCGCGGCCCTTCATCGTCTCCAAAGCCTTGTCCGCCTCAATGCGGCTATCGGTCTTGATCTTGCGCCCGGTCTCGCGCGCGGCGGCCAGCATCGCCTGCTGCCCGGCTGCCGGAATCTGATCCCAGACCTTCCTGTCCACAACGGCGGCGCCTACCAGCGGCGCCCACGGCAGATTCAGCATGTGGTTCGCCTTGGTGAACAACTGCGTGGAGAGCGCGAATCCGGCCGGCGCGGGAACCGCCTGAATCATGCCGCTCTGGAGGCCCGTGTAGATATCGGTGGTCTCCAGCGGCACCGGCTGATAGCCGGCCCCTTTCAGCATATCGACGAAATCGTTGTCGCCCTGCCAGACGAACAGCTTCAGCTTGCGGATGTCGCCGGGCCGCAGCACCGGCTCGGTGGTGTAGAAGTGGACGAATCCGGCATCGGTCCAGAACAAGACTACGAAGCCGCGGTCGGCCAGTTTCTTCTCCATATCGGCGCGCATTTTGTCCCGGACATGATCGAGCTCCTCCAGCGTGCGGAACAGTAGCGGCGTGTTCTGCAACGCGGCGACGGAACCTTCGATATCGGATAACCCCACGGCGGTGATCATCGCCGCCTGAAGCTGTCCGGCGCGGAGCTTCTGCACCACAGCCGCTTCCCCGCCCTGCACGCCGTCCGGATAGACTACCAGGTTGGCGCCGCCGCCGGGAGCTTTCTTCCATTGCTCGCCCATCGCCAGCAGGTGCTTGTGATAGGAGGAGTTCTTCGGCGCCAGCGTTGCGAGCTTGACGCGCGGCGTGCGCGCGGCGGCGGGCACGGCAGCCAGCAGCGCCACACCGATAGAGCAGCAGAGCGTTCGTCTAAGCATTTTCAACACCCTTTCTTTGTACCAGCGTTTGCGCATGCGCCGCCACGGCGGAAGCGAGCCCGGAGAGATTATAGCCGCCTTCCAACACCGACACGATCCGGCCGCCCGAATGTTTATCTGCCAGCTCCAGCATGAGCGTAGTCAGGTCGGCGAAGTCGGCATCGGAAAGCGTGAAGCGGCCCAGCGGATCGCCGGCGCGCGAGTCAAATCCCGCCGAAATCATCACCAGGTCGGGGCGGAAGGCGTTGGCCGCAGGCAGCAGATCATTCTTGAACGCAGCGAGGATCTCCTCACGGCCCGAGCCGGCAGGTAACGGGCGGTCGAGCGTCGTGCCCTTGCCCTTGCCGGCGCCCGTCTCCGAGCGCGCCCCGGTGCCCGGATACCAGGGCGCCTGGTGCGTGCTGAAGAAAAACACCGAAGGATCTTCATAGAAGATGTCCTGCGTGCC
>VFZE01000049.1 GCA_016871315.1 Acidimicrobiia bacterium | reverse complement strand
AAGCGCATCGGGCTGGCGATTTCCGATCAACTGGGCATCACCGCGCAGGGGCTGCCAACACTGTTGCGCACGCGTATCCGCGAAGATCTGGAAAAGCTGACGGCGATGGCGCGCGACAACCATGCCGTGAGCTGGCTGGTCGGGTTTCCCTTGCACATGAGCGGCGAGGAGAGCCGGCAGGCGCAATGGGTGCGGGAATTCGGCGACCGGCTGGCGGTGCATAGCGGACTGCCGGTCGTCTATTGGGATGAGCGGCTGACGAGCGTGGAAGCCAACCGCGTCCTGCGGTCCAGCGGCATCAGCCTGGAGAAGAGAGCCAAAGCGGTGGATAAGCTGTCGGCCGTGCTGTTGCTCGAGAGCCATCTGGAAGCCCGCCGGAATGCGTGGCCGGAGGCATGAAGAGAATCCTGGCGGTGCTGCTTCTGGCGGCGCTGGGCGCCGCTGCCTGGGCGTGGTGGGAACTGGATCAACCTTACCGCGGCTTTGAGCAGCCGGTCACCATCGAATTCCCCAAGGGAACTTCGACGATGCGCATGGGAGCGCAGCTCGCCCAGCAGGGGGTGGTGCGTTGGGGTTGGCAATTTGCGCTACTGCGCCTGCTACGTCCGCGCGCGCGGCTGCAGGCGGGAGAGTACTTGTTTAAGGAAGCAGCCTCCGCGCGGGAGGTGTTTGACCGCATCGAGCGCGGCGATGTTTTCTTCTACGAGCTGCTGGTGCCGGAAGGCAGCAACATTTTCGAGATTGCACGGATAGTGGACCAGATGGGTCTGATCAAGGCGGAGCAGTTCCTGGAGGCGGCGCGCGACACCGCACCGATCCAAAACCTGGCGCCGAAGGCGAGATCGCTGGAAGGCTATCTGTTCCCCTCCACCTACCGGCTGACGCGGCACACTACCGCGGCGCAGTTGACCCGAATGATGGTGGAACAGTTCCGCAACGTCTGGGGACAATTGCGGACACAGGCCGATCCGCACCAGACCGTGACGCTGGCCTCGCTGGTAGAAAAGGAGACCGCCGTGGGGTCCGAGCGCGCGCAAGTGGCCTCCGTGTACGTGAACCGTTTGAAGAAAGGCATGAAGCTCGATTGCGACCCGACGACCATCTACGCGGCGCTGTTGGAGAACCGCTACCGCGGAACCATTTTTCAATCAGACCTCGACAGCCGGCATCCGTACAATACGTATAGAAATCCCGGGCTGCCGCCGGGGCCTATCGCCAATCCCGGCCTCGCGTCATTGAAAGCGGCGCTTCATCCAGCCGAGACCGACTATCTGTATTTCGTCGCCGTGGCCGGGGCGAACGGAAAGCACCAATTCTCGGAGTCGTTCGCCCAGCATCAAAGGGCGGTCTCTCAATATCGACGTGGCACAGGGCAAACCAAGCAAACGAAAGCAACTGGAAAAGCTCCTCGAAGGGGAAAGACCCGCCGTCGTTAACCCGGCGCTGGCCGCCGCATGGAAACGGCAGCTCGATCCCATCTCGGCGAACTATTTCCGGAGACTGCTGCGAGAGAGCGGGGCGGCGCTTCATCCGCTGGTGGAAGGAGTGCGGCAACAGGATTTCGACGAACTGGAGCGCACCCTGGTGGCGCTGCTACAAGAGTATCTAGGAGGCGCCGAACAGACCCGGCGCGAGTGCCGGCGGTTGGTCATCGAAGCAAAGGATCACGCGCGGCTGGCCATGCGCAAGGCCGACGAGGCCGGGCGCGCGTTAAAGGAGGAGATGGTCCAGTGGATGCTGGTGTGGCTGGAAAACCCGCCCGTGTTCGTCACTTGGGCCGGGCTTAGGCGGCGGCAGCTTACTGAATCTCGATCGTTTCCACCTGGATGATCTCCCCATCCATCTTGCCGCTGACCTTGGCCTTGATGTCCTTTTCCTTGGTGGAATTCTTCAGCGCCGCCAGCGCCTTCGCGTTGCCGGTTTCATTGAACTTCAGGAATTTGCCGTCGGGCAGCACCAGTCCGAAACCGCCCTTAGCGCAGTTGAGGGCACACTGGCGGGTGTGGCCGGCCAGATCCTTGCCCTTGCACATCACGTCGACGACGGTGCCGGACCAGGAATCGGCACCAACGGCGGGCAGCAAGGCAAACAGGGAGAGAGGTAAGAACCGCCTCATCAAGAGAACCTCCTGAACTTTAATCGCGTCTGCAATTTATAGGATGATGGAAACGAAGCAGAGAATGCAACAGCACGAGATGAACTAAGCAGTTTAGGCGGCGCGCCGATAAGGACGGCCAGGGTGCCGGAACACTTGATCAGCGGCGCCGGTGCTGATTATACTGGCAATTTCGTGGAAAGGATCGACAGGCAAAGGACATCGCTGATGGCAGCACCAATGGTCATCCGGGACGATTTCGACCCTGCCGCGCCCATGAAGGAGGCGGCGATGTTCTATGGACTTTTCCTGCGCGGCCACCCCGTGGAGTCGCTCCGGCGAGACATCGACGTTCCCAAGGCAGTGCTGGAAAAGTGGCTCCGTCCGCGGCGCTACGAGACCAATTTCCGCGAGAATCTGCGCCGCATCTATCAATTCCGGAAACAGGTTCTGGCCATTTTCGACGAGCTTGTGCTGAACGAGCGCAACCGCGCGCGCGTGCAGTAAAAAAGCCCCGGCCGCCGAAGCAGCCGGGGCGAGGGTCGCAACAGCCAGCTACTTCACATCGCCCAGGTCGGGGCCGACGTAGAGTACCTCCTTCATCTTGATGAGCGCCTGGAGTTTCTCCTGCGCCAGACGCGCGATCAGCAGCTTGCCCGGCCGCTGCTCGACGATCTCCACGCCCAGCTTCTTCAGCAGGTCCAGCGTGGCCGGGGAATCGTCCACCAGCCAGATCTTCAGATGCAGTTTGCCGTTCTTGGCTGCTTCTTCCTTCTTCTCGGCCAGTTCTGGAGCGAGCTTGGACAAGTCTGCCTCGTCGCGGAGACCGGAGCGGCGCGCCGGCGCCTCGACTCGGGGCATGGGAGACGAGGCATCCTGGCGGTAGCGGGTCACCGATTCCGCCACCGTGGGCGAGTGCATCATACCTTGCGTCCCGATCTGACGGGCCATCTTCGCCTTCTCGTTTTCCTTGCCAAAAATGCCTTCATAGCTGACACCGTGCGGCATCTCGATCGGAACTTCGATGCGGCGGGGCTGGCCGCCTTCCACCACGGTGGATTCCTCCACGGCGATGAAGGAGGTGAACTGGGTCATCAGACGGAAGTCCACGCCGAGCTTGGTGATTTCCGAACGGATCTCGGCGCGCGGATGGCCGCTTTGCATGCCTTGCCAGTCCTGGCTCATCAGGTAATCGATGCGTGTGCGCGCCCACAGCGTTGCGAGCACGTCGCGGGCCGGTTCGGCCGCCGGCAGGTTCACCGGGATGGCGCGCGAGACGTCGCGGCCGGCCATCTTGCCATTCAGCCGCAGCGTACCCCTTGCTGGTCCGGTGTAGCGGCCAGTCACCACGACGGGCTTGGCGCTGAACAGGTCGGGGATGCGCTTGGGGTAAACATCGGTGACCGGGAGCGTGCCCCAGTCGAGCGCGACGTCGGTCATCAGCGGAGTCCGGACGCGCTCATGGAACCGTTTGGCGGCGGCGGAACCGTCGTCGTTCAGTGCGACATACTCCACTTCACCGCGGCCTTCTTCCGCCATGCGGTCCAGCAGGAAGCGGTTGACCGATGAGCCGATGCCGAAACTGAAAACGCGCGCGTTGGAGTGGCGCTTCACTTCGCCGATGATCTCCATGTCGTTGCCGACGTAGCCGTCGGTCATGAAGCAGACGATGCGAACGTGATCCTGTTGATCGGAAGGATCCAGCGCGGCGCGGATCGCCTTCATCATCTCGGTGCCGCCCATGCCGGAGCGGGAGAGCATAAAGCGTTGGGCTTTTTGCACGTTCTCGAGCGTGGCGGGAACGGGTTGCGGAAACAGGATGTGCGTGTCGCCGGCGAAGGTGATGAGGTTGAAGGTGTCGCGGGGATGCAGGCCGTCCAGGGCGAGCTTGATCACCTCTTTGGATTTTTCAATCGGAAACCCGGACATGGAGCCGGATGTGTCGACGACGAAGACGATCTCTTTCGGCGTGATCTCCGAGGGTTGGATGAGGTCGCGATCCGGCGGTTGCAGGATAAAGGTGAAGAAACCGCCGCGGTTGCCGCGGTGAGTCAGCAGCGCGTCCTCCACTTTCCGGCCGGCGACGTCGTAACGCAGGATAAAGTCCTTGTTCGGGAGCACAGATTTGGCGCGAAGGCTCACGCTGGCGCGGCGCGAGTCGGATCGGGTGATGTCGATCTCATGAGTTTTCGATTCGATCGCGGTGACAGGAACGCCGGCATCCAGGTTCACCTGAAGCGACAGGTCGTGTCCGGCGCGGGTTCCCGGCTTGGCCACCGGCGACTTGATGTTGGCGGCATCGGTGACCGAGCCGCTGCGCGGGTTGTAGCGCGGGCCCACCACCATCGGGAAGGAAAACTCATAGGCGCCGGCTTCATAAGCGAGCGTCTCGACGTAGCAGATGACGATCTTCACTTGCTTGCCGGCGCCGATATTGGTCACCGACTGGGTGAAGATGTTGGGCCGCTCCTGATCCAGCAGTCCGGCGGTGTGTCCCTGCGCGCGGGCCTGCTCGAATATGCGCCGCGCCTCTTCGCGGGGTTTCACTTTGCCTTTAATGGTGCGGTCGCCAACGAGCATCGTCATGTCGTCTACTGCGGCGCGTTGCGCCAACGGGAACACATACACGGCTTCCACGTTTTCCGCGAGGGGATTTTCGAAATGCTGCGTAACCGTGACGCGGGCGAGAAAGCCGGAAATGTCGGCCTTCACGGCGGTGTGTTTCAGCGGGCAGATGGCCGCGGGCCGTCCGCCCTTATCGATGACGTAGAGCGAGCCTTCGGTGGCCGGCGGCACGGAGCCGGCCACGAGCGGCAGCGCCGCCAACATCAGAAGGCTGGTGAGAACGGGTAGTTTTTTTCGATCCATGAAAGGTCTCCTTGCCGGGAATATGCCTCCGGCTCGAAGATCCTTTCAGGGACGTTACACTTTTTCCACCACGTAGGGAGCGCGGTACGGGCGCGTCATCATCTTGTTGGCCTCGGCATCGTTGACGAAGCTGGCCTTGGTCCGATCGTAGGTAAGCTTGCGGCCCAGGCGCTAGCTGATGTTTGCCATGTGCCAGAGGTCGGCGGCGCGGGCCGCTGTCGCCACATCGCAGCGCAGGTCCTGGTAGCGGCGGCTCTTGACCGCTTCGAGGAAGTTGGCCATGTGGCGGCCCGTTTCGCTTTGCCCGCGCACGGCCTTTTCCTCCATCGCCAGCTCCATGTTCTCGCCCTTGTGCACCTGGAAGCCGGCCGGCGTTGGCGTGTCGGGCTTCTTGGAAATTGACTTGCGCCGCTTGAAGCACAGCCCCTTCGACATGTAGACCTGGCCAATCCGCGGATCCGATCGCGGCGCGAGTGTTTAGACATGAATGACCTCCATGAAGTTTTTGTGGCTTTGTCATTCTACCGAAACGCCGTACTTCTATTCGCGGTAGTTGAGCCGGATGCGTAGCGGGTTTGCAGTCACCGTGCTTGACTGCGGGCCCATGACGGCGCGGGTGCGGAAGCCCTGATTCATGGCCGCCGCGGGATCGCCGGGCGTGAAGGAAATCTCTACATAGCGCTCGCCGGGCTGCGAGGGCAGATCGCCGCTCGCAGGGATTCGCATTTGTTGACCTTCGCGCAGGAAGGACGTCATGAGCGGTTTCCTTACGCCGTCCTGTTCCATCACGGCGACCAGCGTGCCCGCCTTGATGGCACGCACCGACAACCGCACCGCGTCGCCAGCGTGTAACTGTTCCACCCCGGTCAGCCGAGAGTAGTCTCCTGAGGCCTCACGGCGCTCGAAGAAATGTTCTATGTCGAGGGCGACATCGGCCATCTTCGCGATCGACCGCAAGACTTCATCGCGCGCTTCCCGCCTGATCGACTCCGCCAACAGTTTCGGTTCGGCCGGCCGTTCGGCTGCCTCGGCTTTTTTCAATTCCGCCTCCGCGGGAGCTGGAGCATGCTTCGGAGGAGGAGGAGGCGGCGGCGGCTCGGCAACGGGCGCGTCGGCCCTGGCGGACAAATCCTGGCTGATGGTACTCCGTTCCTTCTCCGCATCTTTCTCCAGAACCCTGGTCACTTTTTTCTCGGCCGGTGCGGGGGGAGCGGCGGGTTCAGGCGCGGCCGCCGCGGGCGGCGGCACGGCGGCTTCTTCCTGCTGCTGCGGAATATTCTTCGCGATCTCAACCGGCGGCTCCGGCTGCCGCACCATCACAACAACAAGCGCCAAGGCCACTAGCGCCGCCGCCGCGCTCATCGGCAGCGGACGCCAGAAGAAGCCGCGCAGGCGTTCGGTGAAAGATACGGGCGCCGGGCCCAGCGAATCCAGCAACCGCCGCCGCGCAGCGGGATCGGCCAGCAGCTCTCGCAGCCCTTCTTCATCGGCCAATGCATCGAACAAGGACTGGTTGTGCAATGCCTCCTGGAACAGCGCCGCGCGCTCTTCGGCGGTGAGCGTACCGGTGGCGTAACCACCGAGCAGCTTTTCTACCTGTTCCGGTTTCATTTCCATTTCTCCCAACTTCCGCCCATTAGCTCCAGCAGCCGTTTCCGGCACCGGAAGTCCCAAGTGTAGACCGTGTTAATCGACTCGGCTCGCATCGCCTGCTGGATCTCGGCGAAGCTCATCCCTTCCAGTTTGTACCGGAACATCTGGCGGCAGCGTCCGTCCAGCTTCGCGAGCGCCTCCTGTAAACGCTGCTCCAGTTGTTTCCGTTCGGCCTCCGCCAGCGGATCGGGACCGCCGTCCGGCAGCGGCAGCTCATCCACTTGCGCGGCATGGAACTCCCCGCGCCGCGCGCCTTTGCGTAAGAAACCGGCGATCTTGTAACGGACAACCTGGAAGCTCAGCGGAAGCAGATCTTCCATCGCCTCCAGGTGCGCGTATTTTTCTTCCAGCAGCAACAGCGTCTCCTGGGCGAGATCCTCTGCCTGATCTCGCCCAATACGGGATGCCGCGTAGGCGAGAATCCTTTCACGCAATGCGGTGAGAATCTGCTCGCGCGCGGCCGTCACAAGGTTTGGCTACCACTCCGCCACGGAACCATCTTCGTGGAAGACACGAGCCATCGGCTTGGTGCCTCCAAAGGGAAACTTCGCCAGCGCCGATTCCTGCAAGTCGAATCCCAGGCCCGGCTTATCGGGCAGCGGGAAGCGGCCGTTCACCATGCGCATGGCGGGGAAGCCGAGCCACTCCTCCCAGACCTCTTCCTTCATCTCCGGCTGCACGCCGCTGCAGATCTCCTGCACCAGGAAGTTGGGCGAGGCGGCGTCGACATGCAGCGTGGCCAAGCCGCCGATGGGACCCTCACAGGCATGCGGCGCGATGGAGATGCCGCTCGGCTCGGCCATCGCCGCCACCTTCCATAGAGCGGTGATGCCGCCGACGTGGTTGATGTCGCATTGGAGGATATCGGCGGCGCCCATCTCAATCAGTTGCTGGCATGAATAGGACGCAACCAGCCGCTCGCCGGTTGCAATGGGAGTGGTGGAGCGCCGGGCAACACGCGCCATCGCCTTCATGTTTTCCGGCGGGCACGGCTCTTCGATGAACAGGAGATTGAGCGGCTCCACCTCCTTGACGATGATGGAGGCGACGCTAGGGCTGGTCTTGGCGTGGAAATCGACGCCGATGTCGATCTCCGGACCCAGGTTTTCGCGCAGCATCTGGATCTGCCGCACGGCGCGGGTGATCTTGGCGTTGGTCTCGATCCATTCGTAGTAGCCGGGAATGCCGCTCTTGAAAGCGGTGATGCCGAGGCTCTTGGCTTGATGGCGCAGCGCCTGCAACTGCTCCGGCGTATTGGCGCGAGCGTGGTAATAGCCGCGCACGCCGAGCGGATCATGCGGCCCGCCGAGCAGCTTGTAAACGGGCATGCCGAGAATCTTCCCGCGGATGTCCCACAGCGCCTGGTCGATGCCCGAGATGGCCGAACCCATCACCGGGCCGGCGCGATAAAAGCTATGCACGTACATCGACTGCCAGTGATGCTCCACCTGCATCGGGTCGCAGCCCATGATGAATTCCTTGAAGTCGCTGACGCAGGCGATGACGGCGCCGGCCTTGCCTTCCAGCGTCGCTTCGCCCCAGCCGACGATTCCCTGATTGGTTTCGAGCTTGACGAACACGTAGGGGCGGTCCGAATCCGGCGTGAGCGAGACGCCGAACACTTTCATGCCGGTCACGCGAACCTTGGTGCCCACCTTTTCGAAAGCACCCGCGCCGAGCGGCGCCTGCGCCAGCATCGGGGCACAGCCGCAGTCAATGGAGGCTTTCGCGGCTGTTGCTCCCGCGGCCAGTCCGGAGAGGAAATGTCTTCTTCGCATCGTCGTCACCCCCGGTCCCTGTACTTGTCCAAAGCTCGTTCGTTGACCTGCACGCCGAGACCCGGCGCCGTGGGCAGCTCCGCGAAGCCGTCTCGGATGCGCTCGACATCGCCCGCGATGGCCTGCCGCATCTGGCGGTCCGCGTCGCCGGCCGGTACAGGAATCTGCTGGATAAAGAAGTTGGGCAGGCTAGCGGCCAGCTGCAGAGCGGCCGCGGTGGCTACAGGCCCGCCGTCATGGTACGGTGCCACGGCCACGTAGTAGGTCTCTGCCAGCGCGGCGATCTTGCGCGATTGCGAGACGCCGTAGGTGTACAGCGCAGGCCGCAGCACGTCGGCCGCCTCTTCCCGCAGCAGATCCTGAAACTCGCCACCGTTGGTGATGTTCCGCCCGTAGCCGACCGGCGTTACGTTTTCATCGGTGATCTTGCGCAGCGCCGAGAGATTGGAAACGCGGCACGGCTCGTCGAACCACAGCAGGTGGAACTTTTCGAGCTCAGCCGCAATGCTGGAAGCGTCGCCGGCGGCAAGTTGCGCGGCTCCATCCAGCACGAAATCAACGTTCGGGCCGCCGTTCTTACGAAGGATCTCCATCCTGCCACGGACGTTGAAGATATAGGCCTGGCCCTGATTGACCCACTCGATGGGCGGAACGGTGGTGGAGAAGGCGCGATAGCCGGCCTGCTGCGCCTTTTGCAGGGAGGCGAGCAGGTCCGAGGGTGCCGCCCCTTCAATCGGCGCCAGTGCGCGAGCCTTGTTGCGCGTTGGACCGCCGAGCACCTGGTAGACCGGCGCCTTGGCATGCTGGCCGACAATGTCGAGTTGCGCCATGTTGATGGCGGCGCGCAAGCCGGGAATCGGTTCCAGCTTGCGCCAAGCGACATCGTAGGCGGTGGCGGGAATGCCGGAGAGCAGTTGCCGGGCTTGCGCGAACTCGCGGTCGCTGGTGCCGGCGCATTCTCCCCAGCCGCGCAATCCACCGCGGGTTTCCAGCCGGATCAGGGTGTAGCGGCGGCCTGAAACCGGCTCCCGCAGCGGAAACGCGCGCAGCTCTTTCAGATCGAGCGGATCGTTTCCGGTTGCCATTGCCGAAGTATACTACTTGGCATGTTTCGCTTGGTCTATTTCGCGATGTCCGCCACGCTGCTCTCTGCCGGCGTGGAAAGCTTCAATGGCCGCTGGAACCTCACCGTGGAACGCGAGCCCCGCGCCCGCGCCTGGTGGCTGGAGGTCACCGGCGCCGGCACGCCACAACTGAAGGGCCGCTTCGTCGGCGCTCCCGGCGGGCAGATGGACGTGATTCCGGAGATCCGGATCGAGGGCGAGGAGTTGGTCTGGGTCTTCGAACGCGCTTACCGCCCCGCCAGCAACGAGCCGAATCCTCCCCGCCAAAAGGGCATCTACAGGGCAAGGCTCAATGGTCAGCAAATTAGGGGAAGCTTTCAAGTGGAAGGCCAGCCCGCGCGGCTGGAGTTCTCCGGCAAACGCGCGCCGGAGCTGACCGAAACCGACGACGGGAAATGGAAGCGCGGGCAACCAGTGCAACTGTTCAACGGGAAGGATCTCAGCGGATGGGCGTCGCGCGTGCCGGGACAGACGGTGACCTGGCGCGTAGAGGACGGCATCCTCAAAAACGGTGAACGTGCGGTGGATATTGTCTCGGAAAAGAAGTTCTGGAACTTTCACCTGCGTTTGGAATGCAAAGTGGCCAACCGCAGCAACAGCGGCATCGGACTGCGCGGCCGCTACGAAGTGCAGATCTACGGCGACCATGGCATGCCGCCCAGTTCCCATTCCAACGGCGCCCTATACAGCCGGATTATTCCATCGGTGAACGCCACGCTGCCGCAGGATGAGTGGCAGATCTACGACATCACCTTGATCGGCCGTCAGGTAACGGTGGTGATCAACGGCAGAACGGTGATCGACAAGCAGGTGATTGAAGGATTAACCGCGATGGCGCACGATCCCAACGAGGACCAGCCCGGGCCGCTCAGCCTTCAGGGCGATCATGGCCCGGTTCAGTTCCGCAAGATCGAGGTGACCCCGCTGACGCGTTAGCCTGCTTGTAGAGGCTGTGTGCACGGATGTAGTGGAGCACCGCCGGGTGCAGTTCTCCCGGTGCTTCCCCGCGGTGCAGCCTTTCCCGGATCGCGGTGGATGAGACCTCGAAACGGGCGGTGTCCAACCTTTGAACACGGGCGCCATCGGGAACCTCGTATTGATAGTCGGGCCGTGAGATGACGAGAAACTCCACCTCGGCGATCACTTCGTTCCACCTTCGCCAGGTCTTGATTTCGGCGAAGGCATCGGCGCCGATGAGGAAATAGAACGTATCGCCGGGCCGTTCGCGCTTGATGCGCTCCATGGTGAGAATGGAAAAGCTGCGCTGGTTTTCCTGCTCGATTCTGGAGGCGATCAGGCCAGGTTCGCCCTGGCATGCCAGCTCAACCATTTTGTAGCGATGCTCGAAATCGGCGGCCCCGGCGGTGGGCTTGTGCGGCGGCTGGGCAGCGGGAACCAGCCACACTTCATCGAGTGAAAACCGTTCCCGCGCCAGGCGGGCAATGGCTACGTGGGCGTTGTGGACCGGGTTGAAGGTGCCGCCGAAGATCGCGATGCGCACGGGGGAGACTCAGGCCGGAACGGCGGCCAGCTCCGCGTGAAAGAACTCGTCGACCAGCGCGCGGATCTCGGCCGCCTCATGAGCCCGGTAGATGTTGGCGCGCAGCTTGGCGCCGTTGCGGACGCCGTGCGTGAAGTAGGTGGCGAACTGCTTCATCTTGCCGACCGTATCGGCGGTGTTCTTTTCGTCCATCATGCGGTAGTAGGTGCTCATGATCTGGTAACGATCCTGTTCGCCAGGCTCCCAGTGATTGCCGGTGGCCTGATACTCGGCGATCTGGCGGAAGATCCACGGATTGGAGGAGGCGGTGCGGCCGATCATGACGGCGTCGCAGCCGGTCTCGCGCACCATGCGTGCGGCATCGGCGGGCGTGGTGATGTCGCCGTTGCCGATGACGGGGATCTTCACCGCCGCCTTCACTTCCGCGATATGGTTCCAGTCGGCGAAGCCGCTGTAGCCCTGCTCGCGCGTGCGCGCGTGGAGGGCCACCGCTTCCACGCCGCAATCCTCGGCCATACGCGCGACGGGCACGTGGACCAGGTTTTCATGATTCCAGCCGGAGCGGAACTTCATCGTAAGCGGGACAGTGATGGCGGCACGGACCTTGCGCAGAAGCTGCTCCATCAAAGGCAGGTCGCGCAGGAGGCCGGAGCCGCCGTTGCAGCGCACCACTTTCTTGACCGGGCAACCGAAGTTGATGTCAACGATATCGAAGCCCAGATCCTGACAGACACGCGCGGCGTCGGCCATTACTTCCGGATCGGCGCCGAACAGTTGGGCGGAAATCGGCCGCTCGGATGGATCGAAGTAGAGATAGCGCAGGAGCTTCTTCATGTTCTTGGCGCGGGCCGAGTGCGTGACGCCGTGTGAAGAGGTGAATTCGGTCATCAGCAGACCGCAGCCGCCCTGGTCGCGGATCAGCCGCCGGAAGACGGTGTCGGTGACGCCGGCCATGGGCGCCAGAACTGTGGCCGGAGCGATCGTGATCCCCCGGATGCGGAACTGGGACGGAACGGACATTCTGCTCTCTCTTCATTATGTTAGCGGAATCGGAGTGGCGGATAATGGAAACGGAGAGTGCCCGCGGCACGTTTAACTGTAGTGAAGGAGGTTGACCCATGAAGAACTGGTTGGCATTTGCAATAGGAGGAGTCCTGGCGGCAGGCGTCGTCTGGTTCCTGATGAGCGAAAAACAGCAACCAGAGCCTGTGGCCGCGGTGGAGGTGGCGCAGCAGGTTCCGCAGCCGGCTGTGACGCCGGAACCTGCTCCGCCTGCGGTAAGCCCCGCGCCGGCCCCGGTCCGGAAGACGGTTCCGCGTGTCGATCCGAAGCCCGCGCCGCCGCCCCCTGCACCCGTAGTGGAAAGCTCCGCACCAGCCCCCGCTCCCGAGCCGCCTGCACCTCCTCCGCCGGTGGTCAAGGAAGTGAAGAAGGAAGAGCCGCCCCCGCCGCCACCCGCGCCCAAAGTACCGCGGACGGTGAAACTGGCCGAAGGCACTCTCATTCCCGTGCGGCTGGTGGAACGTGTTTCTTCGGAAACTCATCAGGCCGGTGACAGCTTCCTGGCTACGCTCGACCAGGCGCTGGTTGTGGACGGCCTGGTGATTGCCGACAAGGGTTCGCGCGTGGAAGGCCGCGTGGCGACCTCCGACAAGGGCGGCCGTGTACGCGGAGTGGCGATGATCGCGCTGGAGCTGACAAGGATCAACACCGCCGACGGGCAGAAGATCGCCGTCCGTACCGCTTCTTTTGAGAAGGAAGCCGAGAAGGAAACCAAGAAGGACGCCGCAAAAGTTGGTCTTGGCGCCGGAATCGGCGCAGCGATTGGAGCCATTGCCGGTGGCGGACGCGGAGCCGCTATTGGAGCGGCTGCCGGGGGCGCGGCGGGAACCGGCGCCGTTCTGGGAACTCGTGGCGAGCCGGCGGAGTTGGCGGTGGAAACCCGCATCAGTTTCCGGCTGAGTTCGGCCGTTTCGGTGACCGAGAAGCTGGATTAGCGCTTCGCGCCGGACTTCTCGAAGAAACGAACCTCGACCTTGAAGGCCTCCAGGGCGTTGTAGACGATCGGGCAGTAGCAGGCGCGGTCGACCATCTGCCACATTCTTGACTGCAACGACCCGGCGCCGCGCACCAAGTGCGGGAATCCCACGCAGGTTGCCGGGCGCGCTTCATAGACGGAGCACAGGTTGCCGTCGAGGAAGACGCAGCCGTGCTCGGGCGTGCGCTTGAGAATCAGCCCCTCTTCTTCACTTTGCTCGGCGTATTGCGCGAGAAACTTTGACCGGCTGAGGCGCAGGTGACGCGCCAAAGGGTCGACATCGCGCTCCTGCAGCTTCACCGTCGCATGGCGGCAGCAGTTGGCGCAGACGGTGCAGTCGATCTCGTCTTCGATATCCTCGGCGATGCGGCGGAGACGGCGTTCGACGAACTCATGGCGCTTCATGTGCTGGCGCAGTTTCTCGTTTTCCCCTCGCTTTTTCTCGCCCAGGCGGCGGATCTCAACCAGGTCAGTGATCACAACACTAGAGTACAATCAACACCATGAAACATAGCCGCCGCGATCTGTTCCGCCTGGCGCCGGCCGCCGGAACCTGGGCCCTGATGGCGCAGGCGCTGAAGGCCGCTCCGGGAGATCCGAGACCCGATAACGAGGATTACTGGCGGCTGGTGAAGCGCCAGTTTCCACTCAAGGAGGATCTTGTCTACTTGAACGCTGCCAATGTCTGCCCGGCATCGCGGGGGGTGATGGACAGGCACCTGGAGTTCCTGCGCGACTTTCACGCCAATCCGTCGTTCCAAAACCGCGACAAGTATGAGCCGTTGGCCGAGCGGGTGCGGGGGAAGATCGCCGCGCAGTTGCGGGTGACGGCCGATGAGATCGCGCTGACGCGCAACACCTCGGAGGCTACCAATACGGTGGTGCAAGGGATTGATCTGAAGGCAGGAGATGAGATCCTGCTGACGGACCATAATCATCCGTCGAATAACGATTCCTGGAAAGTGCGGGCCAAGCGGGACGGGCTGGTGATCAACTCCCTGCCGGTGCCGGTACCGGCGCCGAGCGGCGAAGCTCTCTACGATGCATTTGCCAAGGCGGTCACTCCGCGGACGCGCGTGATTACGATCACGCATCTCACCAACACCACCGGAATTCTGTATCCGGCACGGCAGATTGCCGAGCTGGCGCGGAGGCATGGCATCTGGATGCACCTGGACGGCGCGCAGACTTGGGGCGCCTTGGATCTGAACCTGCGCGAGACCGGCTGCGATTCCTATGCCGGCAGCGCGCACAAGTGGCCGATGGGGCCGCTGGAGGCGGGTTTGCTCTATGTGCGGGCCGAGAGGATTCCGCGGATCTGGCCGGCGATTGTATCGGCGGGCTGGTCGGAGAAGCTGGCCGGTGCGCGCAAGCTGGAGGTGTTCGGCCAGCGCGACAATCCGCGCATGGTGGCGGTGGAGGCGGCGGTGGATTTCCTGAACCTGGTGGGGATGGCGAACGTGGAGGCGCGGATGCGGGCGCTGGCAACGAGGGCCAAGCAGAAGCTATCCGAGACCGGCGGCGTGAGGTTGAAAACGAACATGGAGCCCCACTTATCCGGCGGCGTGGTGAAGTTCGATCTCGCCAAACCGGAGTTGAAGCCGGCCTACGATGCGCTCTACTCCCAGCACGGGCTGGGGATTGCGATGACGGCTTCGGGCGACGCGCGCGGGCTGCGCTTCTCCCCGCACATCTACAACACGATGGATGAGATCGACCGTGCCGTGGCGGCGGTGAAGGAAGTGGCCTCCTGAGATGAGTCTGGAGCAGCTACTCACTACTGCCACAGCCGGCCCGCTGGGGCTGATTTCCGCGCTTGGAGTGGCGTTCTTTCTCGGGGCGGCGCACGCCTTGACGCCGGGTCATGGAAAGGCGATTGTCGCGGCGTACCTGGTGGGCACGCGCGGACGAATTGCCGACGCGGTTTACCTGGGAAGCGTGGTGACGCTCACGCATACGGCCAGTGTCTTTGTGCTGGGTTTGGCGACGCTTTATGCGTCGCAGCAGGTTTCACTTGACCGGATATATCCGTGGCTCAGTCTAGTGAGCGGGGCTCTGGTGCTGACGATCGGGGCATGGCTGTTGTGGCAGCGCAGCCGCGGTCATCACCACCACCATCACCATCACCATCACCACCATCATCATCATGATCACGACCACGATCTTGATCACGACCATCATCATCACCATCACCATCATCAGGAGCCGGGCAAAGGCAGTTTGCTAAGCCTGGGCATTTCCGGTGGACTGGTTCCCTGCCCCGAGGCCTTGGTTGTGCTGATGCTGTCGATTTCTATCAGGCAGGTTGCTCTTGGGCTGGGTCTGCTGGTGGCCTTTACGATCGGGTTGGCGGCGATTCTCATCGGGATCGGATGCGCGATGGTGATGGCCGGACCGGCGGTTCAGAAGATCAAGCCCGAGAGTGGTTGGATCAAGCGGCTGCCGGTGATCAGCGCGGCGGTGGTGACGGTGCTGGGGGGCTGGATGGTGGCCTTGGCGCTGGAGGCATTTGCCGGCGCATGAACGAGCGTCTCTATTTATCCTTCTGGCTGAACGGCTACACCGAGCACAACATGCTGCGGCATTTCGAGAAGGCGCTGTGGTGTTTTCCGTTCTCGCGGCTGCGCGGGGAGGCGATTCTGCGCATTCATGCGCTGGAGTTTGCCGAGCCGCCGATTCTGGAGCGGCTATTTGAGAGGGAGACAACGGCGCAGGACTTGGTGGAGGCAGCGCGGGAGTTCCAACACGCCGATTGCGCCTATCAGCTGGAGTGCTGGTGGGACATCTGGCAGTTAGAGCAGGAGTGGAAACTGCAGCCGTGCCGCGTCATCGTTACCTGCTTCGGACCGCTGTTTGAAAGCGAATGGGGCGAGCAGATTCAATTCGAGTTCGGCGTCCACTCGCAGTTTCTTCCGGCGGCAACCGATGCGGGGAGCATGACGGCGCTGCGGTCCAACATCCGGAGCCTGCTTCACCTGGCCGAGGAAATCGAGGAGCGGATACCGGTGTCGAAGCGGACACTATGGAGCGAGTCGGGGGAGAATCTGGCGGAACAGTTGCAGAATGCGCTGGGCGGGTTATCCCCGCACCGCGAGTAACTCCAGGAGCCTGGAAGGGGAAAAGGGCTTCTGGAGGAAGCGCACATTCGGCGGCCTGGAGGAAGCTTCCTCCGGGAATCCGCTGATGAGAAGAACCTGCAAGGCGGGGTTGGCTGACAGGAGGCGTCCGGCAAGTTGGTCGCCGGCCAGGTCAGGGAGCGTGAGATCGATGATGGCGGTATCCCAGGAGTGCGGAGCCAGCGCAGCGGCAGCCAGCGCATCGGCGGCGGAGACAAAGCGGTCCACGTGGTGATGGTCCCGGACGAGAATCCGCTCGAGAAGCTGGCCCACGGCGGGCTGATCTTCCACAAGCAGGATTCTTAAGGCCACACTAGAAAAGAGACAAGGGAAACTCGCCGGGACTGAGTTGGAAGCCGACGGTGGCGATATAGCGATCATTGCGAAAGCCCATATGGGTCACCGAGCGGCTAATGTCGGAAGTGATGAAACCAGCGTTGGCGGTAAAGTGGAGAATGGAGGTCAGCCTCCTGGAGGCTCCAAAACCGGCATTGGAGGACTTAAACGGGGCCAGGTCCTGGGTCATGGCGGAAAACTTGGCGTAGCTGGCGAACAGGCCGAGGTTCCAGGTGCGCAAGCCTGTATAGGAGTAATGACCTTGCACGGTGTCTTGGCGTGCGGTGAGGAAGACGCCGTTGCCGGGCATGATTCCCCGCGAATACTGCAATCCAATCCCCGACCGGCGGAATCTACCCTGAATGGAGACTTCGGAGCTGACACCCTGGTTGATGGAATGGAGAGCTTCGACGACCGTGGTCTGGCCGGTGAGAGCGGCGATCAAGGGATCCACGGCGACCTGTGCAAGACGATTGGATTCGAGCCGGTAGACGCCGCCGCTAGCGGACAAGCTCCAGCGAGCGGACAAGGCGCGCTGGTAGCCGACCGACCAATTGTGGATCTGGCCGTCTCCAAACTCCTTGCGAAAGTCGAAAATCGTGAAGCTATAGGTTGCGCCAATCCCTTCTCTGCGGTTGAGAAGATAAAACACGGAACCTTGAGAACTGTAGGCGTTGGTGTCGACGAAGCCCGGTTCCCGGAACTGCATGGTAAAGGCGCCGCCACTCACGCTGAAAGAGGTTCGGGCCGACTTCTGGTAGCTCAGGCCGCCAGCGGAGGAGAACTGGTAGGCGCGCGTGTCGAAAAGCTGAAGGCTGGGGTTCACGAGCTGCGCCGAGGGGACGTCGGAGACGGGGGTCTGCATGTTGAACGACAGCAGATCGGTTAGCGAGGCGCCGGCCCCGACAAAGGTGGTCCACCTGGAATTGACCTGGCGGCCGTAGGTGGCATTCACGGAATGATTGGTGGTGTTTAGGGCGTTGCTACCGGCCACCAGATGGTTCCCGCTATAGCTCACGGCGCCGAAATCCCTCTTGCCGGTGGAGTTCCCGACAAGGCCGAAGTTGGCCATCGAGCCGTAGTTTCCGACGACTCCATCGCGGAAAAACGCGTCGCTTCCAGACTGGTAGAAGCCGGAAATGCCGACATAGGGGCGGAAACGGATGGGCCTGCCGGCGCTGCGCCCCGGCATCCCGCTGCCGCGGCTGAGCACCGATGGGCCGCCGAAGCCGCCGAATTGGGCGGCGGCGGGCAGCGCCATCAACAGCCCCATCATCCACCCGGCTACCTTATGAGATCTCAAAATAGCGCTCCTCCTGTGAATTGACCCCGTACAGATGTGAGCGGCAGGAGAGATTCCAGCCACTTTTCAAAGTCTGACGTTTGGCCAGTGCTCTGTCAAGTCCATCGGAGGAAAGGGCGGATTCCTGTACTGCTGCGGGGGCAGTTCGCGTTCGGCTATCCTGGTAGCTCATGAGCGAAGTCGTCAGCCACTACAGCATTTCCATGGATCAGATCAGCGATTTCGAGTTCCGGGTGCGGTTCGATAAGCCGGATCATCCGGAACTAAAGATGGACGAACCACCGCCGTTGGGCAAGGACAGCGGACCGAACGCGGGGCGTCTGCTGGCGGCGGCGATCGGCAACTGCCTGAGCGCGAGTTTCCTTTTTGCGGCGCGCAAGAGCGGAGCAGCGCCGACGGGAATGCGCGCCGATGTGAAGGTGGAGGTGATCCGGAACGAAAACCGGAGGTTTCGAATCGGCCGCATCGAGGTGCAGTTGGATCCGGGGATCAAGCCGGAAGACCTGGAAAAAGCCAAGGCGGCGGCGCAAATGTTCGAAGACTTCTGCACGATAACGGCGAGCGTGAGGCAAGGCATCCCAGTGGATGTGAAGCTGCGCGGGCTCGAATAGATTTTCATTCCAATTCATCTGCATTGCTTGTAAGGAGAGGTTATGGCGAAACGCATCGGAATCCTCACGGGAGGAGGAGACGTTCCCGGACTGAATTCGGTGATCAAGGGAGTGGTGTACCGCGGCACCGAAGCCGGATTTGAAGTGATGGGCATCCGGAAGGGGTGGGAGGGGTTAACCTATGTGAACCTCAATGACCCCGGCAGCCGGGCGCGCTATTTCATGCCCTTGACGCGGGAGAACACTCGGACGATCGACCGGACGGGCGGAACGTATTTGCATTCGAGCCGGACAAATCCGGCGAAGATGGGGAAGCTGCCGCCGCACCTGGCGGGGCGTGAGTTTCCTTCGCAGGAGACAACCAAGAACGGGGTGACGAAGACGACTTACGACGTGAGCGAGAGCGTGCTGGGGAACCTGAAGTACCTCAACGTGGACTACCTGGTGGCGATCGGCGGCGACGATACGCTAAGCTACGCCGCGCACCTGAACAACATGGGGGTTCCGGTAGTGGCGATTCCCAAGACGATGGACAACGACGTGCGGAACACGGAGTACTGCATCGGGTTTTCCACCGCGATCACGCGGGCGATGGATGCGATCAACCGGCAGCGGAGCACGATTGGTTCGCATGAGCGTGTGGGCATCTTCCGCGTGTTCGGGCGGGACGCGGGGTACACGGCGTTGTATACGGCGTATGTAACGAGCGTGCGGTGCGCGATCCCGGAGTACCGGTTCGATCTGGAAAAGATGATCGAGATCCTGCTCAAGGATAAGCGGAACAACCCGAGCAATTACGCGCTGGTGATCCTGTCGGAAGGCGCGGAGTGGGAAGGTTATGAAGTCCGCCATTACGGGGCCGCCGATGCCTACGGCCACCGGAAGAAGGCGAACGTGGGCGAGGATTTCAGCATAGAGGTGGTGGCGCGTACGGGCGAGGAGACGATCATCAGCGATCTGACCTACGACCTGCGAAGCGGGGAGGCGGACTTTGTGGACAAGATGGTGGCATCCACATTCGCGGGGATGGCGCTGGACTGCATCCTGGAGGGTAAGACCGGGGTGATGACCTCGATCGTGAACGGCTGCTACGCGCTGATGCCGATCCCGGACCCGAAACTGGGGCCGCGGAAAGTGCACGTAGAAACGATGTACAACACGGACCGCTACCGGCCGAATTACGACCACAAGCTTGGCTTGCCGATCTTCCTGACCAAGGCGTGAGCATGGGCTGGCTGAGGAGGTGGTTTTCACGGGCGGCGCCGGTGCCGGAGCTGACGCCGGAGATGCGGCGGCGCATCCGGCATAGCTTTGACAAGGCGGCGGCCGATGAAGAGCACTTTCCTTCGACGATTGATCCGCGCATTGCGCACGTACGGCTGATATTGAAGCAGCTGTCGGAGATCGAGACGGGGGCGGTGCTGGATGCCGGGTGCGGCAAGGGCAGGTTCGCACGAGTGGTGGCGGAGCAGATCCCGGAGCTGCGTGTGGTGGGCATGGACATTTCGACGGCGATGCTGGGCTACGTGCCGGCGCCGGTGCGGCGGTGCGCCGGCTCGCTGACCTCGCTACCGTTTGCCTCGGCGAGTTTCGGGGGCGCGTATGCGACCGAATCGCTGGAGCATGCGGTGGACATTGAAGCGGCGGTGGCGGAGCTGTGCCGGGTGGTGAAGCCGGGCGGCCGTATCGTAGTCATAGACAAGAATGCCGAGCACTGGGGGAAGCTGGAGACTCCGGAGTGGGAGCGGTGGTTCGGAAGGCGGGAGATGGAAGCGATGCTTGGCAGGCAGTGCCGGAAGGTCTCCAGCCAGTTCATCAGTTACTGGGAAGACGTGGAGCCGGACGGGATGTTTTTGGCCTGGATTGCGGAAAAGTAGAGACACGACGACAGCAAAACAGGGCATGGTGATGCGGGTTAGTTAGGGCCTCCTGGCGGCATTCTACGGAGGCGCTCCTGTGCAAACATCCATTCGGTGTAGCGTTCAGGGTCTGCGGGAGGGGTAGGAGTGCACCGGGTGCGCTGTCCGGACTGCGGGATCAAGACGGAGTAGGTGGAACAGTTGCCGAGCAAGGCGCCGTTTTCCAAGCGGTTCAAGGATGCCGTGGGACAAGCCTGTGAGAGCGCGGCGGCGCGGCAGGTGGCCAAACGGTTCGGCCTGGCGGCCAGACTGGCGGCATCAGGACTTGACGGTCCCGCAGTGCGCGGTCTAGCAGGTCCGTGTCCTGACCGGCAAAGCCTTCCAGGAAGGCGATCCAGGTGCTGGTGTCGGCGGGGTATGGCAATTCGGTGAGGGGAGGGGTTGACAATTTCCGCATTTCTAGTATCATGGAAATATGAAAATGCAACGGCCCGAGGAGCTGACGCGGTTTGCCGATCAGTTCGCGGCATTAGGCGCCGAGCCGAGGCTGCGGATTGTAAGGCTGTTGCTGGCGGCGCATCCGGAGGGGATGGTGGTGGGTGATATCCAGAATGAGCTGGGGATGGCGGGCTCGACGCTGTCTCATCATCTGGACAAGCTGAAGAATGAGGAACTGGTGGAGGTTCGCAGGGACCGGCAGTTCCTTTGGTACAGGGCGAATACGGAGGCGTTGACGCAATTGCTTGGGTTCCTGTGGGCCGAGTGCTGCACACGCAACGCGGTGATTTCAACAAAGGAGATTTTGCAATGGAAACCAGCGAGCTCAGGGAAAACGTAAAGCAGAGATACGGAGCGGCGGCGTTGAACGTGGCGCAGGGCGGTGGCGGCTGCTGCGGAAGCGGCGTGGAGGCGTCATGCGGGGATCCGATCACCTCGAATCTATACAGCGCCGAGGAGGCGGCGTTGTTGCCGGAAATGGCGGTGAAGGCTTCGCTAGGGTGCGGGAATCCGACGGCGCTGGCGGAGTTGCGGCCAGGGGAGACGGTGCTGGACTTGGGATCGGGCGGCGGCATTGACGTGCTGCTTTCGGCGCGGCGTGTGGCGCCGGGCGGGAAGGCGTACGGGCTGGACATGACCGAGGAGATGCTGGAGCTTGCGCGGCAGAACCAGAAGAAGTCCGGGGTGGAAAATGTGGAGTTTTTGAAGGGCGAGATCGAGGCGATTCCGCTGCCGGACAACACCGTGGACGTGATTATTTCCAATTGTGTGATCAACCTATCGGCGGACAAGGACCGAGTACTGCGAGAGGCGTTCCGGGTGCTGAAGCCGGGAGGACGGTTCGCGGTTTCCGATGTGGTGGTTCGCGGGGAGGTGCCGGAGGCGGTGCGGCGGAACATCGAACTGTGGATGGGCTGCGTGGCCGGAGCGCTGGAAGAGAGCGAGTACCGGGAGAAGCTGGCGGGAGCCGGGTTTGAGCAGATAGACGTGGAGCCGACGCGGATCTACCGTGTGGAGGATGCGCGGAATTTTCTGGAGAGCGCGGGGCTGGATGTCGAGACGATCGCGCCGGCGGTGGATGGGAAGTTCATGAGCGCGTTGGTGAGGGCGCGGAAACCGGAATGAGGAGGGTTCTGTTTTTGTGCACGGGCAATTCGTGCCGCAGCCAGATCGCGGAAGGATGGCTGCGGCACCTGAGCGGAGGAAAGGTGGAGGCGTCGAGCGCCGGAACGGCGCCGGCGGGAGTGAATCCGACAGCGGTGGAGGTGATGCGGGAGGTGGGGATTGATTTGTCGGGGCATAGGTCGCAGCATGTGAGCGAGTTCGCGGGGGTGCGGTTTGACGCGGTGATCACGGTGTGCGATCACGCGCGGGAGAGTTGTCCGGTGTGGCCGGAGGCGGGCGAGATGCTGCATTGGAGTCTTGATGATCCGGCGGGGAGGGAGATGGAGGAATTTCGGCGGGTGCGGGATGAGATCGGGAGCAGACTCAGGGAGTACGTGGCTTCCCTGCCCTGAAGCGGGCGTTACGCGCGCTGGAGGAATTGCGTGGCGGCTTGGACGCCGCGGTACTGGGCTTCCTCAAACAAGGATAGGCCGCTCAGGTCGGAGTTCGCGAAAAAAAGGTTGCGGGCGGGCGTGAGCCAGCGTTTGCGATCCTCGGAGAAGAGGAAGCCGGGAGCGGGGCGGATCATGGCGTGGCCAAGGCGCATGATGTCGATGCGGGCAACGCAATCGCGGATGTCGGGGTGGGCGCGGGCGAGATCGTTGAGAATGGCTTCTTTCCAGTAGCCCCAGTCGCGGTTGAGGAGTTCGGCGCGGTTGCCGGTGGGCCAGTAGTAAGTCCAGACGGTGCGGTCCGTCCGGGTGCGGAGGGACTGGTGGGTGGCGACGACGTAGCCGAGTGCGGGCGAATCGTAGATGACGTTGTCCCAGGCGAGGGGGAAGCCGCGCTCGCGGGGCATGCGGTCCAGCGTCAGGTTGGCGGTGAGCCAGGGCGAATACTCAAAGACACGGGCGGGGGGGAGGCCTTCGATGAGGTAAGGCGCGAGGTAGGTGGGAGCGGCGAAGATGATGGCATCGGCGTGGTATTCGGTTTGGGAGGTTAAGACGCGAAAGCCTTTGGGAAGCTGCTCGATGCGATGGACGAATTGAGTGGCACGGACGTACGGAGAGAGTTTCTTCAGGAGTTGGCGGACGATCCAGCCGTTGCCTTCGGGCCATGTGAGCGGGCCTTTTTCATCGATCTGGCCGCGTGCGGAAAAGTAATGGATGCCGGCCCAGGCGGAGGTTTGCGAAGCAGTGGCGCCGTAGTCGTCGCGGCAGGCGTAGTCGACCATCCAGCGGAGGTAGGGCGAATCGAAGTTCTTGCGGCGGAGCCAGTCGTCGATCGAGATGCGGTCAAGATCGGCGCGGCGGAGCTTGCCGGATTCCATGGGGATGTGGAATTCGCCGGAGTCTTCGAATTCTTCCATGATTTGCTTGAAGCGGTGGTACTGATCGCGGTCGCGGCGGGAGGCGGCGATTTCCGGCTCGAGGCCTTCCTGCCAGCGGCCGTGGAGGAAGAGGCGCTCTTGCGGGTCGTGGCAAAGGTGGCGCTCGTCAAAGGTTCCGTTTTTGAGGACGCCGAGATCTTCCATGATTTCACGGACGAGGCGGGCGCTCTTATCGGGCACGGGGACGTAGTGGGCGGCCCAGGGATATGGGGTTATTTCGTTCTCGCCCCAGCGGGAGTTGCCGCCGACGCGGTCTTCCATTTCGAGGAGGAGGAAATCGCGGAAGCCCCGCTTGTCAAGGCGCCAGGCGGCGGAGAGACCGGCGATGCCTGCGCCGATGATGAGCAGCGGTATGCGGGTGGTTTGTTTGGGCGACGGAAAGGCGGCGCGGTCGCGGAGACGGTGGCCGATGACGTGCGAGTTGTCGACAAAGCCGCCCTGGATGGAGCGTTCGGCTTTGGCCGGAAGTCCAACCAGGGCGGCGGAAAGGAAGCGGCGGCGCAGCACTCTAGGCTTGGGCAGAGGCCTGGAAGGGCTCGTCGGCGCTGCCGCCGTAGATGGAGGGGACCTTGGAGCCCATCGGCCGAAGGTAAGTGGAGAGTTGGCCGCGGTGGTGCACGGAATGGTTGAGCAGGAAGCCGAGGTAGGTGACGTTCGGTTGTTTGAAAACGCCGAAGAAGTCGACCGGAGCGGCGAGCTTTTCGCCAGAGAGCTTGCGTACCTGCTCGACCAGCGGCGGGACGTTCTTGTCGTAGTAGGCAAGGATGTCGTCGATGGTGGAAACGCCGGCGGGCAGTTTCTCTTCGCCGTCGCCTTCCATATTGAACCCGCCGGCGATGACCGATTTCAGGAACCACTCTTCGCTGGCGACGATGTGCCAGGCGAGCTGCTTGGCGTTTTTCGCCTTGGGGTCAGGCTGGTAGGAGGATTTGTCGTCCGGGATAGCGGCGATGACCTTTCGTGTAGTTGGGGATTCGAATTCGAACCCGCCGATCATGCTGTGCATGAGGAAGGTTGCTTGTTCAGGATTCATGGGGAAAGAGTCTCCTTTTGTTGAGATGGGAAATGGTACTGGGGCAGAATAGTATAAATTTGTACACTAGTCAAGGGGTTTGTGGGAAGCTTCAACGGGAACGGCGACTTCGAAGTAGCCGATCATCATCTCTTCCCAGCTTTGCTCGCCCCAATAGACGTAGGAGTCGGGATTGGGATTGTGCCGGTTGTTGGGAGAGTTGTCGAATGTGGCACGGCAGAGGATGCGGGTGGAGGCAGGAAGCAGGATGGGCTGGTCGAGGTAGTAAAAGGGCTGCCAGTTGAAATCGTAGCGGGGCACGCGGAGGAGCTGGAGTTCACGGCCATCGGGAGGGAGGGCGCGGTATTCGAAGCTTTTTCCGCGGAGGTGCATATGGGGGCGGAATCCGAGGAGCTCGACATCGCGGCGGATGACGGTGGCGGCTTCCGCGGGATGGTCGGCGGCGCGGGGAGGGATGACGAGTCCTGGGCTTGAGGCGCGCATGGAGACGACACGGCGCGAAGGCGGGGTGCGGGCGAAGCGCAGTCCGATCCGAGTACGGTCGGTGGCCTCCCTGCCCGCGGCGTTGTAGTGGAGCTGGAACTGGAGGATGGCGCCGGCAGGAACCAGACGCGCGGTGCCGGACGGCCAGATCTGCGGAGACATGCCGGGCGCATAGCCGGCGAGGTATCCGCCTTCGGGAGATCGGATGGTGACGATGGCGTGATGGACAACGGAGCGGTTGGAGGGGCGGACCTCGGCCATCTCGACCCACTTATCCTCAGTGAAGCCAGTGGGGACGTCGAGGTAGATGTAGTCGATTTCGCCGCCGGCGGGCACGCGGATCTTCATGGGCATTTCCAGGACGACGTCCGGTGTGTCGATGCGCCAGCCGGAGGCGAAAGGCTGCTTGGGCGGAGCATGGCGCTCATCGCCTTTAGGAGCGCCTTGGCGGACCCAGGTCTGGATGGTTTGGATTTCCTGGCCGGTGAGAGACAAGTCGTTGCGGAAGGTGAGGTGGCCGGGTTCGGCGTGCCAGGGGGGCATGCGGCGCAGGAGGACGGATTCGAGAATCGCCTTGGCCCAGGGGCGAACCTGCCTGTAAGTGAGCAGGCTCATAGGGCCGATTTCACCGGGGCGATGGCAGGTTTGGCAGCGGCGCTGGAAGATGGGCTCGACGTCGCGGTGGAAGGTGATCTGGCCCGGTTCGGAGGCGGAAGAAGCAAGCGCCAGGAAGGCCAACGCAAAGCGCATCGTACTTTTATAGTTACCACGAATGAGGTTGCGCGGGACGGCGGTTTTGTGATGATGTACAGAGTTCACTCATGAATCGAGAACTGAAGGATCTGGACTTCCAGAGATTCTGGCGTCGCCTGCAACAGATCGGGCTGAATGCCTACGAGGCGCGCGCCTACATGGTGCTGGTGGGACACCCGCGCTTCAAGGCGCTGGAGCTGGCGGCGCGGGCGCACGTTCCGAGGCAGAAGATCTATGAAGTGCTGGACAGCCTGGCGGAGAAGGGGTTCGCGCAGGTGGTGCAGGAAAAGACGAAGCTGTTCTCGGCGGTGGAGCCGGGGCTGGCGATTCCGAACTTCATCGCGCGGCGGCATGAGCACATGCAGATTGAACTGGCCGAGCAAAGCCGCGTGGCCGATGATCTGGTGGATGATTTGAATGCGGCCTATTCAGAAGGCCAAGAGGGGCGCGGGACGCTGGATTATTTGCGGATCGTGGCCGAGCCGGGACAAACGGCGGCGCAGTACCGGCGGATGATCAAGGAAGCGGAGAGGGAGTACCTGGAGTTTTCGCGTCCGCCATATGCGGTGGATCCTCTGGATGAGCAATTGGTGAAAGAGGCGTGCAGGCGCGGCGTGCGGTGCCGGCTGTTGCTGGAAGGGGCGCGGCTGGATGAAACGCACCGCCAGCAGCTGGGCGACTACCAGGCGGCGGGAGTGGAGATCCGGCAGATTGATTCACTGCCGATGAAGCTGGCGCTGTTCGATGGAAAGTACGGGTTGATTGCGCTGCTGGATCCGCTGGTGACGAAGCCGGCCTGGACAAGCGTGCTGTTTGATCATCCGGGGATGGGGGAGGCGATGAAGGGGCTGTTTGAGGAGTACTGGAGAAGGTCGGGGGAGTTTTGAGCGGCGATTTTCGCGGGAAGAGAGCGATTGTCACAGGAGGGGCGAGCGGGATCGGGCTTGCGGCGGCGAGGGAGCTTGCGAGGGGCGGCGCCGAGGTATGGATTCTGGATTTGGAGGTACCTGAGGCGCCGGGGATGCGCGGGGTTGTGGCGGATGTGACGGACCACGAGTCGCTTTCGAGGGCGTTTGCCGAAGTAGGTGATGTGGATGTGGTAGTGGCGAATGCGGGCGTGGCGAAGGTGGCGGGGTTGGAGGCGACGACGCTGGAGGATTGGGAACGGACGATTGGGGTGAACCTCACGGGCGTGTTCCTGACGGTACAGGTGGCGGCAGCGGCGATGAAGCCGCGGCGGCGCGGGGCGATTGTGGTGACGGCGTCGACCAATTCCTACGACGGGGAGCCGAATTTGACGGCTTACAACGCGAGCAAGGCGGGGGTGCTGGGGATCGTGCACACGGTGGCGGGGGAGTTGGGGCCGTACGGGATCCGAGTGAATGCCGTGTGTCCGGGGATGATTCGGACTCCGCTGACCGCCGGGAGTTTTTCCGATGCGGCGGTATTGAAGGAGTATTTCAGACAGATTCCGCTGGGGCGCGGGGGAGAGGCGCAGGAGGTGGGTCGCGCGATTGCCTTCTTAGCTTCCGATGATGCATCTTACATTACCGGGGCGACGTTGTTAGTGGATGGGGGACAGATGGCGAGTAAGTTTGGGACTTGGGGGGAGGCTGGGGCGGAGTTTGTAGGGGACCAGTGGAGGATGAAGTAGGAGGTCCTACTCATTGAGGGTTGCGTCAAGGAAGGCGCGGAGACGGTGAGAACGGCTGGGGTGGCGGAGCTTGCGGAGGGCCTTGGCTTCAATCTGGCGGATACGCTCGCGTGTGACGGCGAATTGCTGGCCGACCTCTTCGAGCGTGTGTTCGCTGCCGTCCTGAAGGCCGAAGCGCATCTTGACGATTTTCTCCTCCCGCGGGCTGAGGGTTTTGAGGACCTCGGCGGTCTGCTCGCGGAGATTGAGGTTGATGACGGCTTCCGACGGGGAGATGACGCGCTTGTCGATGATGAAGTCACCGAGATGGGACTCTTCCTCTTCGCCGACGGGGGTTTCCAGTGAAATGGGCTCCTGCGCAATACGGAGGACCTTGCGGACCTTGCCGACGGGGAGTTCCATTTTGCGGGCGAGTTCCTCGGTGGTCGGTTCGCGGCCGAGTTCCTGCTGCATGGCGCGCTGCATGCGGACCAGCTTATTGATGGTCTCGATCATGTGCACGGGGATGCGGATGGTGCGGGCCTGATCGGCGATGGCGCGGGTAATGGCCTGACGGACCCACCATGTGGCGTAGGTGGAGAACTTGTAGCCGCGGCGGTAGTCGAACTTGTCGACGGCCTTCATGAGGCCGATGTTGCCTTCCTGAATAAGGTCGAGGAACTGCAGGCCGCGGTTGGTATAGCGCTTGGCGATGGAGACGACCAGACGTAAGTTGGCCTCGATGAGCTGCTTCTTGGCGGTTTCCGCTTCGGATTCACCGCGTTCGACGATCTGGAGGGTTCTCCGTAAATCCACGGCGGTGGCGCCGAATTCGTTTTCCAGATCAAGCAGGTGCTGCACGTTTTGCTTGTGCTGCTTCCTGAGTTCGCGGGCGTTGGCAGCGCTGACTTCTTCGAGTTGCCGCTGCAGGCGAGCGATCTCCTGCTCAATGGGACGGAGCTGCTCGACAGCGTGGCGAACACAGTTGGCGAAGCTGTGAAGAACGGCGGAAGAGAATTGAACCTGGCGCACGATGTAGGACATGCGGACCATGGTGCGGGCGAGGTTCCAGCGCAGGGCGCGGTGCTGCTTGGGCTTCATTCCGCGGGAAATGGCCATGAGTTTCTGATGGAACTGCTGGGCCTTTTTATGCTGCTTTTCGATCTCGCGGATGATTTGAAGCAGGGCCTCGGTTTCCTTCTGGTCGAAGTCGTCGTCGACGGGAGGATCGGGCATCTGAATGAGATCGCGAATGGAGAGCGTGGAGTGAGCGAGCTCCTCGCCGATGTGGATGAGCTCCCGAATCACGAGGGGGGAGCGGGAAAGCGACTTCATGACCCCGCGCTGGCCGCGCTCGACGCGCTTGGCGAGTTCGATTTCCCCTTCGCGGGTGAGCAGAGGAACGGTTCCCATCTCGCGGAGGTACATGCGGACGGGATCGGTGGTCTTGTCGGAGAGTTCGGGAGGGAGCTCGAAGTCGGAGAAGTCCTCGGATTCCTCGGATTTTTTGTCGAACTCGAGTTTGGGTTCTTCGAGGATATCGACTTCGGCGGTGTCGAATTCGGCGAGGAGGTCTTCCAAGTCACGGCTGGACCGATTCTCTTCCGGAAGGAGTTCGTTGACTTCGTCGTAGAGAACGTAACCCTTCTCTTTGCCCGATTCCATGAGCTGTTTGAAGCGGTCTAGCTTACTGTTGACAGCCACCTGTGCTCCGATACTCGACCCAGCGAGAAGACTTGTCCCATTCATTCTACACCAGCCGGACGGCGGCGTCGTGCGCCGGCGTCCATACGTTCCAGATCCTGACTGAGCCGGAGAGCCTCATCGAGATTGCCTTGGCGCTCGGCGTTGGCAATTCTGGCTTTGAGGTTTGTGCGTTGAGTTTCACGTTCGGCTTCTTCGAGCACGCGCAGACAGTCGATGGCCTGAGCGGCGGTATGATCGCCCACGAAAGTTTGATCTGATTCGCTGCCAGCAGTATCGGCAAAAACGAGGCGGGCCAGTAGAGTGCGGTCGTCATCTTCGAGCCTGGCGTCGAGCTGCTCGTAGCTGAAGCCGGCTTGCAAAGCACTGATAGCGCGGAGAATGCGGGTGGTAGCGGGCTGTGCGGGGAGGTTCTTTTCGTTCCAAACAGGAAGCGCGGCGGCGCGCGCTTCTTCGCTTTCCAGCAGGCAACGGATCAGGAGGCGCTCATTGGGAGGCATCTCGACCGGGGCGGGCTTGAGCTCGCGCGGGCTGCGCTGAACGGCGAGTTTGCGGAACTGTTCGAGGACGAGGCCTTTGTCGACGCCGAGCTGAGCGGCGACGTCATCGGCGACGGCGGCGCGCTCGATCTTGTCGGGAAGATTCTGAATCGCGGGAAGCAGGAACTTGAAAGCAGCGACGCGGCCCTCGGCAGAGCGCATGTCGAAACGCTCGCGGGCGCGGTCAGCGAGCCATTCGAAGTAGCGGGGCGCCTTGGCAGCGAGTTCGCGGTAGGATTCGACGCCGTTTTCCTGGATGAACTCATCGGGGTCGAGGCCGCCGGGGAGAGTGAGAACGCGAACGTGGAGTCCTTCCTCGAGCAGCAGTTGGATGGAGCGCTCGGCGGCAGCGGCTCCGGCGGGGTCGGGGTCAAAGTTGACAACGACGTTTTCCGAGTGGCGGCGCATCATGCGGGCCTGGCTGGGAGTGAGCGCCGTGCCGCAACTGGCGACGGCATGTTCGACGCCGGCGCCGTGAAGGCCGATGACATCCATGTAGCCTTCGACGAGAATGAGGGCGCCGGACTGACGGACAGCCTTGCGGGCGCGGTGGAAATTATAAAGGACGTGACTCTTTTTGTAGATGGCCGTTTCCGAGGAGTTGAGGTACTTGGGCTGATCTTCCTCGCGTCCGGCGCGTCCGGCAAAGGCGATGATTTTTCCCGACTCGTTGTGGATGGGAAACATGAGGCGGCCGCGGAAACGGTCAAAGAAGCCGGAGCCGTCATTGCGTGCAAGGACCAAGCCGCTCGATTCCATCTGCTGCGCGGAGAAGCCGGCCTTTTGGAACTGGCGTGTGAGCGCCTGACCGGAGGGGTCGGAGAGGCCGAGTCCGAATTCGGAGGCGAGAGCGGGCTTGACGCCGCGGCCGGCGAGGTAGTTGCGGGCGGGCTCGCCGGCGTGGGAGTCCAAGGCGGCACGGTAGAGCTTCTGGGCGATCTCGTGCATTTCAAAGAGAGCGGCGCGGCGGCGGGATTCCTCGTCGGGGGCATCCATGCGCTTGGGGAGCGGGATGCCATAGCGCTCGGCGAGCTGTTTGGAAGCTTCCCAGAAGGTGAGCCCTTCCATCTCCATAACGAACTTGATGAGGTCGCCGCCGGCGCCGCAACCGAAGCACTTATAGAACTGGTGCCTGACGCCGAAGGAGGGGGTCTTTTCCTGATGGAAAGGACAAAGGCCGACCCAGCGCGTACCGGCCTTTTTCAAGCTGGGGACGTATTCGCGGACAACCTGGACGATGTCGATGTTGTCCTTGAGCTGACGGGCGAATTCCATGCGGTCCCGTCTATTATCGCGCCAGGGGTGAGTGGAGTGTTGGAGCTATTTGGCGAGAGTGAAGTTGATCTGGACCATGCTCATGACCTCGACGGGCACGCCGTTGAGGAGCGTGGGCTGATAGCGCCAGAGCTTGACGGCATCGGTGGCGGCCTTTACCAGGCGCGGATCGACGAGCTGGTTGACGGCCTCCAGGCTCATGGGGACGCCTTCACGGGAGATGACGGCGCGGAGCAGGACGGTGCCCTCGACACCTTCGAACTTGCAGTCGGCAGGGTAGGAAGGCCGTTCCTGATAGGTTAACCGCGTGGCCTGGACGTTGCCGCCGACGCGGATGCGAGTGGGAGCGGCGGAGCCGGCGGGAGGCGGGGGGGGAGGGGCGGAGGTTCGCCCGGCCACCACCTGGAGAGTTTCCTGGATGCGGCCGACGTCGAGGACAACATCCAGGTTGAGAGATTTGTCAGCAGTGAGCTGGATCTCGCCGGCTTGATGCCTGGCGAATCCGGGTTTGGTGACTTCAATGGAGTAGAAGCCGTCGGGCAACGGAGCGAAGGAAAACTCGCCGGCTTCGGTGGTGCGTGCGTACTCCCTACGGTCGGACTTAGAGAAGGAGAGCATGACATTGGCGCCGGGGATCCTGGCGCCGCTGGGATCGCTGACGACTCCTTTTATAGAAGGCCCCGCCGGCTGAGCCGGGGCGCGCCAGGCGGCGGTGGGAAGAAGCAGAAGCAGGGTGATGGCGGCAATGGCCGCGGTGAGGGCGGGCCCGGCGGCGGCGCGGTTGCGGGCAGGGCTTAGGATGGCGGCCAGGCGACGATCGAGTTCATTCTTTCTGATCATGGTGATGCCTCCTGAAGGGATTCGGGCAGCGGTATTCAATTCGCGGGCGATTTGGACGATGTGGCCCGCATAATCGGAAGGTTTTTCTCCGCCGGTAAGCACGGCGTCATCGCAGGCCTGCTCCGATTCCCGGCGCAGGTTGGCGGCGGCCCACCAGATAAGCGGGAGCGGCCAGTAGACGGCACACGCCAACTGGGAACACAGTTGGGACCATATGTCGCGGCGGATGACATGGATGGATTCGTGCGCCAGGACGGGCGGGAGGCGTTCCCGCGGCCAGGATTGAGCCTCCTCGGGAAGAAGGATGAGGGGACGGAGGAGACCGCATACCAGAGGAACGTCTACTTCCGCCGTGACACGAACCGGAACCGGATTGCTGGTGGAAAGACAAGTTGCCCGGGCGGCGATGCGGGCCATCCTCCGCTGCGATGTTGCGGCGCGGAGCAGCAGGAGCAAGGAACCGGCGAGCCAGATGAGGGGAAGCCAGGCGCTCCAGGGAGTGGAAGTTCCCTGCCCTTCCGCGACAACATCGATGACGATGCGAACCGGCGCCGGCGCAGCTAAAAGGGTGTGGCTGGGAATTGGTTCCCATCGAGGGATGAGCACATGAGCCGCCGGCAGCAGCAGAACAGAGAGCAGAGCGGCAAGCCAGACCAAGTGGCGCGCCGAAGCCGAACAACGGCGCATGAGGGAGGAGGCGAGTCCGGCGGACGCGAGGATCAGCACCGGCTTGATGATGAGGAGAGAAAGCCAGCCGGCCATGGTTATCTTCCTTCCTCCCGGGCCTGATCGATGAGTGTCTGTAGTTCGTCAAGGTCGCGACCTGACAATTCGCTGGAATGGGCGCTGAGCAGTGCGGCGACGGCGGTGGCGGGCGAGCCTGGGAAAAAAGTATCGACGAGATGCCGAAGGGCGCCGCGGCGTGCCTTTTCCGGATTCTGTGCGGGCATGTAAACGTAGCGAAGCTCTTCGGCCTTGTGGCGCACGTGGCCCTTGTCTTCGAGGGTGCGGAGATGAGCGCGGACAGCGGAGTAGCTGGGAGGATCGGGGATGGCGGCGCGGACCTGAGCGGCTGTGGCCTTGCCGAGACGGAAGAGGACATCCATGATCTGGCGTTCGCGGCGGGAGAAGGGTGCGGCGGACATGCTAGTTTTCCATCCTAATGCTATAAATCTAGCACGGCTGGCGGGCAATGTCAATGGGGATTTGAGGTTGCGGAGTTAGCGAAAGCCCGCTTCAGTTCTGGACGATGCGGACGCTGGAATTGGAGGTGCGGAGGCTAAGCATGGGGCCGCCGGAGCCGATGTTGCCTTCCACTTCGCTTTTGCCTTGGGCGGTGACGGCGTTGAGAGGGAAGTCGCATGTGACCCTGGAATTGGAAGTACGCGCCTTGAGCTTGGCATTGGCGTTCGGAGGAAGGCGCAGAGTAACGGGGCCGTTGGAGGAGGTAACGGTGACGTCGGGCAAGGGGGCAGAGGGGAGAGTGAGCGTAACGGGGCCATTGGAAGAGGAAAGCTTAACGGGGCGTGTTGGGTCCGGAGCGGTGAGGCTGGCGGTGATGGGGCCGTTGGAGGTACTGGCTTCCAGATGGCCGCGGACGCCGTGAGCGGTGATGGGGCCGTTGGAGGTGCCAAGGATGGCTTCGCCGGTGTAGTCGTCGAGTTCAACGGGGCCGTTGGAGGTTTTCACATCGACGTTGCCGGCATAACGGACGAGCTTGACGGGGCCGTTGGAGGTTTTGATGCGGCCTTCGCCTTCGATCTGTTCAGCGCGCACGGGGCCGTTGGAGGTTTCAATGCGATCGAGACGAGTGCGGCGCGGGACGTGAATGCGGTACTTGACGCCGCGGTTGCCGCGGCGGCCCATGATTTCGGGAACGACGGTGCGGATTTGAATGAAAGTATCGGAGGGGGAGATGTCGACGCGCATTTCATCCAGCAAGGCGCGCGAGGAGGCGTACTTGGTGCCTGTGATTTCGACCTTGTCCTGATCCCAGCCGTGGATTTCGACGGCGCCGTTGAAGTTCTCGACCGCGATGCGGCCGCCGGGTTTGAAATCGAAGGAGTGCTGGAACTCCTCGCGCTCGCGGGTGGTGGGGCCGAAGTCCTGCCAGTCGCAGCCGGTGAGCGCCAGGGCGGCGGCCAGGGGGAACAGAAGCGGAGTTTTCCTCATCGTTACACCTCGTTAGATGGAGTACGCAGGGAGCGCAAGATTCGTTCCATGATACTCTGATAATTACCTCAAAACCCCACGCGGTATTTTCCCATGAAGAAACTGATGGCCCTGAACCGGGGCGAAATCGCAATTCGTATCCTTCGTGCAGCCAATGAGTTAGGGCTGCGGACGGCGGCTGTGTTCTCGAAAGAGGACCGGCTGAGCCTGCATCGTTTTAAAGCGGACGAAGCGTACATGATCGGGCAGGGCTTCGGCCCGGTGCAGGCATATCTCGACGTGGAAGGCATTGTCGGGCTGGCGAAGGAAAAAGGGGTGGATTACATCCATCCCGGGTACGGTTTCCTGTCGGAGAATCCGGCGTTGCCGCGCGCATGCGAGGAGGCGGGGATCACCTTCGTTGGGCCGAGCGCGGAGTTGTTGGAATTGCTGGGTGACAAAACAGCGGCACGGCGTCTGGCGGCACAGGCGGGGCTGCCGGTGGTTCCTGGAACAGAGCGGCCGGTGAAGAGCTACGCGCAGGCGGAGAAGGCGTCCAAGAAAATCGGGTTTCCGCTGATCATCAAGGCGGCGCATGGCGGCGGCGGGCGCGGGATGCGGGTGGTGGAGAAGGCGGCGGAGTTGCAGCGGCTGCTGGAGGACGCGCGGAAGGAAGCGGAGGCGGCGTTCGGTAACGGGGCGGTGTTTCTGGAGCGGTACATCAAGAGGCCGCGCCACATCGAGGTGCAGATCCTGGGTGACCGGCACGGCAACATTCTGCATCTGTATGAGCGTGACTGCTCGGTGCAGCGGCGTCATCAGAAGGTAGTGGAGGTGGCTCCGGCGGTGTCGCTGGATCCGGCGCTGCGGGATCAGATCACGGCGGCGGCGGTGCGGCTGGCGAAGGCGGCGGGATATTACAACGCCGGGACGGTTGAGTTTCTGCTGGATGCCGATAGCGGGGAGTGGTTCTTCATCGAGGTGAATCCGCGGGTGCAGGTGGAGCACACGGTGACGGAGATGGTGACGGGCGTGGACATAGTGCGCAGCCAGATTCTGGTGGCGCAAGGATTGAACCTGCACGGGGAGGAGATCGGGCTGCCGGAGCAGGACAAGATCACGCTGCACGGCTACGCGTTGCAATGCCGGATCACGACCGAGGATCCGACGAACGGGTTTGTGCCGGACTATGGGCGGATCCACACGTACCGGTCGCCGGCGGGATTCGGGATACGTTTGGATGGGGCGTCGGCCTACGGCGGGGCGGTGATCACGCCGTACTATGATTCGCTGCTGGTGAAGATTTCCTCCTGGGGGCGCGATTTGCCGTTGGCGTGCCAGCGGATGGACCGGGCGCTGCGCGAGTTCCGGATCCGGGGGGTGAAGACAAACATTCCGTTTCTGGAAAACGTGGTGAATCACGCGGAGTTTCAGAGCGGGGCGGCGACGACGCGGTTTCTGGACGATAATCCTTCGCTGGTGCGGTTCGCGCCTCGGCGTGACCGCGCGACGAAGCTGCTGACGTACCTGGCGGAGGTGTGCGTCAACGGGAATCCGGAGGTGAAGGGCAAGCGGCTGCCGGAGGTGATTCGCGAGGCTCCGACGCCGATTCATATTGCTGGGAAGGCGCCGGAGGGAACGCGCGACTTATTGCAGCGGGTGGGGCCGGAAGAGTTCGCGCGGTGGATGCGCGGGCGCAAAGAGCTGCTGCTGACCGATACGACGTTCCGCGATGCGCATCAATCGCTGATGGCGACGCGTGTGCGGACGAACGACATGCTGGGGATCGCGAACTACGTGTCGCACCGGCTGCCGCAGCTGTTCAGTCTGGAGATGTGGGGCGGAGCGACGTTCGACGTGGCGCTGCGGTTTCTGCATGAGGATCCGTGGCAGCGGCTGAGGCGGTTGCGGGAGGCGATTCCGAACATCTGCTTCCAGATGCTGCTGCGGGCGTCGAACGCGGTGGGCTACACGGCGTATCCGGATAACGTGGTTCGAGAGTTTGTGAAAGAGGCGGCGGCGGAAGGGATTGATATTTTCCGGATCTTCGATTCGCTGAACTGGCTGCCGAATATGAAAGTGGCGATGGAGGCGGTTCGCAGGGCGGGCGGCGTGTGCGAGGCGGCGATCTGCTACACGGGCGACATACTGGACCCGAAACGCGACAAATATCCGCTGACTTACTACGTGAAGATGGCGCAGGATGTGGAGAAGATGGGCGCGCACATCATCGGGATCAAGGATATGGCGGGGCTGGTGCGGCCGTATGCGGCGGAGAAGCTGGTGCGGGCGCTGCGGGATGTAACGGACCTGCCGATTCACTTTCACACGCATGATACGAGCGGGATCAGCGCGTCGAGCGTGCTGAAGGCGTCGGATGCGGGCGTGGAAGCGGCCGATACGGCGATTGCGTCGATGAGCGGGACAACGTCGCAACCGAACCTGAACTCGATTGCGGCGGCGTTGCGGAACACGCGGCGCGACCCGAAGCTGGAGGAGGAGGCGCTGCAGGTTTGTTCGGATTACTGGGAGACAGTGCGAGCATGGTATGCGCCGTTTGACGAGGCTCCGAAGTCAGGCACGGCGGAGGTGTATGAGCATGAGATGCCGGGCGGGCAGTACACGAATCTGAAGGCGCAGGCGGAAGCGATGGGATTGGGAGCGCGGTGGCGTGAGATCGCGCGGACGTACGCGGACGTGAACATGGCGTTCGGCGACATTGTGAAGGTGACGCCGTCGAGCAAGGTGGTGGGCGATCTGGCGCTGTTCCTGGTGAGCCACGGGATGAAGGTGCGCGAGTTTTTGAACCTGGGCGTTGATCATAGTGTGAACATTCCGAATTCGGTGCGGGAGATGCTGATGGGTTCGCTGGGGACGCCGCATGGAGGCTGGCCGGCGAAGATACGGCAAGTGGTGTTGAAGGGCGAGAAGCCGCGGCACGGGCGGCCGGGAGCGCTGCTGCCCGCGGCAGATTTTGAAGCGGAGGCGGCGGGGCTGGAGAAGCGGATCGGGCATAAGCCGTCGCGAACGGACCTGCTGAGTTATCTGCTGTACCCCGAGGTGTTTTTGAAGTTCGCCAAGAACCAGCAGAGCTGGTCGGTGGTGGAGGTGCTGCCGACGCCGCAGTTCCTGTATGGAATGAAGAAGGGCGAGGAGATCACGGCGGAGCTGGAGCCGGGGAAAACGCTGGTGATCAAGTTCCTGACGGTGGGCGAGCCGCATGCGGACGGCACGCGGACGGTGTTCTTTGAGCTGAACGGGCAGCCGCGGGCCGTGACGGTTCGCGATGCGTCGCTGGAAGTGAAGACGGCGGCGCGGGCCAAGGCGGATGCGAATCATCCGGGTCACGTTGGCGCTCCGATCCCGGGCGCGGTGACGGCGCTGGCGGTTGAGCTTGGCCAGAAGGTGGCCAAGGGCGACAAGCTGCTGGTGATGGAGGCGATGAAGATGCAGACGACGGTGGCGGCGCCGGTGGCGGGCAAGGTGACCAGGAAGCTGGTGCAGCCGGGCGACCAGGTGGAGCCGAAGGATCTGCTGCTAGTGATTGAGTGAGGTGCGCTGTTCGCCGCGCTTGACCTGTGCGCGGCGGCGGCCTTCGGCGAGGTTAGCGGCGGCTTTCTGGCGGGCTTTTTCGCCGACCTCGATTTTGTTGCGGACTTCGCGGGCACCGGCGAGACGGGCCAGGCGGGTGGCGGTTGCCTTGCGCTGGACGACGTCGGTCTTGCCTTCAATGATGGCGACGCCGCTTTGCACGCGCACCTGGAACTTTTCCACGGAGATCTTGGAGCGGGAGAAACGTTCACGGATGTCGCGTTCGAGCTCGGCGTCGCTGACGGTGGTTTTGCGGATGGAGGCCGGTTTGGCCGGCGGGGTGGGCCGGGAGGCTTGCGCGGCGAGGGCGCCAGCCAGGGCGAGGAATAGAAAGAGAGCACGCATGCCAAGCTAGTGAGCGGGGTTGGCCGGTTGTTGCAGGCTATTTCGGCCGGCCTTCCCGCGCGACGGTGGTCGACGGTAGCGGCTTGAGTCCAAACGGGTTAGGAGCCGCTTGGGTTCGTTCCTTCATTTTTAGTTGGCAGATGCGAGCCATGAGGAAACCGTGGAATTGTGCCGCGCGGGGGCGAAGATATTCAGTTTTCAAAGAGCGTGCCATGCGGGCAAGGGTATTGCCCGGAGGCGGAACAAGAATAGCGCGTGGCGTGGGGAGAATGCGGCGAATGGAAGGGAGATGCCTGCTGGAAAGGGAAGGAAATGGAAGGGGTTGAGTGGGGTTTGACCATTTTCTCAGAAGTTGTGACTGCAATTCAGGGTTGAACGCCGCGGAAGATGAAGCGAAGCTGGTGGACGGCCTGACCGCTGGGGATCAGGATTGGGGCAAAGAACGGCATGGAGAGATTACTGACCCGCGCCCGGCGGTTGTAGCAGGCGATTGAGGGCGATCCTGCGCTGACCGGAGGCGGGGTGCCAGACCTCGAGCATGGCGTCGAGGCGGGCTGGTGCGCCTTGGACGTGGGCGAGGGCTTGTGTGGCGGCGATGAGAATCAGCGAAGTGAGGGATTCGCCTTCAATCGACGGGCACATGTGGCGGAGGCGGATGCGGAGGTGCTTTTCGATGGTCTCGCCGAGGCGGCGGAGTCCGGTGGGCGCTTCGGCGGGGTTGTCCTCCATCTCCTTTTTCAGGCGCCTGCACTGGAGCGCGTAGCCGGCAAGGTCGTCGGCGAGAAATTTTTCCCCGGAAAGCAGAGCGGCAAAAGGCCGCGGGATTTCGCGCATGGCAGCAACCATGTCGGGGCTCTTAGTGGGGCGGAACCGCTTGATCACGTCCTTGGGATAACGGCGGATCCAGGAGTCCATGGTGGCAAGGCGCTGGCGAATGGGTTTGGAAAGGCGGCGTGTGGCGGTGAGGATGGGCTTTGGTTCGAGCACGTCGTAGCTGAAGTTCCAGCGGGCGCGGCCGGTATAGGTGCGGAGGCATTGATGGGCGAGCAGAGCGGCAGCGGTGTTCCAGACTTGAAGAGGATCGGGCTGAAGGAAGTAGAGGTAGGAGAACCATGCGCGCGCAGTGCGCTGCATGGCTTCCGAGGCAGGGGCGAGCTGGAGAAAGAAGTCGAAACTGTTCTCATCGGGTACGGTGTACCAGGAGGAGGCGGCCTTGCCGTCGAGGCGAAGGGCGAGCACGACGTCGACTTCGCCGTCGAGAGATTGGAGCCACTTCCAATCGAAATCGATTTCGTAGAGGTTGGTCAGCAATTCCAGCAGCCAGCGCGCGCGGGGGACGGGGAGGCGCCGTTCATCCTGGAAACGAAGATCGGCGACGGACTTGCGGCGCAAGGCATGGAGGCCGGCAGCAGGCGCGATGGCACATGCGGCAACGGGCTGGCGGGATTGCGGGATTCCCTCGGTTTCGATCAGCAGAGCGCCATCGGCGGTGACGGGGATGTTGGAGTTGGCGAGAAAGGAGGAGGGGTTGCGGGCTTGGCGCCGGTCAAGGAGAGGGAACTGGATTTCGAGGGTTATGGTTGTTTTCAGAGGCTCGGTGGGTGGGAGGGCGTCTGGGGAGGGGTCGGCGGTGGCAACGGTGCGGGAGTGAAGAGGTTCCAGGGGACCGGAGTGGGACCAGGCGTCGAGGGTGTTGAGGCCGAGACGCCGCTCCAGAGCCGCCTCGAGGGCTCCCTGAAGCTGGCGAGAAAGTTTGTTGGTGGCTGCTTTGTCAAAGTAGCGGCCGAACCAGGCGAGCAAGGGGGCGGCGAGGGTCTGCCTTCCGGCGCCAAGGTGAACATGGACATCAGCCGCTTCCGGGCAGTTGGCGGGCTTCCACAAGGAGAGCCGGTATTGTTCGTCCTCTTCGTCATCGTTGGGTAGTAGCCTGAAGGCTCCCTCCAGCGGGGCGCGGAGCTCGACGGTTGCCTCCAGGGCGGCGGAGCCGGGCAGCGGGCTGTTGAATGAGCCGTCGATGAGGCCGCGGCTGTTTTCGGCAAGAGTGGAGAGGCTGAGTTTTACCTGAACGTGCACCGGCCAGCTGAGGCGGGGAACGATAAACGTGGTGGGCGCGGCTTCAAGGATTGCTGTCATGAGAGGACCTCCAAAGGGGGAATGCAGGGAAGTTCGAGCAGGGCTCCGCCAAGCGGGGAGGGCAGGTGTGGGGATGCAAGCGAGGGCGGCGTGAGGACCAGCCGCCGTGACTGCCGTTTGATTATAGAGATCGAGGGGTGCGATTTCCAAATTTTTTGGCGGCGCGGCGAGTGGGAAAGCTTGTAACGGGCTGGAAAACGGTGATTTACGGTGCTGAAAATAAATTTTGAATTCTTGTGACCGGCAATTGAACTAAACCGCTGACGCGGTATCCGTCTTCGCCTGGAGGCCTGATGGGTGGATCTAGGTGTAAGAAGGGGCCATCTTAAGGAGTGGTTGTTGACGC
>VFZE01000048.1 GCA_016871315.1 Acidimicrobiia bacterium | reverse complement strand
GCCCCACCAGCATAGGGTAGGCGACGCGGTCCACCGAAATGCGGCCGTTGAGGAGCATGGCGTGTTCGGTGGCCGCCGCATCGAAGGAAGCGTCGAGGACTGGCTGAGCAGCCAGGCGGCGCCCGCGGTGAGCAAAACGGCGGTGACAATAGCAGCCCGAGTGCGTTTCATACTGCGTATTGTCTGACAGTTCCGCGGAAGAATGCGACCGGCAAATCAGGCCGTTGGTTTCCGGAAAATGAGACAGAAGTTGAGGAAGGACCAACTGTCCAACCGTGTTTCGAGGCGCAGGCCGGCAGCGTTGACTTCGCGGATCACGTCATCGGGCGTGACGCCATGGCCTGAACGGCCCGAGGGCATCCGCCACGGTCATCCCAGGCCGCAAGTGCAGCAGCCCGATCAGCTGCCCGGCATCCCGTTCCGGATTCTCCACAAGCGGCCAGGCGAAATAGATGACGGCAGGAATGGCCGCCAAAAGCAAGGCAACCCAAAGCAGACGCCGGCGCCGGATGCTCATATGCAAAGATACGGCTCCTGTCAGCGGGATGTTCCTGCTATCGGCTAACGCGGCAGTAGTGATTCGAATTTGGCCATGGCCGGTTCCAGGCGCTGGCGGTTCCTGAGCACCCCCGCGAACAGATCCCCGGTGCGGGCAAAGCGGTCGAGCACGTTGCGAATGTGGAACTGGGAAGGGTGCAGGCCGGGCGCCACCTCGCGCCACTCGAGTGGCGTAGCCACCGGCGCGCCGTCATAGGCGCGAAGAACGTAGGGCGCCGAAATCGTCTTCCCGCGGCCATTCTGCAAATGGTCAAAGTAGACCTTGCCTTTTTCGCGCCGGGCGACGCTGCGCGGGGTGGTGAACAGGTCCGGACGCTCGGCCGCCGCCAGGCGCGAGAGAATCTCGGCGAACGGCCTAGTCATGTCGTAGCTGTAGACGGGCTCGAGCGGAATGTAGATGTGCATGCCGTCGCCGCCGGTGGTTTTGGGGAAGCCCTCCAGTTCCAGCTTCTCCAGTTGCCGCCGCACCAGCTGCGCCGCTTCGACAATCTTGTCGAAAGGGCAGTCGTTGGGGTCGAGATCGATCAGCACGTAGTCGGGATGATCCAGCGAACTGACACGGCTCATCCAGGGGTTCTGATCGATGCAGCCCAGATTCACCAGGTATAGTAGATCGGCGCGCGTGCCGCCGATCACCTGTTCGCGCTCATTGCCGTCCTCGGCGATGATGCGCGCGGTCCGGATCCAATCGGGCAGGCCGCCGATATCGGCGCGTTTCTGGAAAAAGCCCTCTTTGGTGATGCCGTCGGGGTAGCGGCGGAGGCTCAACGGGCGGTCCGTCCAGTGTGGGAGCAGCAGGTCCGATACCGCGTCGTAGTAGTTGAGCACGTCGCGCTTGGTGTAACCCTGGTCTGGATAAAACAGCTTGCCGAGATTCTTGAAACGGATCGAATGACGTTCCACGCGGACGGCGGCTTCCGGCTTGCCTTCTTCCAGCAGGTCCTTGCGCGGCGCGGGGCCTTCGGGAAAGCGCACGCACTCAAGCGGGCCGGCATCGGGGCGCAGACCAACGAAGACCGGCGCGCGGAGACGGCTCGCGGCGGGGTCGGAGGCTTCCGTCCAGGAGTGGTACTTGACGTTACAGACCAACTCGGGCCTGACCCATGTCGTGTTGCGAGGCAGGTCCATGGCCGGCGCAAGTGGCGTTTCCGTGGTCTTGATTCTTAGGAGCCGCTCGTGGATGGCGCGCATCAGCTTCTGGTCAAAGCCGGTGCCGACGCTGCCGGCAAACTTCAGCACACCGCCGTCGTAGACGCCGAGAACGAGCGCGCCGAAGTAGTCGCGTTCGCCTTCGGTGAAGCCGCACAGCACGAAGTCCTGCTCATGAAAAACCTTGATCTTGATCCAGTCCTTGCTGCGCGTTTCGACATACGGGCTGTCGGCGCGCTTGGCGACGATGCCCTCCAGATTCTGCTGCCGGGCCAGTTCCAGCAGCTCGGCGCCACTGACTTCGAAATGACCGGAGTAGCGCAGCGGGCCGCCGGGCTTGATGCGTGATTCAAGCAGACTCTTGCGGCGCTGGAGCGGCATGGCGCGCAAGTCGTCGCCGTCCAGGTAGAGCAGATCGAAGGCGAAAAACACGGCCGGGCTGGAGCGCGCCATGCGCCCGATGTGTCCGGCGCCGCTGGCCATGATGCGCCGCTGGATGCGGTTAAAACTGGGGCGTCCAGCGTCGTCCAGCACGCAGACCTCACCGTCGATGACCGCCGTTTCCGCGCGGATGTGGTCGTGCAGATCACCCAGCTCCGGGTACTGTGCATCGATCGACGTGCCCTTGCGGGAGTCGATGCGGGTGGCGCCGGACTCAAGGAATGCGACCGCGCGCACACCGTCCCACTTGATCTCAAAGAGCCAGCCGGGATCGGTGGGCGGCTTGTCGGAGGAGTGCGCCAGCATCGGCGTGATCGAGCTGGGCATGGGCGAGGCCGCCTGTGCGCGGGCAGGCAGATCCTGCGCGATCTCCTGCTGCGTGCGCCCCGTCGCCACGCTGTAGGCATGCTGTTCAATATCCCAGCCCGTCTTCGCCGAGGCGTCCTTCTTCTTGATCAGCAGCCATTCATCGCCCTTGCCCCGGCCCTTCATTTTCACGATGGCGAATTCCCCGGTCAGCTTCCGGCCGTGCAGCCGGAACTTGAAATCGCCTCGGTTGATCTGTTCCTCGGCGGCCGCTTCGCCTAGCAACTCGAAGCTCCCTTCGTCCCAGAGCATGACGCTGCCGGCGCCGTAGTTGCCCTTCGGGATGTTGCCTTCGAATTTGCCGTACTCAAGCGGGTGGTCCTCCACCATCACGGCGAGGCGTTTATCGGCGGGATCCAGGCTGGGCCCTTGGGGCACGGCCCAGCTCTTGAAAGTCCCGCCGACTTCCAGCCGCAAGTCGTAATGCAGCCGCCGCGCGTCGTGCCGCTGAATGCAGAAACGGCTGGCGGACTGCGCGGGAGCCGGAGCAGGCGCCGGCTCGGGGGTTTTCGAGAACTTGCGTTTCCTGGCGTATTCCTCAAGCGGCATGGGCGGCTTCATTTATTACTATAGAGAGGAGGAGGGGCAGCAAGCGGAATGGCATCAACAATCTGGAAGGGACACATCACGTTTGGGCTGGTAAGCCTGCCCGTGAAGCTGGTGGCGGCGGCGCGTAGCGAAACCATCCACTTCAACCAGTTGCATAAGGCCGACAATTCGCGCGTCCGCCAGGTGCTCTACTGCCAGGCTGAAGACAAACCGGTGCCGCGCAGCGAACTGGTCAAGGGCTATGAGTACGAAAAAGACCGTTACGTGGTGATCGACGATGAGGACATCAGGAAGATCACGCCGCGCACGGCGAAGGTGATGGAGATTCTCGAGTTCGTGCGCCAGGAGGAAATGGACGCCGTTTATCTGGAATCCAGCTACTACTTGCAGCCGGAGGAGGCCGGCGAGAAGCCCTATACACTGCTTTTCACCGCGCTCAAGGAGTCCGGCTACGTGGGTATCGCCCGCATGACGATGCATAACCGCGAGCACGTGGTGGTGCTGCGGCCCGGGCGCCACGGCATGCTCCTGCACACCATGTACTATCAGGATGAGATCCGCGCCACCGATGAGTTCCGCACCAATGGTGATCTCGTAAAGGATGCCGAGCTGAAGATGGCCATGAGCCTCATCGACGCCCTCGCCGCCGATTTTCAGCCCGAAAAGTACGAGGACAATTTCCGCGAAACGCTGCGCGGCATGATTGAGGCGAAGGTGCAGGGCGAGGAGATCGTCGCACCGCCCGCGGCCCAGGAACTCGCTCCGGTCATCGACATCATGGAGGCGCTGAAGAGCAGCCTTGCCGCGCTGAAAAAGCCGGCGGCGGTGGAAGAGGCAGCCGAAGAGGAAGCAGCGAAGGCGAAGAAGAAGCCGAAGCGGATCCGCGCCGCCGGCTAGCCTTACCTCTCCACCAGCCTGCCCTCGGCCAGCTCATAGCGGATCGGCACCGATTGCGCCAGCACTTCCGAGTGCGTCACCAGGATCAGGATCATGTGATGGCGCGCATGGAGGTCGAGCAGCAATCGGGTTACCGTCTCCGCCGTTCGCCGGTCGAGGTTGCCCGTCGGTTCGTCGCAAAGTACCAGGTGAGGGCTCAGCACCAGCGCGCGGGCGATGGCCACGCGCTGCTTTTCGCCGCCGGAAAGCTGGCTGGGCAGATGGTGCAAACGATCGGCAAGGCCCACCTGCTCCACCAGCTCGCGTGCGCGCTTCCTATGGTCGCCGCGAGGAGCAACCAGGCTCGGGATGAGAACGTTCTCCAGCACGGTGCACTGTGGCAGAAGGCAGTGGTCTTGGAAAACAAAGCCCACTTTTTGATTTCGAAAAGAGGCCAGCTGATCGGGATGCAGATGGAACGGGTTTTCTCCATCCAGCGTCATCGTGCCAGAGGTCGGCGGCTCCAGGGCGCCGAGAATTGACAGCAGCGTCGACTTGCCGCTGCCGGAGGGCCCCATGATGGAGGCGGCTTCCCCGGTGGGCAGCTTCAAGTTGAGGCCGTTGAGAATCCGCAAAGCTCCGGCAGGGGTGGGGAACTCCTTGACGATGTCGCTGGCTGTAAGCAAACCAACAGCCTAGCAAAGAGCGCCCACGCGCTTTTAAGGACCTGTTAGTCTGAAATCATGAAACCGAAACGTTCCGTGATGGCGGCGCACAACATTCTCCACAAGGAAGAGAATTCGCTGGATGTATTCTTCAAGCCGTCAAACGTGGCGGTGATCGGGGCGACGGAGACACCCGGAAGCGTCGGACGCACGACGCTCTGGAACCTGATCAGCTCGCCATTCGGGGGAACCGTGTTCCCGGTCAACCCCAAGCGCGCCTCCATTCTCGGGATCAAAGCGTACAAAAGCGTGAGCGAGATTCCCGCCCAGGTCGACCTCGCCGTGGTGATCACGCCGGCGCCGTCGGTGCCCGCTGTCATCAAGGAATGCGGCGAGGCCGGCGTTCGCGGCGCGATTGTCATCTCGGCCGGGTTTCAGGAGCTGGGACCGGAAGGCGCGCGTCTGCAGGAGCAGGTGCGGGAAGAGGCGGCGAAGGCCGAGATGCGCATCATCGGCCCAAACTGCCTTGGACTGATGTCGCCGCTCAGCGGACTAAACGCGAGCTTCGCGGCTACGATGGCCCGCCCCGGCTCGGTCGGCTTCATCAGCCAGAGCGGTGCGCTATGCACCAGCGTTCTGGATTGGAGCATGCAGGCGATGGTCGGCTTCAGCGCCTTTGTCTCGGCCGGAGCGATGGTCGACGTCGGTTGGGGCGATCTCATCGACTACCTCGGCAATGATCCGCGCACACGCAGCATTCTGATCTACATGGAATCGGTGGGAGACGCGCGCGGCTTCCTCTCCGCCGCCCGTGAAGTTGCCCTTACCAAGCCGATCATCGTGATCAAAGCCGGCAGGACGGCGCAGGGCGGCCGCGCCGCCGCTTCCCACACCGGAGCCATGACCGGCAGCGACGATGTGCTCGACGCCGCCTTCCGGCGCATTGGCGTGCTGCGCGTCACCCATATCAGCGAGCTTTTCTACATGGCCGACGTGCTGGCGAAGCAGCCGCGGCCTCAAGGGCCGCGCCTGACGATTCTCACCAACGCCGGCGGTCCGGCCGTGCTCGCCACCGACGCGCTGATTGCCGCGGGCGGGGATTTGTCCGAGCTTGATCCGCAAACGATGCGCGAGCTTAACCAGATCCTGCCGCCGCACTGGAGCCGCCAGAACCCGATCGACATCCTCGGCGATGCCGGGCCGGAGCGCTTCGCGCAGGCGCTGGAAATCGCCTCGAAAGACCCGAATAGCGACGGGCTGCTGGTGATCCTGACGCCACAGGCAATGACGGATGCCACCCGCACCGCCGAGCTGCTCAAGCCCTACGCCAACTTCCGCAACAAGCCTGTGCTGGCAAGCTGGATGGGCGGCGCCGAGGTCGAGGCGGGCGTGCGCATCCTCAACGCCGCCAACATCCCCACTTTTCCCTATCCCGATACCGCGGCCCGCATGTTCGAGTATATGTGCCGGTACAATTACAACCTCCGCGGGCTGTATGAGACGCCATCGATCACCGGGCGTGAGGGAGAAAAGGCCGACGCCGGCGCCGTTCTTGCGCGGGCCAGAGACACCGGCCGGACCCTGCTGACCGAGCATGAATCCAAGCAGGTGCTCGCGGCTTATGGAATTCCGGTCGTCGAGTCGCGTCTTGCCTTCACTCCAGAGGAGGCAGCATCGGCGGCGCGCGAAACCGGCTTTCCGGTAGTCGCAAAACTGCACTCGGAAACAATCACCCACAAGACCGATGTCGGCGGCGTAAAGCTGAATCTCTCCGATGAGGCGGCGGTGCGGAAAGCGTTTGAGGAGATCCGCGCCGGGGCCGGCGCCGGTTTTCTCGGCGTGAGCATTCAGCCGATGGTCAAGCTGGCCGGTTACGAACTGATCGTGGGCGCCAGTCCCGATCCCCAGTTCGGCCCCGTTCTCCTGTTCGGCCTCGGCGGGCAATTGGTCGAGGTCTTCCGCGATAAGGCGCTGGCGCTGCCGCCGCTGAATTCCACCCTCGCTCGGCGGATGATGGAACAGACGCGCGTCTACAAGGCGCTCAAGGGCGTGCGCGGCCGCAAACCAATCGACTTGGCCGCGCTCGAGCAATTGCTCGTGCGGTTCAGCGAACTTGTCGCCGAGCAGTCCGCGATTCGCGAGATCGAAATCAACCCGCTGCTCGCCTCAGGCGATGGCCTGCTGGCGCTCGATGCCCGCGTCGTGCTGTACAAGCAGGACGAAGAAGCCCCGCGCCTGGCGATCCGCCCCTATCCGTCCCGCTATGAAAGCCGGTTCACTTGCAAGAACGGCGAGGAGCTGTTCCTTCGCCCCATCCGGCCCGAGGACGAGCCGATGATGGTCCGTTTCCATGAGACGCTTTCGGAACGGACGGTCTACCTGCGCTATTTGCAGGCGCTGCGATTGGATCAGCGCGTCGCCCACGAGCGGCTCACCAAGATCTGCTACGTCGATTACGACCGCCAGATCGCATTGCTCGCCCTCAGCGGTGAAGAGGAAATCGCCGGCGTAGGCAGGCTCTTCCGCATCCGCGACACCACCGAGGCCGAGTTCGCCCTCGTCATCTCCGACAAGTATCAGGGCCAGGGGCTCGGGACCGAGTTGTTGTCGCGCTTGATCGAAGTGGCCCGTGGCGAGAAGGTGACGCGCATCGTCGCCGATATCCACGCCGAAAACAACGTCATGCAAGCCGTCTGCCGCAAGTTCGGCTTCGCGATCCAGCGCGAACTGGGCGACCCCAGCGTGATGGCCACACTCGATCTAGTGGAGGCCGGGCACGAGCTGGCAATGTTACGCTGAGGGTAAGCTATGCCTGCCACAGCAGCACCTCCCGAGCAGCGAGTCATTCTCGAAAACGTGAGTTGGGAAACCTACGAACGGCTGCTTGCCGAAAATGTCGAATCCGTTGGCACTCGGTTTACCTACGATGGAGGGTTACTCGAGATTATGGTCGTTGGTGTTGGACACGAGGATCCGAATCGAACATTGGCCGCGCTTGCCGAGATTGTGGCGGAAGAAACTAGGAAGGACTTCCGGCGCACGGGGTCAACCACTTTCAAACGCCGCGATCTCGGCAAGGGGTTTGAACCTGACTCCTGCTACTACTTCCAAAATGCCCCTCGCGTGCGGGGCAAGGACGATTTGGACCTGAACGAAGATCCGCCGCCGGACCTGGTGATCGAAGTGGACATTACGCGCTCTTCGCTAAACCGGTTTCCGATCTTCGGCGCTGTAGGCGTGCCGGAAGTTTGGCGCTATGACGGAGAACGGGTTCGCATCTACTTGTTACATGGCGCCGAATACCAGGAAGTCCCCGCGAGCCATGTCCTGCCGCCACTGACCGCGGAGCAGGCCACGCTATTCCTGGACCAAAGCAAGACCCAAGCCAGCACGGCATGGCTGAAGCGCGTGCGGGAATGGGTGCGGGCTTCCAGCCGCTGACGAGAGCCTACCGCCCCGCGTAGTTGCGCTCGTAGTATTCCCGATACTCGCCGCTTTTCACATGCGCCACCCACGTCTGGTTGTTGCGGTACCAGTCGATCGTCTCCGCCAAGCCTTGCTCGAACGGCACCTGCGGCGCCCAGCCGGTGGCCTCCATGATCTTGCGGCTCGATAGCGCGTAGCGGCGGTCGTGGCCCGGACGGTCGGTGACGGTCTTCAAAAGCGATTCGGGCTTGCCGGTGGCGGCCAGGATCTGTTTCACCACGGTCAGGTTCGGCAGCGAACGGCTTCCGCCGATGTTGTAGACCTCCCCGGCTGCGCCTTTTTCGAGCAGCGCCAGAATGGCGCGGCAGTGATCGTCGACATAAAGCCAGTCGCGGACCTGCATGCCGTCACCGTAAATCGGAAGCGGCTTGTCCTCAAGAGCATTGGAGATCATCAAGGGAATCAGCTTTTCCGGAAACTGATAAGGGCCGTAGTTGTTCGATGCGCGTGTGACCACGACCGGCAACTTATAGGTGGTGTGGTAGCTGAGGGCGAGCAGATCCGAGCCGGCCTTGGAGGCGGAATAAGGTGAGCTTGTGCGCAGCGGATAGTTCTCGTCGGCTTCCTGCGGCGGATCGATGCTGCCGTAGACTTCATCGGTGGAGACATGTATGTAGCGGGCGATGCCGTGACGGCGCGCCGCTTCCAGCATTTGAAAAGAGCCGGCGAGGTTGGAGTCGAAAACAGGCTGCGGAGAGAGAATGCTGCGGTCGACGTGGGACTCTGCGGCAAAGTGGATCACGGCGTCGGGCGCAAAATCACGGAAGCAGTTGTCGAGCAGGGCGGCGTCGGCACAATCGCCGCGCAGGAAGCGGTAGCGCGGGTTGCCAGCCACCGAAGCGAGATTCTCCAGGTTCCCCGCGTAGGTGAGCTTATCGACGTTGAGAACACTGAAGTGTCCGCCAGAGACGGCGAGGCGTACGAAGGCGGAGCCGATGAAGCCGGCGCCACCGGTAACGAGAAGCTTCATTTGTGCTGAATTTCCCAGTCGTAGTTGATTTTCCGATCGTCGTGGGGGATGCGGCCCTCCTCGGCGGGATCGTAGTGCCGGTTGGTCACGTAGACGAGCAGTGCAGGCCCCGTCCCGATCACCTTGTATCCGTGGCCGACCCCAGGCGGGATGAGAATCTGCCAGGGCTGCAGTGTGCCGACGTAAAGGGTATTGCGCTTGCCGAAAGTTGTAGAGTCAGGGCGGAGGTCGACGAGCGCCACCTGAAGCATGCCCATGGCCGGAACCCAGAAGTCGGTCTGGCGCACGTGGTAGTGGAACGCCTTAATCGTGCCGGGATAGCTTAATGCAGAGGAAACCTGCGTAGTGGCGGCCGGAAAATCGGCCACCAGATCCTTGCCCATCCTCGCGACTTCGAGAAAGTAGCCGCGGTCGTCGGGGTGGACAGGGAAGGGCTGCACTCGGACGCCTTCAATCAGCTGCCCGGAATCCGGCGAACGAATGATGACGCCGAGACCCTTTTCGCATTCCGGGCGCTGAATACGGATGGCCCCCTGGAGCGGCCCGGCTTGCATCAGGCGACGCTCTCCAGTGTTTCGGTGTGCTTCTTGGTTTGGGCGACGAGGTTGGCCGCGCGCAACAGCGATTCAAAGGTCCCGGCATCGGTCCACCAGCCGTCCAGGTAGGAAAAGCTCATCGTGCCTTCCTGGATGTAGGCGTTGTTGACGTCGGTGATTTCCAGCTCCCCGCGCCGCGACGGCACCAACTGCCGCACCTTGTCGTAGACCGTGGCATCGTACATGTAAATTCCCGTGACGGCGTAATTGGACTTGGGATTCTTAGGCTTTTCCTCGATGCCGAGTATGCGGTCGCCCTGCACTTCCGCCACGCCGAAGCGCTCGGCGTCTTCGACCTCCTTGAGCAGGATTCGCGCGCCGCGCTCCTGCTTGCGGAACGCTTCCACGGCATCGCGGATGGAGCCTTCGATCAGATTGTCGCCGAGGATGACGCAGATCTTGTCGCCGTCGGCGAAGTGCTCGGTGAGCGACAGCGCGTCGGCGATGCCGCCTTCGCCTTCCTGGTAGGTGTAGTCGAGATGCTTCAAGCCGAACTGCTTGCCGTTGGCCAGCAGCCGCAAAAAATCGCCCGAGTTTCGCCCGCCCGTGACAATCATGATCTCCTCGACGCCGGCTTCAACCAGCGTCTCAATGGGATAAAAGACCATCGGCTTGGCGTAGATCGGCAGCAGATGTTTGTTGGTGATCTTTGTCAGAGGGAAAAGCCGGGACCCCGTGCCGCCGGCCAGAACAACACCCTTCATGGAAACCTCCCTGGAATCAACTCACAATGATACAATACCGCCGCCATGAAACTTCATCGATGGAACGAGATTCAAAAGGAACAGATGAGCGAGAGCTTCGCGCGCCAAGTGATCCACGCCGAGCGCATGACCATCGCCCGCGTATATTTGAAGAAAGGCTCGGTTGTGCCCCGCCATCATCATGAAAACGAGCAGGTTACTGTGCTTGAAACAGGAAAGCTCAGGTTTGTTTTTGACGCCGGCGAGCAGATTCTCTCCGAAGGCGAGGCCTTCCAGATCCCCCCTAACGCGCCGCACCTTGTCGAGGCACTCGAGGACAGTGTCGCCATCGATCTGTTCAGCCCCATCCGCGAGGATTGGCTACGCGGTGACGACGCTTACTTAAGGCGCTGAACCGCGGAACATAAGGATCGCATCGCCGGTGGCGGCGAATATCCGGCCGGAACCTTGCCACAGCCCACGGAAGCCGCTTGAGGTGGCTACGATCGCCGGCCTGTAGCTTCCCCCTTGCCGGTCAAAGCGGATCAAGCGCGAGCCGGAGCCTTCGTCCTCACCAACGAGGAATCCATTCTCCGTCGCCAGCAATGCTTGCGGCTTTTTCAAAGGCGGCTCCAACTGTAGCGGATGTTCAACCCATAACTCCTTTGGATCGGCGGGCTTCTCGAACCAGGACAGACGCGCCGGCGCCTCCTCCGATTCCGCCGCGATGTAATGCGCGCCGAGCGCGATTCTCACCATCGCCGAGCGCGGCTCTTCCCACCAGTTGTGGATCGCAAACAAACGCCAGGATTCCTCGAACTTACGGGGAGACTGAATCCAGTAGTTGCCGCAGAGAATGTCCGGCAGCGAATCGCCGTCCACGTCGCTCACGAGAAGTCCACCTTGGGCCGACGGCGTGTAGATCGAGTAGATTTCGCGGTAGGGCCAGCGGCCCTTTCCCGCCGCTTCGTAGAACCGGACCTGCATCTGGCGGTGCGTCACCAGGACGCCGCGCCGTCCGTGAATCACCGCCGGCAGGCAATCGCGGAACGCGGCTCCCGTGTCGATGAGATGCCGCCGCCAACTCGGCGCTTCCAGCCACACCATGACGCCCAGATGTCCACCGCTGCCTTCTTCCAGCAACACGAGGTCGGTGAGGCCGTCCTGGTTGACATCCAGTGCGCAGCCTCCCGCTCCGTAGCTAACCGCCGCGCCCAGCATGGTGGCTGCTCCTGTTTCTATGTTGTGCCGCCGCGCTCGGTCGCCCCACGTATAGAGGTGATTGCCATCAAGCGCTCCGCCGCGGATATCGGCTCCGGAAACGGGAAAGACCGCGTCTTGAGAGAAGGCAACCCAGGCGAACAACAACAGCAGAGGGCGCAAGCGCCTACTTCTCCTTGATCAAATCCGCGAAAGCGTTGTTGATCATCGGGGCCGCTTCCGGACCGGGCGAGTTCACCTCTCCGTACCATCGTTTCGTCGCGTCCTTCAGCCACGGCGCAGTCTGGTCCCACTCCGCCTTCGGGATGATGTAGCCCATCTCGTCGTTGGCCAAGCCGAACAGCATCCGGAAAGGGGCCTTCATCTGCTGCTTGATGGGAGGCTCCAGCGGGGCGTCCGGAAAGTCTGCGCCAGAGTAGCGCTCGATGCCGCCCACCGACAGCTCCGGGTACATTTCGCCGGGGATGGTGGCGATTTCCAGTACCGGCCCCTCTCCATTCGACAACCGGATATAGCCGACAACGCTCGTCATGACATTCTCCGTCCCCATATTCTTGCGGCCCGCGAACAGGTTCGCCTTCCCCGCCAGCTGGAAATTCACGTTCGCCACCGGAACCTGAATCGTCTTTTCGCGGAACGTGATTTGATCCACCGCCGCTACCGGCGCCCCGCGCAGTGCCGCGGCTCCGAGTTCCGCCACGCGGCGTCCAATGTGATTCGCGCGCTCAAAGCTGTTCTCCGGCTGCTCCAGCTTGGCGCCCAGCGGCGACTGCATTCCGCCTACGGCCCCGTTGATGAATACCGCCGTACCGCCTGCAAGCTCCTCCAGTCGCGCCCGCAGAAATCCCGCATAATCGGACGTGATCAGTGTGTTCTTCGAGCCCAGCGTCTCCGGATGATTGGCCCAGTTCACCAATACCCCGATCGGGTTCCCGTTCACTTCCTCCGCCAGCATGAGGACCAGTTCGGAATCATGCCGCACCGGCGGCCGCGTGTCATGAATGAAGGTGTCCAGCTCGGCATCGGCCGTTTTCGCAAGCTTGATCCGCGCCGGCTTGAGATTCCTGATCGCCTCGCGGGCTGCCTGCACCGTCCTTTCGATTACGAACTCGTTGTAAGCCTCCTGGATGCCCGTCGTCGCGCGATCCGGCCCCCAAAGCCCCAGCGTGTCCGGCGCTTCGTGATCGTGAGTGGATGAAACGACAACTCGCTCCCCAAGCCGCTCACGGATCTTCTTCACGTCGTCCAGGAACAGCCCGATCGAATCCACTCCGCACAGCACCAGCGGCCGCCGCACAAGCTGCAACGCCATGCAGCGCGCGTACAAATCATCGTGCACGCCCGTGGCCCGCCGGTTCTGGGAGAAACCCGCGATGTAGACCGGCCCGTGTTTGCCCAGATCGGGTGTAATCACCCCGCTCCCAACGCCTGCCTGAAACTGAGCAAGCACGGGCATGGCAGCGAGCAGGGTAACGGCGCATCGAATCAGCACAGTGCTATTCTACGCGAGGAATGGATCGGCTCAGGAAGCTCGTCATCGGCGGTGATGAGACCGTTCCACTCGATGTCGCCGCGCTGGAGCTGGCTTCCATCGAATTCCCGGGCCTGGAGCCGGAGCCCTTTCTGGAACTGCTCGACTCCTACGCCACCGAATTGGCCGAGCGCGTGAGCGATGGGGAGGAGTTTGTCGAAGCCGCGCGCCAGTACCTTTTCGACGAACTGGGGTTTTGTGGGAACCAGGCTGACTATTATCACCCGCGCAACAGCTGCCTGAACGAAGTCCTAGTTCACCGCGCCGGGTTGCCGATTACGCTCTCGGTCGTATACATGGAACTGGCCCGGAGGCTGGGCCGAAACGTGGCAGGAATAGGACTGCCCGGCCATTTTCTGGTGCGCTACTCCGAAAGCGGATCCACCGCCTATATCGATCCGTTTCACGGAGGACGCATCCTGAGTGTGAGCCAGTGCCGGGACTTGGCGCTGGAAGTGGCCCGCATCGATATTGACCAGGCGCCCGCTTCCCTGGAGCCTGTTACCCGCCGCCATATTGTGGTGCGCATGCTGAACAACCTGCGCAATGCCTACCAGCGCACCCGCCAGATTTCCAGAGCCATTGCCGTGCTGGATCTGTTGATCGAAGCGGATCCAACCGCGGCGTCTTTGCGGCAGGAAACAGATCAGCTGCGGCGGTACTTGCGCACGCTCAACTAGCGCGCCGCCTCCTACAATGAAGAACAGTGGCTTCGCTCCCATTTGAACTCCTCGCTGTGTGCCCCCATACGGGCGCCCGCGCGGGCCTGCTGCACACGCCGCACGGCGCGGTGGAAACACCGGTCTTCATGCCCGTCGGCACACAGGCTACGGTCAAGGGCCTGACGCCGGACCACTTGTCCCATGAACTCGACGCCCGCATCATTCTCGCCAACACCTACCATCTCTACCTTCGCCCTGGCCATGAAACCGTTCGCAAGCTGGGCGGCCTGCACGGCTTCATGAACTGGCCCCGCGCCATCCTCACCGATTCCGGCGGTTACCAGGCTTTCAGCCTCAGCTCCCTCACCAGAATCACCGGCGAGGGCGTCCTGTTCCGCTCCCACCTCAACGGCGACAAGCACTTGTTCACCCCGGCCTCCACTGTCAACACGCAGATCGCTCTCGGCAGCGACATCATGATGGTGCTCGATGAATGCCTCGCCTACCCCGCCTCTCACGGCGCCGCCCGCGTTTCCATGGAGCGCACCATCCGCTGGGCTCAGGACTCCTTCGATCATCTCGCCGGCCTCCAAGGCCACTCCGGCGGTCTGTTTCCCATCGTGCAGGGCTCCATGTTCGCCGACCTCCGCGCCGAATGCGCCCAGCGCCTCACTTCCCTGAACGCGGACGGCTACGCCATCGGCGGCCTCTCCGTAGGCGAGCCCCGACCGCTCAGTATGGAGATGGTGGAAGCTTCGGTACCGCATTTGCCCGCCGATCGCCCCCGCTACGTCATGGGTGTCGGCACCCCGGAGGAGTTGCCTGAATATGTCGCCCGCGGCGTCGACATGATGGACTGCGTGATGCCCTCACGCAACGCACGCAATGGATGCCTGTTCACATCCCAAGGAAAATTGATCGTCAAGCACGCCCGTTACAAGGAAGATCCCACCCCCATTGACCCTGCCTGCGCCTGCTTCACATGTGCGCGATTCTCCCGCGCCTACCTTCGCCACCTCTTTCTGGCCGGCGAGATCCTCTATTCCACCCTCGCCACCCTCCACAACCTGCATCATTACTTAGCCATCATGCGCCGCATCCGCCACGCCATCCTCGCCGGAAACTTTCCGGAATTGCTAAAAGGCCTTCGCTCCCAACCTCTGGAAGCTGTATAATAGTTTTCACCGGTCAAACCGTGGTACCATTCCTGCGTTTGAGCTTCCGCCGGGAGACTGTGCCCAGCGGCGGTCCGCCGGAGTCAACCGGTCCTTAACAAAGGCAACTGGCATTATTGTGAGCTTACTGCTACTGCAAAGCGTCCCACAAGGCAACCCGATCCTCGGGTTCCTGCCCCTCATCCTGATCTTCGGTATCTTCTATTTCCTTCTCTTCCTGCCCATGCAGCGGCAGCGCAAGAACCAGCAGAAGATGCTTACCAACCTGAAAAACGGCGACGTTGTTTCCACCTCCGGAGGCATCATCGGCTCCATCGTGGCCCTCAACAGCGACGATACCCTGGTGCTGCGCGTGAAGCCGGACAACGTCAAGCTGCAGGTCGCCCGCTCGGCCGTAGCCAGTCTTCTCAATCCGGAATCCGACAAGTAGGCATTTATGTACAGCAATCTCAAATTCAAAGGCATCGTCATCCTGCTGGTGTCCCTGGCTTGCATCTATTTCATCATCGGGATCCCCAAGTCCAAGGATGAATTGATCGCCAACTTCAACCAGAACGTCCGGCTCGGGCTCGATCTGCGCGGCGGCAGCCATCTGGTCGTTCAGATCCAGGTCCAGGACGCCTTCAAGGCCGAAGCCGACCGCACCATTGAGCGGCTGAAGGAAGAGATGGCCAAGAACGCGATCAGCTACGGCTCGATGGAGCGTAATGAGCCGGCCTCGCTGGAGGAAGCCGACAAGATCGAAATCACCATCAAGGGAGTCCCGCTGGACAAGATCGGCCCCTTCCGCACGGTGACATCCGAAACCGCGCCCCAGTGGAACCTCACCCCCATCAACTCCACCGACTATCGCCTCAACATCAAGACCACCGAGGCGCTCGCCCTTCACCGCGATACCGTCGAGCGCGCCGTCCAGACCATCGAGAAGCGCATTAACGGCCTCGGTCTGGCCGAATCCAGCGTCCAGCAGCGCGGCCGCACCGACGCCGAAAGCGAAGTCATGATCCAGATGCCCGGTGTCGATGACCCGGCCCGCATCAAGCAGATCCTGCAGACCGCCGCCATGCTGGAAATCACCGAGGTCAAGGACGGACCCTTCCAGTCCATGGATGCTGCCATGTCCAAACACGGCGGCGTGCTGCCCCTGAATACCAAGCTCGTCCGCGCCGCCAGCCGGCCCGGCGAGCCGGGCGACTCCTGGTATCTGCTTGCCCGCACTGCCGTCATCACCGGCCGCGACCTCCGCAACGCCAGGCCCGCGCGTGACGAATTCGGCAAGTGGGAAACCGATTTCACTCTCTCCCAGGACGCCGCTCGCCGCTTCGGCCGTTTCACGGAAGCCAACATCGGCAACCGGCTTGCCATTGTTCTCGATGGCCAGGTCCGCAGCGCCCCCACCATTCAGTCCCGCATCGAGGATTCCGGCCGCATCACCGGCGCCGCCAATGAGCAAGACGCCGCCGATCTATCCCTCATCTTGCGCGCAGGCTCCCTGCCTGCCGGTATCGTCTACCTCCAGGAAACCACCGTCGGCCCCTCCCTCGGCGCCGACTCCATCCGCCAGGGCTTCGTCGCCGGCCTCGTCGGCCTCATCGCCGTCGTTGCCGTGATGCTCCTCTACTACAAAATGAGCGGCGTCAACGCCACCCTCGCGCTCATCATGAACGCCGTCATCCTCATCGCCGTTCTCGCCTACTTCGAGGGAGTGCTCACTTTGCCGGGCATCGCCGGCATCGTGCTCACCATTGGCATGGCTGTCGATAGCAACGTCCTGGTTTTTGAGAGGATTCGCGAGGAGCTGCGCGGCGGAAAGTCCATCCCGGCTTCCGTCGACGCAGGCTTCAACCGCGCCCTGCTGACCATCATCGACACCCACGTCACCACAGTTGTTAGCTGCGCCTTCCTCTTTATTTTTGGGTCCGGCCCCGTCAAGGGTTTCGCCGTTACCTTAACCATTGGTCTCATCGCCAACCTGTTCACTGCGGTCTTCGTTTCCCGCTCAATGTTCGAGTACTCCATCCACCGGAACCCTCAGATGCGCAGTTTGAGTATTTAGCTTTTTTGTGATAGCTTTTGTGGATCAGTTTGGGAACAACTTGGGTGCAGCCGGTGTCTAAACTTTCAAGCCGCCGGTCTGCGGTTTTGCATGGAATTCTTTAAAGACGCTAACTATGACTTCCTGGGCATGAAAATGCCCTTCCTGATTCTTTCCGCAGTACTGCTGGCGGCCACCTTTGGCAGTCTCGCCCTCAAGGGCGGACCCAAGTATGGCATTGATTTCAAAGGCGGTACGATGACCTACGTCCGTTTTGCGGAAAAGCCGCAAGAGGACCAGATCCGCAAGGCTCTTTCCTCTCGCATCAGCGGCGAGGTCAGCGTGCAGCCCGTGATCGGCGTGAATGAGGTCATGATTGGCACGGAACTCAAGTCCGAGCAGGAGCTCGATCAGGCCCGCAAGGTAATGATCGAGACCCTCGCCGCCAGCTTCGGCCAGCCCGGTGGCAAGCCCGACTTCAACGCCCTCGGCCAGGACGCACTTTACGAAAAACTGCTCGACCCCTTGCAGCGCGCAGGCATCTCCCTCTCCTCGGAGGGCGTACGCAACCTTGCCAAGCAGATCCTCGAGTTCCGCGATACCCCTCCCCGCTCCGGCCTGCTGCGTTCCTTTGATGACCTGAAGGGCGTCGCTGGCGTGACTCCTGCCATGATCAATGTCATGAAGCAGGAGCTTGCCCTAGGTTCCTACGCCGTGCGCAACTTCGAACTCGTCGGTCCCAAGATCGGCGCCGAACTGCGCCAGCAGGCCATTATGGCCACACTGTTCGCTCTCGGCGGCATGCTCGTCTACATCGCCTTCCGCTTTGAGTGGATTTACGGCGTCGCCGCCGTGCTCGCGGTCTTCCACGACACGCTGATCACCATCGGGCTGTTCTCCATCTTCGACAAAGAGATCAACCTCACCGTGATCGCGGCGCTGCTCACCCTGGTCGGCTATTCGATGAACGACACGATTGTCGTCTTTGACCGCATCCGCGAAAACCTCAAGCTCAAGCGCAAGGAATCCTACCCGAATCTGATCAACATCAGCATCAACGAGACCCTCAGCAGGACCGTGATGGCCTCCGGCCTCACTTTCCTCACCGTGCTTGCGCTCTGGCTGTTCGGAGGGCAGGTTCTCAACGGCTTCTCTTTCGCCCTGGTAGTCGGAATCATCGTCGGAACCTATTCCTCGATCTTCATCGCTAGTCCTGTACTGATTATTTGGTATAACCGTGCCGAAGGCCGCAAGAAGCAGCGGCAGTCGGCTGTAGCCGCCTCTGCCGCTACCGCCCGGGAATCGGCGGCGGCTAAGAAAGACATAACGAAGGTGGCGAGATAAAATGTCTCACTGGCCCGTTTGCCACTTGCTCACCCTCTTGAGGGAAAGGTAGATCCATATGTTTGAACAAAGCTTGATTGACGACGCGAAAGGCAGAACCAGAAAAGTCTCCACCGTCCTGGTCTCCACCCTGATCCAGATTGGTTTGGTCATCTTCGCGGTAATCATCCCGATGATCTATTTCGAAACCCTGCCCGGCGTGCAATTGACCAGCTTCCTGGTGCCCCCGCCTCCTCCTCCCCCTCCTCCTCCGCCTCCCGCCGCGGCCCCGGTGAAAGTGGTCAAGGTTATCCCGCGTCAATTCGACGCCGGCCGCCTCATGGCCCCCAAGTCCATCCCGAAAGAAATCGCCGTCATTAAGGAAGACGAACTGCCCCCGCCGGTTTCCGGCGCCGTCGGCGTTGTCGGCGGCGTGCCCGGCGGCGTGCCCGGTGGCTCCATGGGCGGCGTCATCGGCGGCATTATCGGTTCGGTTCCCACCGCCGCTCCGCCTCCGCCCCCGCCCACGGTGAAGGAAGCCCCCAAGCCGACCGCGCCGCAGCGTATCCGAGTCGGCGGCAACGTCCAGGCAGCCCGTCTGGTTCGCCAGCCCAAGCCTGTTTACCCGCCGCTGGCCCGCCAGGCCCGCATTCAGGGCACCGTCCGCTTCACCGCCATCATCGGCCGCGACGGAACCATTCAGAATCTTCAGATGATTAGCGGCCATCCGTTGCTGATTCAGTCAGCGCAGGATGCCGTCAAGCAGTGGGTGTACCAGCCGACTCTCCTCAACGGTGAGCCGGTGGAAGTTATTACGCAAATTGATGTTAACTTTACTTTGACTCAGTAGGGCCGCGCGCTCTGCAGGGTCGCTAGATCAACTCGCAGGAGAATACGAAGATGCTTCTAAAATTGCAGGTTTTTGCCTTCCTGCTGCTCCAGGAAGGGCAGGTTGCCTTCGACATCCAGTCGATGTGGGCACAGATGGGATGGACGGCTCGCGCTGTCGTCATCATCATGTTCATCATGTCGGCTTATTCGATCGGTATCATGATCGATCGCCTCATCGCCTTTAACGGCGCCCGCAAACAGTCCAGGCTTTTTGCCCCCGCTGTCGCCGGCGCACTCCGCGAAGGCAAGCTCGATGAAGCCATCAAGATCGCCGACCGTTACAAGAAGAGCCACCTGGCGAAGGTTGTCGTTGCCGGTTTGCAGGAATTCAAAGCCCACCAGCTCAGCTCCGAAATTCCCGGCGAGGAAATCGAAGCCAGCAAGCGTGCTTTGGAACGGGCCGAAGCCATCGTCCACGCCGAACTCAAGCGCGGTATTTCCGCCCTTGCCACCATCGGCTCCTCGGCCGTGTTCGTCGGCCTGTTCGGCACCGTCGTCGGCATCATCAACGCCTTCCAGGGCATCTCGACGGAAAAGTCCACCGGTCTCGGCGCCGTCGCCGGCGGTATCTCGGAGGCGCTCGTGGCCACCGCTATCGGCCTCTTCGTCGCCATCCCGGCCGTCTGGATGTTCAACTACTTCACCACTCGCCTGGAGTCGCTCGACGTCGAAATGGGCAACTCCAGCTCCGAGCTGATTGACTACTTCCTCAAGCGCTCCCATCAAAGGGCCGGCGCCGGCAAGTAGCCGCCCGCACGCTTGAGGACTCTCCGGTGAGTTGATCCGGCGGGGGCGGCCTCCTTCGCCCCCGCCAGAATTCAACCAGCCGGCATACTTAGGAGAGAGCGTATGAAGAAGAAGAAAGCGCCACCGCCAGTCGCCGACATCAACGTCACCCCCATGGTCGACGTCATGCTCGTCATGCTCATCATCTTCATGGTCATCACACCCATGTTGAGCAAGGGCATCAGCGTCGACATGGTGAAAACCAAGAACCCCATCGCCATGCAGGACGCCGACAAGGAAGACGCCATCCTCGTCGCTGTTACCCGTGACGGCAAGGTCTATCTAGGCACTACTCAGATGACCGCCGACACCCTGCCCGGCAAGGTCAAGGATCTACTCACGAACAGGCTGAGCAAAATGTGCTACCTGAAAAGCGATCTCCGAGCGCGCTATGAGCGCGTCGTCGAGGTGGTCGACAACCTGCGCGCCGCCGGCGTGGATCAGCTCGGGCTGTTGACGGAAAGCTTGGATAAGAAAATCCCCGGAGCTGAAGGGGAAACGGCTGGCGCGGATTAATCCGCACCGCCCATTCATAGGTTAGAGGAGAGTTCTTATGGGAATGGCAGTTGGCGGGCCTAGCGAAGGCGCCCGCGCTGAAATTAACGTCACCCCTTTGGTCGATGTCCTTCTGGTGCTGCTGATCATCTTTATGGTCATCACCCCACTCACGCCAAAGGGCCTGGAAGCCCTCGTGCCTCAGCCTGCGCCTCCCAATCAGAGACAGCAGGATGACGCCAATCTCCGTACCGTCGTCATATCCATCAACCGCGACCGCACCATGCTCATCAACACCGAGCCCACTGATGAAGAGAAGCTCGGTTCGCGGCTCGAGGAGATCTTTAAGACCCGCGCCGAGCGCGTCGTCTTCGTCAAGGGCGATCCCGAACTGGAATTCCAGTATGTCGCCCGCGCCGTCGATATCGCCAAAGGCGCAGGGATCGACAAGGTCGGTTTGATGACCGCCAAAATGGAGCAGGGCCAATAAAAGCCCTGCCGCAAGCAGGAGAGAGTCACATGCGAACTAGATCCACCCTTGCCCTCATCAGCGTTGCAGCCCTGCTGCTCGTCTCGGCTACAGGTTGCACTCAGCTAAAGGCTAGAGATCAGCTCAACAAGGGCGTTCACGCCTTCAAACTCGCCAAGTACGCCGAAGCTGTGGAACACTTCCGCACCGCCACGGAGCTGGACCCAGAGTTCCATACCGCACGCCTTTACCTCGCTACCGCCTACATGAGCCAGTACATCCCCGGCGCCGACTCCCCGGAAAACCTGGAAATGGCGAAGAATGCCTTTGACGAGTTCAACAAGGCCCTCGAGAAGAGTCCCAACGATACCGTTGCCATCGCCTCCATCGCTTCCCTCTTCTTCCACCAGAAGAAGTGGGCCGAGTCGGAGCAATGGTATAGCCGTCTCGTCAAGGCTGATCCGGAGAACAAGGTCGGCTACTACACCCTCGGCGTGATCGCCTGGACCAAGAGCTTTCAACAGCGTATGGAAGCTCGCGCCAAGATGGGCATGAAGCCGGAAGATCCCGGTCCACTCAAGGACAAGAAGGTGCGTGAGGAGTTGAAAGCGGAGCTTCTTCCCATCGTCCAAAGCGGAATCGACAGCCTCAACAAGGCTCTCCAGATCGATAAGGAATACGACGACTCCATGGCCTATCTTAACCTGCTCCACCGGGAGCGGGCCGATCTGCAGGAGACCACCGAGGAATACAAGAAAGACACCGAAATCGCCGACGCATGGGTCCAGAAGACTCTGGAAATCAAGAAGATCAAAGCCGCCCGTCTCGAAAAGGCCCCCGGCGGCATCGTCCAGGAAGCAACGCAGTAAGCAAGACTCCAGGGCGCCCGGCATGGACGGATCACTGCCAGGCGCCCTTTCCTTTCCCTCCCTACTCGTCCTCTTCCACTTCCCCTTCCTTCGCAGCCCGCGCCGCGGAGATCACCTTCTCCGCCTGTTGCTGCGGCACGAAGTCGTAGTGGTCAAACTCCATCGAAAACGACGCCCGCCCCTGTGTCATCGACGTCAGGTCGTTTTGGTAGGTCAGCATCTCGGCCATCGGAACCTGTGCCTTGATGATCTGGGTCGAGCCCTTCGTGTCCATGCCCGACACGCGCCCGCGCCGGGAGTTGAAATCCCCCATCAGGTCGCCCGCGTACTCCACCGGCGCCTGCACCTCCACGTTCATGATCGGCTCCAGCAGTGCCGGCTTGGCCTGCTCCATCGCCAGCTTGAACGCCTTCCGTCCGGCCAGCTTGAACGACAATTCGTTGGAATCCACGTCGTGGTAGGAGCCGTCATACAACGTCACCCTGAAATCCACCACCGGATAGCCCGCCAGGTAGCCGCGCTCGGCCGCCTCCAGGATCCCCTTTTCCACCGCCGGAATGAACGTCTTCGGAATCGCCCCGCCGAAGATGTCGTTGACAAACTCGAACTTCTCCCCGCGCGGCAGCGGCGACATCTTGATCTTGCAGTCGCCGAATTGCCCGTGGCCGCCGGTCTGCTTCTTGTGACGGCCATGCACGTCCGCGGATCCGCGGATCGTCTCCCGGTACGGGATCTTCGGCGCATGCAACTCCACGTCCACGTGGTACCGCTTCTTCAGCTTCGCGCAAACAATCTCCACGTGTTGCTGCCCACACCCGGCAACCAGAAACTCCTTTGTCTGCGCGTCGCGGTAGAACCGCAGCGACTGATCCTCTTCCAGGATCCGGTGGATCGCCTGTCCCATCCGGTCCTCGTCCTGCCTTGTCTTGGCCTGGATCGCGTAGGCGATCGATGGCTCCGGCAGCTTCACCGCCGGGTATTCGATCTGCGTGCCCTTCTCCGCCAGCGTGTCGTTTGTCAGGGTCTCTTTCAGCTTCGCCACTGCCCCGATGTCTCCGCCGCGCAGCTCCGTCACCGGCACAATCGTTTTGCCCTGCAGGCATCCGATATGCGACAGCCGCTCATCGGCGCTGGATCTGGCGTTGATCAGGTGCATGTCATTCTTGATCACACCCGACATGACCTTGAAATAGGTCACCCGGCCGGCGAACACGTCCGCTGCCGTCTTGAACACAAAGGCCGATACAGGCCCGTTCGCGGAAATCTTCTGCTCGGTCTCCAGCGGCGATGGCAGGTACTCGCAGGCGAAGTTCAGTACGGCGTCCGTGCCGGCATTATTGTATGCCGATGCGCAAAGCACCGGGAAAATGCGCCGTTCCAGTACCGCCTTCCGTAGCCCGGTCCGGATATCTTCCACCGGCAACGTGCCCGCCTCGAAGAACTTCTCCATCAGCTTATCGTCGCCCTCGGCCACCATCTCCACCAGCGCCTCGTGCGCCTCGTCTGCCGCTTCCTTGAAATCGGCCGGGATTTCCCCTTCCTTGCCCTTGCCATCCCCGCCCACCTCGTACAAGTAGCTCCTCATCGTGATGAGATCGATCACCCCTTTGAAATCGCGCTCGCTGCCGAGCGGTAGTTGAACCGGCACCGCCGTCCGCCCGAAAGCCTCCTGAATCGCATCCAGCGCCCTCTGAAACTCTGCCCGTTCCCGGTCCAGTTTGTTGATCACCAGCGCCCGCGGAAGCCCGAACTCATCCGAGATGCTCCACATCTTCTCCGTCTGCACCTCGACGCCGGAAACCCCGTCCACCACGATCAGCCCCGCGTCAGCGGCCTGCATCGCCTGCCGCGCATCATTTACGAATATATTAAACCCTGGTGTATCAATAAGATTCAGCTTGTTCTTCTTCCACTCCACCGTCAAAACTGCGCTTGAGATCGTTATTTTACGCGCCGTCTCTTCGTCGTCGAAATCGGTGATCGTGTTGCCCTCATCCACCCTCGTCAGCCGGCTACCAACCCCGCACGCAAAGGCGATCCCGCTTGCCAGCGTCGTCTTCCCGCAATTCAGGTGGCCTGCCAGGGCGACATTGCGAATGTCACTGCCATCGTAGACTTTCAATGCGTTCACTCCCCTTTCACTTAGAAAGAAAGTTAGACAAACAGCATATCACCAGTGCTGGTGTCAGGGCGTGACCTGGCGTCCTCGTTTAGCTCATGTCCACGCGCGTGCCTTCGCGTGGATCCACCGCCGCCGGCCCACCCGCCGCCGTGTCGAAATCCACCGGCGGATTGTAGTGAAGAATCCGGTGGCAATTCTCGCACAACAGCATTTTTTCTCCCCGCCTCAGCTCCTGAAACAGCTGTGGCCTTAACTCCAACTGGCACGCCGAACACCGCCCGTCCGTGGCATCGGCCACAATCACGCCGCCACCGGCGTACTTCTTCTGCAGCCTCACGTAGGTGTCCATCAACGCCTTCGGAATCACCGCTACAAGCTGCTTGCGCGCTTCACTCAACTCCTCCAGCTGACGCCGGTCTTCCTCGGTACGCTTCCGCGCTTCCGCCTTCTGGCGTTCCACTTCCTGCTCTTCCTTCTTGAGCGCGCCTTCGGCAACCTTCACGTTCTTTTCCAGCGACTCCGATTCCAGCATCAGCTCCAGGATCCGGTCTTCCGCCTTCCGGATCTGTTGCTCGCAATACTCAATTTCATGCTGAAACGCACGGTACTGCTCGTTGGTTTTCGCCGACAGCATCTGGTCGCGCAGCTTCGAGATCTTCTGCTGCTGCATCTGCACGTCGCCGTCCAGCTGCCGCCGCTCTTTCTGATTCCCCGCCAGTACCGCCTGGTCCGCTTCCAGCTTCCGCTTGTGCGCCTCCAGCGTCTTTTCAATGCGCGCCACTTGGACCGGAAGCGTCGCGATCTCTTTACGGAGATCTTCGGCCCTTAAGTCGGCCCCTTGCACTTTTATGAGGTTGTCAATGTCGGAAATCACTGCCTAAGTGATTCTAACATGTCCCCTTTGGCGTCGCCGCGTACGTCATCGCCGGTCAGTCTCACGTGAAAAGGCGCAATCTTATGGTGAAGGCAAAGCAGTCCTGACGTGTCCAGCAGCATCAGCTGTTGACGCCGCGGGAATCGTACTCTCGCGCCAGATCCTGATCGATGCTCTCGTTGTCGACGCTGGTCTCAGGATGCAGCACTACTTCTCCAAAATGCCGCTCAAAGCGCAAACGGGCGCTTTGGATTTCCGTTTCATTGGAGGGGTCTTGTGCTTCCTCCATCTCCCGGCGGCAGCCGCAACCTCGGCTGGCGACAAGCCCGCATCGCGAGCCTTCTTCTGAAGCATGGCGTACACCTCTTCGCTTACTTCGACTGTCAGGCTCCGGCCCATAAGATACGCTTCCTTGGGGCATTGTAGCAAGGACAGCAGCCAGCCCTCTCCCTACCAGGCCTGCGGCCCCGCCATCCAGTCCCGGCTAATGTAATCGGTGAACAGCAATATCAACATGATCACTAGCCATAGAATGCCGCCCACCACCGTCAGCTTCGTCAGCGGACGCGCGTGCCGCACTTCCATGAAGTACCAGATCACCACCGTCGCCTTGCAGCCGGCCACAGCAAGCGCGACCACCGTGTTCAACTGGCCAAGGTCTAAAGTCGCCACGCCCACGGTGATCGCCGTCAGGATCATCAACGCGCCGAATACCGCGAAGTAGATCTTCTTCGAGGTAACGTGTCCGCTCATGAGTTGTGCAACCCCAACAGATATAGCAGCGGGAACAGGAAGATCCACACAATGTCCACGAAGTGCCAGTACAGCCCCATGATCTCCACCGGTCCGTAGTATCCCTCGTGATAGCGGTTCTTCCGCGCCTGCACCATGAAATAGATCAGCAGTCCTCCGCCGATGATCATGTGGAGCGCGTGCATCCCCGTCATCGCGAAGTACAGGTTGAAGAACATCTGCACCGCCGGGTCCGTGGATCCCTCAAACCGGAACCACGGCCCAGGGATCAGCCCTTCCACCCACTTATGGTGATACTCGAACGCCTTCACCACCAGAAACACGTTGCCCAGCATGAACGTCGCGAACAGGTAGTTGAACACTGCCTTGTTCTTGCCCATCTGCGCCGCCCGCACGCCCAGCGCCATCGTCAGCGAACTGAAGATCAGAACCACCGTGTTGAAACCGCCCAGCTTGATGTCCAGATGATGGCTCGCCTCCGCGAACGCCTCCGGATGCCAGTTGCGGTAGATCGTATAGGCGGCAAAGAGGCCGCCGAAGAACATGATCTCCTGCGCAAGAAACAGCCACATGCCCAATGTCGTGGCATCCAGCTGCTGGTCCAGGTCGTCGAATTGGTGCGCCAGTCCGGAGCCGTGGGAGGAATGATCACTCATTTAGTGCTTTTCCTCCTTCACGTATTCGTACGCTTCCTCGGTCACTACCGGCGTCTCATCAAAATTGAACGTCGTCGGAGGCGAAGGCGTCGTCCACTCCAATCCCTTTGCGCCCCACGGATTCTCCGGCGCCAGCCGCCCATACCGCATCGACCAGAACAGGTAGATCATCGGAATCAGGTAGCCCACGCCTAAGATCGAGGCGCCGGCCGACGACATCACGTTAAGCACCTGGAACTCTTCCGGATACGCATGGTAGCGCCGAGGCATGCCCATGTAGCCCAGCAGGAACTGCGGGAAGAACGTCAGGTTGAACCCGACGAACAGCACCAGCGCCGAAAACCGCGCCCAGCCTTCCGGATACAGCCGCCCGGTCATCTTCGGCCACCAGTAGTGAATTCCGCCCAGGTAACCCATCACCGCTCCGCCCACCATGATGTAGTGGAAATGCGCCACCACGAAGTAGGTGTCGTGCAAGTGGATGTCCAGCCCCAGGTTCGCCAGGAACAAGCCCGTCAGCCCGCCGATCGTGAACAGCCCGATAAAGCCGAACGCGTAGATCATCGGCGTCGAATAGGAGATCGACCCCTTATACATCGTCGCCGTCCAGTTGAACACCTTGATCGCCGAAGGGATGCCGACCATAAAGCTCAGGATCGAGAACACCATCCCCGCGTAGACCGACTGGCCTGACACGAACATGTGATGGCCCCACACCAGGAAGCCCAGCACCGCGATCGCCACGCTCGACATCGCGATAAAGCCGTACCCGAAAACCTTTTTCCGCGAGAAGCAGGTCACCAGTTCGCTGATCACGCCCATCGACGGCAGAATCATGATGTACACCGCCGGGTGCGAATAGAACCAGAACAGGTGCTGGAACAGCACCGGGTCGCCGCCCCGCGCCGGATCGAAGAACCCGAACCCGAAGCTGCGCTCAAGGATCAGCAGCACCAGCGTGATCGCCAGCACCGGCGTGCCCAGCACCTGGATCACGCTCGTCGCATAGTGCGCCCACACGAACAGCGGCAGCCGGAACCAGGTCAGCCCCGGCGCACGCATCTTGTGGATCGTCACCACGAAGTTTAGCCCCGTCAGGATCGAGCTGAAGCCCGTGATAAAGGCCGCGATCGCCGTCGCCGTCACGTTGGAATTCGAGTACGTGCTTGAATACGGTGCATACAGTGTCCAGCCCGTATCCACGCCGCCGGTGAACAGCGCATAGGCCGCCACCATGCCGCCCACCATGTAGATGTACCAGCTGAGCAGATTCAGCTTCGGAAACGCCAGATCCCGCGCTCCGATCATGATGGGGATCAGAAAATTGCCTAACACCGCAGGAATCGACGGAATCAGGAAAAAGAAAATCATCACCACGCCGTGCAGCGTGAATGCCGTGTTATAGTTCTCCGCCGACATCAGGTCGCCGGCAGGCGTGACCAGCTCCAGCCGCACCAGCACCGCGTAAAATCCGCCGATGAAGAAGAACAGCGTGATCGAGGCCAGGTACAGAAGCGCAATCCGCTTGTGATCCAGCGTCAGCAGCCACGACCGGAAGCCGTAGCTTGCATTCAAATAATGTGTCGGCGTTTCCGACGGGGTCGGCGCCGAAGGCGGAGGAGCCAGGGCGGCGTTCATTGCGTCGTCGTCCTTTCTTTCGATTCCAGCGACTTGATGTAGGCGATGATCTGCATCAGCCCTTCTTCGCTGATCTGTCCTTGAAACGTCGGCATCTGCGTCTTGAAGCCCGCCACCACCTTCGCGCCAGGCCGCAGGATCGATTCCCGCAGATACATTTCATCCGCCACTACCTTCTTCCCATCGGCCAGCAGCACGGTGGAGCCGAACACCTTCTCCAGCACCGGTCCGCGCCCCGGGCGGTCCGCCGCGTGGCAAGTGTGGCATCCCAGCCGCTGGAACAGCCTCTCGCCCGCCTGCGACATCGTCTCCCCGCGCGGCGCACCCGCCAGCCATGCCTCGTAGTCAGGCGGCGCCATCACGTACACCGTGCCGATCATCCCCGAATGCTGGTTCCCACAGTATTCCGCGCAGAACAGGTGGTACTTGCCCACCTTCGTCGGTTCAAACCACATCGTCGTGTACATTCCCGGAACCACATCCTTCTTCACCCGGAACGCCGGTATGTAGAAACTGTGGATCACGTCCTCGGTCGCCATCGTCAATTTCACCGCGCGGCCCACCGGTACATGTAGTTCGTTGATTTCGCGCTGGCCTTCCGGATGCTGCAGCTTCCACATCCATTGCTTGCCGGTCACGAAAATCTCCGTCGCCCCTTCCGGCGGATGGAAATTCCGGAAAAACACCGCTGTGCCCCACCCGAACATCACCATCAGAATGAGGAACGGCACAACCGACCAGGTGATCTCCAGGATCATCGAGCCATGGATCGGCTCCGGAACCTCATCCTGCGTCTTGCGCTGATACCGCAGCGCAAAGTAGAAGATGGCGCCGAAGATCCCCACCGAGAACACCACGCTGACCACCACTAGAAACAGGTACAGCAGGTCCACTCCGCTGGCGATCGTCGAAGCCGCTTCAGGAAATAACGGGAACCCTGTCCACATCTTGATTTAGCTTTCCTTGCTTTCCTCGCCGGTGCATCACCCACCAGAAGGCGAGTATTCCCAGCACCGTCAGGATCCCTCCCGCCCGCACGATGTTCAAAACCACCATGCCGTATTTCCCGGTGGAAGGATCGTAGTGATAACAGAACAGTAAGAATTGATCGGCAATCGTGCCGATCTTCCCGCGGCCGGCCTCAACCAGCCCGAGCCGCAAATCGCGCGCCGAATATTCGACGCCGTAAAAATATTTCGATACGCGCCCCTCGGGCGTCAGAACCATGATGCCGCTGGCATGCGCCCACTGGCCCGTGTTTGCGTCCAGCTGGTAGCCGTAGCCCACCGCGCTGGTCAGCTTCTTGATCTCCGCTTCGCCGCCCGTCAGAAAGTGCCATCCCGTGGCGCCCTCCGGACGCCGGTACATCTGCAGATAATCTCCGCGCTTGGCCGCCGCCGTCTTCGGCGTGTCCTTCGGATCAAAACTCACCGTCAGAACATCGAATTCCTTGCCCGCCGTCAGCGGCAGTGCCCGCAGAGCGCGCAGCAATCCGTTCAGCTCCATTCCGCACAGCATCGGGCATTCGTAATAGACCAGCAGCAGCACCGCCGGGCGCCCATTCATCCACTGCCGCAGCGGCTTGTTGATGCCATGCGAATCGGTGAACTCGGCCTCCATCGGAATCTGCGAGTTCAGTTTCTGCTCAATCCCCACCTGCTTCAGCATCTCCGGCATCGCCAGGTCGCGGTTCACCAGCGACGAAGGCGGAATCTTCGGACCCGCCCACAGCGCCGCCACGCAAAGTACCGACAGCAGCTGTTTCATTTCTTCTTCTCCGGCGCCGCCACTCCGCGCTCCACAACCAGATCCATGGCGCGCTCCACGGGAATCCGCACGATCCCCGTTTCCTGCCTCACCCATCCGTAACTCGTGAGCGCCTTGGTGCCCCGCGCCCTTAACGCATCCAGGTCTTGCGTATTGCTCACCTGCAGCCGTGGGGCCGGCGGCAGCACCCGCTGCGCCTCCATCAGCGTCGGCCGCGGCGCCTGCTCTTCCTGCCTGGCCAGCCAGGCGAACATCACCCACATCAGCGCGAGCGAAACCGCGATCAGCCCGAACAGGCCGACTAGAAACCAGTTGATGCTCGGCACATGTACGTCGGTCTTTTCATGCTGTCCTGTCATGATCCTAGTGGCCTCCTTCCAATAGATGCGCCTCCACCGGCTCCAGCGTCCTGCGGCTCAGCTGCGTCAGGAAAAACGCCACCCAAAGACCGCCGATTCCCACCGGCGCCGTCACGTCCATCCAGTGCAGCGAAATATGCTCTCCGTGGAAGCTCGGCGTCACCACCCAGGCCATGTCCACCAGGCGCATGATGAGCATCCCGATCGCCACCGCCGCCAGAACCTGCGCTTTCCTCTTGATCGTCCGCAGCAGCAGCAGCACGAATGGCAGCGCGAAATGGAACAGCAGCAGCGCCACCGCCACGTAGCCCCACGCGCCGTGGAACCGGTGCAGGTACCAGGGAATCTCCTCCGGCAAATTGCCGCTCCAGATAATCAGGTACTGCGAGAACGAAACGTAGGCCCACAGCATCACGAAGGCGAACATCAGGTTCCCCAGATCGTGAAAATGGTTCGGCTTCATCAGGGCCGCCATCGGCTCGCTCCGCACCAGCCGCGACATTACCACGATCACAAAACTCATCGCGGTCAGCGCGCCGCCCACCATGAACATCACGCCGTAAATCGTCGAAAACCAGTGCGGGTCCAGCGACATCACCCAGTCCACCGAGGCGAACGTCGCCGTCAGCCCGTACAACAGCAGGCCCAGTCCGCTCACCAGTTGCAGCTTCGGCTTCCACGTGCCGTCGGATTGCGACTTCTCCTGCCCGTCGGAATACTTGTTCAGCAGCCACGCCAGCGCCATCCACACCGCGAAATAGAAGGCCGTCCGGCCCAAAAAGAACGGCGTGTTCAAGTACGGAGCCTTGTGCTTCAACAGCTCATCGTGCGCCACCTTGTCAGGCTGCGCCCACAAATAGAGCCGCGGTATATTCATCAGCACCGGTAGAATCAGCACCGCCACCAGCGGCAACGTCCGCGTCCCCGCCTCCAGCGTCCGCCGGATCACGATGCCCCAGCCGCCGCCCACCAAATGATGCAGCATCAGCAGCGCCAGGCATCCCACCGGTACCCCGGCCCAATAGAGGAACCCCAGCAGATAGCTGCGCCAGAACTGGTCCGGATTCGCGGCCATCCCGGCCGCCGTCACCGCCAGCGCGGCCGCGCCCGCAATCAGCGCCTTGTTTCTCATGCCGCTCAGCCTCTCCGCCGTCATTGCCGGCCCTCCTGGCTCAGCTTGCCGCGCTCGGCTTCCGGCACGTCCTGCATCGTTGCGTTCTGCGACAATTGCAGCGCCCGCACGTAGGCCACAATCGCCCAACGGTCCTTCACCGGGATCCGCGACGCGTAGCTCGACATCGCGCCGAACCCGTTGGTGATCACGTCATAGTAGTGGCCCACCGGCAGTTCCCTCATCCGCTCCAGGTGAAACGACGGCGGATGCCGGAAGCCCCGCTGCACCACCATGCCTTCCCCGTCTCCCACCATGCCGTGGCACGGGCTGCAGTAGATGTTGTAGCGTTCCTGGCCCCGCTTCACCAAATCCTTGGTCAATTCCACCGGAAGCGTCTTCACAAACTCGCCGCCCTCGCGCCCCTGGTAGAACTTCGTGTCCGCGCGCAGCTGCCCGCGCGCTACCGTTCCTTCCACCACCGGCCGGTTCACCCGCCCGTCGGAAAAAAAGTCGCTCGACCCCTGCGCACGGTACCGCGGCGGATCATGCATATCCTGCCGGCAACCGGTCAGCGCCGCCAGAGCCAGCAGGGGGAGCCATGTTTTAGCGCTCAACCTCTTCCACCTCCTTGGCGTGCTGCGCCTCCAGGAACTGGCGCGTCGCCTCCACATGAAACAGCGGATCGCGTGCCTCGATGAGCAGGAAGAACCGGTCCCGGCTCGCCAGCGCAAACCGTTTCACGCTGAATACCGGATGGTGCGGCCGCGGCAGCCCGTTGAGTGCCAGCATCCCGAACACCGCCGCGAACGCCGCGCACAAAATCGTCGTCTCAAACGTCGGCGGAATATAGGCCGGCCAGCTGAAGTGCGGCCGTCCGCCCACATTCATCGGATAAGCGATCACGGTGATGAAGTACATCAGCCCGAACCCGCCGAGGCACCCGACAACTCCGCCCAGCAGCACCAGCAGCGGCATTGCACGGTCCTTGAACCCGATCGCTTCATCCAGGCCATGAATCGGCATCGGCGAAAACGCATCCATCTTCCGGTAGCCCGCCGCGTACGACGCCTTCGCCGCTTCCAGCAGGTCATACCGGTTGTCAAACTCCGCCATCAATCCGTACAGCCGTCCTTTTGCCGCGTGGAAGTCGCTCATTCTTTCGACCTCCCTTCCGCCGGCGGCACAATCGTGCGCATCTCAAAAATCGAAATCATCGGCAGCAGCCGCAGGAAGATGAACATCAGCGAGGCAAAAAGCCCCAGCGTCCCGATAAACGTCATCCAGTCCCACGATGTCGGCCAGTACATGCCCCAGCTCGACGGCAGGAAGTCGCGGTGCAGGCTCACCGGAATGATGATGAACCGCTCCAGCCACATGCCGATGCTCACGATGATCGACACCACGAACAGCATCGTCACGTTGCGCCGGAACCGCCGCCACCATAGGATCTGCGGCGCCAGCACGTTGCAGGTGATCAACGCCCAATAGAACCACATGTACGGCCCGGAGAACCGGTTCTTCATCAGGAAGCTCTCATACGGGTTGCCGCTGTACCAGGCCATGAACGTCTCCATCATGTACCCGTAGCCCACGATCAGCCCCGTCGCCAGCATCACCTTGGCCATGTTGTCCAGGTGCCGGTTGGTAATAAAATCCTCGAGCTTGTAGAACACACGCAGCGGAATCGACAGCGTCAGCACCATCGCAAACCCGGCGAAAATCGCTCCCGCCACAAAGTACGGCGGGAAAATCGTCGCGTGCCAGCCCGGAATGATGCCCACCGCGAAGTCGAAACTCACCACCGTGTGCACCGATATCACCAGCGGCGTCGCCAAACCGGCCAGCAGCAGCGAGGCGGTCTCATAACGCGCCCAGTGCCGCGCCGAGCCGCGCCAGCCCATCGCTAGCATCCCGTAGAAGATCTTCGCGCCCTTGGCGCGCGCGCGGTCGCGCAGCGTCGCCAGGTCGGGAATCATGCCAACGTACCAGAACAGCGCCGATACCGTTGCGTAGGTCGACACCGCGAACACGTCCCACACCAGCGGACTCAGCACCTGTGGCCACGTCCCCATCGTGTTCGGATACGGGAACAGCCAGTAGGCCAGCCACGGCCGGCCCGTGTGAAACACAGGGTAAATCCCCGCGCACGCCACCGCGAACAGCGTCATCGCCTCGGCGAACCGGTTGATCGAGGTCCGCCAGTCCTGCCGCAACAGCAGCAGAATCGCCGAAATCAGTGTGCCAGCGTGCCCGATCCCGATCCACCACACAAAGTTAATGATGTCGAAGCCCCAGCCAACCGGCTGGTTCACGCCCCACAACCCGATGCCCTTCACCAGCAGCCCGCCGAGGCTCATGAGCAGCAGCGACAGCACCATGAACGATACCCCGAACCCGATCAGCCACGTCTTCGGTGTCTTGCGCGTCAGCACGATCGCGCTGATGTGGTCCGTAACCGACCGATAGCTATGCCCCGGCTCGATTACCTCGTATTCGGTGTCCACCGCTTTGGATGGTTGTTGCTCGTCGTGCTCCATCCTATGCCTTCTCCAACTCCGGATTCGCATTCCGCACCTTGGCCAGGTACGTCGTCCTCGGCCGCGTGTTCAGCTCCGTCAGCAAGCCGTAGTTGCGCGAATCCTTCTTCAGCTTCGCCACACGGCTGACCGGATCGTTCAAATCGCCGAACGCGATCGCCTGCGTCGGGCAAACCGCCTGGCAGGCCGTCACCACTTCTCCATCGCGGATCTTGCGGTCTTCCTGCTCCGCCTCGATCCGAGCCGCGTTGATCCGCTGCACGCAGTAGGTGCACTTTTCCATCACACCCCGGCTGCGCACCGTCACGTCCGGATTCCGCAGCCCGTGCAGGCTCTTCGATTCCCAATCGTCGTACAGGAAAAAGTTGAACCGCCGCACTTTGTACGGACAGTTGTTGGCGCAGTAGCGCGTTCCCACGCACCGGTTATAGGTCATCTGATTGAGACCTTCCTCGGAATGCGTCGTCGCCGCCACCGGACACACCACTTCGCACGGCGCGTTCTCGCAGTGCATGCACGTCAACGGCTGATGATGGATCTCCGGCGCGTCCAGGCTGCCCTCGAAATACCGGTCTATCCGGATCCAGTGCATGTCGCGCCCGCGCAGGACTTCGCTCTTGCCTACCACCGCGATGTTATTTTCGGCCTGGCAGGCGATCGTGCATGCGTTGCAACCCGTGCACGCGTTCAAATCGATCGCCATGCCCCAGCTGTAGCCCTCGTACTTAAACTCGGGGAACAGAGACATCTCCTTCACCGGACCGTGCCCCACATGTTGCGCGAAGTCCGGCTCCTTGCGGTATTTCTCCAGTCCCGCGATCCGCACCAGTTCGCGCCCTTCCATGCTGTGATGGTCTTGCGTGCACGCCAGCGCATGCCGCGCGCCTGTTTTCGCCAGTTGCGCGCCGGTCACGTGCCACGGCGTTCCAGACGTTCGGATCAGGTTCGCGTTGAATCCCGCTCCCGTCGCCACGCGCCCGCCGCGCCATCGTCCGTAGCCCAGGTGCACGGTGATCGAGTTCGCCGCCTGCCCGGGCACGATCCATACGGGCCCGTGCACCGTGCGGCCTCCGTGCCGCAGCTCCACCACATCCTCGTTCCGGATGCCCAGCTTCGCCGCCGTCTCCGGGCTCACCTGCACCGCGTTGTCCCATGTCAGCTTCGTGATCGGACGCGGCAGCTCCTGCAACCAGCCGTTGTTGGCGAACCGTCCGTCATGCACGTTCGCGTCCGGGCGGAAATTCAGCTCCAGCCCTTCCGTCTTCGCCGGCGATCCCAGCCCCGCCGCCCAATCTTTCGCAAGCGGAACTGCCTGCGCCGCCAGCGCAGAGCCTGGCACAAAGCCGTCGTGCAGCTGCTTTCGCCACACGTCCTCGGTCAGCATCCCTTTGTTCTGCGCCTGCCAGTATTCCCTTACCAGATCGTGCGCCGTCGCTCCGGGTCGGCCGGCCAGCGCCGCCACTACTTCCAGCGCGGTCTTGCCGCCGTACAGCGGCGCGATCAGAGGCTGTTGGATTGTTACCGTGCCGTCGTAGGCCCGCGCATCGCCCCAGCTCTCCAGCCCATGCGCTTCGTTGATGTGCCAGTGGCACACCGCCGACGTTTCATCGTCGTAGGCGCCCAGGTGGATTCGCATCCGTACCTTGCGCAGCGCTTCGGTGAACTCAAGGTCCGCAGGAACCTGGTATAACGGATTGCCACCCAGCATCAGCAATGTTGACACCTGACTGGTGCGCATCTCTTCCACGAGATCGGGCAGCGTCTGGCTGGCCGTTGCTTCCAGCGGTTCGGTGTAGGTCGCCGTGTTCCCCGCGTTGCCCAGCCCCGCGTTGATCGCATGAACCACCGCGTGCACCGCCGGAACTTGGAATTGTCCCGCCGCCACCACGCAGGCGCCCTTGTGCTTGCTCAAGTCCGCCGCGATCGCCTTAATCCACCTCGGATGGGAAACTTCCGGAGCCGGACCCGCCATAACTCCCAGCTCCACCGCCAGCGCCCGCGCGAAACTCTCCACCTCGCAACTTTCGAGCGCCAACCGGTGATCGGCCGCTCCGCCCGTGATCGATGGTGTCGGCTCCACCACGTACAGCCGGTTCATCCCGCCGCTTGCTTCCGGCTTGCGCATCGCCGCGAAATCACGCGCATAACGCACCGCGCCGGGATCGGCGCCGAACAGGTCCGCATCCAGCGACACGATTACCTTCGCCTGGTCCAGCTTGTACACAGGCTGCAACGGGCGTCCGAACGCCAGCCGCAACCCTTCCGTCACATTCGCTCGCGACACTGGCTCAAACTGGCACCACTTCGCCCCGGGCAGCTCCGCCAGCAAATTCCGAATCGCCGCCGCCAGCGATGGCGACGTCACCGCCTCCGTCAGAATCCGGAACCCGTATCCTTTGCTCGACAGCAGGCTCTCGCGCAGCGTCCCTGCCGCCGCCGCAAAACTCATCCAGCTCGATACGCGCCCTTCTCTGGTCACCACCTGCGACCGGTCCGGGTCGTAGAGCCCCAGCACCGCCGCCTGCCGCAGAACATCCGTTGCCCCCAGGCTCGACGGGTGCTCCGGATTTCCTTCCACCTTCGTCGGCCGGCCCATGTGGCTTTCCACCAGCACGCCGTCCGCGTATCCGGACACCGGAATCGCTGTCGCATAGTAAACAGGCTTGCCCGGTATGAACTCCTCCGGAGCCTTCACATACGGCACAATCTTTTCCGCCGGCTGCCGCGTGCACGCCGTCAGTCCCGCCAGCCCTAGCGACGCGCCCAGCAGCTCCAGCAGCCGCCGCCGGCTCACCGGATCGCTCCACTCCGACGTCCCCGGCGTGAACTCGTTCTCCACAAACGCCTGGAATTGCGGCGTCCCGGCAATCTCCTCCAGGCTCCGCCAGAACTGTGGTCCTTGCGCCGAAGAAAGCCGCGTGCGCAACGCCTCCAGGTCCAGCGGCGCGCTTATCGCCTCTGCGGGCGCATCTATTTGGTTGGGTTCACTCATCGATGACAAACCGAACAGTCGGTCAGCTTCCGGATCTTGTATTCCTTCACCAGCCTCGCCCCAATCACTTGCTGGCTTTCCTGCGGCCGGTAGTCCATCCGGAACACTTCCTCTCGCGGCCGCACATATTTCTCCGGTGCGCGATGGCAGTCCAGGCACCATTCCATGTTCAGCGTGTTCTGCTGATACATTAACGGCATCTGATCCACGCGCCCGTGACAGGTGACGCATCCTACCCCCTTCTTCAGGTGGATGCTGTGATCGAAATAAACAAATCCAGGCAGATCGTGCACCCGCGTCCATTCAATCGAGCGGTCTGTCCGGAAGCTGGCCCGCACGGGCTCCAGCATCGGGGAATCGGCCCAGATCTGCGAATGACAGCTCATGCAGGTCTCCGTCGGGGGAATTCCCGCCGCCGAAGAGGTCTCCACCGCAGTGTGGCAATACCGGCAATCGATCCCGATTCCGCCTACATGGTGCTTGTGCGAAAACGGGACCGGCTGCTCCCGTGCCACCCCCACTCGCGTCACATAGGGGCTCCGGTTCACTTCGTTCAAAATGACGAGCAAACCTCCGGCGAAGAAGATCGCTCCGAAGATGCTGACTTTGGCTATGGTGTTTGCGCTAGGGTGGAAAATCTGAGACATGATTCCTACCTAGCAACAGCTAGAACGTAACAATTCTGCATTATCCCACATGGCTAAGGTGGTAGTCTATATTTCCGCCGGATTTCTCCCCCCCAAAACTGTTCCAGGGCGGAACTTCCCTCTGGCGATATCAATAATGTTGTGCGGCAGGCACGGCATTGCTCTCTGGCAGACGCCGCGGTCAGAGTGAACCTTGTCCGCGTCCTATCCACGTTCCGCTATTGCTAAAATAATTATGTGGGCAATATTGAATTCGCCTGGGATCGCCGTAAGGCGCGGTCAACCATGGTGTCTCCTTCCAAGAGGCCCAATCCGTCTTTCTGGACGAGAGCGCCCGCCTGATCGATGATCCAGATCATTCCGGCGAATTATCTCGGCCAGACACGCTACCAGGAAAGAAACAGATACATACTGGAGATGGAAATGAGAAAAGAGTACGATTTCTCCAAGTCCCGCAAGAATCCATACGCCAAGCAACTCAAGCGTCAAATCACCATCCGTCTCGACGCCGCCGCAGTCGACTATTTCAAGCAAATGGCAGCGGAGGTAGGGATACCCTACCAGAATCTAATCAATCTTTACCTGCGGGACTGCGCCATCCAGAAACGCCGCCTTCGATTCGAAACCCCCGAACAGAAATCGAAGCGACCGGCATAGGATGCAGCGACATCCCGGTGGGAGGGTCTTTAGCCTCGCTATATCCGGCCGAGTCGCGCCGCATAGTCATACACAGCCTTGAAGTCGTCTTTTTCCAGCTCAGGATAATCCTCCGAGATCTCCTGTTCCGTGCGTCCCGCCGCCAGCCATCCCAGCACGTCCCAAACCGTGATGCGCAAACCCCGGATGCACGGCTGGCCGGACCTCTTTCCGGGTTCAATCGTGATGCGCTCGGCGAGCATGCTCCGCACTCATCTTACCGCGATTCGCCTCAATAGTCCCTTACCCTTCACCCCGAACACCGCACAGCCCTACTCATACCGCAACGCCAATATCGGATCGATCCGGCTCGCCCGCCGCGCCGGCACAATCCTGCATGTCCGTGAACGTGGAACTGACGAACACTGGGACGCTCGGTTTTGCTTGGCCAAGTCTTGCCATACAACGTCTAAGTTGCCCTCAGTTCCGCTTCCGCTCGGCTTCCGCACCGCATAACACGCGAGCGAAAACCGTGAAAATATGGTCGGGGCGGCGGGATTTGAACTCGCGACCCCCTGCGCCCAAGACGGATTGCAGCCGCTTTCCAAAATGCCCTGTTTTCATCGCCTTACGTTTCAATCGGATACGGGCGTCCCGTTGAAGCCTGTGGAACCCAATTGAACCCGGAAGCACCGGGCAGCTACAACATTATCTAGAGTCGCGCGCGAGCGTCGGGCGCGCCGTCCTGAGTACCCATGGGCTTGACCTGCACATCACGACAACTGGCGTCCATGAATGAGGACTTAATTCCGTCGCCGGGAGTGGTATTCGCGAATCCTGGTTCGGTCGATAAGCAAGTGCATCGTCGACAGAGTGAACTGACATCCCGATTTGCTCGTCAGGCATGCTTCCGTGTGGATGATCGTGAACGTCGGCGTGAGTTCCTCCACAACTCCGGACAAAGAGGGATTCGGACCGTTGATGCATCCATTAGCATCTGCAAGTTGCAGATTCCTCGTTGCCATGCCTTCCAAGGTTGCCACGCTTGCCTGTGATGGTCGCCTTGAGAAGCCAGCCATACCGGCGAAGTGGCTGCGAGGTCGGGCCAGTCGAATCGCGGAGCGCGAGGGGGGCGCGCTTTAGGTCCCGTGAAACGAAGGGTGAGCTGCGCTATCATTGACACGAAACGATGGTACCTGATGCCCCCGAACGGCCGAAGCAGGATTGCCAACCGTTCCTGCGCTGGGCAGGCAGTAAGCGGCGGCTTCTGCCAATTCTCCAAACATTCTGGACGAAGAAACACAAGCGTTACGTCGAGCCGTTTGCAGGTTCGGCCTGCCTGTTTTTTGCCCTGAAGCCACCCAAGGCGATCCTTGGCGATCTCAATCCCGAATTGATCGCAACGTATCTGGAAGTGAAGCATCGCATCGGCGGCGTGCTCGAAGAACTGAAGAAACTGCCGCCGGCGGACCGAGAGGAATACGGCAGGCTGCGGCGCACGGACCCGAAATCCATGAGCACCGCTGAACGGGCAGCGCGATTCATCTACCTAAACAGGTACTGCTTCAACGGTATCTACCGAACGAACTTGCAAGGTCAGTTCAACGTGCCTTACAGTGGCGTGCGGTGTGGGGGATTTCCAGGCGACGACGTCTTCAAGAGATGCTCACGGCGGCTGCAACGCGTGCGCTTTATGCGGGGTGATTTTGAGCGAGTACTCGGTGAGGCGAAACCGGGGGATTTAGTTTACATGGACCCTCCCTTTGCCGTCAAAGAACGGCGCGTGTTTCGGCAGTATCATCCAAACACGTTCACATCGGAAGACATCGAACGACTGCGGAGATGGATGGAGATTCTGGATGGCAGAGGCATCAACTTCGTGGTTAGCTACGCAGAATCAGCTGAGGCGAATATCCTGAAGCGAGGTTACGACTACAAGACCGTGTCAGTGCGTCGAAACATCGCTGGGTTCGCCACACATCGTACCGTCAGCAACGAAGTCGTCATCTTCAACTCGTAGCTTCAATCGTGACGCGGAAATAGGCCGGTCCATCCATTGTGATCGACGTGAAGGATCGGGATTGTGTTGTTCGGAGCTCGATGTTGAAACACGACCAGGAGACCGCATTCCCCGAAGCCCTTGGGGTTTTTGTTGTCTGCACGTTTTCCGTAGTGCAGTAGCCTGCTCCGCTCACGAACTGAGAAGTGCGAGCAGGAAGTAGAGAACACATTGTCACTGTCGCCCAAGTAGTGAACTGGCAGAAGTGTCAGGCTCGTCTCGTCGGCAATCTTGGTGCGGGCAGTACGAGAAGCGGCCACTACAATTAAATACACTTTGCCAACCCCGGCGAGAAGTGCTCCGAATGATGTCGCGGGATCATTCCACGCATCACACACTTGCTTTCCAGTACCTGTGAAGTCATCGAGCAGAACTACCGTTGCATCGTTGCCCAACCTTTTTGGATCGCCGTCGGGGAGCAGAGTGCGCCTGAATAACTCGCTGCGATTTACAAATGTATCGTTGTATTTCCTATTGTCCAGCCCGTTGGCGATGCGAAACTGATACAACATTGCATCGCCGCTTTCTCCTGCGCTTCCGGACATCGCAGCGAAACACCACGCTCCGTCCCTTTTGGCGGGATCTTTGTCCCATCCTTGCAATGCGGCTAGCGCTTGACGATAAGCTGCGTGAATCTGTGCCTGGCCGTAGAATTCAACAGAGTCGAGGACACGCGCTGCGAGGTCTTTGTCTCCGTCGTCGAACTGGTCAATCCAGCCTTCAATCGTGACATTGGTAACGGGATCGCGGTAGGCACCAAAACGATTGGTCCAGCGACGATAGCGACGTGCATTGATGGGTGTCCCGCGCTTAGAGGGGGCTCGCACTTTTATTGATCCCTCCGGCCAAGTGTTTTCAGCTTGGATCGAATGAGGTTGGCAAGGGCTTCAAGGCGATTCCACATCTCCTCTTGACCGTAAAAGTCGTCAATGTCGATGTCGTTTATTTGCTCGTAAAGCGTGTTGGCCGATTTGAGGAGCTTCTTGGCCTCTGCTGCGACAGCAGCGGATTCGATATTGAGATGGTCGGATCCTAGTGATGGTTCGTCAGCATACTCCCTAAGCCGCTTTGAGATCGTCGCAACCTTGTTGGCCTTCACTGCATTGTTGATGTACTGCTTTACCACGCGGAACTCAGTGACCGATTTCAGGCCGCCCTGTGCGGACTTCTTCAGCATTGCGTCAGTAAACTTGTCCTTGTTAAACCACGGCATCTTTACGACTTCACGATCGTTCCGGACGGGGTATAGTTCAATGAAGAAGTCAGCTTTAACCCGCTTGTCAGGGTCAGCGTCCAGCATCAGATCCTGAAAGCGTTTGTTATAGGAAAGCAGCTTTTTGCAGCGAACGACTACGGCTTCGTCCAAGCCAGTAAGCTCGGCGAGGCGCTTTTCTTTCTTCTCGCCCAGTTCTCGCATCAGAAGTTCCAGCTTGATAGCCGTGGGCATTAATTCCCAATCGAGCCTGAGCTTGTGGATCTGAAACATCGTAACGATGTTCTGCACCAGCGTTGGCTCGGCGACCTCGTTGACAGGTATCTCCTCAAGCCCGATCCGTTGGGCACAAATCCATCTGCGCTGTCCGTCCAGAATGACGTATTGGCCGCTTTTGGATTGCCTATAAACTGTCAGGGGCACGAGAATTCCGACGCGCGCGATTGACTGCTGCAAGACCTGAAGGTCCGCGCGATCAAAGAGCGTTCGAGGATTGTGCGGGTTGGCTTTCAGCTTGTTGGTGGCGATCGACTTCACGCCGATGGTATGTACGCCATACTGGTCAGGTTTGGGATGATCAGGCATAGTTTTCCCTTCGAGCGGTGAGACGTCACCAGAACTCGATCCGCTATTTCTTTTCGAACAACAAGGATAACAATTGCGGATTCTCCTCGATTCCGATCAGCATTCTCCCTTGAAACCGATCACCATTCTCCCCGCAAACCGATCAGTGTTCTCCCGTGAAAGCGATCACGATTCTCCCGGGAAACCGATCAGTT
>VFZE01000047.1 GCA_016871315.1 Acidimicrobiia bacterium | reverse complement strand
AGCCAACCGCGCTGTTCAGGCGGACGTTGTTGTAGTGCTCAACGTAACCCTGCACCAGAAGCCGGGCATCGTCCAGCGACAGTGGCGTTCCCGGCCGGATGCACTCGCCTTTGAGCGATTTGTGCCAGCGTTCGATTTTCCCGTTCGATTGCGGATAGTACGGCGAGGTTCTGACGTGCGTCATGCCCGAGACCCGAATGAACTCCTTGAAGTCCTTGGCGATGAACTGCGGCCCGTTGTCGGAGATGATCCGGGGCCGCGCCTCCGCGTACTTCTCTCTGGCTCCCTGTAAGATGATCTCGATGTCGGCCTCGGTCATCGACTCCCGGATGTCCCAGTTCACGATGTACCGGCTGAAGCCATCCAGGATGCCGCACAGGTAGTAGAACGTCCCGCCGATGTTGAGGTAGGAGACGTCGATGTGCCAGTGCTCATGCGCGACCAGCGGCTGCGCAAAGCCTGTGCCCTTCTTCGACGGCTTCCCGTTCCATTTCGACAAGAGGCCGGCCTGGCCGAGCACTCGCCACACACTGGACGGGCTGACCGCCACGATATCGGCATCGAGCATCATGAACGTCAGCCGGCGGTAGCCCTCCAGTGGGTTCTTCAGGTGGAACCCGACGATGGCCTGCTTCTCCCACTCCTCCAGCCAAAAATCGCGGGGAACCCAGCCGTTGTGCTCGTTCACCTTGCCGTAGCGTTCTCGCCAGTCATAGAACTTGCTGGCGGTGATGTCGAGCCACTCGATGAACCGCCCGGCGCTGATCTCGGTCTTCTCCGACCAGCGCCGGACGAAATCCACGATCTGGTCCCGCCTGTCGTGCGGAACCCAGACCCCGGTCAGAGTTCCCCAAGCGTTTTTTTAGGGCAACATGTTCGGCCATCAGTTCGGCCAGAACCTCGTCCTTCGTCTGGATCTTCTTCTCCAGGTAGGCGATTCGCTCCTCGTTGGCTGAGTGGTTCGGTCGCGCCTTCTGCTCGAAGGCGGCCGAGCCGTTCTCGAAGAACTCCTTCTGCCAGCGATAGAAGACCGTGGGCTGCAAGCCGAGTTCATCGCACAGCTTCGAGATCGGCTCGTGCTCCAGCAAATGCCGCCTGAGGATGGCGACCTTCTCTTCCGGCGAGTAGTGCTTCCGTGGCTTCTTCATGCGTTCTCTCCTTGTACCTTACTGGGAGAACGCCTTCTCCATTTCCAACTGAACCGGAACAAGGATACCCCGGTGCCGGATTCCTCCATCGATTAGTCTGCGCAAAAGCTGACCCGGTCACTGCCGCCCACATTCCTTTTTCCCTTCCCCACCAACCACTTCCGCTCCCGCGTCTCGCGGAACTCTTGACGGCTCTGCTACTCTCATCCCGGGTGCGGCTACCGATCCCTGCCAAGGGCTTGGACCCAATTCGACAGTTTCTCGAATCCGCCAACCCGACGAAACTAAAAATGAAGAAACGAACCCAAGCCGGGCTAGCCGGGACTCCCCGTGCCGCCCATACAAAAATAACGGATCGAACCCAAGCGCGGAACAACATGCTGCTTTTTCAATAAACTACGGCCAACAGCCCAACCCGCGTCCTACCAATATATAAATCAATAGAATTTATGGGAGAAGCCTATTGCATTTGATTCGCTTTTCCAGTACCCTGGTTCCTGTGAACCTCTCGGCGCAGCGTCTTCCCCTTACCTGGATCGCTACGCCGCCCGTTCGCCTGCCGATGATTCCGGTAGTCATCGTAACCGGCCCCGCCTAAGGCGGGTCCCGGATCGAAGATCCGAGGGCCACCGGCGGGGTAACCAACCTCAGCCGGTGGCCCTTTCTAATATTCAGCTTCTGTTTTGACGATCCTTGGAGGATAGCGAATGTCTAACCTGATGAGCGGTTCGAAGATCCTGCTCGAGTGCCTGGTCCGCGAAGGCGTCGACTGCATGTTCGGTTACCCCGGCGGCGTCACCCTGCCCTTCTACGACGCCATGTATGACCATCCATTGCGTCACGTCCTGGTACGCCATGAAGAAAACGCCTGCTTCGCCGCCGAAGGCTACGCCCGCTCCACCGGCAAGGTCGGCGTCTGCTGCGCCACCTCCGGGCCCGGAGCCACCAACCTCACCACCGGTCTGGTCGACGCCATGATGGACTCCATCCCCATTGTCGCCCTTACGGGACAGGTTTCCACCAAGCTCATCGGCAGCGACGCTTTCCAGGAGGCCGATACCTTCGGCATCACGCGCTCTTGCACCAAGCACAACTATCTTGTGAAGACCTTGAACGATCTGCCACAGATCATTCACGAAGCCTTTTACATCGCCTCCACCGGACGCCCCGGCCCCGTCCTCGTCGACGTTCCCAAGGATGTCTTCCAGGCCCAGGGCCACTACGCCCCCGTCAACGCGATCCACCTGCCCGGCTATAAGGTCCACACCGACGGCCACGCCGGACAGATCCGCCGCGCCGCGCACATGATGTGGGAGGCCAAGCGGCCTTTCATCTACGCCGGCGGCGGCGTCATTGCCTCGGAAGCCTCGCTCGAACTCACCCAGCTTGTCGAAACCCTCGACGCGCCCGCCGTCTGCACCCTCATGGGTCTCGGCGCGCTCTCCAGCGAACATCCCAACTTCATCTCCATGCCCGGCATGCACGGCAGCTACGCCGCCAACATGGGCATGACCCACACCGATCTCATCATCGCCCTCGGCGTCCGCTTCGATGACCGCGTCACCGGCCGCCTGGCCGCCTTCGCACCCCACGCCAAGGTCATCCACGTCGACATCGACCCCGCCGAGATCGGTAAGAACCGCGCCGCCGACCTCCCCATCGTCGGCGACGTCAAGCGCGTACTCAGCAAGCTCAACAAGATCCTCCTCGAGCTCGCCCCCGCTCACGCCCCCATCCACGCCGACTCTAGAAAAGCCTGGTGGAACCAGGTCCGCGAATGGAAGGAAGAGCATCCGCTCACCCCGGAAATCTCCACCTCCGAGATCAAGCCCCAGCACCTGATGCGCGAAATCGACCGCATCTCCGGCGGCAAGGCCGTCGTCACCGCCGACGTCGGCCAGCACCAGATGTGGGCCGCGCAGTTTATCCGCTTCAACTCGCCACGCCTGTGGATCAACTCCGGCGGACTCGGAGCCATGGGCTTCGGCCTCCCCTCCGCCATCGGCGCCCAGTTTGCCAACCCCGACAAGCTCGTCTTCTCCATCAGCGGCGACGGCGGCTTCCAGATGTCGCTGCCGGAACTCGCCACCATCGCCAGCTACGGACTCCCCATCAAGATCATCGTCATGAACAACGGCTATTTGGGCATGGTCCGCCAGTGGCAGGAGCTGTTCTACAACAACCGCCTCAACGCCGTCACCCTCGATTGCTTCCCCGACGCCGAAAAGCTCGCCGGAGCCTACGGCTTCAAGGGCCGCACGATCGAATCGCCCGCTGACCTTACGCCCGCTCTCCAGGAAGCTGTCAAAGAGCCCGGCCCCTACCTGCTCAATGTCAAGGTCACCCCGTTCGAAAACGTCTTCCCCATGGTCCCCGCCGGCGGCGCCATCAACGAAATGGTGCTCGGCGAATCCACCCAGCCAATGGCCGCCGCTAAATAGGAATCCAGCCATGCTTCAAGTCATCTCCCTGCTCGTCGAAAACAAGCCCGGCGCTCTTATGCGCATCACCGGGCTGCTCAGCGCGCGCGCTTACAACATTGAAAGCCTCACCGTCGCACGCACCACCGATCCCGAACTCTCGCGCATGACCATCGTCGTTGACGTTGAGCCCCATCTGCGCAAGCAGGTCATCAAACAGATGAACCGGCTCATCAATGTCCTCCAAGTGGCCGACCTCACCGATTCTCCCAGCGTCGCCCGCGAACTCATCCTCATGCGCGTCCGCGCTCCCATGGAGTCGCGCCCCGCCGTGCTCAAGGAGGCCGAAATCTTCGGCGCCCGCGTCATCGACTCCTCGCTCGAAGGCTTCGCACTGGAAGCAACGGGCGACTCGGAAAAGCTCGACGAATTCATCGACGTCATGCGCAGCTACGGCGAGATCGAAGTCACCCGCTCCGGCACCGTCGCCGTCATGATGGAGGCGCGCCGCCTGCGGCTCTCCTCGCCCGTGCCCACCAAGAACGCTACCAATCCACAAACCACTATCGATAACGGAGTCCTCAATGCCTGATCGCTACTATGAAAAAGACGGAAGCCTGAGCCTGCTCAGCGGAAAGACCATCGCCATCGTCGGCTATGGCAGCCAGGGCCATGCCCACGCGCTCAACCTGCGCGATTCCGGCTGCAACGTCGTCGTCGGCCTCTATGAAGGCAGCAAGAGCTGGGACAAGGCCAAGGATGCCGGACTCCGCGTCATGACCGTCGCCGAAGCCGCCAAGGCCGCCGACATGATCATGATCCTCGTCTCCGATCACATCCAGGCCGGCCTCTACAACAAAGAGATCGCCCCGGCCATGAAGCCCGGCAAAACCCTCATGTTCGCCCACGGCTTCAACATCCACTTCGGCTTCATCACCCCCCCCGCCGGTGTCGACATCTCCATGATCGCCCCCAAGGCCCCCGGCCACCGCGTCCGCGAGCTGTTCACCGAAGGCGTTGGCGTTCCAGGCCTCGTCGCCATCCATCAGGATGCCTCCGGCCAGGCTCTCCAAAACGCACTCGCCTACGCGCTCGGCCTCGGCTGCCTCAAGGCCGGCGTCATCTCCACCACCTTCCGCGAAGAGACCGAAAGCGACCTGTTCGGCGAACAGTCCGTTCTCTGCGGCGGCGCCGCCGAGCTCATCCGCGCAGGCTTCGACACGCTCGTCGAGGCGGGCTACGCCCCCGAGATCGCCTACTTCGAATGCCTCCACGAGCTCAAGCTCATCGTCGACCTCATCTATGAAGGCGGCCTCGGCTACATGCGCTACTCCGTCTCCGACACCGCCGAATACGGCGACTACACCCGCGGCCCCCGCATCATCAACGATCAGACCCGCCAGGAGATGAAAAAGATCCTCGCCGAAATCCAGTCCGGCCAGTTCGCCAAGGAATGGATGGAGGAAAACCGCTCCGGCCGCGGCAAGTTCATGTCCATGCGCGAAGCCGCCCGCCAGCACAAGATCGAAGTCGTCGGCCGCGAACTCCGAGAGATGATGACGTTCCTCAAAAAGAAAAAGGAGGGTAGGGGTTCCCAGGACCAGCCCGTAGCGGCCGGCTCCTAGCCCCTTATATCCGCGATGCGCATCTTTACCTTCGACACCACGCTCCGCGACGGCACGCAAGGCGAAGCTGTTTCGTTCTCCGTCGACGACAAGCTCACCATCATGCAGAAGCTCGATGAGCTCGGCATTGACTATATTGAAGGCGGCTGGCCCGGCTCCAACCCGAAGGATAAAGAGTTCTTTGCGCGCGCGCGCTCCATTCAGTTGAACCATGCAAGGCTCACCGCCTTCGGTTCTACGCGCTTTGCCCGTAACCCGGTCGAGCGCGACCCAAACACTCTGTCGTTGGTGGAGGCCGGCACACCCGCCGTCTCCATCTTCGGCAAGAGTTGGGATCTCCACGTCCACCGCGCCCTCGGCGTCACCGAAGAAGAAAACCTGAAGTTGATCGCCGACACCGTGAAGTTCCTCAAGGACCACGGCCGCGAGGTCATCTACGACGCCGAGCATTTCTTCGACGGCTACACCGCCAACCCCGACTTCGCCCTCCGCACGCTCGAAGCCGCCAAGAACGCCGGCGCCGACGTCCTCTGCCTCTGCGACACCAACGGCGGAACCATCACCTCCCGCCTCACAGAGATCTTCGCCGATGTCCGCGCCCGCTTGGACGGCATCCTCGGCATCCATACCCACAACGACTCCGATGTCGCCGTCGCCAACTCCCTCGCCGCCATCGAAGCCGGAGCCACCCACGTCCAGGGCTGCATGAACGGCTACGGCGAGCGCTGCGGCAACGCCAACCTCGCCTCCATCATCGCCAACCTCGAACTCAAGCTCGGCCACACCACAATCGGCCCGGACCGGCTCACCGCCCTCACCCAGGTCGCCCGCTTCATCGCCGAGCTCGCCAATCTGCCCATGCGCAATGATCAGCCTTATGTCGGACACTCCGCCTTCGCGCACAAGGGCGGCGTTCACGTCAGCGCCGTGCTCAAGGATTCGGCCACTTATGAGCACATCGCCCCGGAAAAGGTCGGCAACCGCCAGCGCGTTCTGCTGAGCGACCTCTCCGGCCGCGGCAACATCCTTTACAAGCTCAAGCAGCATGGCCTCGATGACCGCCTCACCGAAGCCGCCCGCCGCGAGCTGCTCGAGCGCATCAAGCACATCGAATACCTCGGATATGAACTGGAAGCCGCCGAAGGCACCTTCGAGCTGCTCGTCCGCGAAGCCCTCCACCCCGGCGCCAGTTTCTTCGACGTGATCAGCTTCGAAGTGACCACGAAGATGACCGGCAACCGCTCCCTCAACACCGCCACCGTCAACCTCAAGGCGCAGGACGGCGTCCACACCGCCACCGCTTCCGGACACGGTCCCGTGAACGCCCTCGACCTCTGCCTCCGCCAATGCCTTAGCGCTCTATACCCGGAAATCTCTATCGTCCGCCTCACCGACTACAAGGTCCGCGTCCTCGAGCCGAAAAAGGGCACCGCCGCCAAGGTCCGCGTATTGGTCGAATGGTCCGACAACCGCCGCAGCTGGGCGACCGTCGGCGTCTCCGACAACGTCATCGAAGCCAGTTGGCTCGCCCTGCTCGACGCTATCCGTCTGGAACTGATGCGCCTCACCGAAAAAGACGAGACCCTCGACAAGGCTTTGGAAGACTACTGCTGGGGCGTCTAAAATAAGAGCGTTTGCGCTACTTTTTCCGCCGCCACATTCCGCCGTTCGATCGTGTCCTGCTTGTCGAAAGCGGCTCGCGCTACCTGTTCGATGAGCTGTTCCCGGATATCTACGAGATTCACGGCCCCGATATCCAGGTCGATCTCGTCACCTGCTACGCCGGCCTGCCCAAGGGTTTCCTGGAATCGCGCGGCCAGGTCTTTCGCGTCACCGATTATCAAGGCCGCCAGGGCCGCAAGCGGCTCTATCAGCTGCTCGCCGGGCGGCGTCATACCGTCATGGGCATGATCTGCTCCGGTGAGCCGATCATGACCAAGTGGAAATGGGTGCTCGCCGCACGCACACCGGCCAAGGTTTACGTCCTGAATGAGAACGGCGACTACTTTTGGCTGGACCGTTCCAACTGGTCCACCATCCGCCACTTCATTCTGTTCCGCGCCGGACTGTCCGGCGCCGGCGCCGTGCGCACCATCGCGCGGCTGGCGTTGTTTCCGTTCACATTGCTTTATCTGTTACTCTATGCTGCTGCGGTTCATCTGCGGAGAAAGGTCACGTCATGAAAGCCATCCTTGTTCATGAATGCGGAGGTCCCGGGCAAATGCGTCTCGAGGATGTCGCCGTGCCCACGCCCGGCGAAGGCCAGGCGCTGGTCAAGATCGCCGCCTCCGGCGTCAACTTCATCGACATCTACTTCCGCACCGGACTCTACAAAGCCGACCCGCCCATCTCGCTCGGCATGGAAGCCGCCGGTGTCGTCGAATCGGTTGGGCCCGGCGTCACCGAGGTTAAGCCCGGCGACCGCGTCGCCTATTCGATGAATCGCGGCTCCTACGCCGAGTACTCCGTCGTGCCCTCCTGGCAGTTGGTCAAGGTGCCCGGTTCGCTCGACCTCAACCAGGCCGCCGCCGCCATGCTCCAAGGCACGACCGCGCACTACCTGACCCACTCCACCTTTCCGCTCAAGAAGGGCGACACCTGTCTGGTCCACGCCGCCGCCGGCGGTGTCGGCCTCCTGCTCACGCAGATGGCGAAGATGCTTGGCGCCACCGTCATCGGCACCACCTCCACCCAGGCTAAAGCCGATAAAGCCCGCGCCGCCGGTGCCGATCACATCATTCTTTACACCGAACAAGACTTTGAGGCCGAAACGAAACAGCTCACCGGCGGCAAGGGTGTCGGTGTCGTCTACGATTCGGTCGGCGCGGCCACCTTCGAGAAGAGCATCAACTCGCTGCGCCCGCGCGGCATGATGGTCACCTACGGCAACGCCAGCGGTGCGGTTCCGCCCATCCAGCCGCTGCTGCTCAGCACCAAGGGCTCGCTGTTCCTCACCCGTCCGACGCTTGCCAGCTACTGCGCCACGCGCGAGGAGCTATTGCAACGCTCCGGCGACGTGCTCGGCTGGATCGCCGCCGGCAAGCTCAAGCTGCACATTGAAAACAGCTACCCGATGTCGGAGGCCGCCCAGGCTCACATCGATCTCGCCGGCCGCAAGACCACCGGCAAGCTGCTGCTCATCCCCTCGGCATGAAGCCCTCGCCGGAGCTGAAAGCCCGCCGCGCCAAGCTGCTCGTCTCTCTCGACGCCGCGCGCCTGGACGCCCTGCTCGTCTCCTCCCCGGCCAATATCCGCTACCTCTCCGGCTTCACCGGCTCCAACGCCTTGCTGCTGGTCACCTCCGGTCACTCCTGGCTGCTCACCGATCCGCGCTACACCATCCAGGCCTCCCAGGAATCCGACTGCAAAACCACGATCGTCAACGGCCCGCTGCTCAAGAAGGTCCACCCCATTCTGACCCGCCAGCGGATCCGCAACCTCGGCTACGAACCCGGCCATCTCACCGTCGAAAGCTTCCATTGGCTCGTCGACGAGTTGCCCAAATCCACCCGCGTCAAACCCGGCGGTGGCCTCGTCGAACAGTTGAGGCTGATCAAGTCGCGCCGGGAAATCGAAGCCATCCGCGGCGCTGTCCAGCTGAACTCCAAGGCCCTGGACCGCGCGCTCGCCCGGCTCAAATCGGGCTGGAGTGAGCGCCGCCTGGCCGCAGAGCTGGACCATTCCATGCTTACCTTCGGCGCCGACGGTCCGGCCTTTGAAACTATCGTCGCCTCCGGCCCCCGCTCCGCCCTGCCCCACGCCCGGCCCACCAATGCGCCCATCAAGCCGGGCCAGCTCTGCCTCATCGACATGGGCGCGCGTTACGCAGGCTACTGCTCCGACATGACGCGCATCGCCTCGTTGGGGCCGGTTCCGGCGCGCTGGCAGCGCCTGCATCGCGCCGTTCTGGAGGCCCAACTGGCCGCCGTGGCCGCCGTGCGCCCCGGAGCCGCGTGTGGGGAAATCGACAAAGCCGCCCGCACTGTCTTAGAATCTCATAAGGTTGATACATTCTTCGTCCATTCCACCGGACACGGTCTTGGTCTGGAAATCCACGAACCTCCCCGCGTGGCCCGCAAACAGCCGGCCCTGCTCGCGGAGGGCATGGTGATTACCATCGAGCCCGGCGTTTACCTGGAGGGCAAAGGCGGCATCCGCATTGAGGACACCGTCCTGGTCACCAAGGACGGCTGTGAAGTCCTCACCCCAACTGCCAAGGAGATCCTTGTCCGCTAGCCTTGACCCGGGCTGCGGACAAGCGTTGACAACATGACCATTGAAGAGATCAAGCAGATTATAGAACTCGCCAACGAGAGCGGTGTGGCCGAGATTGAAGTAGAACGTGGAGGCAACCGCGTCCGCATCCGCCGCGCCGCGGCCTCCAATCAGGAGTATGTCATTCCTTCCGTTCCGTCCTACGCAGTGGCGCCCCAGCTGGCTCCGCCGCCGATGCCGGAAGCCACGCAGACGGCCGTCACCGCCGACCCTTCGCTCTACCTTGTGAAATCTCCCATCGTCGGAACTTTTTATTCCTCACCCAGCCCCGGCGCTCCGGCGTTTGTCAAAGTGGGCGATTCGGTAAAGGCCGGCCAAGTGCTGTGCATCATCGAATCGATGAAGCTGATGAACGAAATCGAGTCCGAGATCGCCGGCACCATCGTCGCGATGCTGGTGGAGTCCGGCAAGCCTGTCGAATACGGCGAAGCCATCTTCTCCATCCGGCCCGCCTGAACCTGAGCACCCATGTTTGAAAAGATCCTTATCGCGAACCGCGGCGAAATCGCCCTGCGCGTGATTTGCGCCTGCAAGGACCTCGGCATCAAGACCGTGGCCGTCTATTCCGAAGCCGACCGCAACAGCCTCCACGTGCGCTTTGCCGACGAAGCCGTCTGCATCGGCCCGGCCAAGAGCGCGCGCAGCTACCTCGACATTCCTTCCGTGATCAGCGCCGCCGAAATCACCAACGTCGACGCCATCCATCCCGGATACGGCTTCCTCAGCGAGAACGCCAACTTCGCCGAAGTCTGCGAAACCTCCGGCATCCGCTTCATCGGCCCGAAGCCGGAGGTGACGCGGCTGATGGGACTCAAGCAGCAGGCCAGGGCGGCGATGAAGCAGGCCGGCATCCCCATCCTGCCCGGGTCGGACGGCATCGTCGGTACCGTCGAGCAGGCGCACACGGTGGCCGAAAAGATCGGCTACCCGGTGCTGATCAAGGCATCGGCGGGCGGCGGCGGGCGCGGCATGAGGATCGTCGAGCACCCCGATGAGCTGCCCAACCTGCTGGCCCAGGCGCAGCAGGAGGCGCAGATCGCTTTTTCCTGCGGCGACGTCTATATCGAGAAATTCATCAAGGCGCCGCGCCACATCGAGTTTCAGGTGCTCGGAGACGAGCACGGCGATGTGGAAGTGCTGGGCGAGCGCGAATGCTCCATTCAGCGCAGGCACCAGAAGCTGATCGAAGAGGCTCCCTCACCCGTCGTCACCCCCGAGCTGCGCCGAGAAATGTGCGAACGGCTTGCCACGGCGATGAAGGAGGTCGGTTATTCCAACGCCGGCACGGTCGAGTTTCTGATGGATGAAAAGGGCAACCTCTACTTCATCGAAGTGAACGCCCGCATCCAGGTGGAGCATCCGGTGACGGAGATGGTCACCGGCATCGACCTGGTGAAGAGTCAGATCCTGGTCGCCTCCGGTGAGAAACTGTCCGACATTCTGCCCAAGCGCGATTTGGTACCGCGCGGCCACTCCATTGAATGCCGCATCAACGCCGAACACCCGGAGAAGTTCACCCCGTCGCCGGGCCGCATCACCGCGCTGAATCTGCCCGGCGGCATCGGCATCCGCGTCGACACGGCCTGCTACACCGATGGCGTGATTCCGCCTTACTACGACTCGCTTGCGGCAAAACTGATCTCCCACGGCGCCAACCGGCTGGAGGCGATCACGCGCATGCAGCGGGCGCTGGAGATGTTCGTCGTGGAGGGCATCTACACCACCATTCCGCTCCACCAGCGCATCCTCGCTCACCCCGATTTCATTTCCGCCAAAATCGACACCCACTTCCTCGCGCGCATGTTCGAGGAGGAGGGCAAGAAGCTGTAAATCCAGGCTGACGATCATTCATAAACGTGGCTTCTATGACCAACTCGAACCACCAGTACGACCAGCCGATCGTCTTGGATCTGGCAGACGAGCCGATGGTCCCCAACCCTGTGACGCCACAGCCCCTTGAGACCTCCATGAAGGGGGTTTGCCGAACCGGCGGGGATCCTCCGCAGTGGCGATCCGTTCGCGAAGATATCGTATGACGCGTCGCTGAATCTCCGAATCGAGTCGCCTGAATTCCTCGGCCGCGTCCGGGTCGAACTCAATCCGCCAGACCAAGCCGGCGCTCCAGTTCCTCCAGCGGGATTCCTGGCCGCTGCCGTTCCAGTCGAGCGAGGGCGAGCAGGTAGTCTTCCTCGGCTTCTAGGAACTCCACGATCGCCTGTTTGGCGTAGTAGCTCTTGGTGCGGCCCGTTCTAGTGGCCAGTCGCTCCAGCCGTTTCTCAATATGTTTGGGTAGTCGAAGGGCCAGCATGCCGAATTCCTGCTATACAAGTATAACAACGCCGCTCGCCCCAGGTGCTACAACAAAAGAAGGTAACTCCTCACCGTGCCCAAACCACTCGAAACCCTCGACTCCGACGACCCCTCCCTCTACGACATCCGCACCTCCGCCCCCGGGCCCAAAGGCATGCTGCCGGTCACAGCCGAGATGCTGATGAGCCGGCCGTCCGGCGATTTGTTCGGCTGGACGCAGAATGCGGGCATGGGGTGGGATCCGGCGAAGTTGGGCGGGCCCGACGTGCTGCTGCTGTCGACGCATGGCGGTGTGCGCAATCGGGATGGAACGCCGGTGGCGCTGGGTTATCACACGGGACATTGGGAGGTCGGTCTGCTGGTGGAGGAGGCAGCGCGCGAGTTGTCGGCGCGCAAGGCGGTACCATTCGCCGGAGCGGTGACCGACCCTTGCGACGGACGAACGCAAGGCACAGCCGGCATGTTCGACAGCCTGCCGTACCGCAATGACGCGGCTGTGGTGCTGGGGCGGCTGATCCGCTCGCTGCCGACGCGGCGCGGAGTGATCGGCGTCGGCACCTGCGACAAGGGACTGCCGGCGATGATGATGGCGCTGGCCGGGGCCACTTCCCTACCCTGCGTGCTGGTGCCCGGCGGCACGACGCTGGGGCCGAGCGACGGCGAAGACGCGGGCAAGGTGCAGACGCTGGGCGCCCGTTTCGCACATGGGGAGATCACGCTCGACTACGCGGCGGAGATGGGCTGCAAGGCGTGCGGCTCACCGGGCGGCGGCTGCCAGTTTCTCGGAACGGCCGCCACGTCGCAAGTGGTGGGCGAGGCGCTGGGCATGTCGCTGCCGCACACGGCGCTGGCGCCGTCAGGGCAACCGATCTGGCTGGATGCGGCGAAGCGTTCCGCGCGCGCGTTGTTGCAGCTGATCCAAGCGGGAACGACGATGCGCGATATTCTCGAGCCGCACTCGGTGCACAACGCCATGGCGGTGCACGCGGCTTTCGGCGGTTCGACGAACCTGATTCTGCACCTTTCCGCGGTCGCTCACGCGGCGGGCGTGGCGCGGCCGAAGGTGGAGGATTGGAACCGCGTGAACCGGGCCACGCCCAGGCTGGTCGACGTGCTGCCGAATGGTCCGCGCCATTTCATCACGGCGCAGGCCTTTCTGGCAGGGGCGGTGCCAGAGGTGATGCTGCATCTGCGTCGCGCCGGGCTGCTGGAGTTGCAGGCTCGCACGGTGAGCGGACTCACCGTGGATGAGATTCTCAACTGGTGGGAATCGAGTGAGCGGCGCACCCGTCTGCGCGCCGTGCTGAAGGAGCGCGACGGCGTGGATCCGGCGCAGGTGATCATGGATCCCGATGCGGCGCGCAAGGCGGGACTGACGCCGACCGTCTGTTTCCCGGTGGGTAATCTCACACCGGAAGGCTCCGTGGTGAAGAGCACCTCGATCGATCCGGCGGTGGTGGATGCAGACGGGGTTTACCGCAAAACCGGTCGCGCGCGGGTCTTTCTATCCGAGCGTGACGCGATCGCCGCGCTGAAATCCACGGGAACGGAACGCGTGCAGCCGGGCGACATCATGGTGTTGATCTGCCGCGGCCCGATGGGTTCGGGAATGGAGGAGACCTACCAGATCACCTCTGCCTTGAAGCATCTCAGCTTCGGCAAGCAGATCGCGCTGCTGACCGATGCTCGGTTTTCGGGCGTTTCCACCGGCGCCTGCATCGGGCATGTGTCGCCGGAGGCGTTGGCGGGCGGACCCGTGGGCAAGTTGCGCGACGGCGACATGATCCGCATCACCGTTGACCGCAACCGGCTGGAGGGGCGCGTGGATCTTGTGGGCGAAGCCGGCGCCGTGGTTTCGGAGCAGGAAGGCAACCGGATTCTCGCCGAACGTCAGCCGCGCGCCGACCTCGCGCCCGATCCCGACTTGCCAGAGCATACGCGCGTCTGGGCGGCATTGCAGCAGGTCTCCGGCGGCAGCTGGGGCGGCGCTGTCTATGACGCCGAAGCGATCCTCAAAGTGATTGAAGCGGGGCGCAAGGCGCTCAGCGGGAATCAGAAATCTTGAGCGGAGGCACGGAGACGGCCGGCTCGAACAACCCGAAGGCAAACACACCACTGGCTGCCGCGATCGCGACATACTGCTTGCCGCCCACTTCATAGGTGATGGGCGATGCCGTGAGACGCTGGCCGGTGTTGAAGTGCCACAGGTGGCGGCCGTCGCGGGCGTCGACGGCAACCAGGTGGCCATCGTCATCGCCGAAGAAGACGACTCCGCCGGCGGTGGAGACCGTTCCTGCCCACATGCTGGTGTCTCCAGTCATCGGGTATTCCCAGCGCCGCTTGCCCGTCTTGGGATCGAGAGCACGCAGGTAGAACTTTCCGGGATCCTTGGGTATGGCTTCGACGCCCGTGCCGGCGAAGTTCTTCATCGGCTCGGGATGTTTCGAGGAACTGGTGAAGACGTCACACTGCTCCACTGTCGGAAAGTAGAGCAAGCCGGTGGCCGGGTTGTAGGAGTGCGACATCCAGTTGGTGCCGCCGCGGATGGAGGGGCAGACAACCTTGCCGTTGGGCGTCGGCTCCATGCCGGGGACGAGAATGGGGCGGCCCTTGGCATCGACGCCGCTGGCCCAGGTGAGTTTATCGAGATAGGGTGTGGCGCGGAGGAATTCGCCGGTGACACGGTCGAGTACATAGAAGAAGCCGTTGCGGTTGGCATGCAGCAGCACCTTGCGCATGCGGCCGTTGAACTCCATGTCGATCAGCACGGGCCAGGACTGCGCATCCCAGTCCCAGACGTCGTGCGGAGTGAACTGGAAATACCATTTCATTTTGCCGCTGTCCGGGTCGAGCGCGATCACGGAATCCGAGTAAAGGTTGTCGCCCTTGCGGTCGCCGCCGTAGAAATCGGGCCAGGGATTGCCGGTGGTCCAGTAGATGAGGTTGAGCGCGGGATCGTAGGTGCCGCTCAGCCATGTGCCGGCGCCGCCCCAATCCACGGTGAGATCGCCCCACGTTTCCGACCCCGGCTCGCCGCGCGCGGGAATCGTGTAGGTGCGCCAGACTTCCTTGCCCGTCTCGGCATGATAGGCAGCGACGAAGCCGCGCATGCCGCTATCGCCGCCGGAAACGCCGACGATGATGAGGTTCTTCACTGCGAAAGGCGCGACAGTCGCGAAATAGCCTTTCTTGGTTTCGGCATAGGAGACGCTCCAATGCACGCCGCCGGTCTTGGCGTCGAGCGCCACCAGGTGCGCGTCGGAGGTGACGAAGTAAAGGCGGCTGCCCAGCAGCGCGACGCCGCGATTGACGTCCTGTCGTTTCACTTGTTCGTCCTTGTAGCGCCAGATGCGGCGTCCGGTGCGGGCATCGAGCGCGACGACGGTGTTGGAGTCGGTGAAGTACATGACGCCGTCCTTCACCAGCGGCACGCACTCCAGGCGCTTGGCGCCCTCCAGGCTGTGGAACCACTTGGGCACGACGTGGCCGGCGTTTTCCACGGTGATCTGCTTCAGCGGCGAATGGCGCTGCCCGGCATAATCGCCGGCGTAGGTGATCCAGTCCGCCGACGGCCCCTTGAGAATATCTTCGTAGCGTACCTGCGCGGATAAAACCGCGGCGGCGGCGAGCAGCATCCAACAGCGGGCGGACATCACTTCTCCTTCTCCGGGACGCGGATTACCTGGCGGCTGAGAAAGGCCAGCAGATCGTCGATCTCGGATTTCGACAATCGGGTTTTGTAATCGCCGGGCATCAGCGAGCCTTTGCGGAAGCTGACCTGTTCGATGTCCAGGCTGCTCAGTAGGTGAAGACCGCCCTTGGCATCGAGCACTTGCAGGGAATAGTTGGTCTGGTTCCGTGCCACGCCTTCCACGCGGCGGCCGGATTTAAGCTGTATGCTCACTCCCTGGTAGCCGTCGGTGGGACGTTCATCGGGGTTCAAAAGGGATTCGCGCAGGTGGGCGTAGGTGCGGGTCAGGCCGGCGCCCGACAGATCCGGCCCCAGCACGCCGCCCCGGCCCCGGATCGAGTGGCACTCGACGCAACCGGCCTTGCCGAAGAAAAGCCGCTCACCTGCATCGGCATTGCCCGCGGCACTGGTCTCATAGGCCGGCGCGTTGAGGTACTTCACAAAGGTGACGATCTGCCAGATCTTGCCGTCGTCGAGCGTCGATGGCGGCATGTCGGAGCCGCGCACGCCGTCCTTGATCGTGGTGAACAGCCGCCGGTTGCTCGCGCCGCGGATCATGCCGCTCTTGATGAGCCCCGGACCGCGGCCGCCTTCGCCGGTGGGGCCGTGGCAGGCGCTGCACGAGTTCAGATACAGTTTTCGGCCGGCCTCCACCATCTCCTGCTTGCCGTGGTGCGGGTTGTCGATATCTTTTTCTTTCTCTTCCTCCTGAGCTGGAGCCAATGTGAATGCGGCCAGCGCGAGCACACACATCGGCAGTCTCATGTCAATCAGTTTCACTCGAGGACCTTTTCAAGCAATCCGGCGCACTCTTTGATCTTCAGGTTCACCTCGGATTGCTGGCTGCGGATCTGGTCGGCCAGATGCAGACAGGCGAACACGGCGACGCGTGTGGAGTCAAGGTTCGGCGATTGGCGCGCGATGGAATCCATCAGGTCATCGACGTGCTGAGCCAGCTCGATCATTTCCTTAGGATCGCCGCTGGTGAGCAACGTGAAGCTCTGGTTCAGGATCGTAACCTTAACCTGCTGCTTATCGGGGGATTCGGGCTCCACTTTGAAAGGCTATCAAATCTCGGCAGGTTGCGGCGCCTATAGCGTATGCAGCGAGTCGATCTGTTCCAGCAGCTTACCGATGCGCTTGCGGACCTCGTCGCGCTCGGCACGCAGCGATTCCACCTCGCGCGTCAACTCCTCCACTTTGGCCTTCAGCGGACCGGAATCCGCGGCCATCTGGAGCGCGGCTTCCTTGTCGCGGCGAAGCTGGGTGACCAACTCCACCGCGCGGCGGATTTTTTCCTCCAACTGAGGCAGAGCGTCGGCGGGGGAAGGGTCCATGTCCTTAGCCGAGGGCGGCCTTGGCCTGGGCGACGAGATTGGCGAATGCGGCTTCGTCGGCGATGGCCAGCTCGGACAGCATCTTGCGGTTCAGCTCAATGCCGGCCTTTTTCAGCCCATCCATGAAGCGGCTGTAGGAGAGGCCGTTGGCCTTGCAGGCGGCGCCGATGCGGACGATCCACAGCCGGCGGAAGTCGCGCTTCTTGCGGCGGCGCCCGACGAAGGCGTAACGCCCAGCCTTCTCCACGGCTTCCTGAGCGGAGCGGTGGAGCTTGCTCTTGGTAAGAAAATAACCTTTTGCTTTTTTGAGCACCTTCTTCCGCGAATCGGTGCGGGTGGTACCACGTTTGACTCTAGGCACGTTTCATCTCCTTATATGGGCGGAACAGGCACGTGCAATGGGGCCCGGCCGCACCGGAAAAATCGCCCTCTAGTAGGGCAGCATGTCCTTCAGTGCCTCGAAATTCGCGTCATCGACGACGACGCTCTTGCGAAGCCTGCGCTTGCGGGAACGCGTTTTCGCAGTCAGGATGTGACGCGCGAAGGAGTGCCGCCGCACGATTTTGCCGGTCCCGGTCTTCTTGAAACGCTTTGCCGCGCCCTTGTGTGTTTTCAGCTTGGGCATACGATTCCTTTTGGATTTGCCCGCCGAGGAAACTCCGCGGGCGCAGATGTGAACTGTTTCAGTATAGCACGGGCGTGAAAGCTACTTTTTGCCGCGGAAAGAGAAGTTGGAAAAGACCGCCAGCTGGAAGGTGTGATTGCGCTCCACGACCACGGCATTGCGCTGGACCAGCGCCTGATGCATGTACCCGACCTCGACCCGTGTGGATGGCGAAACGTGACGGCCAAGTGCGGCATAGGCGCGGTTCTGGTCAAACAGGTTGGCTGGCGCGCCGGAGCCGAAGTGGATGAAGACTTCATCGTAGAGTCCGAGATACCAACGGGCGGGCGTTTTGCCGAGAGGCACGTTGGCGCGAACCAGATAACGGAACCGGTGCTGGAGCCGCCAGCCAGGCTGGGTTCCGATCCAGCGCTGCTCTAATCTGTAGCGGTGGCTGAAGCCGACCTTGCCGGCGCGGTGGGCGACAATCGCCTGCTGGTAGAGCCGGTGTTCGGGGAACTTGGAGGAAACGGGGAAGTCGCCGTAGCGGTGGGTGTCGACAAAAGCGTAACCGCCTGTGAGGGTAACGTCTTTCGAGAGGCGATAGTTTACAGCGGGCCGGATGAGGAACTGCTGCCACTTGGAGGCAAAGTCGTGACGCCGCCACTGGCCTTCCAGATGAAGCTCCCAATTTTCGGATACGGGATGGTCGCCGAAATACATGAACCAGCCGTTTCCGTTGCGGTCATTGACGCGAGTCTGGGCATTACCACGAGCCGCCAACCCAATCACTAGCAGACTGAGAGAGAGAAACCGAAGATTCCGAAGCAACTTCCATCCTAACACGCCACAACTGCACGGAACATGTGCAAAAATGGGGTTTTCAGGCCTCATTTCACCATGTTTCCATCGCTATTCGGAAAGCAGGACGCGGAAAAAGCCGAGCCGCCCAAAACCAGTCTCCTCGACCGTCTCAAGCAAGGCATTCAGAAAACACGAGCCGGGCTGGTGGACCGTATCGAGGATACGATCTCCGGCCGCAAGGAGATCAACGCCGAGCTGCTGGAGGAGCTGGAGTACGCGCTGATTTCGGCCGACATCGGCGTGCGCACCTCCACCGAGATCCTGGAGCGCATCCGCCAGCGGGTGGACCGGCGTCTGGTGAATGACGCGGCGGAGTTGAAGAACCTGATCCGGGAACAACTGCTGGAGATTCTGCAGGCGGTGGAGCGGGCGCCGGTTCAGCCAGAATCTGGTCCGCGCGTGGTGATGGTGGTGGGAGTGAACGGCGTGGGAAAGACAACCACCATCGGCAAGCTGGCGCATCTGCTGCGGGAGCGGAACAAGAGCGTGCTGCTGTGCGCGTCCGATACGTTCCGCGCGGCGGCCATTGAGCAGCTGGAGGTGTGGGGCAAGCGAACCGGCGTCGAGGTGGTAAGGCAAGGCTCCGGCGCCGATCCTTCAGCGGTGTTGTTCGACGGGCTGCAATCGGCCAAGGCGCGCGGGCTGGACCACGTGATTATCGACACAGCGGGGAGGCTGCACACCAAGTCGAACCTGATGGCGGAACTGGAAAAGATGCAGCGCACCGCGGCGCGGGTGATTCCCGAGGCGCCGCACGAGGTTCTGCTGGTGATGGACGCAACCACGGGACAGAACGGTCTGGAGCAGGCCCGGCGCTTCACCGAATCGGCCGGTGTGTCGGGCATCGTACTAACCAAGCTGGACGGCACGGCGAAGGGAGGAGTGGTGGTGGCGATCGCGCGCGAGCTGAACCTGCCCATCCGCTACATCGGAGTGGGTGAGCAGGCGGCAGACCTGCTGCCGTTTGACGCATCGCGATTCATCGAAACACTATTCGCATGATGGCAGAGACCGCGCCGGCCAATTCGTTTTTGGAGGAAGCGCTAGTCGAAGCCCGCAAGGGCACGGGCCTGACCAGTCCGAATCCTATGGTGGGGGCCCTGCTGGTGCACAACGGCCGCGTAGTGGGGCGGGGCCATCATACGTGGGAGGGAATGAAGCACGCCGAGGTTCTGGCGCTGGAGCAAGCCGGCGAGCTGGCTCGCGGGGCCACGATGTACATCAACCTGGAACCGTGCTGCCACCAGGGCCGCACCGGGCCCTGCACACAGGCGCTGATCGATGCCGGCGTGAAGCGCGTGGTGGCGGCGATGGCCGACCCGAATCCGCTCGTCTCCGGCAAGGGCTTCGCCGAACTGCGCAAGGCCGGCGTCGAGGTGGAGATCGACAAGTCCTGCACACCGGAAGCCGAGAAGCTCAACGAACCGTTCGTGCATTTCATGCGCACCGGACGGCCGCTGGTGATGCTGAAGGCGGCGCTGACGCTGGACGGCAAGATCGCCGCGCCGGAAGATAACCGCGGATGGATCACATCGGAACGCTCGCGCGCGCATGTGCAGGAGCTTCGGCATGCGAGCGATGCCATTCTCACCGGGATCGGCACGCTGCTGGCCGATGACTGCCTGCTGACGGACCGCAGCTTGAAGCCGAGGCACAGGCCGCTGCTGCGGATCGTGATGGATTCGCAACTCCGGATTCCGTTGCAATCGCGGATGGTGGAAAGCGCGCAGGGCGATGTATTGGTGGTGACGACGTCGGCGGCTTCCGCCGAGCGGCGGCGCGCGTTGGAAGAGCGGGGCGTCGAGGTGCTGGTGTGCGACGGGGCAAACGGGCGGGCCGATCTCGGATTGCTGGTGGAAGCGCTGGCGGTGCGGAAACACCAGTCGCTGATGATGGAAGGCGGCAGCAAGATCAATTGGGCAGCGCTGGAAGCGGGCGTCGTGGACAAGGTGTTTTTCTATTACGCGCCGAAGATTCTCGGCGGCACGCAGTCGCTGCCGGTGGCGGGAGGCACGGGGCGGTTGAGCCGGAAGGACGCGCTTGTGTTCCGCGATGTGAAGCTGCATCCGATTCCGCCGGATGAATTCGCCGTTGAGGCGTGGCTGGAGAAGAGCTGATGTTCACCGGGATCATTGAAGAGCTGGGGCGCGTGGAGAGTCTGGAAACACATGCCGCCGGAGCAAGGATGCGCGTTGCGTGCCGGAAGGTGCTGGAAGATTCCCACACCGGCTCAAGCATTGCCGTCAACGGCGTCTGCCTGACGGCGGTGGATATCCGCGACGGCAGCTTCGCCGCGGATCTGGCCCCGGAGACGCTGAAGCGCAGCAATCTCGGGCAGCTGAAGGCGGGCTCGCTGGTGAACCTGGAACGGCCGATGTCGCCCAGTGGACGGTTGAGCGGCCACATCGTGCAAGGACACGTAGACGGCGCCGGCGAGCTAGTGTCGCTCGAGCCGCTGGGAGCAGGCAACTGGTGGCTGAAGGTGCGTGCGCCCCAGGAACTGGACCGCTACCTGGTATTCAAAGGGTCGATTACGATCGACGGCATCAGTCTGACGGTGGCGGACATCGCAGCCGGCGTGATGGGGGTGACGATTATTCCCCACACTTTTGAGAACACCAATCTGCGCACGCGGCGGGCCGGCGATCTGGTGAACCTGGAATGCGACATCATCGCCAAGTACGTCGAGAAGCTGGTGGGGAGGCTGGAGACGGACTCCGGCTTGAGTGTCGAGAAGCTGCGCGAAGAGGGATTTTAAGAAAAGCGGGCGATATCCTTCCCGATTTCGCGTGCCGCGTTGTAGCCGGGCGCGCCCATCACGCCGCCGCCAGGATGCGCACCGGAGCCGCATAAATAAAGACCAACGATGGGAGTGCGATAGCGAGCCCAGCCTGCGACGGGGCGCATGAGGAACATCTGGTCGAGGCTCATTTCCCCATGAAAGATGTTGCCGCCGGTGATGCCGAAGGTGCGCTCCAGATCGAGCGGGGTGAGGATCTGCGAATGTTCGATCAGGGAGCGGAAGCCGGGTGCGTAGCTTTCGATGATCTCGAATACGCGCTGGGCGAAGGGTTCGCGGAGCTGGTCCCAATTTCCTTCGCGCAATGTATAGGGCGCGTACTGCAGGAAGATGCCCATGACGTGCTTGCCCGCCGGGGCGAGCGAAGGGTCATAAAGCGAGGGCACGGTCATCTCGAGCAGAGGCGACTGGGAAGGGCGGCCGTACTTGGCATCATCCCAGGCGCGCTCGACGTAGTCGATGTCCGGACACAAGTGCATGGTGGCGCGATGCTGCGGGCCGGGCGTGCCGGCCAGGCAGGTGAAATCGGGCAGACCGTTCAGAGCGAGGTTGATCTTGCAGGAGGTGCCTTCACAGCGGAAGCGGCGGATGGCGGTGAGGAACTCTTCAGGGATCTGGTTTTCCTCCACCAACGAAAGAAACGTCGCCTTCGGGTCGAGGTTGCTGGCGACAACGCGCGCGCCGATTTCTTCTCCGGATTCCAGTTGAACGCCCGTGGCACGGCCGTTGCGGACAAGGATTCTCGCGATCGTTGCGTTGGTGCGGATCTCCGCGCCGTGCGCCCGCGCCGAGGAGGCGATCGATTCCGAGACGGCTCCCATGCCTCCGCGGACGAAGCCCCAGACGCCGCGGCGACCACCGACGCCGCCCATGACGTGGTGCATCAGGATATAAGCAGTGCCCGACGAGCGTGGACCGCCGTTGGCGCCGATAACGCCATCGGTGACAAGCGTGACCTTGAGCTCCGGCGATTCGAACCATTCGTCGAGGAAATCGGAAGCCGACTGCGTGAAGATCTTGACCAGCGCGCCGATGTCGGCCGCTCCCAGCTTGCGGAAGCGGCCCAGCAGCTTCAGGTACTCGAGAAAATCGCCGGCGCCGGCGGGAGGCATCTCCGGCGGCGTCACAAGAAGCAGCGACTCCACGATCACCGCCAGTTTTTCCAGGTGGCTCTCGTAGGCCGCGAAACGATCCGCATCGCGGCGGCTGAACTTGGCAATCTCGGCGAGGGTTTTCTGCTCGTCCTGCCACATGAACAGGTAGCGGCCGCCGGGAAAGGGAGAGAAGAATGGCGGCTCCTTGGGCTCGACATGATAGCCGTGGCGCACCAATTCCAGCTCGTCAACGATCGACTGTTGCATGAGGCTGGAGAGATACGCGGCGGTGGAGACGCGATAGCCCGGCCACAGTTCCTCGGTGACGGAACAGCCGCCGACCATGGGCCGGCGCTCCAGCACCAGCACGCGGTAACCGGCGCGCGCGAGATAGGCGGCAGTCACCAACCCGTTGTGGCCGCCGCCGGCCACGATGACGTCGTAAAGGTTCATGTGGATCAACTCATCTTTTCGAACACAACTACCGCCAGCGGCGGCAGGGTGATCTCGATGCGGGCGGGCTGGTTGTGATGCGCGACAGGGTCGGCGGAGACGGCGCCCGCGTTGCCGACGTTGCTGCCGCCAAACATCTCCGCGTCCGTATTGAAGGCTTCCCGGTACATGCCGGCCGATGGAACGCCGATGCGGTAGCGGTAGCGCGGCACCGGGGTGAAATTGCACACGAACAGCAGGCATTGTTTGCGGTCCGCGGACCAGCGCAGGAACGAGATGACGGAAGCTTCGACGTCATGGAAATCCACCCAGTCAAAGCCGGAGTAGTGATAGTCGACTTCGTACAAACAAGGATGGGCCCGGTAGAAGCGGTTCAGTTCGCGGTTCAGCGCTTGAAGCTTGCGGTGGTAGCCATACTGCAACAGATCCCAACGCAGCGAGGCATCGACGCTCCACTCTTCATACTGGCCGAGTTCGGAACCCATGAACAGCAGCTTCTTGCCGGGGTGGCCGTACATGTAGGCGAGAAAGGCGCGCGCGCCGGCAAAGCGCCGCCACTCGTCGCCGGGCATCTTCGACAGCAGCGAGCGTTTCCCATGGACCACCTCATCGTGCGAAATGGGAAGGATGAAGTTTTCCGTGAAGGCGTACAGGAGGCTGAAGGTGAGGTTGTGGTGATGATACTTGCGGTGCACCGGATCCTTGCTGAAGTAGTCCAGCATGTCGTGCATCCAGCCCATGTTCCATTTGAAAGTGAAGCCGAGTCCGCCGGTGTAGACGGGGCGCGAGACCGCGGGAAATGCGGTGGACTCCTCGGCGATCGTGATGGCGCCTGCCACCTTGTGGGCCTCTTCGTTGAAGCGCTTCAGGAAATTGATCGCCTCCAGATTCTCGTTGCCGCCGTACATGTTCGGGATCCAGTCGCCTGGCTCGCGTGAATAATCGAGGTACAGCATGGAGGCGACGGCGTCCACGCGCAGCCCGTCGATGTGATATTGCTTCAGCCAGAACAAGGCGCTCGAGATGAGGAAAGTGCGGACCTCGTTGCGGCCGAAGTTGAAAATGAGCGTGCCCCAGTCGCGATGTTCCCCCATCCGCGGATCTTCATGCTCATAAAGGGCGGTGCCGTCGAAGAAGGCCAGGCCGTGGGCGTCCTTGGGAAAATGCGCGGGCACCCAGTCCAGCAGGACGCCGATGCCTTCCTGGTGGCAGCGGTCCACCAGGTATTGGAAATCGGCGGGCGAGCCGTGACGTGCTGTGGGGGAGAAGAAGCCGGTGACCTGATAGCCCCAGGAGCCGGTGAACGGATGCTCCAGAATCGGCAGCAGCTCAATATGCGTGTAGCCCATCTCCTTGACGTACGGGACGAGCTTGTCGGCCAGTTCCCGGTAGCCCAGCACGCGGTGATGCTCGCCTCGCAGCCAGGAGCCGAGGTGAACCTCGTAGATGGAGATGGGCCGTTGCAGCCAGTCTGTTTTCGCGCGGGTCTGCATCCACGCCTCGTCGGACCATGTGTAGGCGTCGAGCCGCGTGACGATGGAGCCGGACCGCGGCGGCGCTTCGCAAGCGAAAGCGTAAGGGTCCGACTTCATTTCCTGGTAGCTTCGATGGCGCGAGCGGATGAAGTACTTGTAGATGGCGCCTTCACCGACATCGGGCAGGAAGATCTCCCATACTCCGCCGGTGCGTTGGCGCATCGGGTGGCGGCGGCTGTCCCAATCATTGAAATCTCCGACCACGGAGATGATCAGTGCGTTGGGAGCCCAGACAGCGAAACGCGTGCCGGCGACACCTTGGTGGACCACCGGATGAGCGCCGAGCATCAAGTAGGCATCGAAGTTCGAACCTTCGCCATGCAGGTGCAACTGGTAGTCGGTGAGCAGCGGCTGGAAGCGGTACGGATCGGCGATGGTTTCTTCGTGACCTCCGTGGCGGCGGATGCGGAATCGGTAGGCCCCCGGCTGAGCGTCGAAGCGGGCCTGAAAGAATCCCGCGTCCTCGATGCGGGTCAGGGGAACCTGGGCGTTGTCCAGAATCACTTCAGCCGATTCGGCCTGCGGCAGGAAGGCGCGGATCTCCCAGGCATCGGACTGGAAATCGCGTTTGACGGCATGAGGGCCGAGGATGCGGAAAGGGTCGCCATGATAGCCGCCGATGACGGCTTCTATCTCGTGCGCTTCGACTGCGGTTGGAACCATCGCAGTTATTATCGTAACAATGACCGGTTTCATCGAGCAGTTGCCGAAAGCGGAATTGCATTTGCACCTGGAAGGCTCGCTGGAGCCGGAAACGGTGCGGGAACTGGCGCCGGAACTGAGTCTGGAGGAGATCCGCGCGCGTTACCGGTACGAGAATTTCCTCGGCTTTTTGCAGGCTTTCCAATGGGTCGTGGAGCGGCTGCGGTCACCCGAGGGTTACGCGCTGGCGGCGCGGCGCCTGCTCGAGCGGTTGGCGGCGCAGAACGTGCGTTATGCCGAGATCACGCTGTCGGCGGGCGTCACATTGTGGCGCGGACAGGAGTTCGCGCCGGTGTATGAAGCGGTGCGGCGGGAGGCGGCGCGATCCACGGTGCAGGTGTGGTGGGTGCTCGACGCGGTGCGGCAGTTCGGCGCGGAGAAAGCGATGGAAGTGGCGCGGCTGGCGGCCGAGCGGGCCGCGGATGGTGTAGTCGCATTCGGCATCGGCGGAGATGAGGCGGCAGCGCCGCCGGAGATGTTCGCGGAAGTCTTCGCTTTCGCGCGGTCGCGCGGATTGCGCCTGGCGCCGCATGCGGGCGAGACGGCGGGGCCGCCGTCGATCTGGGGCGCGCTGCGGTTTGGCGCGGATCGTATCGGGCACGGAATTCGCGCGGTGGAGGATCCGGCGTTAATGCGGCATCTTCGTGACCAGAAGATCCCCCTTGAAGTATGCATATCCAGCAACCTCGCGACCGGGGTTGTCACTAGGTTGGAGGAACATCCAGCACGGAAACTCTACGAATCCGGCGTGCCGATTGTGTTGAACACGGACGATCCGGCCATGTTCCATACCTCGCTGGTGCGCGAGTATGAGCTGGCGGCGCGGCTGGGGTTTTGCGAGCGGGAGTTGGAGGAAGTGGCGGGGAACGGGTTCCGGTTTGGGTTTCGGGCAAAACCCTAGCGGACGGCCACCAATGATTGGAGGTCGACTTCCGGCCCGGCGGCGCCTGCATTCAGCGGCACCGAAATCGTAACGTCAATCTGCTTGCAGATGGTTTCCGTACAGGCTTGGCCGCGGACGCGGATGGAAGCGGGGCCGGCCCCGCTGACTCGAACCGGCGCAGCAAACAGAGCCTCATTCTCAAAACCCCAGCTGTACCACCGCAGGTCCGGTTTGGAAAAATCCTTCGGTTCGGTTTGACGCCAGCCGCCGGTGGTCTCCAGCGCGCCGGATAGCCGGATTTCCGTCGGCGCATCGATGCCGAGCGACTGCTTGCCCGCGAGTTTTTCCTCGGCGCGGAGCTTGTTGTCCATCGAGAACGTGTGCCAGCCAGGCTCGATCTTTGCATGCAAGACGAGGGTCTGGCCTTGCAGCCGCGCGCGGTAGGAGATGCAGGGCGTGGTGTCGTGGCGGACGATGATCGGCTCGGTCCAGGAGGGAGCCTGGGCCATGGCAAGAGAAGCGGCGAGGAAAAACAGTATCATTTGCGGAAACTCATTTGGAAAGTTTTAAGCGGCATCTGCATGCGGTTGCCGTCACGGATCACATGCAGCGTAACAGAGTCGCCGGACTTGCGGCGTAGCTTGATGTACAACTCCGGCGAGTCGGCGATCTCATCGGTCTCGGCATTGTCAACGGCGTAGACAATGTCGCCCGTCTTCAGCTCGTGGCTCTTGACCACTTGCGCGAACATATCGACGTGGGTAACTTCTCCGGCAAAGCCGCCGGGTGCGAGGTTGAGCTTGCGTTTCTCCTCGGCGCTGAGCGGGCGTGAATCGAAATAGACGCGCGGGTCCACCGAGGATTGCCGCCAGCGGATATCGGTAATCCACCAGCGGATGGGAAGAGCGATGGTCAGATCCCTTGCCTGACCAGCGCGTTCCACCGTAACCACGACACTCGCGGCCTTGCGGTCAAGCTTGTCGTGCTGCTGTTGCAAATCGCCGAAGGTGTATACGGGCACACGGTTCCAGTGCGTGATGAGATCCTCGGCGCTCATGCCCGCGGCCTGCGCTGGGCCAATGGCCTCCTTCACGACAATCCCTTTCGGCACGTCGAGATGAATGCCGAGCGTCTTGATGTCCGGCGAGCGGTACACGTGCACCGGCTTATCCAGCGTACCGTCCAGCTCGCGGTGGATGTTCTGGAAATCACCAATCAGGTGGCACTCCACGCAGTTGTTTCGCGCGAATGTGCGCTCCACCAGCAGCGGAATCTGCCGCGGGAACACCGGCTGCGGACGCGCCGCTTTGGGAATTTCACCGCGCTGGTAGCGCTGGTGCAGCTCGAGGCCCTTCGCCAGCGCCACCTCCAGACTGCTCAAATTCAAGTAAGCGTCGGGCGAGGTGGCGTCCCGGCCGCCGTAGCGCATATAAACCTGCTCGTCGGCGTTCAGGAAAAAGAAGTAGAGCGTGTTGTTGCGGTCATATTCAAACAGGCCGATGTCGACATCGTCCATGCGCGTGATACGAGCCAGCACGTACTGGGTCAACAGCTTTCCGCGGGGCGAGGATTTCGGTGACAGCACAACCTGTGCGTCAAAAATACGTCCGGCCGTTCAAGGCTCGCAGCGGTATTCCAAGAAGATGGGCTTGTTGGTTTGGCGGGCCTCGGCAAGGGCCTCTTTGTAGTTGGAGAGCCACCTCAAACCGTCATCTTCGGCGGCGGCGGGAAACAGTGAAAGCGACAAAGCGAGAACAGACCAACGCATCCATTCAGTGTAATACGTCAGGGCCGTGGATGATATATTGTTCAACAATGAGTCCTTTTCGTCTGGGCATCGGCTTCGTGTGCCTCATTTCCGGATTGGCGGCGCAAGAGCCGGTCAGCTACGCGCGTCAGATACAGCCGCTGCTGCGGCGCCACTGCATCGGCTGTCACCAGCCGCAATCCAAGCAAGCCGACCTGCTGCTGACCAGCCACGCGGAGTTTCAAAAGGGCGGCCGCAAGGGCGCCGGATTCCTGCCCGGCAAGCCGGACGAGAGCCTGGTGATCCAATACGTGGCCGGCAAGATCGAGCCGCGGATGCCGTTCGGCGGAAAACCGCTGGCCGAAGAGGAGATCGAACTGTTCCGCCGCTGGATCCGCGAAGGGGCGCGCAACGACGGCGGCGCGGCGGTGGAAACAGCGGCGGAATTGAAACCGGTGGCGTACGCAACAGCGCCGCCAGTGACCACGTTCACATTCGCGCCTAACGGCAAGAGCATGGCGGTGGCCGGTTACCGCGAGATCCTGCTGGTCGACGCCGAAGGCAACTTGCAGGCGCGGCTGCCGGGGCTGAGCAAGCGCCTCCACAGTCTTAGCTTCACGCCGGACGGCAAGACACTGGTGGCAGTGGGAGGCGATCCGGCACGGTTCGGCGAAGTGCAGATCTGGGATGTGGAAGCCCGGCGGCAGAAGCATTCCGTTGTGGTGGGTAACGATACGCTGTTCGGCGGCGCTCTGTCTCCGGACGGGAAGCTGCTGGCCTGCGGCTCGCCTGACAAATCGATTCGTATTTTCGACGTGGCCACGGGCAAGGAGATTCGCAGGATGGATCATCACGAGGATTGGGTGATGGGCACCGTTTGGGGCGTCGACGGCAAGCGGTTGGTTTCGGTCGGCCGCGACCGCGCGGCGAAGGTCAGTGAAGTGTCCACGGGACGCTTCATCGAAAACGTCAACCTGCTGCGCGATTCTCTCACCGCCGTGGCCCGTCATCCCAAGCGCGACTGGATCGCCATCGGAGGCGCGGAACGCATTCCCTACCTGTACCGGATGGACCGGCCGCGCGCGATGCGCATCGCCGATGATTCCACCCTGATCCGAAAGTTTGAAAAACAGGACGGGCCGATTCTGGCAATGGCTGTTTCCCCTGACGGCACACGCGTGGCGGTGGCGGGCGAAATCGGACCGGTGCGCATCTATGACGCCGAAACCGGTGACTTGAAGGCGTCCTGCACCGGACATGAAGGCGGCGCCTATGCAGTAGAGTTTTCTCCCGACGGCACGCTGCTCGCCGTGGGCGGTTATGACGGAACGATGCGGCTCTATGAAGCGGGCGGCAAGCTGGCAAGGGCATTTGTGGCTGCACCAATAACGGCGGCCAAGAGGGATTGAACCTATGCGAATCGCGGTAATGTTGATCTTCGCGGGCGGATTGCTGGCCGAGCCGGTGATCCGCGACCTGGCGCCCCGCGGCGCCATGCCGGGCCAGACTATCAAACTGCTGCTGACCGGTTCGGGCCTGGAGAGCGGAGCGCAGATGATCACCACGGTGCCTGGAGCCGTGTCGCGCCTTGCGCCGGCGGCGGACCTGATGCGGCCCGGTACGGAGCTGCCGTTCCTGTTGGAGATCCGCAAGGACGCGCCTGTCGGCGTCTACCCGGTTCGCGTTTCTACGAAAGATGGGCTCTCCAACGTCGTGCTGTTTTCGATCAGCGGTCTGGAGGAGCAGGAGGAGATTGAATCGAAGGAGCCCAAGCAATCCAACGGCGGCACTGAAGCGGCACAGGCATTGCGCATACCTGGTGTAATGAACGGCACGCTCACCGAGGCCGATATCGACTTCTACAAATTCACCGCGCAGGCTGGGCAAAAGATCGTGTTCGAGGTGGAGGGGGCGTCGATCGGATCGGCGATTGACCCGGCGCTGGAAATTCTCGACAGCGCGGGCAAGACGGTGGCGAAGAACGACGATGCGCCGGGCGTGGGAGTCGATGTCCGCATGGAGGTGAGCTTCGCCAAAGCAGGCGCCTACTTCGCGCGCGTGCACGATTCCAAGTACAGCAACCAGCGCGTGAATCACTACCGGCTGAAGGCGGGCAGTTATCCGTTCGCCGATGCCATGTATCCGCTGGCGGTGCAGCGCGGCAAGCCCGCGAAGGTGACGCTTTCCGGCGGCAACCTGCCGCAGCAGGCGGAAGTAGAAGTCAACACCAACTCGGAGCGCCGGTACGCGCAAGTCATGCTCCCTGGTTCCCAAAGCCTGCCGATGCTTGTGGAGTTGAGCGACCTGGAAGAGTCGTCGGCCACCGAGCTGAAACCGGAAGTGGCCGTGAATGGCCGGATCTCCTCGCCGAAGAAGGTGGACAAGTATAAGCTTGCGGTGAAGCCTGGTGAGCACTGGGTGCTGGAAGTGATGGCTTCCAAACTGGGAACCTCGCGCCTGGATGCGCTGCTGACGGTGCGGGATGGGGAGGGAAAGAAACTGGCCTCGCGCGACGATTTGGGCGGCGCCGATCCAGTGCTGCCGTTTGAAGCCCCGGAGGGCGTAAAGGAAGTTACGGTCGAACTCGAAGACCTGCTGGGGCGCGGGGGACCCGATTACGGCTACCGCCTGGTCGCCCGGCACGCACCGGCCGATTTCCTGGTGAACGTCGTCACGCCGTACGTCAACGTTCCGGCCGGAGGAACGGCGAAAGTGGATTTGCAGGTGCAGCGCCGCGGTTATGACGGAGCCCTCCGGTTGACGATTCCGAATCTTCCGCCGGGGCTTCATCAATCCGGCGGCACCGTGGCGACGGCGGCGGCGCAGCAGCGGTTCGACGATCCGAATCCGCGGTTCAGCGCAACCCGCAGCACGATCACCATCACGGCCGACGCCGACGCGCTGCCACAAGCAATGGCGCTTGAAGTGGTGGGCACGGCGCTAACCCGGAACGGCAAGATCGTACGCAAGGCCGAAACGCCGGCGATGGTGGTGGGGGTGGCCGGGCTCCGGCAAAAATCCGTGACGGCGCCATGGCTGGAAATGCAGCTTCCCGCGGCGGTGACCGCGCCGGCCCTGGCGCGCATGAGCTCTCCCATACCGCTGGTGAGGATCGCGCAAGGTGTCGAGTTCCCCCTCGGCTATCGCGTCGAGCGCGCCCAGGGCGTGCAACTGCGCGGCAGGCCGCGCAATAACATCGCCACGTCGCTCGGGAACCTCCGTATCTTGCAGGGGCCGCCGGGCAAAACGCCGGATTCCGGCTCCTTCCTGGTCAGCACGAATTTTGAAACTCCCGCCGAAAAGTTCGACATGCTCCTGGATGCCACCGTCGAGATGGAAGGCAAGACGGAGACGGTGACCGCTCCGATGGTCACGATCGAGGTTGCCCTCGGCTATCAGTTGCGGCTGGCCGCGGAGCAGTTCGCGGTGAAAAGCCCTGGCAAGATCGAGATCGCAGGCACTGTTTATCGTGAACCGACATTCGAAGGCGGGCTCGTAAAGATTCAGGCGCTGGATCTGCCCGAAGCGGTCAGTTGCGCGCCGGCGGACGTACCGGCGGAACAAACCAGGTTCTCGCTTTCCTGTGAGGCGAAAGCCGGAGCAGAGCCGGGTGTTTATGAGATCCGCATCAACTCCGAGGCCCCCGAAACGGGCAGCAAGGCCAAGGACACGTACAAGATTCCGGATTATCCGGTTAAAATAAAGGTAACGGCTCAATGAGGATTCTCGCGGCAGTTCTGTTGATCACCTGGGGCGCGCACGCCGAAAGCATCTCCTTTATCAAGGATGTGATGCCTGTGCTGAACAAGGCCGGCTGCACCTCGGGGCCTTGCCACGGCGGTGCGAAAGGCAAGAACGGATTCAAGCTTTCCCTCCGCGGCTACGATCCGGAATTCGATTACCGTGCCATCGTGCATGAGGTGGCTGGCCGTCGCGTGAACCGTACCGAGCCTGCGCAGAGCCTGCTGCTGCTCAAGCCGACCAATCAACTGGGCCACGGCGGCGGACTGCGCCTTGAAGCCAGCGGCCGCTACCACGAGATCGTGCTCAACTGGATCCGCGCTGGCGCTCCTTACGGTGACCCGGTCGGGGGCATGGTGACGAAGCTGGACGTTGAGCCTGCCGAACTCTTCACCGATGAGGTTGGCGCCACGCAGGCGTTGAAAGTGGTGGCCCATTACGCCGATGGCTCCCGCCGCGAGGTGACGCGCGAGGCGCAGTACAGCTCGAACTTGCCCGAGATCGCGAACGTCAACGACGACGGCGTGATCAAGACATTGCGCCGCGGCGAAGCGCCGCTGCTGGTGCGCTATGAAGGCAAGTTGGCGGTGATCAACGTCACCACCGTGCGTAAGGACGCGGTCGACTGGAAGCCGGTTCCCGAATGGAACTACATTGACCGGCATGTCAACGCGAAGCTGCAACGGCTGAAGACTCCTCCATCGGAACTCGCCGGCGATGCCGAGTTCTTGCGGCGCGTCTCGTTCGATTTGATCGGCCTGCCGCCGACGCCGGCCGAGGTGCGCGCTTTCCTCGCCGACCGCACGGATACCAGAAAGAAGCGCGCGGCGCTCGTGGAAAAGCTGATGGCGCGCGAGGAGTTCGTCAACCACTGGACGGTGAAATGGAGCGACCTGCTGCAAGTCAACCGCGCCAAGCTCGGCGACAAGGGCGTCTGGGCCTTCCGCGAATGGATTCAGGAGTCGCTCGCAACCAACAAGCCCTACGACAGGATGGTACGCGAGCTGATTACCGCGCGCGGCAGCACTTTCAAGAATCCGCCGGCCAACTTCTTCCGCTTCACCGGCGAGCCCAAGCTCGCCATGGAAACTACTACGCAGCTGTTCCTCGGCGTGCGTATGGTTTGCGCGCAATGCCACGATCACCCCTTTGAGCAATGGACGCAGAATCAGTACTTCAATCTCAGCGCCTTCTTCGGCGCGATGGCGCTGAAGGGCGGCGAGGATTCCGACGAGCAGGTTCTTTACGACAAACGGGAAGAGGCCGAGATCCTGCACCCCAAGGATGGCCGCGTCATGCCCGCCAAGTTCCTCTACGAAGCAGGTAAGGTGGGCATCTCGGAAACCGATCCTCGCGATAGCCTGGCCGAGTGGCTGACCTCGAAGCAAAACCCGCTGTTTGCAAAATCGATGTCCAACCGGCTGTGGAGCTATTTCTTCGGACGCGGCATCATTGAGCCTGTCGATGACATCCGCGCCAGCAATCCGCCGTCAAACGCTGCGCTGCTCGACGCGCTGACTGCCGACTTCCTGGCCCAGAACTACGACCTGCGGCACATGATCCGAACGATCGTGAACTCGCGCACCTACCAGCTGAGTTATCGCGCCAACTCCTGGAACGCGGAGGATGAGACCAACTTCTCCCATGCCCTTCCCCGCCGGCTGTCCGCCGAGCAACTTTTCGACGCCGTGCACATCGCCACAGGCAGCCGCCCGAAATTCCCGCAAGTGCCCGATGGATCCCTCGCTCAGGATATCCCCGATCCGTCGATCCTGCGTGGAAGTTTCCTCGACGTCTTCGGACGCCCCGAACGCCAAACCAGCTGCGAATGCGAACGGCGGAGTGACATGAGCCTGGTGCAGGCGCTGAATCTACTGAACGGGGCGACGATCGCCGACGCGATTGCCGATCCCGATGGGGGCATCGCCCGCTTGCTGCTTCGAGGCGCCAAGGATCGTGAACTTGTCGAGGAGCTCTACTTCGCCGCGCTCGGCCGCGCGCCGGATAGCCAGGAATTGGATCAGGCGCTGACCTATATCGGCAAAGGCGCTTCGCGAGGCGAGCGCGCGCAGGATCTTTTATGGGCCCTGCTCAACAGCAATGCGTTCCTGTTTAACCGATGAGATGACATAATGAGAGTCAACGGAGAGGTGCTGACATGCTTTCGTTACCTGGACGTCCCGTAAGAACCTGTGATGGAACCAGCCGCCGCGAACTGCTGCGCGCCGGCGGATTGAGCCTGCTCGGGCTCAGCTTGCCCGAATTTCTTCGGCTCCAGGCCTCCTCCACCAGTCAGACCAAGATCACGCCACGCGCCAAGCAGGTGATCATGATCTTCCTGCAAGGCGGCCCTTCGCATCTCGACATCTGGGACCCCAAACCGGACGCGCCCGCCAACATCCGCGGTGAGTTCAGCGCGATCCCCACCAAGGTAGACGGCATCCAGGTGAGTGAAACCATGCCGATGCTCGCCAAGGTGATGGACAAGGTCACCCTCATCCGCTCGATGAGCTACACGCCCGTCGGTTTGTTCAATCACACCGCCGCCATGTACCAGATGATGACCGGCTGGGCGCCCGATAAGGTTTCTCCTTCCGGGCAACTCGAGCCGCCTTCTCCCCGCGACTTTCCCCACATGGGCTGCCACATCGGCCAGATGCTGCCGCCTTCGGGGCCGATGTTCCCGTTCGTCGAAATGCCGCGCCCGCTTCAGGAATCCCAAGTCATCGGCAAGGGCGGCGCCGCCGGCTTTCTCGGCAAGGCGCACGATCCCTACCGGCTCTATCAGGATCCGAACAAAGAGGTGAAGCTCGACGATCTGTCCATGCGCACCGAAGTTTCCCAAGACCGCTTAAAGGACCGCTTTGAGTTGCTCAAGGGCATTAACGGCTCGATGAAGGATCTGGAGAAGGCCGTCTCAAGCTACGCGTTGAACGAATATTACGAGAAGGCTTACGATCTTGTCCTCTCCGGCAAGGCGCGCGATGCTTTCGATCTGGCTAAGGAGCCCGGCAATATGCGCGAACGCTACGGCCGCCACACCTTCGGGCAAAGCTGCCTCATGGCACGCCGTCTGATTGAAGCCGGCACGCGCTTTGTGCAGGTGAACTGGCCCTCCGTCGCCAACGGAAATCCGGAAACCGACGCCTGGGACACGCACGCCGCCAATTTCGGCCCGCTCAAGAATCTTCACTGCCCCAAGCTCGACCGCGCGCTGTCGGCGCTTCTCGAAGACATGGACACCCGCGGTTTGCTGAAGGAGACCCTCGTTGTGGTCACCGGCGAGTTCGGCCGCAGCCCGAAACTCGGCGTCTCCACCTCCGGCAACGTGAACTCGCCCGACGGACGCGACCACTGGCCCTACTGCTACACCGCCGTGGTTGCCGGCGGCGGCATGAAGCGCGGCGTTCAGTATGGCGCTTCCGATGCCACGGCTTCAGCGCCCACTGAGAAGGCTCTGCATCCGGCCGAACTCGTGGCAACGATCTACTACTCACTAGGCATCGACCCCGCCCTGGAAGTGCTGAACGATCTGAAGCAGCCTCGCAAACTCGTCGAAGCCGAGCCCGCGCTGGGCTTGTTCGCCTAGCTTTTCGCGAAGTACTTCACGCCCGCGATACCGGAAAAGTGCGAATCCTGTGTCCACAGCACAGCCTCGCACGTGCGGGCTGTCGCCAAAACTACGCTGTCGGCCAGTGGCAGTTTATGATCCAGTCCCATCTGGGCCGCGCTCAAGGCCAAAGTTTCATCCAGCGGAATCACGAGCCCTTCCATCATGTAGGCCGCAGCAAGGTCTGCTTTCTGGCGCCCATGCCAGCGGGTCATGTATCGCCACACTTCCATCAGCACAATCGTGGGCACAACCAGCTGGGTTGTCTTTTTGATCGGCGTTTCGTAACGGGACGCATTCGGCGCCCCGGTCAGGAATTCCATCCAGGCAGAGGAGTCGACCAAGTTCATAGATCCCGGTCAGAGTCTCTCTCCAACGCCGGACCGCCTTTGGCCAGCCCGCGCAGCTGTTCGACGCTTGGCACAGGCACGAGGCGGATACTGCCCTCATCGGAGAGAATCTGAAGCCTCTGGCCAGGTTTAATGTGAAGAGTATCGCGAACCTCTTTGGGGATCACCACTTGGAACTTCGGCGATACCTTTACGCTGCTCATATCGATAGCTATATCGTAGCACGATTATTCAATCGATAGGTTTCTACCGCTCGCCTAGCGGCTGGCGGCCTTGTCCTTATACATCGCCGCATCCGCGCGCTGCACCACGGCGTCCGGAGATTCCGGCGGCTTACAGTGGGTCACCCCGATCGCCGCGCCGATCTCCACCTTTACCGGCTTGCCCTTCGGCTTGATCGTGTATTCCCCGCAGGCCCACTTCTTGATGGAAGCCGTGCGGGTATGAGCATCCGCCAGCGTGCATTCGGCGATCGCCAGAAACTCATCGCCGCCCCAGCGCCCGACTACATCCCCGGGCCGGAACTGGTTCTTGAGCTCGATGGCGAACAGCTTCAGCAGCTCATCGCCTGCCAGATGGCCGTGCGTGTCGTTAATCGGCTTGAAGCCGTTCAGGTCGATCACCATCACGCAGAAGCCTTTCCCTGTAGCGGCGCGGCCTTGCAGATGCCGCTCCAGTTGCACGCGGCTGTCCAGCTGCGTCAGCGGGTCGACCAACGCCAGCCGTTCGGTCTCCTCCAGCTTCGTCTGATATTCGGTCAGCTCGGCGCGCAACTGGGCGACCGCGCTTCCTCCATCCCTGGTCATGTTCAAGACGCAGGAGCGAAGTTCGGTGGCGCTGCGCACGAGCGACTGACGCATCAGTGTGAGGTCGTCCAGTCCGGCAACGGTTTCCAGCCGCGCGGTGAAATCCTCCAACTGGCTTGAGTAGCGCTGATCGCGCTTGCCCAATTCATCCGCCGTATGCACCAGGATCAGTATGATCTCCTTCACCTCCTGCGCCTTGTGCGCCAAGTACTCCGCCGTCTCGCGCCCCCAAGAGCCCAGCCGCGCCTCCACCGCCGCCCCGGCCCGCTCCAGCGCCGCCGGTGCCGCCTCCTCCGTCAACCCCTGGCTCACCGAATTCAGAATCTGCTTCAACGGCTTGCCCAGATGGGGACAGGCCTCGGCGGTGGAATTGGCCATCGCCGCCAGCGATCTGCGGTAGGAGTCCAGGGCGGCCCTCAATACCTCACCTTGGCTGGATTCGATGTGCTTTTTAAGGGAGATCATCGCTACCCCTTATCGGCGAAAATGCCGTCACGATGAACGCCCAAATGCGTCAAGGGGAGGCCAACTGGCCTCCCCTTACTTACTACGCTGACCGCCTACTTAGAAATACAGCTTGGCCCCTAGCTGCATTCGCCGCGGCTCGTTCAACTGTCCCTGTACCCGCCCAAAGTTCGGGTCTTGCACATTCGTGCTGCCCGTGGCCGGCCGGAACCGGTTAAACGCGTTGAACATCTCCCAGCGGAAATCGAAACGCACCGCTTCGGAAATCTGAAACGACTTTGCCAGCGAGAAGTTCTCATTGAAGTTGCCCCGCTGCCGCGCCTTCGGATTGTGACGGGTCGCATTGCCGGCCCGGTCATTCGGTTGCGGTCCGAATGCCGCCTCCGGAACGAAGAACCGGTCGCTCCCTTTCCAGTCCGGATTGCTTGTCGTCGACAGCCAGCCGTCGTAGGTGCTGATCGTCGCCGCGCTGCGCCCATTGAACAGCACGCCGCCCAGGGCCGCGCTGTTGCCCAACGGCAGCGGATACCCGCTCGAATAAAACTGGCTGCCCGCGATTCGCCATCCGCCCAGCACCCACGCGCCCGCCCCCGACGACAGCCACCGCTTCCCTTTTCCGAACGGCAGCTCGTAGATGTAGGTCATCTTGAAGTTGTGCGTGAGGTCGAACTCCCCGATCGATTTCTCCAAACGGCGGTTGTAATGGTCCAGCGTCGCGTTGTCAGGTTGATATCCGTCTGCGTCGGTGAGCAACTTCGATAACACGTAGGAACCTTGCAGCGTCACCCCTTCGGCATAGCGCTTGTCGACCTTGAGCAGCAGCGCGTGGTAGCTGGCATGCCCGCTCTTATCCCCGGTGCCAGAGGATGTATCGATGTTGAGGAACTGCGGGAACGGCCGCAGCGCCTGCGCCACGCTCACCGGATTGCACACCAGCGAAAACTGGCAATCAATGTCCCTATACGGGCGCCGGATCCCCGCGTTCACCGCCGCCGCCGAAGTCACCGAGCTTGCCAAAACGTTGCGGCCGTAGCGCTCCAGCAGGCTGAACGGAAGCTGGTTGTAGCGCTTCAAGCCCGCCACCAGATGGGCGCCGATCGTGGCGTGATAGTTCGCCTCGAAGACTGTTGTGCCCGTCACCTGGCGCTGGATCGAGAACGAGTATTGATAGTTCTCCGGCAGCCGCACTGCTTCCCCATCCCAGTAGGCTGTGTTGTTGCCGTTGGAGAAGGTCGAGTCGATTACGGGCGGTCTCGTGTAGGGCGGCAAACCTCCGTCCATGGTGAAAGCCTCGGTCACGCCGTTGTTCAGACTCTGTGGCCGGAAAATCAAAACCGCGCCTTCAAAGTGGGTGCTGCCGGTAATGGTCTTGGCAACGCCGAAGCTACGCCCGCCGCTCAATCGGAGTACGGTCTTCGAGTCCATTGCGTAAGCGAGCCCGAGACGCGGGCTGATGCCGCCGTACCAGCCTTCGGCAATGGCGCGCTTGTTCTCTCGTCCTTGGCCGAAGCCGGCGAAACGCAAAGCGCCTGGAAGCCCGTCGGCTCGTGCGTTGGGCAGCGTCGGATCGAAATCGCTCCACTTATCCGTCTGCTCAATCGGCGGAAGCGTAAACTCGTAGCGCACTCCGTAGTTGAGCGTCAGCTTCTGCGACAGCTTGTAGTCATCCTGGAAATACCATGAGTGACTCCGCCACTGCTGCCCTACGAAACGGTCGTTTTCCGTTCCGCCGGAGAAGGCCTGGCCCAGCAGGAACGACGCGAAGCCATTGCCGCCGCCGGTAGAGAGATTGTTGTCGTTCGGCACGCTGGTTAGCCGCCGGTCGCCACGGAACAGTCCGCCGATGGTCTGCTGGCCGAAGCCGTTGTAGTGGATCCGTTCCCACAAATAGCCCATCTTGAACGTGTGCTTCCCTTTGGTGATGGTGACGTCATCGCCGAAACTGAAAGCGAAGTTCTCCGAACCGTCGTAGGCGTTTGCCACCCAGGTGTTGTAGTCGGAGAACTCTGTGCGCAGCAGATTACGATTGCAGTCCCATGCTCCCTTCAAACAGATTCCTTTGGCTTCCCAGCCGCCATCCAGCGTTAGCGCAAAATGGCTGTCGAGCATCATATTGAAGCCGCCGAACATGTGGTTCACGATGGTCGGCGTGATTACCTTGTCATAGGTCGCCCGGATCACGTTCGAGTTCTGATTGTCGATCCGCCGGTCCACCAGCGGAGCCGGCAGGCCGGGAAAACCATCGGCGCCGGGCAGTGTCTCATGCAACCCGTAGTTGTAGAGGAAGTTGATACGGTCGTTCGTGGTGACATTGTGATCCACCTTCACGCTGTACTTGGTCCAGGGATCCAGCGCCGTACCAACGTTGTTGATGTAGTTATTCCGCACATAGTCGCTCGATCCCGGCGCCGCGCCGTTGTTGGGGCGCAGCAGGTCACGCACCAGCTGCACGTAGTTGCGCGAGATCGCCGAGAAACGGCTCGTGGGGATTTGGTTGTTCGCGAACGGGGTTCTGATGAAGCCCGCCCCGGAAGGATTCGGACGCGTCGTCGAAGGATCGTAAATGGTCAGCGCCCGGCCGCTGCCATCCACCCAGTTGCGGAAGTCGCCGTTGAACATCTCCGGCGTCGGAATCGAGAATCGCCCGCTGCCCGCCCCCACCCGGTTGCGGAACCACTCGCCGCTCAAGAAGAAGAAGGTTCGGTTGCGTCCGTCATAGAGCTTCGGGATCACCAGTGGTCCGCCTACGCTGCCGCCGAAGTCGTGCTGCTTGTACTTGGCCTTCGCATCTTCAAAGAACCGCCGGGAATCCAGCGCGTCATTGCGCAGGAACTCGTACAGCGTGCCGTGAAACTCGTTGCTGCCGGACTTCGAAGAGAACGTGATCATGCCGCCCTGCCCGCGCCCGAACTCCGCCTTGAATCCGTTCGTCTCCACCGAAAACTCGGTGAGCGCATCCACGGACGGGGTGTTCACGTTCGTCCACTGCACCGAATTGAACCGCCCGGTCAGAATCGAGACACCGTCCAGCGTCGCGCCAAACGCCCCGCCCTGCCCGCCGCCTACGTTGAAGCTGTCATCGCCCGGCTGGTTGGCTTCCGGAGTGATCAGAGCCAGATCAAAAGCCCCGCGCATGGCGCCGCCAACCACCAGCGGCAACTCGTCCACCATCTTGTTCGAGACGGCGGTGGTGACCTTCGCGGTGGAGGTTTGCAGCAGTTCCAGTGTCGCCGCCACCTGCACCGATTCGGAAACCGCGCCTAGCTCCAGCTGCGCGTTAATCGATACGGTTGCGCCCGCGTTCACGATAATGCCGGAACGCACGGCAGCCTTGAAGCCTTCCTTCTCCACGCGAATCGAATACGTGCCCACTTGCAGCGACGGCACGGTATAGTCGCCTGTGCTCGTTGTTTGGGTAGTGAAGGCGACGTTGGTGGCGCTGTGTGTGGCCACGACCTTGGCGGCCGGGACCGCGGCGCCCGAGGAATCCGTTACAGTACCGGTGATCACACCGCGATCGGTCTGCGCCATCAAGCAAGCCGTCGCCAAAGCGATTAGCATTCCGCTTCTCAAGCTGTGCATTTCCTAACCTCCCGTTGATCTCTGAACTCAAACCCCTGTTTCGGCCCGTCGTTGGCAATACCATTCAGCGAACCCGGCTGACATATTATCACAACTTGGTTTGCGGCCAAACCGTGATAATCTGTCTGCTTATGCGGCGCCTTCTTTTCGTCATGCTGTTCGTTTCTCTGGCCGGGAGCGCTCTCTACTTAAACGGCCAGCCCAACTCCGTCCGCAAGATCACAGACGGTGTCTGGTTCCGCGAAGGCGACCTACTAGACGTCGCCACCGTGCTGCCCCCACACATGAGTGGAGCAGGAGCAGGCGAAGCCGCGCGGCAGCCTGAAGCTATCATCAGGCTGAATAAACTTCCCAGAAGACGCGCTTGAATTTCTCCATGTCCTCGGCCGAGCCGATGGAGACGCGCAGGAAACCGTCCATGGGCGGGAATGGCCGGCCGACAGCGACGCCCTTGGCAAGCAGCCCGCCGGCGAAGGTGCGTACGTCGCGCTTGATGTCGATCATCATGAAGTTGGCGTGAGGATCGATATACGGCACGTTTTTCGACTTCAGAAAATCGCAGACCCCGGCGCGGATGCGGTTGTACTTCGCCTTGCGCTCGGCCAGCAGCGCCGGTGCGTTTTCCAGTGCCGCCAGCACCGCGTGCACAGTGACGATCGAGATCACGTTGTTGCGGAACGGCGTCATCTTTTCGATCAGGTCCGGCCGCGCGCAGACGTAGCCGGCGCGCAGGCCGGCCATGCCGTAGATCTTCGAGAATGTGCGCGAGACAACCACGCCGCGGCCTTCCTTCACCCGCCGGACGGCGCTTTCCAGATTCGGCGATTCGGAGAAATGGTAATAGGCTTCATCGATCAAGGCCACGGTGTTGCGCGGCAGGTTATCGATCAGCCAGTTGACGTCGGGCTTCGACGTCACCGTCGATGTCGGATTGTTCGGATTGCAGAAATAGATGAGCCCGCCGCCGGCCTTGTCGGCTTCGGCCACCATCTTCTTGACATCGGCGGCATAGGCCGAGGTCAGCCCGACACGGATCACTTGCCGGTTGGCGGCTTCAGCCACCGCCATCGGCGACTCATAGGTCGGGTTGGCGGCGATCAGCGGCCGGCCCGGTCCGGTAAAGGCGTGAATCGCGCATTGCAGCACCTCGCTCGAGCCGGCGCCGACCAGAATCTGCGAGGCATCCAATCCCTCGCTGGCGGCGAGCGTCGAGTAGAAGGGCCGGAACTGCTGATAGTGATAGCGGCCGGCCATCGGAAGCACCTTCATCATCGCCTCGAGCGACGCCTTGGGCGGCCCGTCGGGATTCTCATTGGCGTTGAGCCAGATGGTGCCCGGCGGAATCGGTCCGGTCACGGCGGCGCGCTGCGCGAGGGCGGCTTCGGTCAAAACGGTCGCGCCCAGAGCGGCGAGTTGACGGCGAGTAAGCATCGATGGCCTCCTAGCAGGCCATGGTACTACGTTTTCACTGACTCAGCGTGAAGTGAATCTCGATGGAGAGCGCGACATCCACCGGATCGCCGTTCCGCGTCGCCGGGCGGTAGCGCCACTGCCGGACGGCATCAAGCGCCGCCGGCGACAGCAGCGGATGGCCGCCTGCCCACGCTGGTGGCACGCGTGTCGCCGATCACCGAGGTCCCGGCCGGCAGCGGCGCATCCTCGATCCACTGCATAATGCGGTCCGGGATTGGCGTGGGGGCGACGAAGGGGCGCGGCGTCACACCGGGAGGGGCGGAAAAGTTCCAGCCAAGGAACGGATCAGATTTCGAGGATCTCTTTCTCCTTGGTCTTGGCGGCCTGCTCGAGCTTTTGCATTTCCGAGCCGGTGATTTTCTGGATCTCGTCGTGGGCGCGGCGGTCTTCGTCCTCGCTGATCTCTTTGTTCTTGAGCAGCTTCTTGACGGCGTCGTTGGCGTCGCGGCGGATGTTGCGGACAGCGACGCGGTGCTCTTCGGTGATGTGGTGAAGATGCTTGACGAGCTCTTTGCGGCGCTCTTCGGTAAGCGGCGGAATGGGGATGCGGATGAGCTTGCCGTCATTCATCGGGTTGAGGCCGAGCTCGGAGGCGCGGATGGACTTCTCGATGGCTCCGATTTGGGAGACGTCCCAGGGCTGGGCGGTGATCATCGAAGGCTCGGGAACGTGCAGCGTGGCGAGCTGGTTGAGCGGCGTGGGCGTGCCGTAGTAATCGACGCGAATGTTATCGAGGATGGAAATTGAGGCGCGGCCGGTGCGGATGGCGGCCATGGCGTGTTGCAGGTCGGCGAGAACCTTGCCCATTCGAGTTCTTGCGTTGGCTTCGATTTCTTTGACAGTGCTCATGAATTGGTGTCCCTAGCGAATGATGGTGCCGATGGGTTCGCCCATCGCCATACGCATTATATTGCCATGCGTGTTGAGATGGAAAACCTGGATCGGCATGCGATTGTCGCGGCACATGGCGACGGCGGAAGCGTCCATGACGGCGAGGTTCTTGGAGAGCACTTCCAGATAAGAGACCTCGTCGTAGCGGACAGCATCCGGGTGCTTGAGCGGATCCTTGTCGTAGACACCGTCGACGCGGGTGGCCTTGGCGACGACCTGCGCCTTGATCTCGAGAGCGCGGAGGGTGGCAGCGGTGTCGGTCGAGAAATAGGGGTTGGATGTGCCGGCGGCGAAGATGACGATGCGGCCTTTGTCGAGGTGGCGCAGCGCGCGGCGGCGGATATAGGGTTCGGCCACCTGGTGCATCTGGATGGCGGTCATGACGCGCGTGGGAGCGCCCTGCTGTTCGAGAGCGTCCTGCAGCGCGATGGCGTTGATCACGGTGGCGAGCATGCCCATGTGATCGGCGGCGACGCGATCCATGTCGCGGGCGGCGGAAGAGACGCCGCGGAAGATGTTGCCGCCACCGACGACCAAGCCGATCTGGGGGCCGGCGCGGGCGACCTCGGCGACTTCGGCGGCGAGCGAGTGAATGCGGGAGCCGTCGATGCCAAAACCGGCCGAGCCCGCCAGCACCTCGCCGCTCAACTTGAGAAGGATGCGCTCGTATTTGGGCATCGGCGGTTGGTCGTCCTTTAAGAGGAAGGAGCGGCGTCGCCGACCTTGAAGCGGGAGAAGCGCGAGATGATGATGTTCTCCTGCATCTTGGCGTTGAGAGCCTTGAGGAGCTGCTCGATGGTGACAGTGTTGTCCTTGATGAAGGGCTGCTCCATCAGGCAGACCTCTTCGTAGAACTTGGCGAGGCGGCCTTCGACGATCTTGTCGAGGACCTTTTCGGGTTTGCCTTCGGCCTTGGCGCGGTCGCGGGCGATTTCCTTTTCCTTTTCGAGGACGTCGTTGGGAACATTTTCGCGGCGGAGGTAGCGCGGGTCGGCCGCGGCGACGTGCATGGCGATGTCCTTGACGAGCTCGGTGAAATCGGGCGTACGGGCGACGAAGTCGGTTTCGCAGTTGATCTCGACGAGGACGCCGAGCTGAGAGCCAGGATGGATGTAGGCTCCGATTTGGCCTTGATGGGCGGCGCGGGTGGTGCGCTTGGCGGCGGAGGACATTCCCTTCTTGCGAAGGACAACTTCGGCTTCGGCGACGTCGCCTTGGGCCTCTTCGAGGGCCTTTTTGCAGTCCATCATTCCGGCTCCGGTTTTGTCGCGGAGCTGCTTAACGAGAGCGGCAGTAATTTCGGGCATGTGAATCTTCTTCCGGTGATGAGGCGGGGCTTAATCGGCCTCGGCTTCGAGCAGCGTGCGCTTGGGGACCATGGCGGCGAGGTCATCCTCGGAGAGGGATTCCGACATGAGCTTTTCGGCGTACTGGGGTTCGAAGTACTGGCTGTACTCGGTGGATTCCTCGACCGGAGTTTCCTCGGTGACGACGGAGGCGGCGGCAAAGTCGTGCTCGGAAGCAAGGGCGCGGCCTTCGATGACGGCCTCAGAGACTTTGTTGGTGAAGAGGCGGATGGCGCGGAGGGCGTCGTCGTTGCCAGGGATGACCCAGTCGACCATGTCGGGGTCGCAGTTGGTGTCGACGACGGCGACGACGGGGATGCCGAGCTTGCGCGCTTCCTTGACGGCGATGGCTTCCTTATTGGAGTCGATGACGAAGACGACGTCGGGAAGGTTGCCCATTTCCTTGATGCCGGCGAGATTCTGGGTGAGGTGTTTGCGCTCGCGCTCGAGGCGGCCGATTTCTTTCTTGGCGCGGCCTTCGTGGCCTTCGGCGACCATGGCCTCGAGATCCTTGAGGCGGCGGATGGAGCGCTGCACGGTGGAGAAATTGGTGAGCAGGCCGCCGAGCCAGCGCTGATTGACATAGAACATGGCGCAGCGGGTAGCCTCTTCGGCAACGGCTTCCTGGGCCTGGCGCTTAGTGCCGACAAACAGGACGGTCTTGCCTTGGGAGGCCTGTTCGGCAACGAAGCGCATGGCGTCCTTGAAGAGCTTGAGAGTTTTCTGGAGATCGACGATGTAGATCCCGTTACGTTCGCCAAAGATGTATTCCTTCATCTTTGGATTCCAGCGCTTGGTCTGGTGCCCGAAGTGAACGCCGGCTTCGAGCAATTCCTTCATGGAAATCGACGGCAAATTGCCTCCTGTTTAGTGTTCGGAAGTTGACGACGGTTGCGCGCCTCAAGAACCGGCGGTCCAAAGCGAGATTTGCCGGCGGCGCAGAAGGCCGGCCGCACAAGGCGGCGGGCCGGGAAAACGGATTAGCGCTTGGAGAACTGGAACCTCTTGCGGGCGCCCTTCTGCCCATACTTCTTTCTTTCATGGGCGCGCGGATCGCGGGTGAGCATGCCGAGCTGCTTGAGCTTGCCGCGGAGCTCGACGTTGAAGTTGCAGAGAGCGCGTGCGATCCCGAGACGGATGGCACCGGCCTGGCCGGTATAGCCGCCGCCGGTGGTGTTCACCAAGACATCAAACTTGTCCGCCGTTTCGGTGGCCAGCAAGGGCTGGCGCACGAGAGCGCGAGAGGCTTCGGCGGTGAAATAGGTATCGATGGAGCGGCCGTTGATTTTGAACTCGCCGCTGCCGGGCCGGAGAATGACACGGGCGACGGAAGTTTTGCGGCGCCCCGTTCCCAGATGCTGAATTAACGCTGGCACTCGGTAGAAATCCTTTCCTTCAATTCCTTCAATTAGCTGATGGGCTGCGGCTTCTGGGCCTGGTGAGGATGCTTGGGCCCGGCGTAGACGTTGAGCTTGCGGTACATCTGCTTGCCGAGCTTGGTCTTGGGGAGCATGCCGGCGATGGCGAGCTCGACCATTTTGACGGGACGGGTGGCGCGCATTTTCGCGGCGCCGATTTCCTTGAGGCCGCCAGGATAGCCGGAATGGTGGCGGTAGACTTTGTCGCGCTCCTTCTGCCCGGTGAGGCGGACCTTGTCGGCATTGATGATGACGACATGATCGCCGGTGTCGAGGAAGGGCGTATAGGTGGGCTTGTGCTTGCCCATCAAGAGCATGGCCGCCTTGGAGGCGATGCGGCCGAGAACGAGGCCGTCGGCATCAATGACGTGCCAAGTGCGCACAATCTGAGTGCCGGACGGGAAATGGGTACTCATAGACAGACGATCTCCCTGCAATACTTACAATATTTTAGGGTAGCCGAAGGAGTGGCGGGTGTCAAATGGATGAGTGGGAAGTCGGCGCTTTGGCGGGCGCTGGGGCTGACGACGACAATGAGGCTGCCGGGGACGCGGAGGGCCTCGTGGAGGACCTTGGCCGCGGTGACGGTGGAATTGCCCCACTGGCGCGCGCAATTCAGCAGCACACGCTTGGCGGTGCTCGGGAGCAACGCCTCCTGCTTGTCATCCGGGGAAAGCTTCAGCCTTCTGGCGAAACTGACCAGGTCGGTAAGCTGCTGGGTATCCTTCAGCGGT
>VFZE01000046.1 GCA_016871315.1 Acidimicrobiia bacterium | reverse complement strand
AGGACTGCTGCGGACGAAGGAGGGCAGGCTTAAGCTGCGGGCAGGCCTGTGGCATTTTTCGGGTCCCCTTACAAGACCAGCGGCCGGCCTTTACCGGCATGTCGTGCTAAAACACACGCGCATTATCGCCGTGGTCGGATCCTATGGCAAGACCACAACCAGAGCGATCGCCGCAGCCGCGGTGGGTGACGGCGCCTCTCCTCGCGGACCTGTGCAGCGGTCTCTTTTCGGGATCCCGCCAAGCCACCCCTGCGCCGTGCTGGAGGTGGGCATCGACCGTCCTGGGCAGATGGCTCCGATCGCCTCCATTCTGCGCGCCGACACCGCCATCGTCACCAGCATCGGCACGGAACACATCACCTCGCTGGGCACGCTGGAAAACATACGGCACGAAAAGGCCCACATGGTGCGCAGCTTGAGTCGGGATGGCCTGGCGATTCTGAATGGCGACGATCCGAACGTGATGTGGATGGCGGGGGAGACGCGGGCGAAGGTGGTCACCTTCGGACTGGGTGAGCATTGCGACGTTCGCGCCACCGATGTCCGGCTGGAATGGCCGGTCGGTTTGAGCTTCCTGGTGCATGCAGGCGGGGAGTCTTGCCGGGTGCGGACGAAATTCCTGAGCCGGCACTTCGTGCCGCAGTTCCTGTCGGCAGCGGCGGCGGCTACCAGCGAAGGCGTCGCGCTGTTGGAGTTCGCCCGGCGCGTGGAACCCGTGAAGCCCGTCCATGGACGCATGCAGATTAAACAGCTTGGCAACGGCGCGGTCCTGCTGTGCGACTACTACAAGTCGAACTACGAAACGATGCACACGGCGCTGGACACTCTGGCCGAGGTTCCCGCGCGGCGGCACGTCGTTGTCTTTGGAGATGTCACCGAGCCGCCCGGCTCTCCGGCCACCGTCTACGGGGGGTTGGGGGAACGGATCGCGAAAATCGCCGACTGGGCGGTCTTTGTGGGGGAGGGGTTCCGGCGCTACCGTGCGGGAGCGGTGCGGGCGGGTATGAGGAAGGAAGCTCTGTTTCACGCGGGATATTCGGTTCAAGCGGCTGCGGAGTTGCTGGCGGCGGAACTCGGGCCGGGGGACGTGGTCCTGATCAAAGGACGCGGGACTCAGAAACTTGACCGCATTGCCCTTGCGTTGGAAGGCAGGACGGTGAAGTGCGGTCTGGTCACCTGCTACCTGAGGAATCCGCGGTGCGCGGAGTGTTCGAAGCTGGAATGCGGTTGGGGCGAGACGGCGCCGGTCACTTGAGACCGGAGTCAACCTGCCTTGGCGGCAGTGGCCTAAAGAATCCGCCTTAGGGGTCGATAGTTGGGTAAGGTGTCGACCGTAGAACAGCTGCCAGTCCTGGCCGAAGCCGCCGATGTATTAAGCGATCAGTTGCGTGTCCTGCTGAAACGATTGGCCGTTTCGCTGCGGCCGGAGGCGGACAGGCTGGAGGCTCGGTTTCTGGCCCGGCTGGAAAAGCTCAACTTCGACGTGCGCCAGCGGCGCGCGCTGGCCTCGCTGACGCTGGGCGCGGCGGCGCGGTTCATCGCGCGGGGATGCCCAACGGCGGACTTTCTGGAAGAGGTGGAGTATAACGGCCGTCGGCTGGCCAAGCTCAACCTGTCGCCGAGCGCTATCGTGGTTGCCTTGTCGGAATACGACAAACTGTTGACCCCGCTTCTGCGGAAAATGGTGCCGTCGGAGGCCGGCAATTTCCAGTGGGTTCGCGAGCAGCTGCAGTTCTGCGTGATGCTGACCCTGAACAACGCCTACTATCAGGTGCGCGAGGGGGAAACGCAGGCCTTTTATGAAATGTTCTGGGCGGAGCTGGAATCAAAGAGCCTGGACGAGCTTCTGGAGCGGTTTCTGGCGATTCTGGCCCGGTTCTGCCGCGCCGATGAGGCGCAGTTGTTTCTGATCGAGAGTTCGGAGACGGGATTCCTGCGGCGGGCCAGTTTCGGCGCGGCGGGTCCATCCTCTCCCGGCTTAAAGCCGCAGCAATCCGGCAAGCTGCGGAAACAGCTAGCCAAGGCATGTTCGTTTGCCCCGGGCCAGGGTCCTGGAATCGCGCTGGACCGGAGTTGGGCCAGCCAATATGCCACTTGTTGGTCCGTGCCTTTGATGTCCTACGATCAAGTAGCTGGGGCGCTGCAATTCGGCTTCCTGAGGCCGTACGACTGGCTGCCCCGGGAGCAGGAGCTGCTTACGGCGGCGGCGGAACGTTGCATGAAGGCGGCGGAAAAGGCGCGCATGGTGGAGGACCTCGCCCACCAGCAGTCGCAGATCCGCCACCTCGCCGAGCGGATGATGGAAGTGGAGGAGGCCGAGCGGCGGCGCATCAGCCGTGAACTGCATGACCAGGCGGGGCAGGACCTTTTGTGCATCCGGCTTCAGATGGAAATGATTGAGCAGGACCTTCCGGTGGAGCAGTCGCAGTGGAAGCATAGGCTGTCGGAGGTAAGGGATCTGACGGAGCGTACGATCCTGGAGATCCGGCGCCTGATTGCTGCTTTAAGCCCGGCCGTGTTGGAACAACTGGGCTTAGCGGCGGCGCTGCGCCAGCAAGTGAACCGGTTCCGGCAGCGCCATACAGGGAAAATCAAGCTACATATAGGGCGGTTGGGAACAATCCCTAAGAACCTGGAAGTGATTGTATACAGGCTAGTTCAGGAGTGCTTGAACAATGTGGCCAAACATTCCTTCAGCTCTAACGTAAACATTTCCATTGCTGCTGCCGATGGATTACTGCGCCTATATGTGGAAGACGACGGCGTTGGATTCGATGTGGAGGAGGCATTGAGCAAGCCTGACTCGTTCGGGCTGGCCGGGATCCGGGAGCGTGTCACGCTGCTGGGAGGGCAATGCTACATCCAGAGCCGGGTGGCGGAGGCAGTTGTCGGCGAAGGCTTGGTTAAGGAGATTCGGGCTAAGAAGGCGAGAGAGAGCGAGTTGGATGCAATGGGGGACATGAGCAAGCCGCCAGGCGCCATTTTTGGCTCTAAGGGCGGCACGCGGATCTGCGTGGAGTTGCCGGTTCCTCATCATTATGTGCGGCCGATGGAGCTCCGCTCAGCCCGGAAGACGGTGGCCGGAGGAGCCGCAAGAACGGCAAAGGCCGCAACGGGACGGCGGTCCCGATAGCGGGCGTCAAGAAGGAGATCCTGTCAGAGGGAACGAGAATTAGCGACGAATTAGGAAGGCAAGTATGGCAAAGATTCGAATCTTTTTGGCGGACGACCACACCCTGTTTCGTCAGGGCATCCGCACCCTGATCTCCGCAGAGGCGGATATGGAAGTGGTTGGGGAATCTTCCAACGGCGGCGACGCCGTGGAGAAGGCCAACGAAACAAGACCCGACGTCGTGCTGATGGATATCGGCATGCCCGGATTGAGCAGCTTTGAAGCGACACGGCAGATCAAGAAGAACCGGCCGGAAACGAAGGTTCTTTTCCTCACCATGTACGACGATGAGGACTACCTTGTAGAGGGCATGGAGGTGGGCGCCAGCGGCTACGTGTTGAAGGATAGCCCTGCTCCTCAGTTGGTGGCCGCCATCCGCGACGCCTACCGCGGCGGAAGCTACCTGAGCCCGCGCATGCTGTCGCAGCTGGTGGACGATTTCCGCAGCCGCATCAAGTCGGCCAACCGCATGCCGCGGTTTGCCACGCTCACCAGCCGCGAGCGGGAAGTGCTGAAGATGCTTGCCGAAGGCAATTCGGTGAAGGAGATTGCCTGCGACCTGAATCTCAGCGTAAAGACCGTGGAGGCTCACAAGTTCAACCTGATGCGCAAGCTGGACATCCACAACAAGGCGCAGCTTGTGCAGTACGCGATTCAGAAGAAGATCATCAAGATTCCCAACCTCGCCTGAAATACCGGGCCGCGTTGACGATTTTCCATGGGCACACCCTGCCGCAAGCGGGGTTGATCATTGGGCCGGAAGGCGTACCAGCCGACCGGCCCTTATTGTTTCACGCGGTACAATTGGCAAGGTGAAAGAACAATGACGCGCCGAAGTCTGCTTGCCTCCGCTGCCGCTGTATCCAGTGCTCTATCGCAATCGGCAATGAAACTGCCGATACGGAAGGCGGTTCTCTATGGAATGCTCCCGGCGGAGCTCAGTATCGCCGAGCGTTTCCAATTGGCGCGTGATGTCGGCTTTGAGGAAGTGGAGTGCCCGCAAACTAATGAACAGAAGGTGGCCGAGGAGATGAAAAAGGCCGCCGGGGCGGCCAAGCTCCGCATCCACTCGGTAATGAACGGCGACCACTGGCGCTACCCGCTGTCCTCGGCTGATCCGGAAGTGGTCGAGAAGAGCATGCAGGCGATGCGCACCAGCCTGGCCAATGCTCACCTTTGGGGGGCCGATTGCGTGCTGCTGGTGCCCGCCGTGGTCGATGCCAATACCCGGTATGAAGATGCCTGGAAAAGGTCTCAGAAACAGATCCGGGAACTGATTCCGCTGGCGGAGAAACTGAAAGTGGTGATCGCGGTGGAGGAGGTCTGGAACAAGTTCCTGCTGAGTCCGCTGGAATTCGCCCGTTATGTCGATGAATTCAAGAGTCCGTGGGTGAAAGCCTACTTTGACGTGGGCAATGTGGTGCTGTGGGGCTACCCCCAGGATTGGATCCGGACGCTCGGCGCGCGGATCGTGAAGCTGCATTTGAAGGATTTCAAATTCCAGACCAACCGTGAAACGCGGAAACGCGAGGCCGAGTTCGTGAACCTGCGGGAAGGCGAGATCGACTGGAAGGCCGTGCACGCCGCGCTGCACGACATCGGCTACCACGGCTCGGCGACGGTGGAGCTTGCCCGCGGCGGCCGGGAGTATCTCGCCGAGGTCAGCCGGCGCGTGGATCTGATTCTGGCCGGCGCCTAGGAGAGCAGATGAAGAAGTTTCTGATCGGTTTGGTTGCAGGCTTTCTGCTGGCGGGGCTGGCTTGCCTGATCACTGTTTTCGCGATGCTGCGGTTCAGCGAGCGGCAGCCATCGATTCCCGGCCAGGCGACGCTCATTCTGGGCCTGGAAGGGCAGGTACCGGAGATTGCTCCAGTGGAAATGCCCTTCCCCTTTCTTCGGTCCAGGACCCCGCTCACCGTCTATGAGACGTGGGACCTGTTGCGGAAGGCGGCGGCGGACTCCCGTATCAAGGCGCTGGTTTTTCAGCCGCGCGGTGTCGGGGCGGGCTGGGCGAAGCTGGATCAGATCCGAAGCAGCCTGCTCGCGTTCAAGAAATCGGGCAAGCCTGTTTACGCTTTCCTGCGCAATCCGGGAATGCGGGAGTACTATCTGGCGACTGCGGCCGACCGTATCTTCCTCACGCGGGAGGATTTGATGGACGTCAAAGGGCTTCGTGCCGAGGTCACCCACTATCGGCGCGGCCTGGATAAGATCGGCGTCCAGATGGAGGTGGAGTATGCAGGAAAGTACAAGGACGCCTCCGATGCCTTCGTCAGGACCTCGATGACGCCGGAAACGCGCGAGGTTCTCAACGCGGTGCTGGACCAGCTGTATACGCACCTGGTGGAGGTGATCGCCTCCTCCCGCAAGCGCACTCCGGAGCAGGTCCGCGCCGCTCTTGACCAGGGCCCGTTTCTGGCCCACGAGGCAAAACGTCTGGGGCTGGTCGACGAGCTGCTGTTTGAGAACCAGGTGCTCGATGAAATGAAGAAAAGGCTGGGGCAGGGGGAACTAAAGAAGGTCTCTCATCGCGACTACGCCAAGATCCCGGCGATCAGCTTGGGCCTGGAAGGAAGGACGCGCATTGCGCTGGTCACCGGCGAGGGGCCCATTACGCGAGGCGACGGCGACTCGCTGGGTGGGGACGAGGGGATCCGCTCGGCCGCCTTTTCGCGGCTGCTGCGGGAAGCCGGCGAGGATTCCGAAATCAAGGGCGTGATTGTCAGGGTGAACTCTCCGGGCGGCGACGCGATCGCCTCGGACGAAATCCTGCATGAGATGCGCCGATTGTCCGAGCGTAAGCCGACGGTGATCTCGATGTCGGATCTTGCGGCTTCCGGCGGTTACTTTATTTCGGTGAGCGGAGACCCGATCCTGGCCCATGCCAACACCTTTACCGGTTCCATCGGGGTGGTGTACGGGAAGCTGAACCTGAGCAATTTGTACGAAAAGCTGGGTTTCAACACGGAGATACTGAAGCGAGGCAAGAATGCCGATATTGATACGGCCTCGGCGCCGCTGAGCGACACGGGGCGGAAGAAACTCAGGGAGGGTGTGGATTTCGTGTACCGGTCATTTGTCGATCGGGTTGCCGAGGGGCGGCGCAAGAAGGCGAGCGAAATCGAGCCGCTGGCGCAGGGCAGGCTGTGGACGGGCGCGCAGGCGCACCGGCATGGCCTGGTGGACGAGATCGGTGGGCTGGATGAGGCGCTGGAAACGCTGCGCAAGAAGGCGATGATCGGCTCCGAGGAAAAGCTGCGGATTGTGCGCTACCCTCGGAAGCGGAGCTTCTTGGAACTGCTGTTCAGCGAATCCGAGGTGTCGCTGCGGGAAGCCGGGCTAAGGTGGAAGATGCGCGCGATTTCCGAGAAACTGCACCTTCCAACAGCAGGGATTTCGCAGATTCCCCTTGAAGGGATGCTGCGTATCGCGCCCTACACGCTGCGGGTGGAATAATTATTCGGCGAAGGCGGCGGTGGAAGTGATGCCTGCCGACTGGAGCACGACGGCCATCTTTTCGAGGGCTGATTTGTGGATCTGGGAGACGCGGCTTTCGTTGATACCGAGCACGCCGCCGATTTCCTTCATCGTCATTTCGTTGGTGTAGTAGAGCAGGACGACTTTCTGGTAGCGCTCGGGGAGGGCCTTCATGGCGTCAGAGAGCACGGAGCGGAGCTGCTGGCGTGCGCACATGACGTCGGGCTGGGAATCGGGACTGCCGGGAAAATCGGGAGCAGGCAATTCGTCGCCATCGCCACCGCGAGTGGAAGCGGAGACGAGGCCGACGTTGCGGAGATCGACCATCAGCTGGCGCCAGCGTTCCTGCTGGACGCCGAGCTTTTCCGCGATTTCCGCATCGGTGGGAGCGCGCTGCAAGGTTGCGGTGAGGTCGCGCGTGGCGGCTTCGACTTGTTTGTGACGGCGGCGGAGGTCGCGGGAGGCCCAGTCGAGTTGGCGGAGGCTGTCGAGCATGGCGCCCTTGATGCGGTGCTTGGCGTAGCTGGAGAAAGCGACCTGCTTATCGGGGTCGTACTTATTGACGGCATCGAAGAGGCCAAGGATGCCGGCGTGGACCAGATCGTCGAGATCCACATGAACGGGGAGGTTTTCGTGAACCCGGACAGCGATCGCCTTGACCAGCGGGAGATGTTCCAGAATCACGCGGTCGCGCCGATTCATTGGAGCAGTGGCGACGGTTGCAGCGTTAGCTTGCATATTATTCCTCACAGTTTCCAACCGGGCTCCGGAAGACATCGTTGATGCACCTGAGTTCCGTTTCCCTGATTTGCCATTCAGGCTTTGCAGCCGCATGGCGAGGAAGGAAGCAAGCCGTAGGCCACTCTGGACTGGCCTAAGGCGTCAGCCTGAGCTGTGTCGGAATTGGCTCTCCCGAACGCCCCAATCTCTTTATTTCTCCGTCGTTTCCCGGGGTTGATGTTGTATGTTGCCTCCACGAAATCTGACCCCTGGTTCACCGGGAGCGTCCCGATCTGAAACGCCCATGCCTAATTGCTCGTTTCATTTCGGTACCGGCCATTCCAAACTGAAATCTCAGCTTCAGAAACTTTGCCTAGCTCTACCTTCCTATCGGCTGATTACAACATTTCCTTGATGAAATGTACCTCGGCGGAATACCTTAAGACCCCTACGGTAGTTCGCCTCAGAACCCGCACCCCCTCCTCAGGTTGTCCGCCTCTTGCTTCATGGTCGGCTCCCCTTTCATTCACGCTAAGATGATCCTGGGCTGCGGTGACTCAAGCTCAAGGACGCCGTAGTTGAGATCCGGCAAGGCGTGTGCTTCCTTGGCGCCAGCAGGTGGCAGAGGCGTTAGTCAACAAGGGCTTCAGGCTGGGCGCGCTGAACCGGAATGAGGAGGCGATCGTGGCCTTCGACGAAGTGGTGAGCCGGTTTGGGGAGGCTACGGAACCTAAGTTGGTCAGTTTAGTGGCGAAAGCGAAAGCGGCGCGGGCAAAGGGCGCGTCAACTTGAGCGGAGTCGAATTACTTTCTGACGCAGGTTGGTGTTCAACCAGCGCGGCTGACATAAAGTGTGGCGCGGACTTGGGACTCGATCCAGGCGTAGGTGCGCCGGAGTCCTTCTTCCAGCGTGATCTGGGGCTCCCAACCCAAGACCTGCCGCAACCGGTTGTTGTCAGAGTTGCGGCCACGGACGCCCATCGGGCCCGGGACGTGTTTGAGTTCGACTTCGATTCCCGCGATGGAGGCGACTAGGCGGGCGAGGTCATTGATCGAGATGAGACGGTCCTGGCCGAGATTGAGCGGTTCGTGGTAACCGGAGTTCATCAGGCGGTAGATGCCTTCCACACAATCGTCGATGAAGCAGAAGGAGCGGGTCTGTTCGCCGTCGCCCCAGATTTCCACTGTCGGGTTCGAGGTTAACTTCGCGGTGGCGACTTTGCGGCAGACCGCGGCGGGGGCTTTTTCGCGGCCGCCGTCCCAGGTTCCCTGGGGGCCGAAGATGTTATGGAAGCGAACAATGTAAGTCTGCATCCCGAAGTCTTCGCGGTAGTGCGTGCAAAGGCGTTCGCTGATGAGCTTCTCCCAGCCGTAGGCGTCCTGCGGCTGCGCGGGGTAGGCGTCCTCTTCCTTGAGCGGCTTGACGTCGGCGTCGGTTTGCAGAAACTCGGGGTAGACGCAGGCCGAGGAAGTGTAGAGGTACTTTTTCACGCCGCACTGCCGCGCCGCTTCGATGGTGTGGAGGTTGATCGCGGAGTTGTTATAGAGGATGCGGGCGTGGTTGTTGGCGATGAAGCCCATACCACCCATGTCGGCAGCCAGAGCGTAGACATGATCGACGCCGGCGGCGGCCTTGAGGCAGTTATTGAAGTCGCGGAGATCGAGCAGGAGGAATTCGTCGGCGGAGGAGGGGCAGAACTCGGGTTGCTTGATGTCGACGCCGCGCACCCAGTAGCCGCGCTGCTTCAGGGATGTAGCCAGATGGTGGCCGATGAAGCCGCCGGCGCCGGTGATCAGGACCTTGGCTTTGCTCATGCCTGGAAGCTCCTCGCGGAGGGCGCCGAGGCTTGACCGAGGGTGACGTAGTTGGCGGCGGATTCAAATTCCTGGCGTGGGAGGATGCGCCAGCAGTCGACGACGGCGGGCGTGCCGCGTTCAGCGTTCAGATGTTCGGGGCGCAAGGCGCGGAACTCCTCAGCCGGGTTCATGATGACGATCAAGTGCGCCGCGGCGGCGCATTCCTGCACGGACGATGTATAGCGGATACGGGCACCGAGTATCGCTTTGGCGTTGTCCATGGCGAGGGGGTCATAAACAACAAGCGGGACGCCGGCTTTAAGCAGGCTTTCCGCCAGCAGCATGCCTTGCGACTCTTCGATGACGTTGGTGGCGGGCTTGTAGGCAAGGCCGAGAATCCCAACGGCGCCGCCATCAGGAAGTAGCGAGGTGATCAGAGAGGTGAGGCGCGGGACTTGCAGATGGTTGATGCGCTGCGTGGCATCAGCGAGGATCGCCTCCATGCCGAGGCTGCGGGCCAGCGCGGAGAAGGCGACGTTGTCGCGGGGGAAGCACGGGCCGCCGTAGCCGAGAGCTCCCTTGAGGTACTTGGGTCCGATGCGTTTGTCGAGGCCGAGGGCCTGGGTGACGGTATCGACGTCGGCTCCGGGGAGGCGCTCACAGAGATCGGCGAGCATGTTGGCGTAGCTGATCTTGGTGGTGACGTAGGTGTTGACGGAGAGCTTGGTGAGCTCGGCGTTGACGAAGTTCATCCGGGCGGTCTTGTAGTCGCTCTCGCAGACGTGCTGATAGATGCCGGCGAGCATGGCTCCGGCGCGCTCGTCACATTCGCCGATGAGGACCATGTCGGGGCGTGACATGTCGCGGATTACGGAGCCGAGAGCGATGAATTCGGGGTTGTAGCAGAGGCCGAAGTCAGCACCGCAGCGCTTGCCGGAGGTGGCTTCGAGCAGCGGCTGGACTTCTCCGGCGGTATCGCCGGGCATCACGGTGCTGGAGAGGACGACCAGATGGTAGCCGGATTTCCGTTTCAGCGCGTTGCCGATCGATTCCACCGCCGGGCGGACGTAATCGAGCGAGAACTTGCCGTCCGGGCCGGACGGAGTGGGAACGATGATAAAGGTCGCGTCGGAGGCAAGAACGGCGCCCTCGGTGTCCAGAGTGGCGCGGAGGCGTTCGCGGTTCTTCCCAATTAATTCCGGCAGACCCGGCTCCTGCACGGGCGCTCGTCCTTCGTTCACCGCGTCGATGAAGGCTCTGTTCTTGTCGACGCCGGTAATGTTGTGGCCGCGGTCAGCGAAGAGCGCGGCCATGACGGCGCCGAGTTTGCCAAGTCCGATAACGGAGATGTTCATAATGCGAAATTCCTGCTATGTTTTTCTGGCGATGGGCATACGCCAGCCGGTTCCGAAAGCGCGCGAGGTGACCTTCAGGCCGGGCGCGGCCTGCTTCCGTTTGAACTCGGCGATTTTCACGAGGCGCAGGACCTTTTGCACAGTGGCCTCGTCAAAGCCCGCCGCCACAATCGATTCCGCGGGCTGGTTCTTTTCGATATGCAGCTCCAGAATCCTATCGAGGATATCATAGGGCGGCAGGGAATCCTGGTCGGTTTGATCGGGCTTTAATTCGGCGGATGGGGCCTTGGTGAGGATGGCTTCGGGGATGTCGGGCTTGCGGAGGTTGCGCCAGCGGGAGACGGAGTAGACCATCATCTTGGGAAGGTCGGAGATGACGGCGAGGCCGCCGGACATGTCGCCATAGAGGGTGCAGTAGCCGACAGAAAGTTCGCTCTTGTTGCCGGTGGTGAGCAGAAGAGAGCCGAACTTGTTGGACATGGCCATGAGGAGGTTGCCGCGGATGCGTGCCTGGATGTTCTCTTCGGCAACGCCGGGTTCGGTACCCTGGAAGGCGGGCTGGAGAGCGGTGTTGAAGGATTCCATCATGGGCCGGATAGGGATAGTGACGGTGCGGATGGCGAGATTGGCGGCGAGGGCGAGGGAGTCGTCGATGCTGCCCTGGCTGGAGTATGGGGAGGGCATGAGAACGCCGAGGACATTTTCGGGGCCCATGGCATCGGCGGCGATGGCGGCGGTGAGGGCGGAATCGATGCCGCCGGAAAGCCCGAGCAGGACGGAGCGGAATCCGGTTTTGTGTGCATAGTCACGCACGCCGAGGACAAGAGCGTTCCAGATTTCGGCTTCGGCGGGGGAGTGCTCGGGTTCGATGCGTCCTTCCGGTTTGTCGAGGTCGACAAGGAGGAGGTCCGGCTGGAAGCCGTTGGCGCGGGCGATCAAATTGCCGGCGTGATTGATGGCGAGGCTGCGGCCGTCGAAGATGAGATCGTCATTGCCGCCAACGAGGTTGCAATAGAGGATAGGGCGGTTGTGCTTGGAGGCCATGTGACGGAGCATGTCCTCGCGGAGTTTCTGCTTGCCTGCAACGAAGGGGGAGGCCGACATGTTGAGGATGACGCCGGCGCCGGCTTGGGTGAGGCGTTCGACAGGGTCGGTGTGATAGCGGGGGCGCTGCCAGAAGTCGCGGTCGTTCCAGACATCTTCGCAGATGCTGAGACCGATGTTCTGTCCGTTGATGGAGAGGATGTGGGGGCCTGGGGCGGGTTCAAAGTACCGGTCTTCGTCAAAGACGTCGTAAGTGGGCAGGAGGGTTTTGTGGAAGGTTTGGGAGAAGCGGCCGGATTGGAGGAGGACGGCGCTGTTGCGGAGAGGGCGGCCGGAGGGTTCCGAGTTGGCGGTGGCGGTGCCGACGAGGACAGGAACGCAGGAGGCGAGGTTGCGAGCGAGGGCGCAGAGCTTGTCCTGGCTGGCTTGAACGAAGCCCGGGTTCATGAGGAGGTCGCGCGGGAGGTAGCCCATGAGGCTGAGTTCGGGCGTGAGGACGAGGTGTGCGCCCTCATCGGTGGCGCGGCGGACGCCATCGGCGATGAGGGCGGCGTTGCCGTGGAGATCACCGACGGTGGTGTTGATCTGTAGTAGGGCGATGCGCACGGGAGGGGTGTTGACCTTTTAGTATAGCCGTAACGGAAGAAGCCGGGAACCCGCTGTAACAACTGGAAACTTCCCGCGCGGAAGGGGGGATCGCCGGCGCGGCAACGACTAACAGGATGGAACAGCGCTCCGCGGAAACCAACACTCAAATACAGGAGATACTTTCATGCAAAAGGTTCTTTTTGCCGCTGCTATTCTTGCGCTCGCCGCCGCGCCTTGGGCCACGGCTAGTGACAACGACGAGGTCATGCGGCGGCGCCAACCCGAGTGCGCAGCTCCGCGATCTCGCCGAAGAAGGCACCTTCGGCCCTCTCGCCGACATGCTGCGCGCCAATCCAGGCGTCTGCGCGATGGCAAACACTCCGCCGCCGCCGCCCGTTTCGCGCCTCATCGGACCCGGCGCCACCATGACCCTCAATGTGGAGGCAGGCGGCCGGTGCAGACATATCAGCGTCGTCGCCATGCTCATCCCCACCAACGACGGCTTCATCGCCGCCAACGCCGCCGACATTCCTTCCGGCCAGAACACCACCGTGATCATGTCGCCGGCCTACGATTCCGGCACGGAAGCCAACGATGAGTTGTGCTCCTCCATCCCCGGACCGGGATTCGCCGAATGCGTCACCCCATCCAATCCGCAAGGTAACGGCGGCGGAGCGCGCGTCGGCAACGGCGAAGGCGTGGTGCACATCCACGCCGGCATACATGGCATCGGAAATCTCGTTCCGGCTATGCGCGACTGGCGCAATCCCGCCGCCAGGATCATCATCCGCCGCGTAAACTAAACCGGTCCGCGGGGAGGCCCGGGGCCTCCCCGCCCGCATCACTCGCCAAACCTCCCAGTCCCAGCGGCATGTATCAGCCCAGCTCTCTCCAGGACTTTAAAGTGATGATAAAGCCGCGATTTCTCTGATAGCGGTTTCCCTCTGATAGCGGTTTCCCTGTTGCACTTCTGTTAAATTTATGTTACAAATCCGTGACGGGCCTTATTGATGCGCTATCTTCTCCCTCTTGTTCCACTCCTCACCCTGCCCGCCTCCCTTTCCGCCACCGAGCTCTTCTCCTGGCACTTGTTCGACACCCAGATGCGCGTGAACCGCCACGCTGACTTGGTCATCCACAGCCGCGTCCGCACAAGAGATGAATTCCACCGCTTGCAGCAAGCCAGAGGCGGCGCCATTGTCCGGTTTCATGCAGGCAAGAACCTCATCCCCTACACCGGCTACTATTTCCAACCCGCACACGAGGCCGGCGATCCTTGGACGAAAGGCCACCGCGCCTTCGTAGGCGTGGAGCGCCCCTTCGCCGTTGCCCTTGGCACAGTCCTCATCACGCGCATCGCCGCTGAGCGTCACATGAACACCGGCCGCCCCAACTACATGCGCTTCCGCACGTATACACGACTCCAACTGCCCGGCCGCAGGGTGGCGCCTTTTATTCAAAACGAGTGGCTGGCCGTGAAGCAGGGTTTCCATTCCGTCCGCAACAGCGGCGGCCTGCGCATCCGCCTGTCCCCGGTGATGACGCTTGAAGCCGGCTACCTCTACGACATCCGCCGCGCCAGCTGGGGCGGCGACCGCTCCGCCATCGTTACCGCGCTCAAGTTCCAGCTGCCGGAGCGCTAAGAGCAATCATCCTGCGTCTGCCCTGTGCTACGATCCCCACTGTTTGCGGATGTGGCTGGTTCTCCTTTGCGCCGCCATCGCCTAGCCCGGCCTAGGACATGCTTCTCCGCAAGCCTTCATCAGACCGCTGTGCTATGGTAGTGAGTTATTTTCCGAAAGGAGCGGTCAGCCCCAATGAAAAAAGGCTTCTCCGGGCCCTGGATCGTCGCCGCGTGCTTTCTGACGTTTGGCATCTCCACCGGCTTCCCGTACTACAACATCGCGTTCTTTTTCGACTACTTCCGCGATGACCATAGCTGGCCGATTTCGCTCATCACGCTGGGCGCGCCGGTGGCGGTGCTACTGACCATCTGGGCCGGTCCCGTGATTGTGCCGCGGGTGAGTCCGCGGCTGCTGATCATCGTGGGAACAGGGCTGACGTTTTGCGCGTTCCAATGGTTCGCGAGGCTGAGTGGGGCGACGTGGGAATACTTCGGCGCGTGGTCGCTGTACATGATCGGCTATTTCATCTCCGGACCGATTCCGCACCAGATCATCATCAGCAACTGGTACAAGGCCAAGCGTGGGCGGGCCATGGGAATCACCTACGTCGGCGTGGCCGTAGTTGGTTCCATCGGCAACAAGCTGGGTCCGTATTTGGCCAAGCAGATGCACTATACCGAAGCGCTCAATTACATGAGTTTTCTGCTCTTGCTGGCATGGCCGATTGCTTTGTTCGTACTGAAAGACAAGCCCTCCGATGTGGGGCAGGTGCCGGATGGAGACGAGGAACTGGCGGCGGCAACGGCCGCTGCCGCTGCCGCTGCGGAGCCGCCAAAGACCTTCGCCTACTTGATGCGCCAGCCCGCGTTCTGGTATCTGCTGGTGGGAAGCGCGGCGTCGATCGGCTCGATTGCGGCGGTCAATTTCCATATGAAGTTTGTTTTCGAGGAGCAGGGCTTCACCACGCAGGACGCGCGGAATCAGATCTGGTCTACGGCGAGCTTCTGGGTCTTATGGGCATCGATAGGAGGCCGGCTGCTGGCCGGCTACCTTGCCGACAAGCTGCCGCGGAAATACGTGATGCTGGTGACCTACCTGGTGGTCGCACTGGCGATTCCCACGCTGTTCCTGGTGACGCCGGCACAAGGCAACTATGTTTACTTGTTCGCGCTGGTGTTCGGTTTCGCCATGGGCGCCGACTATATGCTGATCCCGCTGATGGCGGCCGACCAGTTCGGCTTGACGACCCTCCCACGCGCGATGTCGGCCATTCTGCCCACCGACACGATCGCACAGTTCTGGTTCCCGAACTTCATCGCGCAGCTGCGGGATTTCGCGGGCGGTTATTATCACGCCATGCTGACGGTCTTCGCGACGGCTTTCCTCGGCGCGATCGCCATCGGCATGCTGCCCAGGCACGGACCCAAGGATGAAACACTTCCAGTACCGGACGCTACAAGATCTCCAACAGGAAACTGAGCGGCTCCGTTTGAAGCACACCGGCTACGAGCCGGACCCGGAAAAAGTGAAAGCAGCGCTGGGCCGCCCGGTGGTGGCCGGAGGTGTGAAGGCAGGCAACTCGATGGCCATCCACCCGATGGAAGGCTGCGATGCCACGCTCGATGGGCATCCCGATGAGCTGACCTTCCGGCGTTATGAGCGTTTCGGGCGGAGTGGCGCGAAGCTGATCTGGGTTGAGGCCTCGGCCGTGGCCGAAGAAGGCAAGGCCAACGTGCGCCAACTGTGGCTGCACGAAGCCACCGTTGGCTCGTTCGCAAAGCTGCTGGAGCTGACGTTGAAAGTGCACCGGGAAGAGTTCGGCTCCACCGATGACTTGATTGCGCCGCTGCAGCTGACCCACTCCGGACGCTATTCGGTGCCCAAGCGTATCATCGCCTACCACAACCCGGTCATCGACAAAAAGACGAACACGCCGGCCGATTATCCGGTGATCAGCGATTCCGAGTTGGAGCGGCTGGAGGATATCTTCATGGCTGCAGCGGGACTGGCGTCGAAGGCGGGCTTCCGGAGCGTGGACATCAAGGCGACCCACGGCTATTTGCTGGCCGAGCTACTGGGCGCCAAGACTCGGCCGGGGCACTATGGCGGCTCACTCGAGAACCGTACGAGATTCATCAGCAACGTTTGTGGAAAGATCCGCGCGAAGTATGGAAAGCAGTTGATGCTGGTGATGCGGCTAGGCTGCTTTGACGGGGTTCCTTACACGATTGATCCGGAGACGAAGCTGGGCGTGCCGCTGGAATATCCAGTCCCGTACCCGTATGGATTCGGCGTGAGCGCGGAGAATCCGATGGAGCCAGACTTGGCGGAAGTGATCGAGGCGGTGAGGATATTCCGCGCGGCGGGCGTGGAGTTGATTAACGTGAGCGCCGGCTGTCCCTACTACAATCCGCACGTGGGCCGGCCCTTTGAGAAGCCCGACGAGGGCAACTATGAACAACCGGAACATCCGCTGATCGGCGTCGACCGCCATTTCCAGATTGCGGGAGGATTGCAACAGGCGTTTCCCGATCTGCCGATGGTGGGAACAGGCTATTCCTGGCTTCAGCATTTCGCGCCGAACGCGGCGGCGCACAACATTCAGGAGGGCAAGATCACGTTTTTCGGCGTCGGGCGGGGGGCGCTGGCTTATCCTGAATTTGCCCGGGAGCTGCTGGAGAAGGGCGCATGGAATCCGCTGCGCACCTGCAAGACGCTCACCTATTGCACATTTCTGATGCGGCAGAAGAATCATCCGCTGGGCCAGTTCCCTACGGGCTGCCCGCCTTTCGATAAAGAGGTCTACGGACCGATTATGAAGGAGGCCCGGGAAGTGTTCCGGAGTAAATGATGCGTGTATTGGCGTGGGCTTCGATGCTGTTGTTGGTTCAAGGCGGCCTGCTGGCGCAGCGAGCGCTGACACTGAGCTGGCAGGAACTGGCGCCCGAGGTGCAGGATCGCTGGATTTCGACAGCGTTGGCTGACGGGTCGGCCGTCGAGGGCAGAGTGGTTGATGTGGAAGCCGATGCGCTGCTCGTTAAGGGGAAGAAGGGCGTCGTCTCGATTCCGCGCGCCTCTTTGAAGTCGCTGAGCGTAGGTCCGAAGAAGAGTTCGAAGCGGACGGCGCTCGGTGCGGCCATAGGGGGCGGCGCGGGTGCTGTTCCTGGCGTGCTGGCCTATCAGTATGCCAACAACGAGGCGAATCGGAGTTTGGGTGGCTCGCTGTTGGCGGGATTCATTGGCGGAGCGGCGGCGCTGGGGGCGCTGATTGGCTGGGCTTCCGATAGAGAAGCCTCGCGCAAGCCCGCGGTAGTGATTCACATCAAGCCGAACTAGAGCGAGAGCCAGGCGATGCCGATGGCGAGCGTCAACAAGGTGAGCGGCGCCCCGGCGCGGAAGTAATCCCAGAACCGGATCTCGCATTGCGGGCGCGCCCTCTCAACCACGATCAGGTTGGCGACACTGCCGATGTTGGAAGGCGGAGATTGGCGACGACGATCATCATGCCGAACAGCAGCAGGATGGTGTCGAAGCGGATGGCATTCCAGGCCTCCTCCATGGTGATGGCTCCGGTGGCTACCATGAGGCTGGCGCCGATGATGGCGGCTCCGGTACGGTCAATGCGGAATCCAGGGAGGCGGCCAATGGCAACAACCAGGTAGGTGGCGGCGAAGATGAGGGCGGTCAAGCAGAGTGAGCAGCCAGGCGGCGGCCCTCCTCAAGAAGGCGGTCGATCTCGGCGGGGGTGAAGGTTCGCGGCGCTAGATTGGCGACGCCGAGCACGCCGGCGACACGGTCGCCGTCGAAGATGGGCAATGCAATGGAGCCTTCCAGACCCGTGGCCTTTGCGCCGGGGCGGGCGTCACCGCTGGTGTCGGATTGCAGGTTGCAGATGGTGACGGGTTCGCGGCGCTCGGCCGCGAGACCGGCCATGCCTTTGCCGACGGGGATGGCGTTGATGAAGGTGAGCACCTGGTCAGGGATGCCGATGGATGCCTTCAGGTGGAGCAAGCCGTCGCCGCCCATCAGATGAATGGTGCCGCTGTCGGCGGAGAATTCTTTGAGGATTCGCGCGAGCTCCTCCCTCAAGCAAGAATCTCCCGGACGACGTTGCCGTGGACATCGGTGAGGCGCATGTCACGGCCGGAGAAATGGAAGGAGAGCCGCGTGTGGTCAAGACCGAGCAGATGAAGAATGGTGGCGTGCAGATCGTGCACGTGGACCTTCTTTTCCACGGCGAAGTAGCCGTACTCGTCCGTCGCCCCGTGCACGACACCGCCTTTCACACCGCCACCGGCCATCCACATCGTGAAGCCGAATGGGTTGTGGTCCCGGCCAATCTCTTTTACATAGCTGCCGTCCGGGTACTGTGCGCATGGCGTGCGGCCGAATTCGCCTCCCCAGATCACCAGCGTTTGATCGAGCAATCCGCGCGATTTCAGATCCCTCAACAGGCCGGCGATGGGCTTGTCCGTCGACTTGGCGTTGATGCGGTGGCCGTTTTCGAGGCCTGAATGCTGATCCCAGCGGTCCAGGCCCTTGCGCGCGGGCGAAAGAAGTTCAATGAAGCGGACACCGCGTTCGACCAGGCGCCGCGCGATCAGGCACTCGCGGCCGAATTCGGATGTGAGTTCCTCATCCAGTCCGTAGAGCTTTCGCGTGGCTTCGCTTTCGCCGGAGAAGTCGAGCAGATCGGGCACGGCCGACTGCATGCGGAAGGCCATTTCGTAGTTCGAAATGGTGGCTTCGATTTCGCTAACCTGACCGAAGCGATCGAGCACGCCGCGGTTCAGTTTGCCGAGCAGCTCGAGCTTGGCGCGCTGGCGCGCAGGGTCTTTTTCGAGAGGCTGCAAGTCTGCCACGGGATGTTCGCTGTTGCGGAACAACGTGCCCTGATAGGAGGCGGGAAGGAAACCGGAGCCGAAGCAGTCCAGCCCGCCGGGAGGAATGAGGCCGCTTTCGAGCACGATGAAGCCCGGCAGGTTTTCGCTCTCCGAGCCGAGGCCGTAGTTCACCCATGCGCCGATGCTCGGCCGACCCTGGAAACCGGAGCCGGAATGCATGAAGTAATTGGCCGCGGTGTGCTCGCTGTGGTCGGCGACCATGGAGCGGATAATGGCCATGTCGTCGACGCATTCGGCGACGTGCGGGAAGAGTTCGCTGACGGCCGCGCCGCTTTGTCCGTACTTGCGGAAGCTGTACGGGGATGCGTAGATGCGGTCGCTGATGTTGAAGACGGTAGTGGGAGTGTCGATGGGGATCTTCTGGCCGTTTTCCGCGGTCAGGCGGGGCTTGGGATCGAACGTGTCGATCTGTGAAGGACCGCCGTCCATGAAGAGGAAGATGACCGATTTCGCCTTCGCCGCATGATGGGGCGCGCGGGTGGCGGCGCCGGCGGTGCGTGTCATCAAGTCAAGCAGCGCGAGTCCACCGAAGCCGTTGGCGCAGCGGCACAGCATCTGGCGGCGCGTGAGGAAGCGGGAGCGATGTTCAGCGGACATAGATGAACTCCGCGCTGTTGAACAGGACGTGACAGAGGTCTGACCAGGAGCCGTTCTTGGCGAGATAGGTTTTCAACTCGGCGCGTTCCCAATCTTCGGGCGGCCGGCCGAAGGCGGTCAGGTACATGCTTTGGATCCGGGCGTCCGGACCGGTCTGTTTGCGCGTGAGCTTATCCGCCCAAGTCTCCGCGGCCGCAGCGACGAATTCATTGTTAAGCATGAGCAGGGCCTGAGAAGGTACGGTGGAGCTTCCGCGGGCGCCGATGGTGGAGACTGGCAGCGGGTAGTCGAAGGCGAGGAACATCGGCGTCAGGAAGTTGCGGCGGACCTGAATGTAGATGCTGCGGCGGCCGTTGGCGTCCAGAGGGCCGGAGACAGGCTTGCCGCGGCCGTCCTGGTACTTCGAGATGTGCGGCGTCACGCCGGGGCCGAACATGGTGGTGTTGAGCGTGCCGCTCACGGCGAGCATCGAGTCGCGGATGGCTTCGGCTTCCAGGCGCCGCACGGGCATGTAGTGGACGAGCTTGTTGTTGGGGTCCTTCCCCAAGGAGTCCGGATGCGGACGGCTGGACATGGCGTAGGCGTCGGAACTCAGGATCAGGCGGTGCATCGCCTTGATGGACCAACCGCTGTCGATGAACTGGCGCGCCAGCCAGTCGAGCAGTTCCGGATGCGACGGGCGCGCGCCGGTTTGGCCGAAATTGTCGGTGCTTGCAGCCAGTCCCGTGCCGAAGTGATGCTTCCAGATGCGGTTGACCATCACGCGGGCGGCGAGGGGGCTTTTCAGGATGGAGCGGGCAAGCTCCAGGCGGCCGCTGCCTGTTTCTACACGAGCGCCGCCGATGATCTGGAGCGAGCCGCGCGGCACCTCTTCACCCAGATTGGTGTGGGAACCGCGGACGTGGAGCCGGACATTGTGAGGCGACTCGTCGCCGGCCACCATGCCCCAGTAAGAGGAGGGGACACCGTTGGGAGGCGCGGAAGAGAGGCGGAACTCGCCAGGTTCGGCGACGTCAGGCGGCTCCTGGTGATCGGAGAAGATGATGGCATCGACCGCGAGGAAGCCGTCCGGATCACGATCGACAATTTCGAAGTAACAGGAGCGGCCAATCTCCTTGGTCATGCGGATGGTGCGCCAGTGCCAGCCCTCGCTCTTGTTGGGAAGGAAGTGCTGGCTCTTGTGATCGTCGGCGACCAGCGTGACGCGGACAGGCGCGAGACCGGGCTGCCCTTTAGGCTGCTGCGTGCCATGCAGGCGGACATGGACCCAGAGCTTGGGCATCTTGAAGCGGGCGGAAGTGAGAGAGCCGACCAGCGGCTTGTCCCAGGAGGCGGCGACACCGAAGTAGGGTTGGCGGCCGAACGCGGCGCCGGAGATGTCCCACCCTGTGAAGTCGGAGAAATCGGTGAAAAGGACGTCGCCTTCGCGGAGGCGCCATTTACCTTCCTTGATATGAGCCGGCACTTGCGCGGCGGCGGCGCGGATGGCCGCGGCATGGCCGGGCGTGTCGAGCACCGCCTCGCGTACGTAGGTGCTGTGCATGGTTCCGGCAAGAGCGTAGTAATCCTTGGTGGGAATGGGATCGAACTTGTGGTCGTGGCAGCGGGCGCAGGCAACGGTGAGTCCGAGGAAGGTTTTCGAGAGTACGTCGATTTGGTTGTCGACGGTATCGGCGCGGGATTTTACCGAGTCGGTGGCGCTGTTCAGCACCTCGCCGAACCAGTACATGCTGGTGCCGAGCGGCGATTCGAAATAGGCGGCGTCGAGAGATTTTCGTTTTTGCGGCAGCAGGTCCCCGGCGATGTGTTCCAGGACGAGTTGGTCGTAGCCGATGTCCTGATTGAAGGCGCGGATGATGTAGTCGCGGTAGCGCCAGGCGTCGAGCTTGTCGTTGTCGAACTCGTGGCCGTTGGTTTCCGAGAAACGCACCAAGTCCAACCAGTGGCGGGCCCACCGCTCGCCGTAATGCGGCGAGCCGAGCAGGCGCTGCACCACTTTTTGACGGGCGCCCGCAGAGTCGTCATTCAAAAAGACGTCGATTTCCGCGGGCGTCGGCGGCAGGCCAGTGAGGTCGAAGGTCACTCGCCGGATCCATTCGCGCTTTCCGGCTGGAGGCGCGGTGGCAAGATTCTGGCGTCGGGCGGCGAGCAGGGAATCGATGGAATGGTCACCCTGCGGCGGATTCAGCGGCTGGAAGGCCCAGAACTGGCGCGCCTCTTCCCAGTCGATGGTTTTGGAAGCTTCGGTCTTGTTCTCGCCGAGCGTGTGCGGCGCGCCCATCTCGATCCATTTCTGGAAATCGGCGATGACTTCCGGCGCGAGTTTGCCCTGCGGGGGCATGCGCAGTTTGAGGTCGGTGTAACCGATGGCGGCCATCAGCTTGCCCTGCGCGGCGCTCGCCAAGCCCTGGGCGGTATCCAGGCGCAGGTCGCCCATCGGCGTCTTGATCTTCGCGCTGTGGCACGCATAGCACTGTTCGGCCAGCACGGGGCGGATCTTCTTTTCGAAGAACTCGTTTCCCAGTGCCGCAGTTGAGCCGCACACAGTGAACACAACAAGGGCAGCCAGGCGAACCGACATTGCCTTCATGATACACCTCGCCTCTTGAAACGGACCAAGAAGCAAATGACGGTATAAGAGAATACGGGCGCATAGATCCACCAGCGCGAGGGCGTGGAGCCGTTCCATTCGCCGAGCAGACGCCACCCGATCAGGACCTGATAGCCGAGCGGCATCAGCGCGGCCCACAGCAGCAGCGGCGGCCAAGGGACGAGCGCCAGCATCGGGAACAGCCAGGTGAGATACCAGGGATGGACGTTGGCGGAGACGACCAGCATGACAACAATGGAGGCCAGGCAGGCGCGCTCGATGGGCCAGCGGAGCAGCGTGACCCAGAGCACAGCCGCGCCCACGATGGCAAACGCGGCGTACTTGGCAAGGTAGATGTCGCCGGCGGCCCACATCAGCAGGCCGAACAGGCTGTCGTTGTTGCGCCAGCCGCCGAGGAAGCCGCTCATGAAGCGCGCGTTCTCGATGATTTCGGGCCAGCGCGGGGTCCAGTAGGGGAGGCTTGTCAGCGCAAAGATGGGGAAGCAGATCATCCATTGCCACCAGCGGCGTCCGGCGGCGATGAAGATCGGCAACAGCATCAGCGGCCAGGGTTTGGCGGAAGTGGCAAGGGAGAGGGCGATGATGGCCCAGTTCCAGCGTTGACGTGCGGCGGCAAGCAGGGCGAGAGTCACCAGAAAGACGGGCACGGAGTCGTTGTGGCCGCTGCCCCAGAACTCGACGATGATCATCGGGGACCATGCGTACCAGGCCAGCGCGGCGGCAGGCGCGCCTCGTGCGGCCAGCAGCGCGGCCAGGGCGGCCAGCGTGGCAATGTCGCACAGGGCGGCCGGAAGCTTGAACCAGAAAGCCTGCTGGTGCGGGTCCGGCGAGATGGCTGAGGCGAGTTGGTAGTTCCACTTTTCGATGAAGATGAGCAACGGCCCGTAGCCGGACTTGAATTCGGGCCCCGGGATCAGCGAGTAGGCCTCATCGTGCAGGTGCGCGGCCTCGTTGGGCCTCACCAGGTAAGGGTTCAGGTCATGATGCTGCGCAAGACCTTCCCAGCGGTAGCGGTACAGATCATCGGAAAGAACGGGCGGCAGTGGCCACGCAAGCAGGCGAAAGAGCAGGCCGGAAAGCAGAATGGAAAGAGTTAACCGCTTTGCGGCCCAAGGGTTAGCTTCTGCTTTCGATTCTTGTAGCAAGTAAGCGCAAACAAGGTACAATATATGGGTTGCCAGGAGTGCGGCAATGATCCACTCCGGCTTGTTGACCCACGACCATGTCCATGGCACTTTTGCTTGCCACCTCGTTGAGCGACCAGATCGAGCGGGCACTTTTCGACGACACCTTCGCTGGCATCCATTCGCTCGGCTGGTTCGACTACGCGCTGCTCATTCCCTACTTTACCCTGCTGTTGATTCTCTCCTTCTACGGGCTGCACCGCTACGAGATTATCCGCACCTATCGCAAGTACCGGCACAAGATGCCGAAGGCTCCGGCCGGCTACTTTGAGCAACTGCCGCGGGTGACGATTCAGCTCCCTCTTTATAACGAGCGGTTCGTCGTGGAGCGGCTGCTGGAAGAGGCCACCAAAGTCGACTATCCGCGCGAACTGCTGCAGATTCAGGTCCTGGACGATTCCACCGATGAGACGCATCCGTTCACCGAGCGGTTGTGCAACGAATACCGCGCGATGGGCCATCCGGTGGAGTACATTCACCGCAACAACCGCTACGGGTTCAAGGCTGGGGCGCTCGAGAACGGGTTGAAGACGGCGACCGGCGAGTTTGTCGCGGTGTTCGATGCGGACTTCCTGATCCCGCGCGATTTTCTGCAGAAGACCGTCCACTTCTTCACCGATCCGGAAGTGGGCATGGTGCAGACGAAGTGGACTTACCTGAACCGCGATTCCAACCTCCTTACGCAAGTGCAGGCGATGCTGCTGGACGGCCACTTCATGCTGGAGCATGTGGCGCGCTGCGGGCGCGGGCTGTTCTTCAACTTCAACGGCACGGCGGGCATCATGCGGCGGCGGATGATCGATGACGCCGGCGGCTGGGAACACGACACGCTGACAGAAGACAGCGACCTGAGCTACCGCGCGCAGCTGAAGGGCTGGCGGTTTGTCTATGTGCCGGAAGTGGAGTGCCTGTCGGAGCTGCCGGTGGAAACCCACGGCTTCCAGGTGCAGCAGTCGCGCTGGGCCAAGGGATTGACCCAGGTGGCCAAGAAGCTGTTAATGCGCGTGCTGAAGGCGGACGTTCCGTTCCGGGTGAAAGTGGAAGCCTTCTGCCACATGACGCCGAATATCAGCTATCCGCTAATGGTGATCGTGACGGCGCTGATGCTGCCGGTGATGATCTGCCGCTTCTATATGGGCTGGCAGCAACTGGTGATGATCGACGTTCCTCTATTAATCGCGAATTTCGCCTCGCTGTTCGCCTTCTACATTTACGCGCAGAAGGAGCACGACCCGAAGAACTGGAAGCGGTCCATCATCCTCATGCCGGCGCTGATCGCGGCGGGCGTAGCGCTGACGGTGATCAATACTAAGGCTGTGTTGGAGGCGCTGTTCGGAGTGCAATCGCCGTTCGTAAGGACTCCGAAATACGCCATAACGGCCGGCGCGTCCGCGGCGGCGCCGAAGACCAAGTACCGCAGCAGAAGCGGCTGGCTGCCCTACGCGGAGTTGGCGATCGGCACTTACTTCCTGGTGATGGTGCTGTACGCGGTGGACACTTACAATTTCCTGGCGATTCCGCTGCTCGGGATTTTCGTGGCGGGCTACTACTGGGCGGGCATCTCGACGCTGCACCAGGAATACAAGGACCGCGCGGCGTGGGAACGCCAGCGGCGGCTGGCGAAGTCGGAAGCCTGACCCTCTCTCATTCTCATCCTGAATCAGGACTCAAAAAGGTGAACCGTTTCAGAACCCAGGGCGCCTGGCGCCACCAGATGTTCTGTTCCACTACCCGGGCCGGAACCGATACGGTCAGCGGCGCCTGGCCGAACGGGTAAGGGTCGACCACAATCCGGCCATCACCACGCGGATTAAGCGTTATCGACACCCGATCCTCCCAGTTGCTCCGCGGCACGTCATGAAAGCTGACGTGGTCCCCGCCGAGCCCTTTGGCTTCCCCCTCGAGGGGCGAGATCACGGCCGAGCACAAGGCGAGCGAGAACGCATCCAGGGTCTGGAGAAGACGCGCATGCGGGTTGCGGTGCTGCGGTTCGAGCGCGGTCCGCCAAAACGTGTCTGCCTGAAGCCGTTGACGGAATGATTCCTGCATCGCGCGCACATCGGCCAGGAAACGGCGCGCTTCCGCTTCCAATTCCTTCGGATACGTTAACCGGTTCCGCTGTAAAAGATGAATGAACTCCGGCGGCGGATCGGGTTCAAACTGCACCGCGTAGAGCCAATATGCATGGTCCGATATCAGCAGACTGGCATAGGGGTGCCGGTCCGCGAGCCTGGGAATGCCCACCAGCCGTTGTCGTGCTCGCTAATGGCCAGCACTACTTCCCGCCGCAGCCGTTCGGAGTCTTCCGACAGGGCAAAAGATCCGGGCCGGGCAAACGCATCGTTTCCCCAGTGTGCGGCCAACATTCCCGCCATTTCCGCGTGTGCCGGCCGCGTGATCAGCCACACCTGGGAGCCACGCTTGGTTTTCAACATGAATTAATCCTCAAAAATCACGAACGCCATGCCGTTGTCGGAAGTGTGTGTCAGCGACAGCGAGATCTTCTTAACGCCAATCTCGGCGGCGATCTCCGCGGCGCGCCCGTGCAGGCGTAGCGTGGGGCGGCCTGAGCGCTGATTGGCGACCTCGAAATCCTGCCACCGGACCCCGCGCCGCCAGCCGGTCCCGAGCGCCTTCATGCCCGCCTCCTTGGCCGCGAAGCGGGCGGCGAAGCGCTCGAACTTGTTGGCCTTGGAGTTGACGTAGGCGATCTCGGCGGGCGTGTAAATGCGCTGCACGAACTTGTCGCCGTATCGTTCGATGGAGGCTCGGATACGCGGTACCTCGGCCAGGTCTATGCCCGTGCCGAGGATCAAAGCTCGCTCCCGGTAGTGGTAATGGTGAGCCGGCCGTGCTTGACGCCCTTGGTGGAGATAAGCGCGTCGGCGATCTTCTTCACCGCGGACGCCTTGCCGCGAACCACCAGCACCTCCAGGCAATTGTCATGGTCCAGATGCACGTGAAGCGTGGAGAGAATCTGGTGGAAATGGTCGTGCTGCATGTCGGTGAGCTTCTCACTGAGCATGCGTACATGATGATCGTAGACCAGCGTCACCGTGCCCACGACCTGGCTGTCCGGCTTTTCCCAGGCGGTTTCCACCAGTTCATCGCGGATGAGGTCCCGGAAAGCTTCCGAGCGGTTGGTGTAGCCGCGCTTGGCGATTAAAGCGTCGAACTTGGCGAGCAGGTTCGAATCAATGGCGACTCCGATGCGGCTGAGTTCACTCATGCGTACTGCAAGATTAGCCGAGCGGCGCAGGGGAGGGCAACACCGCGCCGCTCAGCAAGGCGCGGGCGTGGCGGACGCGGCGGGCGGCTTCCGGCGCCGTTGCGGCCATCGCGGTGAGATGGCCCATCTTGCGGCCGGGCCGCGGTTCGGCTTTGCCGTAGAGGTGGAGTTTGAGATCCGGCAGGGCGCAGAGCGAGGCCCAGTCCGGGCAGCCGTTAGACCACATGTCGCCGAGCAGGTTGGCCATCGCGGCGGGGCGGAGAAGATCGGTGGAGCCGAGCGGGAGGCCGCAGACGGCCCGTAACTGCTGCTCGAATTGCGAAGTCAGCGACGCGTCGAACGTGAAGTGGCCGCTGTTGTGCGGGCGCGGTGCCAGCTCGTTGACCAGCAGCTTGCCCTGGCGGGTGAGGAAGAATTCCACGCAGAGGACTCCCACAACCTCCAGTTCCTCAAGGATACTGCGCGTGATGCGGATGGCTTCCGCGGTAACTTCCGGCGGCACGTCGGCCGGAGCGGTGGTCACATCGAGGATGTGGTTGGCGTGCTCGTTCTCCACGACGCCGTAATGGGCGAACGTGCCGTCAAGCGAGCGGGCGGCGACCACGGAGACTTCGCGGTCAAAATCGATGAACGCTTCCAGCACCGCCTCCTGGCCGCCGGCTTTGGCGAAGGCTTCCTCAAGACCGCTTTCCGCGGTGATCTTGACTTGCCCCTTGCCGTCGTAGCCGAAACCGGCCGATTTCAAAACAGCCGGGCGGCCGATGGTTTCAAGCGCATCTTCGAGCTGTGCTGCGCATTCGACAACGGCGAACGGGGCGACAGGGAAGCCCTTGGAGGAGAGGAAGGTTTTCTCGCGGCGGCGGTGCTGCGTGGTATGGAGCACGCTGCCGTGCGGGCGCACAGGGACGACTTCGGCGACGGCCTCGGTGCAGGCGTAGGAGACGTTCTCAAATTCAAAAGTGACGACGTCAGTGCGCCGGGCGAAGCCTCGCACGGCGTCCAAATCGTCGTAGCTGGCGCGGACCTCCACATCGGCCACTTGGCCGGTAGGCGTATCGTAGTCGGGTGAGAAAGTGTGGACGCGATATCCCATGCGCCGGGCCGCGATGGCGAACATCCGGCCCAGCTGCCCGCTGCCAAGCACGCCGACCGTGGCGCCGGGCAGAATGGGCGCGCTCATGTCAGCTTGTCTTCCAGGACTTTGCGCGTCTGCTCCTCGCGGAAAGCGCGCAGGCGGCTGCGGAGCTCATCGCGTCCCCGGGCGAGGATCGATGCCGCCAGCAGCGCGGCATTGATCGCTCCGGCCTTGCCGATGGCGAGCGTCCCGACGGGAACGCCGCCGGGCATCTGGACAATGGAAAGCAGCGAATCGACACCGCGCAGAACGGCGCTTTCGATAGGCACGCCGAGCACGGGGAGAGTGGTGTGAGCGGCCACCATGCCGGGCAAGTGAGCGGCTCCGCCGGCGGCGGCGATGATCACTTCGAAGCCTTCGCTTTCGGCGCCGCGCGCGAATTCCGCCATAAGGTCCGGTGTGCGGTGCGCGGAGACGATCTTCGCAACATGCGCCACGCCGAGTTGGCCGAGCATCTCGGCACAGTGGCGCATTGTTTCCCAATCCGAGCGGCTGCCCATGATGACGGCAACCAGCGGCTTTTCACTCATAGCAAGGTAAGTGCCTATTGTAGCCGTGCAAGGGCCTGCTCCGCCTCCGCAAAAAACTCCTTCTTCCTGTCTTCACTAGGGAAGACAATTCTGGCGGAGCGATAGTAGCTGAGCTGCGCCTCCCACTTGGCGCGCACGGCGGCGCGGGCGCCTTCGATCCTGACAGGTTTTCCATCGCGCAGCAGGTAGGCGGGATTGGTGTGAGCCTGGATCTCCGGTTCGCCGTCCCGGCGCTGCGCCCTAACGCGGGCGGCCAGCCAGCAACTTTCGGGGCAGTCGGCCTTTGCGGAGAGTTCCGTGCCGCCGGGCTTGGCGGCGATGACTTCGCCGTTGCGGATGATTTCGAGCAATTCGATAGGCCGCCAAAAGGAAGCGGTGGCTTTCACTGTCCCTGTCTTATCGTCGAGCGAGAGTTCGACGAGCGGACCGTTGGTAACGATCACCTTTCCGTCGCGGACACCGCGAGACCAGCTGTCGTAGGAGTTTTCATCGGGGCGCGCCTTAACGAGGGCGCGTTCGGGCCCAAGCAGCGGCAGCCAGCGCGGCCATGGCTTCTGCCGGTTGAGCGGCACCGGAAAGTCGGAGCCGGCGACGCCCGTGACGCGCAGGCCGGCATTGAGCAGCTCATACCACGGAGCAGTTTTCAGCACTCCGAACTGAAACACTTCGACGAAATCGATGTTGCCGAGGGCGGCATCCATGTAGATGGTGGAGTGCTGGGGCGCTTCAAAGAAGTGCGCGTAGCCAACCGTCGCGCCTGCTTTGCGGCCGCGTGCAAACAGCAGGCTGGGGAAAGGGTACGACTCCGGCGTGTTGGCGTACATTAAGCCTGTGCTCATGGGCAGGATCAGCTCGTTGCCGCCGAGCATGTTGATGTGGCCCCAGAATTCGTTGCGCGATTCCTGACCCGGGCGTATCGAGTAACCGTTACGGCGGGCTTCGCCGGCGCGGCCGAAGGCGTACTGCGGCGCGGCATCCATCTGGCGCTGCAGCTGTAAAAAATTGCCGACGGTGAGATCTTCCGCTTCCAGCCATGACAGGAAAACTGGATCTTCCTTTCGCGAACGCGTGAGGTGGATGTGATCGTCGGAGGAGATCCACTGCCTGGGGTCGGCCCAGGCTTTGAGTTCCAGTTGCAGCGCGCGCTTTTCCCCGGCCTTGAGTTCGAACTCCGCGGCTGCAGGCGCGTAGAAGTGGCCGCGGTAGGCCTCGATACGGTACTTGCCGGGAGGGAGGTGCAACGAGGCGGCGCCCTTAAATAGAAAGTAGTGGTACTCGTCGTTGGAGATCACTTCGAGAACTTTGGGGTCAGCCGAGGCCGTCCAGAGGCGGTCGCGGTAGAACAGATCGGTCTTAATCGGCAGCACAGCGTCGACGGGCGCAAGCCGGAACGGCGCGTTGTTCTTGAAGAGATAGACCCGAGCCGGCATGCGGGGGTTGAGGGCAAGCTCGAGCGTGCCGGCGTAGGACGGCGGACCCATTTCCTGGTAACCGGCCCAGGCCAGCAGGAGAGAGAAAGAGACCGCAACCAGAGCGCGCATCACTTTACTTGGAAAGCGATTCCAGGTACTTCGCTACTTCCAGCGCCGGCTCTCCGCCCTTGCGCGCATGCGTGAGCAGCGTGATCCCGTGCGGCCCGAGAGAGGTGTGGATTCCTGGAAAAGCTTCGCACATACCGTGGACGATTTCCAGGCGTCCCAGCATCGCGGCGGCGAAGATGTCCATCCTCGCCCCTTTTCCGATGAGGAGCTGCGCGATCTCGCGGTTGCCCATGTGGGAGGCTCCGCCGAGGCCGGTTTCAAAGTCCCCCCCGCCCCAATCCCAGGTCGCGTTGAGCAATGAGGGCTGCTGCTTCAGCATCTCCTCGGTACGTTCCAACTTGGCGTGGGCGGCGGAAACGAACTCCTTAACCAGGTTGGGTTCCAGTGCCGGACCTCGATCGGTGCGTTGCGCTTGAGGAAGCACGCGGAATAAGGCGCCGGAGCCGGCGGCGGCCAGGAACAGGCGTTTCGAAATCAGGTGACGCTCCATGGCAGGATTATACGCCTCCCTAACGATGTGCGGCATAATGTGCCTCATGCCACCAGTGGGAACCGTGGAGCGGATCGTGTCACGCGACCGCGTCATCATTCTGGCCGGAATGGCCGCCATCACCGCGTTGTCCTGGGCCTACACGGTGAGAGAGGCGTGGGCGATGGACCAGATGCACGCGGGAATGGACATGACTGGCGTGCTGATGCAATCGTGGACCGCCAATGACGCACTGGTGATGTTCCTGATGTGGGCGGTCATGATGATCGCGATGATGACGCCATCGGTGGCGCCGATGGTGCTGGTGTTCGCGCTTCACAGCCGCAAACGGAAGGCCGAAGCCAGACCATACGCTTCCTCAGGAGCCTTTCTTTCCGGCTACCTGATCGCCTGGACGCTGTTTTCCGCCGTCGCGACCGCGGCGCAGTGGCTCCTGCAAAAGTACGCCCTGGTGGACATGATGATGGAACCTACCGGAAAGCTCTTTCCCGGCCTGGTCCTGTTTGCCGCGGGCTTCTTTCAATTCTCTCCGCTGAAGCATGCCTGCCTGCGCCACTGCCGCGGACCGCTCCACTTTTTCGGGGAACACTGGCGGCCTGGAACAAAGGGAGCGCTACAGATGGGGCTGCATCATGGGCTCTACTGCACCGGCTGCTGCTGGTTCCTGATGGCCCTTCTGTTTGTGGCTGGCGTGATGAACCTGCTGTGGGTGGCCCTGATAGCTCTATTTGTCCTGGTGGAGAAGGTGGCGCCGCGCGGCGAATGGATTGCACGGATCGCCGGCGTACTGTTTCTCGGTGGGGGAGCGTGGATGCTCTACTCGGCTTTTCAGGCTGCCTGATTGGACCAGTTGATCTCGCACAGATGGGCGTGGCAGTTGGAATACTCCATCTTCATGGCGTCCGGTGAAGTCACGGTGAAGTGGACCGTGTTGCCGACCTCGGCCGTTTCATACTCGAAACCATTGGGCAGGTTGATCCGCGCGCGATGCTCCTCGCCCGTTACGGGATTTTTGATTGGCTCCACTTTGGAATGACCGACGCCATCGACGTGGAGTGTTCCGGTACGTTTATCCCTGTCTGCTTGAAAGGTGATCGCCGCCACTTTCGGCTCCAGCACGTTCGGGCACACGGCGGAGATGATCTCGAAGAACGACCCGCCGTTCTTTCCGCTGGCCAGTTGCAGCAGCGAATCGATCTGCGCGGGCGTGCACTTGTTGTCGGCGACCAGCAGGATGGTGCCGTTTCCTTCATGCAGCGGGCCAGGCCATTTGGCGGCGGCGGCGAACAGGACTCCGGAAAGGTCCACATCGCCGAAATGTCCTTCCGCGATACGAAAGCCAACTATCGCTTCACAGGTCCCATGGGTCGGATGAGCATTGAACTGGCAAGGACAGCCCCAGTCGCAATTGCAGCTGGACATGTTCTCACCGCGGATTTTCCATTGGATCATCTACATCCCTCCTGGTGTACCTTCTTACATCTTCGCGGCCGGTTTGCGCAACTCGGATCTGGCGCCGAACCGCTCATGGCTGTGGCTCCACACGCGCCAGCATATCGGAGATCCGCCGTAAACAGGCGGAATCGTATGGGCCTGGTCCGTGGCTGCGCTGCCACTGCACCCAAAGCTGCCGGATTGTCTCATAGGAATCCCGCACCTCCGCCCGGTCGCCATGACGGGACTGCCAGAGCGCCTGAGCCTCATAAGCGTCGGCCAGATTCCGTAACCGGAAAATATCGTGAGGATGGTCATACCAGTCCTGTTGCGCGGATTCGATAGCTTGCTGGATTCGTTTTAGCGACAGTGCGGCTGGAGCCGGTGTGGATAGCGCCGCGACGTGGGGATTGGGTTCCAGAGTCAGCATATCATCCGCTTCCAGTGCGCCGGCCAAGACGGGTCTGTCTTCGCGAGTGGCCAGCCGCCTCGCCATGCGGAAGCGTGCGGCGGCATCCGATGGACGGCCCAGGTTCACACGGCGTGGATTGCCGAGCAGGTCGCCTTCGGCCAGCAGCGCCCGCAGGCGCACCCGGCGCGCCTGCGTATCGGCGATGTCCCGGAGCAACTCATCTCCGGCTTGTTGGAATTGAGCAAGCGCCTCATTCAGCCTGCCGAGCCGTTCCAAGACCCGGCCGTAGTTCAGGCGCGCCTTGGCCAGCTCAAGACGTTCGGGGAAATCCGGCTTAAGCTGCCCGGCGCGCTCGAGAGCTTGAATGCTGGAGCCATAGGCGGCTGAAGCCGAGGGCAGTTCCGCGGTGTGCGCGGCGCAATCCGCCATACGGGCATGGGAGGAGGCCAGCGCCATGAGATGCGCTTCGGTTCCCGCAGGGATCAGCTCCCTCAAACGCACGGCCTTGCGATAACTGGCCAGGGCCGCGCCGGAACAGCTTTGCAGGGTGGCATCGGCTTGAATGTCCCCAAGCCGGTCGTAGCCATCGGCGATGCGGCGCGCCAGTTCCGGACGCGTGTGGGCTTCCGTCTCGAGAATCTGAAGATACTGATTCGCCGTCCGCAGCATGCCGGTGCGCACCGGCCCCGAATCTGGCAGCCGCAAAACCCGGTCGTGGAAATCGAAAAGGTATGTGTACGCGAGATTGTCGAGAAGAGCCAGGCGCCGCTCGGCGCGGCGGGTTTGGCTGGTAGCGGCGACAATGCCTACCGAGAGGCTGAGCAGAACCGCCGCGGCCGCCGCAAAGACCAGCCCGTGACGGCGCAGAGTTTTTCCGGCGCGGTAAGCCAGGGTAGGAGTTCGGGCGCGGACGGGAAGTGATTCCTGGTGGCGCCGTATATCCTCCGCCAGCAGTTGGACGGAGCCGTAGCGGTGGGAAGGATCGGTTTGCGTTGCCTTGACGACGATGTCCCGAAGGTCGCCTCGCAGACTGGTCAGCGCCGAAGGATCGGCCGGACGCTTGCCCGTGAGGATCTCGCAGAGCAGAACGCCGAGGGAATAAACATCCGTAGCAGTGGTTAGGCTACGCCCATGGATCTGTTCGGGGCTCGCGTAGTCCGGAGTGTGAACCCGCAAAGTGCTTGGATCAGCCGGGGAATCCAGCAGTCTGGCGATACCGAAATCCAGCAGCTTGGGAGTGCCGTCGGGTGTGACCAGGATGTTGGGAGGCTTCACATCGCGGTGGGCAATCAGGTTCTGATGCGCATGGGAAACAGCCGAACAGATCTCCCGGAACAAAAATAGCCGCCCGCTGACTGCAACGCCCCGGTCGCGGATGTACTGTGTGAGCGGGAGGCCGTCGACGTACTCCATCACGAGAAAAGGCAGCCCGTCCGCCGTGGCGCCTCCGTCGAAAAGACGTGCGATGCACGGATGATCGAGGCGGGCGAGGATCTTGCGCTCATCGCGAAATCTGGCCTGAAGCGCCGGAGAATCCAATCCGCGGTTCATCACCTTGATTGCCGCACGCTTGCGGAAGGCGTCGTCGGTACGCCATGCCAGGTAGACCGAGCCCATGCCGCCGCTGCCGATCAGTGATTCGATGCGATAGGCGCCGATGCGGTCTCCGTCCTCCAGCGTGGTGACGGAGGCGGCGACACCAGCCACCGTGGCGGCCAGAAATTCTCCGTCCGGACGGTCATGGCGGAGTAGCGATTCGATTTCCTGGCGAAGCGCGTGGTCCGCGGCGCATACTGTGCCTAGAAACACCTCCCGGTGTGCCGGAGCCAGGTCAATGACCTGTTCAAAAATCTCGGAGATGCGCTGCCACCGTTCCGGTGTCATGGCAACGAGGCGCGCTTTCTTCGCGATGTGCTGTACGGGTTGGGGGCATGGCCGGCTTCCCACGCGATCCATAAGTCAACATTCTTCTCACCCCATCCGGCCGATTCCTCCAAAGCCGCCATGGCTTCATAGCAATCGGAGAGGTTGCGGATGGAGTAAAGGTTGTGCGGGCTGATGAGGTACTGCGATTCGGCCAACCGAAGGGCAGCCACAATGTGAGTACGCGCTTCTGCTTTCCGCCCAAGCCGAATGAGACCGCGGCCCATGAACAGGCGCGTGGGGATGGTGTCCTGGCGGAACTGCGTACGGGAGGAGTCGTCCACGGTGAGCGCCTGTTGGACACCAAGGGAATCGCGATAGGCGCTGAGCGCCAGATCCATGTTGCCGAGTTTCTCGTGCATGTAACCGATGCCGAGTAAATGGAAGCCGCGCTCGCGCCGGTATTCGGTGTTGGCGCTGTCGTTCTCCAATAGCGACGCGTTGGAGGCCAAAGCCTGCTGGCAAAGCTTGAGCCCCTCTGCCGGATCAGTTTTAGCCAGAATGTAGGCAAGCCGGCTGCGTGTCTGGTTCAAGCTGATGCGCGCTTGCGCATCTTTCGGGAAGCGATCCACCATTTGCTGGGCCAGATCGGCCGCCATGCGGTATTGTTCCATCGCGGCCACGCGATTGCCGAGATTGATGTGGAACGGGCTTCCCAGCAGATCTCCCAGGGAAATGTAATTCAGGGCCAAGTTGCGAAGGTAGGCGTTGTTGTCCGGATCGGCGCCGACAGCCTTGCGGGAGACTGCGATGGCCCGGCGATAGGCATCGAGAGCGGGAATGATCTGGCCCGTCCAGATGAGCGCGTATCCGACACGCTGTAGACTCATCGCGTGAAGGTTGAGATTCGCGGCCGTAGCTGCGCGGGCGCACAGATTCGAGTAATGCTCACTGCTGGTGCGGTAGGAGTTCAACGCGGCGGGCGCATCTCCCCGCACGGCGTAGATTTGGCCGATGCGGAGATAAGCCGACCCGAGTAGGAGGTCTTCTTCCGCGGAATCGGGGCGGGCCTGCTCGGCGAACTCAAGCCCTTTGCGAAAGCTCTCCAGCGCGGCAGGGGTGCGGCCGAGAGCAAGCTCTACATCTCCGATTTTTAGCAGCAGGCCGCCGAGTGTACGCCTCGGACTATCGATGCGGGTTTTGATCGCGAAGGCTTTTCTGTAACTGGCTAAAGCGGCGGAGCTCTCCCCGAGATTGTCGCCGAATGGATAACCCTGCACGTCACCGATCTTCTCGTACGCCGTAGCAATGTCCCGTTGCAAAGAGTCATCGCCCTCGGCGTCCTGCTGGAGCCGGCTGAGGTAGTCCAGGGCCGTCTGAACAACGGCCTTCCGCGTATCCATCGAGCCGGGCAGCGGTTGAATGGAATCGTGGAACTCGAACAGAAAGGAGTTTGCCAGTTGCCGCACTTGCTGGTATCTCTGCTCGGCCCTCCTCGCCTGGCGGTTAGTGATCACCGCGGCGGCGGCCAGAGAGACGAGGATCGCGAAGCCTGCGGCTAAAGGCCACCGGCGGCGGCGGAGGAACCTGGAAGTCCGGTAGGAGACCGTGTTTTGCCTGGCTGTCACAGGCAGCCCATGCATGTACCGGCGGATGTCTTGAGCCAGTTCCTGGACCGAGCCGTATCCACGGTCCTTCTCGCTCTGTCTGGCTTTGGCAGCAATCGAATCCAGATCTTCCTGTTTCTTCCGCCCGGTCATCATCGCCCCGAGAATCTCGCCCAGAGCGATGATGTCGCCAGCCGTTGTATGTGTTGTGTGCCCTGCGGATCCTAGAAGGGCGCCGATCCCGAAATTGACGAGCTTCGGCTCGCCCGCCGGGGTGATCAGTATGTTCCCGGGTGTTAGTTCCGTATGAACGACTAGCCGCTGATGGGCATGCTGGACCGTGTTGCAGACCTTCAGAAACAGGTAAAGACGTTCCGTCAACGACAGCAGCTTGCCGGAGCAGTACTCCGTAATCGGCAAGCCATGAACTCGCTCCAGCACCAGGTAGGGCAGTCCGTCGGCAGTAACGCCCCCATCAAGCAGCGCGGCGATATTGGGATGCTCCAACTCGGCCAGAATCTGGCGCTGGGCGCGGGTCCGTTCCCCATCGGAGCCTTCATGAGCCAGTTCCACGACGAATTCGCGCTCGTAGGCAGCGTCGTCGCGGACGGCGCTGTAAAAGGAGGCTGCCGCGGTGCGGGACAACAGGCCCGTTACGCGATAAGGCCCGATTTTCCAGCCGGTGTTCGCCTCCGCCGGAGTCACCTTTTCAGGATAATACCGTGCCGTTTAGTGCGGCTGGTTACGGTAGTCGAGCGGCGGTTTCTGGCCTGCCGGAACACGCGAGTCATACGAGCGCCCGCCGCGGCGCTTCTCAAAGCTGGCGCGTGCGGCCTGGACCTGCGCGGGGTCCCGCAGCAGATCCAGCGCGCTGAGTGCAAGTGTTTTGGCGGCGACTAGCATCCCTTTCCGCCCGATGCTCGTCCCCGCGCAGGCCGTCGACTGCCAGCTATGGCCGGGCGTGCCGGGCACGAAGGTGGCCGCGGTGAATTGCGCTGTCGGGACCAGCCAGCTGATGTCAGCCACGTCGGTTGATCCGCCCAGGCCGCGCCGCTCCTGAGAGGGCACAATTCCCTCCTGTGACCCTAGCGGCGGCGCGCTCTCGAAGCTCAGCTGGAGCTTGCGCGCGAAGGCCTCCTCCTCCGGCGTATAACGCACGCCACCGACGCGGCGGAGATTCTTGTCGAGCAGCGCGGTCAGCGCGGCGTTGGGCAGCAGGTCGTACACGCTGTTGACGATTTGCGTTTCCAGCCGGGTCTCGGTGGCCAGCGCCGCTGCCTCCGCGCATTTGAGAATGCGCGCCCAGACGCCGTCGAGCTTTTCCATGCTTGGGTGGCGGGCGTAGTAGTAGGATTCGGCGAAGTTGGGCACGACGTTGGGAGCGGCGCCGCCGCTGGTGATGATGTAGTGGATGCGCGTCTCCTGCGGCACGTGCTCCCGCATCAGCTCCACGGCGTAGTTCATCACCTGCACGGCATCCAGGGCGGAGCGTCCGGCCTCCGGCGCGGCGGAGGCGTGCGCGGCCTTGCCGTGGTAACGGAACTTGGCGGTGATATTGGCGAGCGTACTATCGAGCCCGGCGTGGTTCGAACTGCCGGGGTGCCAGGTCAGCGCGGCGTCGACATCCTGGAACGCACCGGCCCGCGCCATGTAGATCTTGCCGCCGCCGCCTTCCTCGGCCGGCGTGCCGTAGAAGCGGATCGTGCCAGGAAGCTTGTTCTCCTCCAGGTGCTGCTTCACCATCACCGCCGCAAAGGCCGCCGCCGGGCCGAACAGGTTGTGCCCGCAGCCATGGCCGGGCGCCCCCTGCACACGCGGCTTCCGCTCCGGCACATCGTCCTGGCTCAGACCCGGCAGCGCGTCGAACTCTCCCATGATCCCGATGACAGGCTTGCCCTGGCCCCACGTGGCCGTGAAGGCCGTGGGAATTCCGCCGATGTTGTCCTCCATGCGGAATCCGGCGGCGCGGAGGTCCTCCTTAAGCAAGCGGGAGCTCTTGTGCTCCTGATAACCAACCTCGGCCAGTTCCCAGATCTGGCGCGACATCTGGCCGTACCGCGGCGCGATGTCGTCCATCCGCCTAATAATCGAGTCGCGCGCGGCGTCCGGAAGCTGCGCAAGCAGGGGCGCGGTAAGCAGTAGCGTGAGAAACCTCATGGCGATCACCTATGGTAAAACAGTCACCATGTCAGCAGAACATGTTTCGCGTCGTTCCGTGCTGGCCGCCGCCGGAGCGCTCCAGGCGGCAGGCGTCCGCCAGCCGGTAGTGGTCAGCCCTTATGCGCAGGTGACTGCTCCTCCATCCACCGAGCCCATCAAAGTGGCCACGATGTACAAGTTCGAACCGGGCGAGGTGGAAAAGATCCAAAGCGCCTCGCCGGTGAAGGTGGAAATCCTCATATCCAATTCCGCCGAGGAGTTCCGGCGCAACCTGCGCGATGCCGAGGTTGTCTATGGCGGCATTCGCGGCGCCGACTTGGATTACGCCCCGAAGCTGAAATGGGTGCAGATGGGCGGCGCCGGCGTGGAAGGCATGGAGGAGAAGAGCCGCAAGGCGCCCTTCGTCATGACCAACTACGCGCGCACCTTCGCGCCGGGGATCAGCGAAACGGCGATGGGCCTGCTGCTGTGCCTGACGCGCGGCATCGCCAAATACTACATGCCGCAGTTCTACAAGAACCGGACCATGATCCCGGCAGGCACGGTGAAGAGCGATCATCACACGGAGTTGGTGGGCCGCGTGATGGGCATCGTCGGCATGGGCGGCATCGGCATGGCTATTGCGCGCCGGGCCTACTACGGCTTCGATATGCGCATCATCGGCATCGACGTGAAACCGCTGCCGAAGCCGGAATACGTCGCGGAATTGCACGATCCCAGCTACTTCACCAAGATGGTTCCGCAAGTGGACGTTCTGGTGGCCGCCGCTCCTCACACGCCGAAGACAGAGCGCATGTTCAACGAAAGCGTCTTCCGTTCGATGAAGCGAACGGCACATTTTCTGGCGATGTCGCGCGGCATGCTGTTCGACGACATGGCGCTGGTGAAGGCGCTGAAGGAAGGCTGGATCGCCGGGGCGGGCCTGGACGTGATGCCGCAGGAGCCGCCGGCCTCCACCCATCCGATCTTCGATTGCCCGAACGTAGTGATGTCGGCCCACTCCTCAGGCTGGAGTCCGGACCGCCAGATCCGGCTCATCGATCTATTTGCCGATAACGTGCGGCGCTATGCCATGGGACTGCCGCTGATCAATGTAGTGGACAAGGAGGCAGGTTACTAGATGCGTTTTTGTTTCGGATTGGCGGTCATCGCCGCTTTGTGTTATGGACAGACGATATATGCCCCGAAGGGCGAGCCTGCGGTTTACAGGGCCCCGCACAAGCCGCATACCAAGCTGACAGACGTGAAGGCGGCCAACGCGTCCAAAAAGGCTTGGAGGCAAGTAGTGGTGGATGATGACCGCCTGCGCAGCGAATGGGTGCAGGCAGCGCCGGGGGATAACATCCCGCGTCAGCTGCATCCCGATACCCGCGCCTGGTGGGTGGTTCAGGAAGGTGAAGTGCGGTTTGAAATTGAAACCGTGGAGCCGTTTGTGGCAAAGAAAGGCTCGGTTGTTCAGGTTCCTTTTCAAACTTGGTTCCGTTATGAAGCGGTCGGCGAGAAACCGGCGCTGATGTTTGAGACCAACATCGCCGGAGCGCGCACGCTCTATGAGAGCAATACCGGTCTGCCGCAGCTGGGCCCGAAGATGAACTGGGTTCCGGTGAACTTCGGCAATCGCGTCGTGGCGAAGTGGAAGAACAACAACAAGCCGCTTGTGACTTTTGACGAGGTCGCCGCCGAGCTGGAATCGGGCAAGCGCAGGGGCACGCAGCGGCTGGTGGAAGACGACCGCGGCACGGCCAATTTCATCTACGGCTACGGTAGCGGGCCGAAGTCCACATTGCCGCCCCTGGATGAGAAGAACAAGGGCCACTACCATCCCGAGAGCGCCGAATACTGGCTCATCATGAAGGGCCAGATCCGTTACCCGATCGAGAAGGTGGGTGTCATCATCGCCAACGAGGGTGACGTGGTCTACGTGCCGCCGTTCACCTGGCACGCGCCGCGCTGGTGGGGCGAAGGAGCCTCCTGCCGTCTGGCGATGAACGGCTTCCCCGATATCTCGCACCTGTTCGACGGAGCCGAGGGGCGGTAGTCCCCCGGTATGGCGAAAAAGAAGCAGGCACGCACCGAGGAGAAGAGCAAAGCGGAGGCAGCGGCGCCTCCGCACCGGCTGGCCGTGGCGCTGCTGTTCCTGTTCGTGCTGGCGTTCCATTTCACGCCGCTATTTTCCGGGCAGGCCAGCATCCAGTGGGATGCCGTCGATGTCCACTACACGCTGCAAAAACATTTTTCCGAGAGCGTGTGGGAAGGGCGGCTCCCTTATTGGACAAGGTATGTCTTCTCCGGTTATCCGTTTCTGGCAGATCCACAGGTAGGCGCTTGGTATCCGTTGAACTGGCCGTTTTTCCTGGCAGGGATTACGCCAAAGAGCATCCAATGGGAGTTGGCGCTGCATACCTTGATCGCGGCCTTGGGCGCGTATCTGCTCGGCTGGCACTGGATGAAGAGGGTGGAGCCGTCACTGCTGATGGCGGTGGCCTACGCATTCTCGGGGTTTTTCACCGGGCATGCCTCCCATGTCGGGATTTTTCAGGCCGCGGCGTGGCTGCCGCTCCTATTACTTGCCGTCGAGAAAGCTCTGCGCGGCGGCATCTTCTGGCTGACTGCCGCCTCGTCGATTACAGGCCTGGTAATCCTTGTGGGACATTTTCAGACGGCTCTCTATTGCGGCTTCGCGGTGGCGTGCTTGTGCGCGTGGCGCGTGATCGAGAACAGGAAGCTGGCGGTACGCGCCTGGTTGCTGCTGGCTCTGGCTGCCGCCGGAGGACTGGCCATCGGAATGGTCCTGATCAACCCGGGGCTTCAACTAGCCGGCGAATCCGTGCGCGCGGAAGCTGACTTCACCAAGCAGACCAATTCACCGTTGACGTTTGCTGCCCTGGCCACGCTCATCCAACCGAACGCTCTGGGCGCCTTGGAGGGTGAATACAAAGGCTCCGGAGACATCACGCAGTCATATTTCTATGCAGGGCTGTTGCTGCTGCCGCTTGTGGCGATGGGGATATGGAAAAGCCCGGTGCGCAGCGTTGGGCTCGTCCTGGTGATTCCGGCACTCTGGTACGCGCTTGGCCCCGACGGCGGTTTGTACCGTCTGCTGGCATTGCTGCCCGGCCTCGGCGCCGTTCGTGCGCCCGTTCATTTGTGGTTTGTGGTGGCGTTGGGCTTGGCTCTGCTGGCCGGAGGCGGCCTGCTGGCGTTTCGCGAACGCATCCCTGCTTGGGTTCCCTGGGTGGTGGTGCTTGTGCTTTTCGGCGACTTGATGTGGAGGAACTCCATCGACAACCGGCTGGCATACGCGCCGGAGAGCTTCGCGGCTCTGTATGGAGACAAGCTTCAAGCATTCGAGCAGAACCTGGCTGCCAAACTGCCGCCGCGGGAGAGGTTTCACGCGCCGTACCCTTCTGCTTCTTTCGGCCCGCAGAATCATCCTATCGATGCGAAAACCGAAACAACCTACGGCTACAATCCGTTGGTGTTGCGCCGCTACAGCGAATACCTGGGCGCCGCGCAAGGAAACCGGAAACTCATCAACGCCTTGGGAGCACGCTTCGTATTGGACTTGGAACGGCAGGGAGTCGCGGTGAACGAAGAGGCGCTTCCGAGAGTTATGTTGCCCAAGCGCGTCGAAGCGGTGACGGATGATGCCTCCGCACGGCAGCGGTTATCCCAGCTTGACCCGGCCGAGGCCGTCATCGTGGTTGGCGCGCCTAAGGAACAGGATCCCTCCGGCGCCGCGGAGCTGATCGAGCAAGGAGAAGGCTTCTACCGCATTCGCTACCGTCTAAGCCGCCCGGCTCTGCTGCGCCTCGCGGAAGCCTACTATCCCGGTTGGCGCGCCCATGCCGGTGGCCGTGACCTGGAAGTAGTGAGTGTGGACCTGGCTTTGATTGGGGTTCGAGTGCCCCAAGGAGAAGGCGAACTACTTCTCCACTTCAAACTGCCGAGATTCGCCGCCATGGCGGCAGTTTCCGCTCTGAGCATGCTCGGCGCTTTGTTCTTGCTCTGGCTAAGAAGGAAGGAGTGCTGTAATGTGCCGGAACATCAAAACCCTGTTCAACTTTGAGCCGCCGGTCACCGAGGAAGAGATTCACACCGCCTCATTACAGTTCGTGCGCAAGATCAGCGGCTTCACCAAGCCTTCGAACGTGAACGAGGAGGCGTTCCAGTCAGCGGTAGAGGAAATCGCCGCGGCATCGGCACGCCTGCTGGGCACGCTGGAAACCAGCGCTGAACCGAAAAACCGCGAAGTGGAAGCGAGGAAAGCGAAAGCCCGCGCGCGGAGATTTTAGGCGGCTTTCAGTGCCTTCAGCCGCGTGTGCAGCCGGCTCTTGTAACGCGATGCCGTGTTGGGCTTGATGATGCCCCACTTGGAAGCGCGATCCACCATCGAAAACGTTTCCGGCAGAATCTTCTCCGCCCCGGTAACGTCCTTTTGCTCCATCAACCGCCTCAGCGTGCGGATCTGGTGACGCAGGCGGGTTTTGCGCTGGCGGTTCACCGCCTGGCGGCGCTCACTCTGACGCGCGTTCTTGAGCGCAGTGACATGATTGGCCATTCAAAGAAATCCTTGGTAGGTGTAGTGCTCCTCATAGGATACCGTAGCCGCCGCGGGCGGGTCAAACCGCAGTTTTGACAAAAAAGACCCTATCTGATCTCAAAGGAACGCCAAGGCGAGTTCAAGTCCCCCCATAGCTGTATCCGAAACTCTGCCCATTCGTGGCCGTTCAAGCCTGCTCGAATCCAGAACCCTGATGTGGTCGGTTAAAGCCGTCACTTTCTCCCGTTCCTCCATCAACGCCAAAATATCAGCAATCTCCCAAACGCGATTCTCAACGCCCGCAGCCATCGCAGGCGTGGCTCGCAGAGTCTGATGAATGCGAATAAAGTTGTAGTGCATCAAGTGGAGGGAGATGGACCCACCACCACTTCCTGTCTATGTTTTTCCCCCTACTGATCCGCATCGGTATTGGTGATCTCGATCAGAACAGGGCAATGGTCCGAGAGCCGCTGATAAGCCGCCGGCGGAGCCCCCGTGAACGGCGCGCAGGCACGCACAGCGCAGTAGCCGCTCACGCGCCCCGCCGCCGCCGCTTCGCTCATCCCGGCCGACACCACCATATGATCCAGCACCCCGCCCTTGTCCTGAAAATACTCCGTGCAGGCCAACGAGCCGGGCACGCGCTGAAACGCCGGCCGCAGTTCCTCGCGGAACGCCTCGATCTCCTGCGACGCGCTGATTGCCGGCTCCTCCTTCCGCCCCATCGTGTTGAAGTCGCCCAGCACAATCGTATCGGCGTCGATCTCCGGCAACGGCTTGCCGTCTATCTCGATCCCGGTCAGCGCCTCTACCGATTTGCGCCGGTTCTGATAGTCCCGGTCGCTGGTGCCGCTGTCCAGGTGCACGGCGATGATGTTAAAGTCGGCCCCGCCCCCCACCGCCTCCGCGCGCGCATAGCGGCCCGGCCGCAGGAACCCCGCGCAAGCATTGTCCCCGTTTACCGCGTTCGGATTCAGCTGCCACACATCCTTGCGGTTGCTCAGTTTGATCCGGCTGCCGTTCCACAGAAATCCCACGCGCTGCGAGCTGGAATTGCCGCACTCCTGAAAATCCCACTGCCAGGAGCCCTGCGTCAGCTCGTTCAGCTTGCCCAGCACCACGGCCAGCTTCTCCACGTCGATCGCCGCCCGCATCACCTCCTGTACCGCCAGCACGTCCACCTGCATCCATGCGATCGAGCATGCCAGCCAGTCCAGATCCGTCCGGTTCTCCGGACAAGTCTCGTTCGGTGAGCAGCCCTTGGCGAACCACCGTATGTTCCATGTCCCCACTATCAGCGCATCCGGGTCCGACTTCGCCATCCTCCGCCCGGCCGACACCACCTCCAGGCAGGAGCTGCCGGATTGCCACACCTTGGCCAGATCCTTCGGATCCGCAGGCGCCGGCGCCACCGGGGAAGCCGGGAGAACGCGGCCAACGTAGCGGCTGGAGATCCACTCCGCCCGGCCGCTTGGGACCAACGTGATGCGGAGCCACCGCCCCTCTTCCTGCACTTCCTCCACCTTCGCCCGGGCCCCATGCGGAACACGGTCGAAATCGTCGGAGCCTCCAACCTTCTTATGCAGCGGAACGCCCAAATGATGCGTCCCGCGCAACTCCACGCTCGCCCCTACCGCCGGCGCCTGCGCGCAAAGCATCGCTGCTCCCAGACACAACGCAACCACACCAGCGGCCAGACGCATGAACGATCCTCCTTGTTGGGAGAATCATAAGACAAACTATGCCTTTTGCCAATGCCCCTCCAAAGCCGCCACCGCTTCTGCTCCGGCCTGCCCGATCTGCCGCAGCTCTCCTCGCAACGGATCGCCTTCCGGCAGCGTTTCCAGCAGCAGATCGCAGTAACCGTTGATCACCGTCAGCGGTCCGCCGATTCCTTCCGCCACCTCTCCCACCCATCTCTTGCGATGCCGCTCCATCTCCGATTTCCTCGCCAGCAGCGCCAGCACCAGCAGCGCGTAGCCGGCGGAGAACATCAGGTACTGGAGATTCTTCCGCCGTTCCTGCTCCACTACTTCCGCAGGCTGCAGGCCGAGCGCCTCGATCGCCGCCGAGATCTCAGCCAGCGCCCGCGATGCCGCCTTCTCCGGCTCCGGGCCTTTTAGTGCTTCCCGGGAATTGCTCAAATGCCACGCCGCCGCCGGAGGCGCATCGAATGCAACATCCGCTTCACCCATCACGCGCCGCAGGCGCTCCTCCCGAACCGCAGCCGCCGCGGCGCCGTCGGCAAACTCCGCTTCCCGGCGGTTCAGCGCCAGCGTCACACGCAACCGCTCCTGCACTCTCTCCAGCCGCCGTTCCAGCTCTGGGGCCGCCCCTTGCACGGGCCCCATGGACTCCACCACCTCAAACCCGCACCAGCCCAGATACAACAGGATCAAACCGAACGCCATCGGCCGCAATTGTCTTCCCATATATGGTTAGTACCGTCGCCCGCCCCATCTTCGCGGGAAAAATTGGAACTTTCCGCCCTTCTGCCCGGAATGCCTAACCGAAGCACAACGGGATGCGTCTGATGCATAGTGCCCATGGAGCTTAAGCGCGATGAGGCGGCGCTGCTCAGAAGACTCGCCGCGGGCTGTGAAGACTCCTGGCGCGAGTTCTATCGCAGCCATCAGGGGCGCATCTACCGTTTCGCATTGCATATGAGCGGATCAAGAGCCATTGCCGAGGAAGCCACCCAGGAAACCTTCGTCGCGTTCCTCGATACTGCCCGGCGGTTTGACCCCGCGCGCGGCGCGCTGGAACCCTACCTCCTTGGTATCGCTCGCAACAAAGTGCTCACCATGCTTGAAAAGCAAAGCCGCCTGGCGCCGCTGGAAACCGCCGAAGCATCCATCGAAGCCGCCGACAGCCGCCTCATGCACCAAGATCTTCGCAAAGCCGCTCCTGGCGCAGGAGCACGACATATCGAAGGCGGCGCCGGACACGGCGTGATCCGCGTCGAGCGCAATGTGGAGAAAAGGAGGTAGTGTGCTAGACTTCCTCGCGTGACCCGTAGATCTTTCCTGCAAGCGGCGGCTTCGGCCGCCGCTCCTGCTTTGCTCTCCCAATCCCGCCAGCGCAATCTCGTCTTCATCCTCACCGACGATCAGCGGCATGACTTCATCGGCGCGCTAGGCCATCCCTGGCTCGCCGGCCACACCCCGAACATGGACCGCCTCATCCGCAACGGCGTCCATTTCCGCAACGGCTTCGTCACTTCTTCTCTCTGCTCGCCCAGCCGCGCCTCCATTCTCACCGGCCAGTACATGCACGCCCACGAGGTGATGGACAACTTCACGCCGCTCTCTGCTAAGCTCCCCTCCTTCCCCTCACTCCTGCGTCAGAACGGCTACCGCACAGCCTTCATCGGCAAGTGGCACATGGGCGGCGACAGCGACGAGGTCCGCCCCGGTTTCGACCACTGGGTCAGCTTCCGCGGCCAGGGTGACTATATCGACCCCATGATCAACCGCAACGGCGTGCGCTCCAAAACCACCGGCTACATGACCGACATCCTCACCGAGGAGTCCACCCGCTTCATCGCGGACAACTCCGCGCGGCCCTTCATGCTCTACCTCTCGCACAAGGCAGTCCACTACCCGTTCCAGCCACCCAAGCGTCACGCCTCGCTGTTCGAGGGCAAGGCAGTCCCCAAGCCCGCATCCATGCCTTACAAGAAGGAGTTCTACGAGCACTTGCCGGAATGGGTGGAGCGGCGGCGCTATTCGCGTCACGGCGTCGATGGCCTGTTCGGCCACGCCACCAATTTCGACGACGCCTACCGCGGCTACTGCCAGTCGCTCATCTCGGTCGACGAAAGCGTCGGCGCCGTCCTCAACGCGCTCGAAGGGAAACAGCTGCTCAACGACACGCTGGTGATCTACATGGGCGACAACGGCTACATGTGGGGCGAGCATGGCCTGGTCGACAAGCGCGCCATGTATGAACCCTCGATCCGCGTGCCGCTTCTCGCCCATTGCCCCGCGCTCACCGGCCCCCGCGCCGTCGATGCCATGGCTCTCAATCTCGACATCGCGCCGACTATGCTCGAAGCCGCCGGACTTCCCATTCCCACATCCATGCACGGCCGTTCGCTGCTGCCGCTCATGCAGGGCGGCAGCCCCGCATGGCGGAAAGACTTCATCTACGAATACGAGTGGGAGCAGGATTATCCCTATACGCCCACCATCACCGGCCTGCGTACGGAACGCTACAGCTTCATGCAGCACATGGGCGTCTGGGACATCTCCGAGCTCTACGACCTCGATAAAGACCCGGACCAGATGAATAACCTGCTTCGCGACGTCCGCATCAACTACCAGCGCGGCCGCCTCTCCATGAACGTTCCCGACGCGGACCGCAAGCAACTGGTCGATTCGCTCCAGGCGCGCCTGCACCAGATCCTCTCGGAATCCGGCGGCGATCCGCGCCGCTCCGGCAAAGGCAGTGAAGGCGACCGTTACGCGCTTTGAGCCGCCTCGATCTCCCGCCAGCCGCCGAGTAGTGGGAAGTAGAGCGCACACCGCACACGCCGCCCCTCCGCCCCCGCGAACCAGCGCGCATAGGCCAGCAACTGCCCGCGGTAACGCTCCGCTTCATTATCGAGAAACGCGTCCAGGTCGCCGCCCTCGTGCAAGCTGGTTTTGTAATCGATAATCCATCGCGTTCCCTCTTCATCTACAAAAGTGCGGTCCACACGGATGTGACGCACCATGCCATGGATGCTCGCCGAAGCGGCGAACTCACAAGCCTGCACCTCGCGCGGCGAAAGGATCCACCTCCCCTTTGCATCGCGCAGCGTCCCTGCCAGCGCCTGCCGCACCCGCTCCGACGCCCGATCCAACTCATCCCGCGTAACGCCCAATGCCACAAGCGCCGTGCGGATCTGCTGCCGCCGCTCCTCGATCCGTTCTGCGCTCCATACGGCCAAACCCTCCGTCGCGATCCGCTCCAGGTAGCCATGCACCACCGTTCCCACGTGCCGCAACGCCTCTCCAGCCCAGTCAAAGCTCACCTGCTCCTCCAGCGCGCGAGCCTCCTCCCCCGGATACCACACTACGTTCTCCGGACGTCCGGGAGCCTGCCAGTCCGCCGGCAGCCGGTGAATCGCGCGCGGTTCACGAACCACCGCCTCCTCCTGTGCCGCGCTTTTTCCCGCTTGGCTCAGGTGCGGCTCTAGCACCGGCCACAGCGCCGCCGCCAGTGTACCCGAACGTTTCCCGTTGTGGCTCACCAGGTGCAGGCGCCGCCTCGCCCTTGTCGCTGCGACATACAGCAGCCGCAGCGTCTCATGATCCTCCTTGCGCCGGTCCAGGTGCTGCACATAACGGTAGACCGGGTCACGCTCATCATCCTCCGGCGAAGAGGACGGCGCGAACAAGGTCGCCGGCTCTCCGTCCACCTCAATCGTCGCCCAATGCAGTAGCCCGCCTTCTCCGCTCTGCGTCTCGCGCGCAAGGCCTGGCACGATCACCGTATCAAACTCCAGACCCTTCGCCTTGTGGATGGTCATGATCTCCAGCGTCTCCGGTGCACCCGCGT
>VFZE01000045.1 GCA_016871315.1 Acidimicrobiia bacterium | reverse complement strand
TGGTAAGGAACGCGCTGGGGTTGTTCACGCTGAATGGCGCGGGAACCGGCCCGGCGGTGATCACGGACGCGAATTTCAACGTGATTACCTACACGAACGCGGCGCGGCCGGGGCAGACAGTGATTGCGTGGGGGACAGGACTGATCGGAGTGACCTTCCCCGATAACCAGCCGGCGAACGTGTTCGACTTCCAGCAGCGGGCCGGTCGAACTGCTGCGCGGGTCTGGACCAGATTGTGTTCGATATTCCGGATGGAGTGCAAGGCTGCAATGTGTCGCTTACGGGGAGGGCGCAGACCTCGCCTAGCAACTTCGCAACGATCGCGGTGGCGCCTTCGGGCGGGGCATGCTCGGACCCGAACGGGTTCACGGAGCAGGATTTCAACCTGCTGTCGGCGAACGGGAGGCTGCGGATCGGCAATATCTCGCTGACGCGCGCGACGAGCAAGATCACGGTGCCTGGTTTCGGGACGGCGGAGTCGAAGTCGGATACAGCAGGCGCCTCCTTCATCAGTTTCGACGCGAACTCGCTGATTCGCAGCGCGGGAATCGGCGGGGCCAGTTACGGCAGTTGCACGGTGACGACGTTCGCGGTGAACAACCCGGGCGGGAACCCGGTGCCATTCACGCCGCTGGATGCGGGGCCGTCACTGGGCCTGTCGGCGACGGCGGGGCAGTTCAATCTGGCTCGGAACTCGACGGGGTTCTATTCGGCCTCGCTGGCCACCTCACTCGTGATTCCCGGCTTGCCGGGGGGAATTCCCGGACAAGGTAACACGCCGCCGGTGCTGGAGCCCGGGACGTTCACGGTGCGCGGGCCGGGCGGCGCCGACGTGGGCGCTTTTGAAGCACGCGTGACGATTCCGGCGAATTTCTTGTGGACGAATCAGGACGCGATCACGAGGGTGATCCGGGCCAACAGCCTGGAGATCACCTGGAGTGGCGGCTCGCCGGCGAACGATTATGTTTCCATCACGGGCACATCGACGGGGCAGAATAATGTAGGCGCTACGTTCATCTGTACGGAACGGGCCAGCGCCGGGCGGTTCTCCGTGCCGAGCGAGGTGCTGAGCGCGCTGCCGGCCTCGATCATCCAGCAGGGCTCGCCTCAGGGCATTCTGTCGGTGGCGAACCTGCCGACGGGGAACCTGGCGCGATTCACGGCGCCGGGAGTGGACATCGGTACCTTCACATATTCGACCGGGCACACGAAGAATGTGCCGATTGAGTAGCAGCGGTCACGGCTTTGGCTTGAGCTTGTAGGTGTAGGTGGCGAAGTCGAAGTCGTAGGCTGTGCGTTCGGGTTTTGGTGGCGCGTTGGATGACGGCATCCAGCGCGCCATTTCTTTTTTGCGTTCGGCGTGGCGGGGGTCGGAGGCGATGTTGGTGAACTCGTGCGGATCGTGGAAGTGATCGTAGAGTTCCTCGCCGCCGTCGCGGTAGCGGATGTAGCGGAAGCGTTCGTCGATGACGGCGTGGTTGCCGGGGAGATAGGTGGAGACAGTCGGCTGGCGCTTGGCGCGTGCGTTCTTGAGTAGCGGGGAGAGGCTGAGGCCATCGAGGTCGGTTCGCGCGGGCAGGCCGCAGAGTTCAACCAGAGTCGGGTAGAGATCGAGTAGATTGACGGGTTGAGGGCGGGCCTTGCCAGAATCGCGCATACCTGGCGTGTGGAAGATCAGCGGGACGCGCGTGGAGCGGCGCCAGAGGGTGGACTTGTGCCAGTGGCGCTTTTCGCCGAGGTGCCAGCCGTTGTCGGACCAGAAGACAAGGATGGTGTTGCGCGCGTAGGAGCTGCGTTCGAGCGTGTCGACGAGGCGGCCGATCATGGCATCGGCGAAGGAGACGGCGGCGAGATAGGAGTGCACGGCCTCGCGCCACTTGCCTTCCTTGACGATGCGCTCGTGTTCGGAGCGGCGGAAGGCGGCGAACTCCTGGCCGACGGCGGGCACATCGTCGAGGTCGTCTTCGCGTATTTCCGGCAGGCGGACATCGCGGTAAAGGTCGTAGTAGTTTTGCGGGGAGAACATCGGGATGTGGGGATGCCACAGGCCGACAGCGAGGAAAAAGGGTTTGTCGTGTGAGCGGGCAAGGAACTGCTGGCCGAATTCGACGGCCTTCCTATCGCCGTATTCGCTTTCGGGTTTTGAGGGAAGCACGCCCCAGTCGAACTCGCCTTGAAAGTCACGCAGGCCGTTGAAAGGGTGGCCGGGCGGATTGGGGATGCGCTTGTTCCAGGGATACCATTCGTCGCGGCGGTACCAGGGGTCATCGAAGACCTGAAGCTGGAACTCGTGCCATTGGTCGGGCGGGTTGAAGCCGGAGGTGTGATGGAAGACCTTGCCTGCTCCGGCGACGGTGTAGCCGTTCTGCTTGAAGTAGGCAGGCAGGGTGATGACGTCAGGGAGCGCGGGGCGCCAGAACTGGTCGTTATTGTAAATGCCGGTGGTTGAGGGGCGGCGTCCGGTGAGCAGCGCGGTGCGCGAGGGATTGCAGAGCGGCGAGGGGCAGTGAGCGTTGGAGAAGAGCACGCCGCGGCGGGCGAGACGGTCAATGTTCGGGGTTTGCACGCCGGGGTAGCCGCCGAGGCAGCCGACCCAATCATTCAGATCGTCAACCGAGAGGAAGACGACGTTGGGCCGGTGGTTGGATGTTTGAGCAGCGGCGGCGAGGGCGGAGGCGAGAAAGGCCCGTCGAGTCAACATGACTGTTCAGGATATCCCGGCGATGGTTCTTCGATCAGCCCCATTTTTTCCCGAGCTGATCGAGGCCGGCGCGGCTAAAAGGCTCATGCGGAATCGAGGCGGTGAGCATCATGCGCATGGTCACTTCCTCCTTGTTAGGTTGTTGTTTACCAGTCTAGACTACAGGATGATTTTGCGCTTTGGTAGATTTGCAGCATGCGAGCTATGAAAATGAATCCGATCCTCAACGTGTCGAATCTGGCGGAATCGTTCGCGTGGTTCGAGAAGCTAGGCTGGAAGAAGGCATGGGATTGGGGCGAGCCGGCAGACTTCAGCGGAGTGAAGAGCGGGGTGTGCGAGATCTTCCTTTGCGAGGGCGGCCAGGGAGGACGAGGCAAGGGCACGATGAAACAGACGTTCGGCCCGCGCGGGGAGGAAACGGCGGATAAAGGGGTGTGGATGTCGGTGTGGGTGGACAATGTCGACGCGTTGGTGGCCGCGCTGCGTGATGAGGAATGTTCCCTTGCAGACAGCCACTGTGATAGGATGCGGCGCAAAGGGGGTTCTACCCATGAACCGTATTCTGATCACCGTCCTGGTGAGCGCCATTGCAGTTTTCGCGCAGACCGGCGCTGGAAAGATCCAAGGCACTGTACGAGACGCCACCGGAGCTGTCATGCCCGGAGCGCAAGTGGACGCCATGCACCTACAGACCGCGCGGAAGGTCGAGACAACAACGAACGAAGCAGGGTTCTATGTATTTCCCGCGCAGACGATCGGCAACTACAAGCTCACTGTGAGGGCGGCGGGTATGCAGACGTGGGAAGGCGAGCTGATTCTGCAAGCCGCGCAAACGGCGGTGGTGGATCCTGTGCTGGCGGTAGGCGCGACGGCGACAGAGATCACCGTAGCTGGCGACGTGACGCCGCTGATCACGACAACGACATCGACGCTGGGCAACGTGGTGGAGCACACGCGGATTGAGCAACTGCCGCTGAACGGACGTTTCCTGCAGACGCTGGTGCAGAGGACAACGCCGGGGCTGGAAGGAGCGTCGGGCAGTCCGCGGGTCTACGGGCTGCGGGCCGCTTCGATGGAGTTTCTGCAGGATGGGGCGGTGCTGACAAACCGCGATACAGGCGAGTTTTCTGGACGCCCGCCGGGACTGGACACGGTGGAGGAGTTCGTGGTGGAGACGAACAATTCGTCGGCGAAGTTCAACCGGCCGGCGACGACGATCATCACGACCAAGAGCGGAGCGAATGATGTTCATGGGGCGCTGTTTGAAACGATGCGCAACAACGGGTTCGGCGTGGCGCGGCGGCGGCAGGATTTCTATGACAAGCCTCCGCACCTGGTGCGTAACGAGTTCGGGGCGTCGATGGGAGGGCCGGTCTATTTGCCGAAGCTCTACGACGGGCGGAACCGGACGTTCTTCTTTTTCTCGTACGAGGCGTTCCGGAATCTGTCGGCAAACACGACGAGCACGCGGATGCCGACGATGGAGATGCGGCAGGGCGATTTCAGCGGACTGATCGACGGCGCCGGGCGGCGGATCACGCTGTACGATCCTTTTTCGACTGATACGCGCACGTGGGCGCGGCAGCCTTTCACCGGTAACCGGATTCCGATGAGCCGGCAGAGCCCGCTGGCGAGGCACCTCTACAGCATCACGCCGGCACCGACACATCCTGAGTTCAATCCGCTGGTCTCGGCGAACTATTTCGGCCCCGCCGTCAGCAACCGGCTGGATCACACCGAGACGGTACGCATCGATCACCGGCTGACGAGCAAGGATCAGATGTTCGGCCGGTTCACGCATGGGAACCGGTGGTCGAAGGCGCGGTCTGGCGCCGACGGGTCACCGACGTTGCTGGATGAATCAGGCAACGTGACGTTCCGGCCTGTGCGCAACGACAGCGCGATGCTGAGTTGGACGCATACCTATTCGCCGACGTTCTTTTCCGAGACCATCGTATCGGGGGCGGCCGAAGACCTGTTCATCTACGTCGGCACCGACCACATTAACCATGCCGACCTGCTGGGGCTGCCGAATCCGTTCAACGCCACCGGCCTGCCGAACATAACAGGGACCGGCTTCCAGATGGTCTACAGCTACGCCGACAACAAGCGGAACAATATTACTCACATTTTCAGCGCGGACCACAACATGACGAAGATCCACGGACGGCACGAGTTCCTGTTCGGCGGCCGCTATCGTCATGAGCGGCTGAGCGTGCTGCCGGATCAGCAGCAGGTGCAGGGGAACCACGCCTTTTCGAGCCTGGCCACGGCACTCTACGATCCGCGGACGGGCAGCGCCTACGGAGCGTTGCCGCTAACCGGGCACGACAGCGCCAACATGTTTCTCGGGGCGATGGGGAGCTATTCGGCACAATTCGTGCGGGGCTGGTACTACCTGACGGCGAAGGAAATTGCCGGCTACTTCCAGGACAACTTCAAGGTGAACTCACGGCTGACGGTGAATTACGGCGTGCGCTGGGAGTTCTACCCTGCGATCCGTGAGCGTGACAATTTGCTCACCGGTTTTGACGTGAACACGAAGTCGATCATCAATGGAATCCCCGTGGAGCGGATGATCCAACTGGGTGCGACGATTCCCTCCGTGGTTGCGGCGTTCGAACGGATCGGCACGCGATTCATTCTGCCGAAGGACGCGGGGTTGCCGGACACGATGATGTACTCGAACAAGCGCGACTTTGGTCCGCGCGGAGGCTTCGCCTATAAGCTCACCTCGGGGAACCGCTCGACGGTGCTGCGTGGCGGCTATTCGCTGTTCGGCATGCCCATTCCGCTGCGCACATTCAATGCGCGGATGCGGTCGAATGCGCCGACGAACGGGCGCTTTTCCATCTCCGTCAACAACGCCGCGCAGAGTCCGGACGGGCTGCCCAACTACGGCTTGCGCTCCGTGCCAACGGTGATCGCCGGCCTCAACAGCCGCGACGTGATCGACCTGAACGACCCGGCGGGCATCACGCGGGGCTCCTTCCGCACGAGCTATTTCGATCCCAGTCAGCCGACCTCGCGGGCGCATGAGTGGAACCTCACGGTGGAGCGCGAGATCATGGACGACACCATCGTGCGTGCCGGCTACGTGGGGACGTGGGGCGTGCGGATGGATCAGTTCCACATCTTCAACCAGCAGCCGAACAATTATGTGTGGTTCGTGAACACGGGGCTGCCGCTGCCGACGGGCGAATTCTCCGGCGTGGCGAGGCGGGGCTTTGATCAAGTGACGTACGGAGAGATCGAAACCTACCGCAAGACCGGCTGGTCGCACTTCAATGGAGTGCAGCTGGAGCTGCGGCGGCGCTACGCGAAGGGCTATGGGTATCAATTCTTCTACGTGATGAGCAACTCGACGCGCGCCGGCGGAAACGGCTGGAGCGATGACTTTGTCTCGGAGCCGAATATCTTCCTCAACGGCGCCGTGCCGCAGGGTTACGAGGAGCGGAACCGGTTCCTGAACTACCGGCGCGACACGCAGATCCCCAAGCACCGTGCGCACTGGAACTGGATTGTCGACCTGCCGTTCGGGCGCGGCAAGAAATTCGGGCACAACGCGCGCGGCTTGATGAATGGGCTGATCGGCGGCTGGCAACTGGCCGGGTTCGGCACGGTACGCAGCAACTACTTCAGCCTGCCTACGAATAATTGGGGCGCGTTCGGCGACATGGAGATCTACGGCAAGCAGTACCCGATCGAGGATTGCCGCAGCGGCCGCTGCATCCCCGGCTACCTCTGGTACAACGGCTACATCCCGGCGCACCGGATCAACAGCTTCGATGCGCAGGGCCGCCCCAACGGCGTGATGGGCGTCCCGGCGAACTACCGCCCGTCTCACCAGCCACTAGTGCCCACACCCGCCAACGGAGGCAGCAGCGCCGATCCCAATTTCCAGTTTTACGAGACGAACAACACGTTCGTCACGCTGCGGAACGGCACCGTTCAGCGGCTGAACATGGACACCAACCTCCACCCCTGGCGCAATCAGATCGCCGTGGGGCCCAGGGAGTGGGGACTGGACGCTTCCCTGTTCAAAACGGTTCCCATCGGGGAGCGCTACGCGCTGCGGTTCAACATCGACTTCTTCAGCGTGCTGAATAACCCGGGATTAAATCAGCCGGATTCGAGCTCCGGAATCGTCAGCCTGCAAAACTCCGCGAACGCGGCGAGGCAGTTGCAGCTGACGCTGCGCTTCAGCTGGTAAAGGGGCGCGCGGACGGACTGTTACAATAATTGGTTACATTCCGTTCCCGCATGCCAAAACAAACTGTAGCCGTCCTGTTCGGCGGCCGCTCCGTCGAGCACGAGGTATCCATCATCAGCGCGCATCAGGTGATGGATGCGCTGGAGGTGGCCGGCTATACACTGCTCCCGGTTTTTATTGACAAGGCCGGCGCCTGGCACGCGGGGCGCGGCCTGTACAACTTGAGACAATACTCGGTGCCTGGATTCCGCGCCGATGCGGTTCGCGATTCGCACCGGGTGAGCCTGTCGCCGGACACTTCCATTAGACAGCTGGTGCTGCATCCCTTCGGAGCGAAAGGATTCTTTTACAGGCCGCCGGAGCTTTGGGCAGATGTGTTCTTTCCGGTGCTGCACGGGACGTTCGGCGAGGATGGGCGGCTGCAGGGGCTGTTTGAGCTGGCGGGCGTGCCGTATGCGGGATCGGGCGTGGAAGCCTCTGCGATCGGGATGGACAAGATCAAGCAGAAGGATCTTTACCGGGCGGCGGGGCTGCCGGTGCTCGATTGCGAATGGGTAAGCCGGCAGGAATGGTCGCGCGCGGCGGGCGAGTTTACCAGGAAGGTGGAGGCGCGTTTTCCCTATCCGGTGATTGTGAAGCCGAGTTCGCTCGGTTCATCGATCGCGGTGGCACGATGCCTGAACGGCACGGAACTGGCGCAGCACGTGAACGTGGCGATGCAGTTTGACGACCGGGTGATGGCGGAGCCTGCGCTGGTAAATTTCAAGGAAGTGAACTGCTCGGTGACCGGGCCGCCATGCGAGGCTTCCGTGTGTGAGATGCCGTCGGTGGATGGCGAGTTGCTCACGTTTGATGCGAAGTACAAGACGGGTTCGAAGAAGGGCATCACCGGGATGAGCAAGTCCGGCATGGCGTCGCTCAACCGGATCATTCCCGCGCCGATCGGTCCGGTGATGACGGCCCGGGTGCAGGAATACGCCAAGCAGGCGTTTCAGGCGATCGGCTGCCATGGTATCGCGCGCATCGATTTTCTGCTGGCCTCCGATCATGAGTCGCTGTACGTGAACGAGATCAACACGATGCCGGGTTCGCTGTCGTTTTATCTGTGGGAGGCTTCGGGTCTGCGCTTTGATCAACTGGTGACGCGCATGGTGGAGGGAGCGATAGATCGTCATAAACAGAAGGCGCCGACGCAGTTCACAGTGGACGTGAACCTGCTGTCCGGCGGCAAGCCGTCCTAACTCTTGTCAACCGATTTCCTCGACATCAACGGCGTGAGGATCCGCTACCAGGAAGCGGGGCAAGGCGGCGAGGTGCTGCTGCTGCACGGATGGGGAGCGCGGCTGGAGACGTTTCACCCGCTGTTTCAAGCTCTGTCGCATGGCTTCCGCACGGTGGCGCTGGATCTGCCGGGGCACGGGGAGAGCGCAGTGCCGCCGGAACCGTGGCATGTGTCGGATTTTCTCGGGTGCGTTTTGGCATTCATGGACCGGCGGAATCTTGAGAAACCTCATATCGTGGCGCACAGTTTCGGCGGACGGATTACGATCAAGCTGGCGGCGCTGCATCCGGAGCGCGCGGGCAGGCTGCTGCTGACCGCGGCGGCGGGCGTGCCGCCTCGGCAGAGTCTGCGCACGAGGATCAGAAGGATGGCGGGCTCGACGGCGGGAAAGCTGCAACGCTTCGCGCGAACGCGGCTGCCGGCGTCGGAGCCGTTGGTCCGCGCCTTTAATGCACGGCTGCTGCCGAGGCTTGCCTCGCGGGACTACCTAAACGCGGGTGCGATGCGGGAGACGCTGATCCACATCGTCACGGAGGATCTGACGGCACACCTGCCGCGGGTTCAATCGCCGGCGCTGCTGGTGTGGGGCGATCAGGACCGTGACACGCCGCTCGAGTGCGGGCGGACCATGGCGCGGCTGATTCCGGAGTCGGAATTGGTGGTGTTGGAAGGGGCGGGCCATTTTCCGTTTCTGGATCAGGCGAACAAGTTCAACCTGCTGGCGCAGCGGTTTTTCAGCGAGGGATCCTAGATGTCCCACCCGCTCGCCTTCCTAATCTCCATCCTGGGCTCGCTGGCCATTGCCTGCATGTGTGCCGTCCGCTCGCTTCACATGTTTCAGATGGACAGCTACCTTAGCCGGCGCTACTGGCAGTGGCTGCGGAGCAAGCCGGGGGACCGGATCCTGCACCGGCCGGCGGTGGTGACCGGGCTTTCCATCATGGCCGCAGAAGCGGTACGGCGATGGCTGCATTTCGGGCAGGAGAACTCGCTGTTGCTGCTCGCTTGGCTGGTCTATGCGGCCGCGGCCATGGGGACGCGGGACGGCGCGCCCGCAAAGAAGCCTCTGGAAATGACCGGACGCGCCACGCGTATCCTTTGGACCGCGCGGCTGCTTCTGGTCCTGGCGGCGGCCTCCGTGTGGTGGCTTTTGCAGGAGGCCTCCTTCTACGCTGCAGCCGTGGCGGTGGTCCTGGTGGCGCATGCGGCGCCGGCGGCGATTCTGGCGGGCAACCAGCTGATGCGGCCGGTGCAGACACAGATTAACCGCGGCTTTCTGAGATCGGCCCAGGCAAAAATGCGGAGCCTGCGGCCGGTGGTGGTGGGAGTGGCGGGGAGCTACGGCAAGACGTCGACGAAATACTTCATCGACACGCTGCTCGGCCAGCGCTACCGGACGCTCAAGACGCCGGGCAACGTAAACACGCAGCTGGGCGTATCGCGGATCGTGAATGAGAACCTGACGGCGGAACACGAGGTGTTCCTCGTCGAAATGGGAGCCTACAAGCGCGGCGAGGTGAAGGACGTCGCCGAGCTGGTGGGGCCGAAGATCGGCATTGTGACCTCGATCGGTCCGGAACATTTTGAGCGGTTTCTTTCGATGGAGAACATCGAGGAGACTAACTATGAACTGATCGCGGCGCTGCCGGCCGACGGCTTGGCGGTGTTCAACTGCGAGAACGAGCATTGCCGGAAGCTGGCGAACCGGACGCGGCATACGCGGGTGATGCGTTATGGACTGACAGAAGCGGGCAACGATGTTTGGGCGGAAGGGGTTGAGCATTCCTCCGAAGGGTTGCGGTTCACGATCGTGACGCGGAGCGGGATGAGGAGGGAGGCAGCAACCACGCTGGTGGGACGGCTGAACGTGCTGAATATCCTGGGCGCGGCGGCGATTGCGCTGGATATGGGCGTGGAGGCGGATAAGATCCGGGAGGGGATCGCGCAACTGAAGCCGGCGCCGAACCGGCTGGAGGTGAAGAAGGGGCTGGGCGGGACGACGATCATCGACGATTCCTACAACTCGAACCCGGCGGGCGCGGCGGAGGCGCTGTACGTGCTGTCGCAGTTCCGCTCGGGCAAGCGGGTGCTGGTGACGCCGGGAATGATCGAACTGGGCGTCCTGCAGGAGGAGAAGAACGAAGAGCTGGGATACCAGGCGTCACAAGTATGCGACATGGTGGTGCTGGTTGGGCCGGAGCAGACGCGGCCGCTGGCAGCGGGGCTGCGGCGCGGCGGATTCACGGAGGAGAAGCTGCACGTGGTGAAGGATCTGAGCGAGGCGACGGCGATCTTTCAGCGCGTGCTGCGGCCGGGCGACGTCATTCTATTTGAGAATGATCTTCCGGATCTGTATTCGGAGTAGCGGGCTCGACGTAAAGGATCTCGGCATACCACATGCTGGTCAAGGGAACCTGAATGCCGGCGGTGGCGATTCGTGAGCCGGTGAGATCGTAGGTGAGGTGGGAGTTCTCAAAGCGAATGCGATAACTCTTTTCGGGCGACAGGTCTCTCAGGCGGACGCGGAAGCTTGTGGGGCTGGCCTGGGCGCGGTAGACAAAGACGACGGCGGTATCGGAAGGGGGGTGCCAGGCGCCGATGGCGTCGATGCCGAGCTCGGAGGGACGCGCACTGAGATGAAGCACCTTGCTGTCGCGGATGCGGCCGCGGAGGCGTTTGTAGATGGCGATTTCCCGCGCCGCCAGATCCAACTCCTCTGGCTTCACGAAGGGGAGCTGATTCATGAAGATCCAGGGACCGCCAAACATGTAGCTGCGAGTGTTGTACTGGTGGAAGGCGTTGTGAGGCATGTAGCGGTCGGTGTAGCGGGGCGGAAAGGGGTAGGTGGCGCCGAAGATGGCCTGGCGAGTGGTGATGTCGCCGGAGTCATCGGAGGTGATGGAGGTGACGTGGCGGCGGACCATGGAGTAGGTCATCATGTTTCCGCCGTTCTGGCAGTTCTCCCAGCGCACGTTGGGACGGCGCTGCTGGATGGCGGAGACGACGAAGTTGATGCCGTCGACGGCATTGGCGTAGTTGCTGTCGGCGGGGTCATGCGTGTGGGTGCGTTTGTCGCAATGCTTGACCATGTTCTCGCCGTCGGTGAGGATCCAGTCGGGGTTGATCTCGTCAATCATGCGGATGGCCTCGGCGATGAGCCAGTCGCGGGCGGGACGGTGGGCCAGACAAAGGGAACGAGCGTTGAAGTACTGATAGTCGACCGGGGACATCCAGTCGCGGTTGGCGAGAATCACGGGCGAAGTGGGGGCCGCCTCGGCAAAGGGGAAATGAATACCGAACCGCATTCCCAGGGAATGGACGTAGTCAGAAAGAGGGCGGAGGCCGTTGGGGAACTTGCGCGGGTCCGGACGCCAGTCGCCGATCTGGCGCGCCCAGCCGAGGTCAACGACGAAGAGTTCAACGCCAATGCGAGCGGCGATCTCGGCGTTCTGGCGGAGAATCACATCGTCGATATTCTGCTGATAGCCCCAGGAGTCCCACATGACATAGGGGAAGTTGGGGTCGCGGGCGGGTTGCGCGACGGCGGCTTCGACGAACCGCTGTGTGCGGTAGCCGGCTTCGTCCCAATCGCCGCCGAACAGGCCGATGAAGGCGGCCGGCACGGGGAAAGAGCCGTTAGGGGAGATCTCGCGGTTGAGCTCGCGGATGGAGGAGGAGATTTGCAGGGCGGGAGACTTGAAGATGGAAACATCCATGCGGCCGTCGAACTCCCAGCCCAGAAAGAGACCTTCGTCGCGGGAATCGCGGACAGCCAGCCAAGTGCATTGTCTGCCGTAGGCGCCCGTGACCATGTTGACAGGCAGAGAGCCGGCGCGCAGCGTGGTCGCGGTAGGCTCGAAATTGGCGTCCCGGCCGTGGTTGGCCCACTGATTGACGCGAAACACGCGCACGGATTCGTCGGGGATTTCCAGGCTCCACGGCAGCGGATCCGCAGTCTGCGCCCAGACCGGATTGGGGCCGCGATTCTGCCACACAGTGCGGTAACGCAGGACCGGCTGGCCGGCGAACATTTCCAGTTCCAGCGACAGCCTCCCGGCCTTGTCGCGATCTTCCAGCACTATGGTTTGGCGCATGCCTTGGCGGGCGATGGCACGGTGGGAATGCTCGATCAGATCAAACCGGGTGTTTTCGTCAACGGAACCTCGGGAAGTACGGATGCGGAACAATGAGACGGCCTGAGAGGGGCGCCATGTTTTGCCGGACGCAAGACGGGTCAACGAGACAAGGCGGAACTCGCCATCGGAAGACAGGGCAAAAACAGACCGGATGACGCCGTTGTCGAGCGTCCAGGAACGGGATTCTTCCTCAGACTGAAACTGAGCGGCAACCGGCGCTGCCAGAAGGATGAAAGAAACAAGGAAGGAAAAAACGAACTTCACCGGAGAAACCACTCCTGTACCAATAGTACAACCCGAAACACAGGAAAAAGGTTACGGAGAGGGATCGATTTGAAAGATGAAAATGGAATATCCAGCCTTTGCAATGGGGCGGCGTTGGCGGAAGAAGGTGAAGTAGTCGCGGAACTCTGGCGCGAACAGGTGTCCTGTTAACAAGGTTGCGCTGATGGCGTAGAGGCCAGGCCCCGGCTGGAGTCTCGTTTGGCCATGGACGAGTTCGGCGGACCATGGTGGCGCCAACAGTTCCATTCTTGTGTCGGGAATGTAGGCAAATGGATTGTCGGTACCAAAATAGGCCAGACGCAACTGCTCGTTCGGCCTTGACCCCATCCAACGGGCCAGTTCGGGGAGGTCCTGCCCCCAGTCGAGATTGGAATCCGAGAGCCAAGACAGGCCGTTATCGGGTCCACCGGCCCACATGTTGAAGAAGGAGATGTAGTGAGGGAATTGAGGGAGAACTCGGACCGAGAGCCACAGGAACAACAGCGGCGCGACGATGGGAAAGGCGCGCCGCCGCCGTAGCCATTCCAAAGTGAAGCCGGTGAACATGACCAGGAAGGCGCGTGTAGGAAGAACCAGCCGGACACCCATCTGAAGCGAGGAGAAGGAGGCGAGTGTGAGATAGATCAGAGGCGGAAGTAACCAAAAAAGATCAGTGGCTGGCCGCAGCCGATTGAGATGTGCCGAAATAGCGAGCCCGAAACCAGTCACGATCAGCAGAAGAAGAACAGTGGGGATCTTCAGCGCAAGTGCCGTGAGAAAGTACAAGGGATGACCACCGGGCAGAATCTGGCCGCGGAAATACACGGAACCGTCGGTGGCGTTGGAACGGAGGAGGCTGACGATACCGTTCCTGATGCGGGGAGGAGTGGGGAGCCATCGGAGGGAGCGAAAGGCGGCAGACAGGGCGGAGGGAACGGCCGGGTCTCCAGAAATGGCGCTAAGTTCCTGCGCACTGGGGCGATTTACCTTAAACTGCCATGAAGCAACGATCCCCGCATAAGGAATTACCAATACAAGAGCGAGCGCCGCAGCAATCCTTTTCCGCGGGACCGGGCGCAAGGTGAGGTAGCGCGCCAGTACGATGGCGGGCGCGAGGGGAAGGAGCACGTAGAGAGAGAACTTGGACATCAGGGCGAACAACAACGCGGCTCCCAGCCAAGCCGAGTTGACCAGGCGCGGGTTACGCCAAAAGGCCCAGCAGCGCCACCAGAACAACAGAAAGCTGAGGGAAGCGGCGAGGTCGTTTTTGAATAGATAGCCGTGGCCGAGCACCGAGGGCGAAAGGGAAAAGGCGAGCGCCATCAACAGTCCGGCGGTGGGGGAGAATAACTGCCTGCCCCACCACCACAAGAGGAGACAGCAGCCGAGCGGGAAGACTATTAGCGGCAGCCGGGAATAGAAAAAAAGCCGCTCGATGTCACGGCGATTTTTCAAACGGTCCATCATCGCGAGCGAGATGTCCCACTCATGATTGACCGCCATGATGTCAGGCCGGTCATACGGAATGGGGAGCATGAAGAAAAAAGCAGGCACCCAGCCGCCGACGATTTTGATGGCGGGAGGCATGTCGCCTGGGTCGAGGGTGTCCTTACCCTGCCAGTAGAGGTTCGCGGAAAGCAGGTGGGCCGGCTCATCAATGGTAACTCCCGTACGGCGGGACACGAGGATTAGGTGGAAGGCGAAGGAGAACAACAACAGGAGGATCCATGCCAGTTCGGCACGGGGAACGGGCGGCCGTGCGTCCATCACGTCAGGCTTTCTCGCCGAGAAGAATGAGTGACTGGCCAAGCGGGAGGTTCAGGCCGAGGCGCAGCAGAGCAGCTTCGGCGGCAAGCGGGGCGTGAAGCAGCGCATCGAGCCAGCCGGCGACCGGCTCGACGCCGCTGGAAGGTTGCTTTCCGCTCAGCGGTTCCCAGATGCGGAATTTGGCGAGGGCGACCGGCATGAGGAGCGAATTGGCGTAAGTGCAGCGGAGCAGACGGATGCCGTGGCGGGCGGCGAGCGCGGTGAGGCGTGATTTGTTGAAGCGCTGGCGTTCCTGCGCGAACTGGGAATGATGAGAACGGAGAATGTCGAGGGCGGAGACCCGGATGAGGAAGAGGCCGCCGGGCTTGAGCACGCGTGCGAACTCACGCATGGGTTTGTCCTCCTCGCCACGGGGCAGGTGGACGATGACGTCCATGGAGACGACAGCGTCGAAGCAGTCGCCGGGAAACGGGATGGCGCAAATGTCGGCCTGGAGCAAGCGAGGAATCCCCATCTGGGCGCCGAAGACGAGGCCTTCCCAGCCGAGGTCGAGCGGGAACATGGGCCAGCCGTACCGGGTCTCAAGTTCACGGGTGAAATGGCCGGTGCCGCAGCCGGCCTCCAGCGCGCGCCGGACGGTGCGGCCGCGTGCGAGCGGATCGAGCATGCCGAACAGGATGCGGCGCATACCGCGGTACCACCAGAACTCCTGCTCCGACCCGGCGATGTTGGCGAATTCCGCCGGATTCATCATGCCGGAACGATGGTTGCCTTCTTCACGGTAGGAACGGTGGGCCTGAGATCTAGCTTGCAGGACGGGCTGGGGTTGGAGGGATCAAGATAATGGGGGAGGTGTTCGCGGTAGTAGTCGAGAGTGCGGCGGAAGCCTTCCTGGAACCGCACGGTGGCGCTCCAGCCGAGATCGCCGCGGATGAGGGTGGAGTCGGTGTAGTAGCTGCCGATGTCGATCATCTTGCGGTCTTCGGGGAATTCGCGGAAGGTGGGCTCGGGGACCCCGGCCGAGTTGCAGGCGATTGCGGCGATGTCGGCCATGGAAAGCGGCTCCGGCCCGCCGGCATTGTAGGAGCGGTTGCGCACTTGCCCAGCAGCTCCTGCGGCAAGAGAGGCTTCGACGATGTCGTCGACGTAGACTGGGTCTCGAAGCTGGCGGCCGTCGCCGAAGATCTCCAGACTCTGGCCGGTAGCCACTTTGCGGATGAAAGTACCCAGAAAGCCCTGGCAAGGTACGTCGAGCGCGATGCGCGGTCCATAAACATTGGTCATGCGCAGCACGACCGCGTCAAGCTGGCCCATGTTGGAAAGCATCAGGTGGTACATGGTGGCGGCGTACTTGTGGACGCCGTTGAAATCGACGGGATTGATGGGATGCTTTTCGTCCACCGGCAGGTAGTCGGGCGCGCCGTAGACTTGGCGCGTGCCGGCATAGACGACGCGCACGCCGGGGATGCTGCGGGTAACGGCGGTGAGGAAATGGATCTGGGCAAGAGTGTTGATTTCGAGATCACGCTCCGGCATCGCCATCGAGTGGATGTGGCTGATTTCGCCGGCGAGGTTGAAGATGACTTCGCAACCGCGGAGCGGCTCGGCCAGCGCAGAGGTATCGGCGATGGAGGCGTGGATGAGTTCGACGTCGGTGGCGACGGGCGCGATATTGAAGAGGTTGGCGCCACAGCCGAGAACGGAATTGTCGACGATGACGACGCGCGCGCCTTCACGCACCAGATGGATGGCGAGGCTGGATCCGATAAAACCCAAGCCGCCCGTAATCAATACTTTCCGGTTCTTATAGCTCACCCTCAACTCACCTGCTCGCGCTATGTTACTAAAGCCACACTGCAATATGCAAGAAGCTTAATCCAACTCATTGTCCCACGAAGCGGCGCAGTGTGGTCTCCAACGCCGGAACTGTGATGACGCAGTTGCCGGCGTAGATGGATGCGCCGCCATCGAAGTTGAAAAAGCGTGCACCGCTTTCCTCGGCGAGAATCTTTAGTGCAGCCAGATCCCAGGGCTGTGCGATGGGCTCGATCCAGACTTCGGCGGAGCCGGAGCAGACCAGCATAGCGTCCAAGCCGCCTCCCATGCTGCGCACAGCCCAGAAGGGTTTGGCCCATTCGAGCAGGGTGCGGTGGAAGTTGAGTTTATGCGCGTGCTGGAAGCCGTTCAAGCAGAGAACGGACTGGGAGATTTCGGTGATGGAGGAGACGCGGATGGGCTGTTGGTTGCGCGTGGCGCCGGCGCCGCGGGAGGCGGCGTAGGTTTCACCGAGGGCGGGAAAATGGGCGACGCCGGCGACCACTTCGCCGTTGTCCTCGAGCGCGATCAGCATGGTCCAGAGGCGGTTGCCGCGGACGAAGTCGCGTGTGCCGTCGATGGGGTCGATGATCCAGCGGCGGCCGTTGGCGGAGGCTTTCTGCGCGCCTTCCTCGCCGAGAATGCCGTCGTCGGGGAAGTGGCCGCAGAGGTGCTGAACCAGCAGGCGTTCGCAGTGGCGGTCGGCGGCGGTGACGGGAGATTCATCCTTCTTGGAATCGGCGGCGAGTCCGGTGCGCCAGTAGCCGAGAGCGGCCTCCCCGGCCAGTTTGGCGGCCTCCAGGGCGGCGTTCAGTTCCTGCTCATAAGGCATCGTTTTATTGTCCCAACTCCGCGTCCGTCGTGTTAGCATTTTTCCTTGATGAGTGAGCGGACAGTCTACAGTTTGTTGAAAGAGGCGGCCGGGCAATTCCACCAGGCTCCTGCCCTCTATGAACCGGTGAAGGGTGAATGGCGCCCTTTGAACTGGATCGAATATAAGCAGGCGGCGGAGGAGATCGCCGCCGGCCTGCGCAGTTCCGGGATTCACCGGGGGCACATTGTCGCGATGGATTCCGAGACACGGCTGGAGTTTTACCTGGCGGATCTGGGGATCATGGTTTGCGGCGCGATTGCGGCGGCCATGTACACGTCCTATCCGGCCGAGGAACTGGTGAAGACGATCCGGGCCACGGAAGCCAAGGCGGTGATGGTGGAGAACCCGAAGATGCTCAGCGCGCTGCTTTCAGCCGCTGAGGAGTCTCTAGCGGTGGAGTGGATCCTGCTGACCGGGGAGGCCGAGCAGGCCACAACGCTCGCGGATCTGCGTGCCCGCGGCCGCCAGGCGATCGCCGAAGATCCTTCGCTGTTGGAACAGATGGCAGCCGAGGTGCGGCCGGACGATTCGGCGATTCTGTACCTGACCTCGGGCGCCACGGGCGAGCCGAAGATGGGACTGGTGACGCACCGGGCATTGGTGGCCAACGTGGACATGGGTCCGAAGGTGGTGCCGCTGGGGCCCGATCATCGCTCGATCGCGTTTCTACCGTCGGCGCACATCACGCAGCGCGTGGCAATGGAGCTGCTACCTCTGCGCGTGGGGATGCCGGTCTACTTCAGCGAAGGACTGACCAAGTTGCCTCACGAGTTGAAGTCGGTGCGGCCGACGTTTTTCGTGGCTCCGCCGCGGGTGTGGGAGAAGATGCACTCCAGCATCCGGACGGAGATCAACAAGCGCGGCGCCGTGACGCAGCGGATCTTTTTTACCGCGCTGGGGCTGGGATCCGAGATCGCCAAGCGGCGACGGCAGGGGCGCGATGTTCCGGCCTGGATGGCGCGTGGCTTCGCGGTGGCGGACAAGCTGGTGTTCGCGAAGATCCGCGAGCGGCTGGGCGGCGAGCTCGAGATTGCGGTGAGCGGCGCTGCGCCGCTCGGCAAGGACCTGGCGGATTTTTACGCGGCCATCGGGTTGCCCATTCATGAAGGCTACGGACTGACCGAAGGGGGAATTGTCGCACTGAATCCGATGGGCAACGTGAAGACGGGAAGCATCGGCAAAGCGCTGCCGGGGATCGAGATGAAGATCGCCGAAGACGGCGAGCTGATCTTCCGCGGCCCAACGCTGTTCAGCGGCTATTACAAGGATGGCGCGGCGACGGCGGCGATTTTGCAGGATGGCTGGCTGCACACGGGCGACATTGCGGAGATCGACGAGGAAGGTTACATCTTCATCACCGGGCGCAAGAAGGAAGTGCTGGTAAATTCGAACGGAAAGAAAATCTACCCGGCGCTGATCGAGGGATTGTTCAAGATGGAGCCGATGATCAACCAGGTGCTGCTGGTGGGAGACAAACTGCCCTACGTGGTGGCGCTGTTCACGCTGAATCTTCCGGTGGCGGAATCGGTGAAGGGGATGGAGGCATTCCGGGGCCGGCAGCCGGGCGAGATTGTCGCCGCGCCGCCGCTGCAGGCGGAGATGAAGAAGCTGGTTTCGCGCGTGAACAAACAGCTGGCGCCATTTGAGCAGGTGCGGCGCTTCACGGTGCTGGAGCGCGACTTCACGATCGAGGCGGGCGAGCTGACGCCGACGATGAAGGTGCGGCGCGGGCGGGTGCTGGAGAATCACCGCAAAGCGATCGCGGAGTTGTATCCGGGCCGCTAGAGGGGGCTCACTCCTCCCCAAGCAGATCCTTCAACCGCGGTTTTCGGCGCTGTTTGCGTTTCGGTTTCTCTTCGATGGCACCCGCCTTGCGCAGCTTGGCGGGAACGGCGTAAGGATTGCGCCGGGGCTTCTTCTTGATCTCGATCTCGATCTTTTTCTTGCCGGCCACGGCGGAAGCTAGAGGTTGACTTCGACCACTTCCTCGAAGATCTCCGGCTGGACGGTGATGCCGTAGGTCTTCAGGCGGTCGAGGGTTTTTGGCGTGACGCCGGTGCCCTTGAAGCGGCCCATCACCTTGCCGGCGTCGTTGACGCCGACGCGCTCAAAGGTGAAGATCTCCTGCAGGTTTGCATGCTCGCCGTCGACGCCGAGGACTTCGGCGATGGAGACGATTTTGCGGGAGCCGTCCTGGAGGCGCGAAACCTGCACGACGAGCTTGATGGCGCTGGCCAACTGCTGGATGACGACGCGGGTGGGGATTTCGAGGTCAGCCATCAACACCATCGCCTGGAGACGCGAGAAGGCGTCCTTGGGCGTGTTGGCGTGGACGGTGCTCATCGAGCCCTCGACACCGGTGTTCATGGCCTGCAACATGTCGAGCGCTTCGGCGCCGCGGCACTCACCGACGATGATGCGGTCCGGACGCATGCGCAAGGCGGTTCGCACCAGCTGGCGCTGGTTGATGCCGCCTTCCTTGTTGAGGTTGGGCGGGCGGGTTTCGAACTTAATCACGTGGCGCTGCTGGAGCTGGAGCTCGGCGGTGTCCTCAATGGTGATAATGCGCTCATCCTCGGGAATGAAGCGGGACAGCGCGTTGAGCGTTGTAGTTTTACCGGAACCGGTCCCGCCACTGACGAGAATGGTGCACTTGGCCTGCGCACAGGCGGCGAGGAAGCGGAGCATACCCGCCATCAAAGTTTTGTTGGCGATCATCTCGTCGGAGGTGATGACGTGGCGGCCGAAACGGCGGATGCTGAGGGCGGGGCCGTCTAAGGCAAGAGGCGGGATGATGGCGTTGACACGCGAGCCGTCGAGCAGGCGCGCGTCGACAATCGGGTTGGCTTCATCGATGCGGCGGCCGACGAGCGAGACAATCTTCTCGATGATGTGGAGAAGGTGCGAGTTGTCCTTGAAGCGGACGGGGGTGAGCGAGAGCTTTCCGGCGCGCTCAATGTACACCTTGTTGTAGGCGTTGACGAGAATATCGCTGATGGTGGGCTCTTTGAGCAGCGGCTCCAGCGGGCCCAGGCCGAGCACCTCGTCGAGCACCTCCTCGACGATCTTGTTCTGCTCGCCGGTGGTCATCGGCACGCGCTCTTCTTCCAGGAGGCGCTCGACGACGCGGCCAATCTCGCTGCGGATGCGGTCCTTGGGGATGGAGGCGACGCGATCGAGGTTGATGACGCCGATCAGCTTGCGGTGAATCTCGCTTTTGAGCTCGAAATAACGATCGGCGGTGCGCGGAGGCGAAGCCGCGCCGGAGCCCGGACGCGTCCCGGGACGGATGTTGGAAGCCACGAAAACTCCTTCGAGATGATTGCCTTGGGTCTTATTGTATCCTGATTACGGCCATTTGGAATGATCCGCAGACGCTTCCTGACGGCGGCCGCAACGGCTCTCGCCCCTATAAACACGGTGGCGGCGCAGCGGTCGCGCCGGCCAAACATCTTGTTTATCCTGGCTGACCAGTGGCGTCCGCAGACGCTGCCGGCGGCAGGCGATACGGACCTGGTGGCTCCGCACCTGGCGCGTCTGGGCCGCGAGGGCGTGCATTTCCGCCGTGTCTACGCCACTAACCCCGTGTGCACACCGTCGCGTGCCTCGCTGATCACCGGGCGGTTCCCGCACGCCTGCCGCATGGAACGAAATAACCTGCAAATGCCGCTTGATGAGCCGAGCATTGCAGCGCAGCTGAACAAGGCCGGCTACGCGACGGGCTACATCGGCAAGTGGCACCTGGATGGGGAGGAGAAGCCGGGCTTTGTGCCGCCCGGGCCGCGGCGGCGCGGGTTTGATTACTGGGCGGCGTTCAACCGCGGCCACTCCTATTTCCGATCGACTTACTATCGGGACTCGCCGGAGCCGCTGGTGGTGGACGGGTTCGAGCCGGACTATCAGACCGACCTGGCAATCGGTTTCATCCGCCGCAACCGCGACAACCCGTTCTATCTATATTTGAGCTGGGGTCCGCCGCACACGCCGCGCCGGCCGCCGCCGCGTCATGCCAAGACGTATTCCCCGGCGCAGTTCCGGCTGGAGCCGAATGTGCCGGAACACTACGCCACGACGGCGCGTACCAACCGCGCCGGCTACTACGGGCTGTGTACGGCTTTGGACGACAACGTGGGACGGCTGCTCAGGGCGCTGGAGGAGGCGCGGCTGGCCGAAGACACGCTGGTTGTATTCACCGCCGATCACGGCGACATGCTTGGCTCCCAGGGGCTGGAGTTCAAGGGCGTGCCTTATGAAGAATCGGCGCGTGTGCCGTTGCTGATGCGCTACCCGCGGCTGCTGGGGCGCAACCAGGACAACGACACGTTGATTTCAAACGCCGACCTGATGCCGACGCTGCTTTCGTTGTGCGGGACGGAAGTTCCGGGCGCGGTGCAAGGGCGGAACCTGGAGCGGCAGCTGTTTCACAACGAAGGCGGACGCCCGGAATCGATCTTCAGCTACGGCAAGCTGGGCACGCCGGAGGAGTGGCACATGGTGGTACGCGGCCTGGACAAGCTGGTGGTGAACACGCGCGATGAAGTAACGCATCTCTACCACCTGGGCCAGGACCGTCACGAGATGACCAACCTGGTGCAGGAGATCGGGCTGTCGCGGCGTCGTGACGAGTTGCGTGCGCACCTGCGCGATTGGCGGAGGAGAATCGGGCTTGGGCAGGATCCGTCAGGGTTGAAGCTACGGGTCTAGGCAGCGCCGCCGGTGACCTGGGGCGTTTGTTTTCTGGGAGTGATGCGGGAGATGGCGCCGCGCCAACGATTACGGTGCGGATGGAGATTGTAATTGAGGAACAGGACGGGGAAGCCCGGCTCCTGGATGAGGCGCAGGGCGTCCTTGCTCACGTTGTTGTCGAGCATAGCCTTGGGGCCGACGAAGATCACGGCATCCTGGCGCGGCGCGCCACCGATCTCCTCCTGCACAATGTCTTCCAGGAACGTGGTTTCTGCGTGCTTTTCCAGTGCGCCTAGCGATACCGTTCCGACGTTGACCTGTTCCAACCCGGCTCCCCGTTCCGGGAAGTCGATTCTCGGCACGGCGTCGCGCCGGTAGAGGACCTTTTGCTTGCGCAGATTAAATGCGACGATGGAGAACTTGCCGATTCTCGGGTCGCGCGCCAACCCGCGGAGCACTGCCACCAGCGGACCCTTGTCCAGCGGCTGCATGGCGCTGGCCGAGTCGTCCTGTGGCGCGTAGTTGATTAGCAGCTTGACGTGCAGGGGCACGGCGTTGTCGCGTGTCACCGGGGGTTCTTCCTGGAACTGCTCCACCCACATCGCCTCGGCCCGGCTTGGCCGGATCGCCAGAGCCATCTGTTCGTCGTTGCCGGATAGCTCGGCCTCCATATCCCAGTACGCCGAGCAGACCCTGCCGGAGCGGTCCCGCATCAACCAATCCACGTGGTAGCGGCCGGGGCCGACATCCAATGCCCCGGAAAGATAGGTGTCGCCACCTGCTTGATCGGTGATGGCGGGAACAGGAATGCGTTGCTGGAACCAGTAGCGGGTGGACAAGCTCTTCCAAAGGGATCGAGACGTCATAGCCCGTGTGGAAGCGCAACGAGAAGCCGAGGAACGGTTTCACGGGAGATACAGTGCACGGCAGATCCTGCCGCGGTTCCTGGATCTCCAGCACTCCGAGGTCGGATTGCGGGAGATTCGCGCGCTAGGAGATTCCCTAGTCCGCTCCGGCGGCTGGAATCACATCCCCCAGATTGTAGGACAATGGCTGCGATGACCGATCGACAGACTCCCTGGTACCGCTCCGGCGCGGCGCTGGTGTTGGGCGCGCTGATTTTCCCTCCCGCAGGGCTGGTGCTGCTTTGGATGCGCTCTCCGATGGGGATCATCGTGCGGATCTTCGGCTCGCTGGTGATTGCGGCTATCGGCGTGGCGCACCTGTTCCTGTTCTACGGTCTGCACGTGGAGATGGACGGTACGGGCATGCGGCCGATTTTCAGCTTCCACAAGCCCTCCAAGCATTTTGAGCATGTGGAGGAGCATCGCGCGGCGCAGGAAGCTCCGAAGGTGCAGCCAGCGGCGGCGCCGGAGGTGGTTCAGGCGGCGACACCGGCGGCGGCGCCCGTGGCCGCCTATTGGCGCGATTTCCGCGGACCCAACCGGCTTGGCCGTTACGACGAGAAGCCGATCCTGACCAACTGGCCCGCGTCCGGGCTGGAGCGCATGTGGAAACAACCGATTGGCGGCGGCTACGCGTCGTTCACGGTGGCAGGAGGCGTCGCGTACACGATTGAGCAGCGGCGGGCGAATGAAGTGGTGGCGGCCTACGACGTGCGCACCGGGCGCGAGCTGTGGACCAACTCCTGGCCAGCCTTCTTCCAGGAGTCGATGGGAGGCGATGGTCCGCGCGCGACCCCGATTTATGACGATGGCCGCGTCTACGCGCTGGGCGCGGCGGGCGAGTTCCGCGCGATTGATCCGGCGACGGGGCGCGCAATCTGGAACAAGAACATCCTGCGCGAGAACAACGCGGAGAACATCACCTGGGGCATGTCGAATGCGCCGTTGGTGGTGGACGGCAAGGTGATCGTGACGCCCGGCGGCGGCAAGGGACGCTCCATTGTGGCCTATGACAAGGTGTCGGGCAAGCTGCTGTGGTCGTCACTGGACGACAAGACATCCTACACTTCGCCGATGGTGGTGACGCTCAACGGAAAGCGGCAGATCATCGCCGTGACGGCGACGCGCGCGGTGGGGCTGACGATGGAAGAAGGCAGCCTGCTGTGGGAGTATCCGTGGACGACGCAGTACGACATCAACTGCGCGCAGCCGATTGTGGTTGCGCCGAACCGTTTCTTCATTTCCGCCGGCTACGGCCACGGCGCGGCGGTAGTGGAGCTGACACCGGACGGCGCAAAGTATCAGGCGAAGACGGTGTGGGCCAATCTGCGGATGAAGAACAAGTTCAACAGCTCCGTGCTGCATGAGGGTCACATCTATGGCCTCGATGAAGGCATCCTGGCATGCGTGCGCGCCGATAACGGTGAGCAGCCCTGGAAGGGCGGCCGTTACGGCTACGGCCAGCTGTTGCTTGCCTCCGGGCACTTGGTGGTGCTGGCGGAGAACGGCGATCTGGCGCTGGTTCGCGCCACGCCATCCAAGCATGAGGAACTGGCGCGGTTCAGCGCCATCGACGGCAAGACCTGGAACCATCCGGTGATCTCAGACGGCATCCTGCTAGTGCGCAACATGACGGAGATGGCCGCTTTCCGGATCGCCAAATGAGCGGCGCGGCGGAGTATTTCGACACGGCGATGGAGTTGCTGGCGGAGCTGCGGCGCGACGAGCTGGGCCGCATAGAGCAGGCCGCGGAGATCTGCGCCGGCTCGATCGCGGCGGGTGGACTGGTGTTCCTGTTCGGAAACGGCCATTCACGCATGATGTGCGAGGAGATGACGCCGCGGCAGGGATGCTTCCCCGGATTTGTCGCGCTGGTGGAGTTGGCGCTATCGAATCATGCCAACATCGTGGGCGCCAACGGGCTGCGGGCGCCGCTGTATCTGGAGAAATATGAAGGCTACGCCGAGCAGATTCTGCGCGGCTTCCGGTTCTCCCCGAACGACGTCTTTATCGTGATCTCCACTTCAGGCATCCGGCCGGTTGTAGTGGAGATGGCCGAAGGCGCGCGCAGGCGCGGGATGAAGGTAATCGCCATCTGCTCGAAGCGTCATGCGGCGGAGGCGCCGGCGGCGCATTCCTCGGGCAAGAAGCTGACCGACGTGGCCGACCTGGTGATCGACAACCATTGCCCGCCTGGCGATTGCGTGGTGCCGCTGGAAGGTCTGCCGTGGCGCACCGGACCGGTTTCCACTGTCACCGGCGGCATGATCATCAACATGCTGCGCTGCGAAACGGCGCGGCGGCTGATGGCGCGCGGCGTTACTCCGGCGCTGCTTCCCAGCCACCAGTTCCCCGGCGATGCCTCGGCCGAGGAGCAACTGGAGAGATTCTACGAGGCTTACCGGAAATCGCTGGCTCATCTATATGCCTGACACAGTTTCGATCGCGATGCTCGGCTCCGGATTCGTAGCCGATTTTTATATGCAGGGGCTGGCCGACGTCAATCACCAGCAAGTGGTGGTGAACTATTCGCGCTCGGCCAAGCGTGCGCGCGACTTCGCCCGGCGCTGGTCGGTTCCGGCGCATTCCACCAGCCTGACGGAGGTGGTCTCGCGCGACGACATTGACCTGTTCATCATCGCGCTGCCGAACCTGGAGCATCTCCCGGCGTCGCTGGCGCTGTCGGCGCGGAAGCGCCACCAGGTCTGCACGAAGCCGCTGGCGCGCAACGCGCGCGAGGCGAAGAAGATGCTCGATGCGGCGCGCAAGTCCGGGCGCATGCATGCGTACGCGGAGACGGAAGTGTTCGCGCCGGCGGTGGTGAAGGCGCGCCAGATGATGGAAGCGGGCGGGATCGGCCGGGTGCTGTGGGTGCGCTCGCGCGAGGCGCATAGCGGACCGCATTCGCCGCACTTCTGGGATGTGTCGCAAACCGGCGGCGGCGCGATGAACGACCTGGCCTGCCATTGCATCGAAGCGGCGCGATACTTCTTCGGCAAGGAAGATAAGGTTGTCGAGGTGATGGCGTGGGGCGACAACCTGGTTCACAAGAACAAGACCAAGGGCGAGGACAATGCGCTGCTGGTGATGCGTTTCTCCTCCGGCGGTATCGGACATTGCGAACTGAGCTGGACCACCAAAGGCGGACTCGATCTGCGCAACGAGATTCACGGCTCGGAGGGATCGCTGTTCACCGACGTGACCCGCTCGACGCCGGTGACCGGCTTCACATCCAAGCCGGCCGGTTACGTGATCGAGAAAGCCGACATCGACTTTGGATGGACGCGGCCCCTGCCGGAGGAAGCCTTCGCCTACGGCTATCAGGCCGAGATGCGGCATTTTGTGGAGTGCGTTCGCGATGGCGGGAGGCCGCGGGAAACCTATGAAGACGGCTACGTCGTGAACCTGATCCTGGATGCCGGGTACCAGTCGATGAAGTCCAAGAAATGGGTCCGGGTCGACTACTGATGATCCTGCTGATCACGGGGCTCACCGGGATCGCCGCCGCCACCGCCGGGCTTGCGGAACAGCGTGGCCATACTGTGTACGCGGTGGGGCTGCCGGAAACCGATCTCACGCACGCGGAAGCCGCTGAGAAAGCCGCCGCCGATTGCGTGTCGCGGCATGGACGCATTGATGCGCTGTTTCAAGTGGCGGGCTCAAGCGGCCGGCGGTGGGGCGACGGCCCGCTGCATCAGTGTTCCGATGACGGCTGGCGGAAGACGCTGGCGGCCAATCTCGACACGACCTTCCACATCAGCCGGGCGGTTCTCAACGTGATGCTCCATCAGCCGCCTGATGCGCAGGGGCTTCGTGGCTCCATCCTGCTGATGTCCTCGGTGCTGGCGCTAGAACCGGAGCCCACGCACTTCGCCACACACGCCTACACGGCGGCGAAGGGAGCGATCCTGGCGATGGCGCGCTCGATGGCCGCCAGCTACGCGCCGCAGAAGATCCGCGTCAACGCGATCGCACCGGGCCTGGTGGACACGCCGATGAGCGAGCGTGCGCGCACGGACGCTTCCATCGATGCCTTTGTGCGCATCAAACAGCCGCTGGCGGATGGCAGTCTCCCGGCGGCGGAGGTGGCCGAAGCGGCGTTGTTTCTGCTGTCACCGGAATCGCGGCACATCACCGGACAGACACTCATCCTCGACGGAGGCTGGAGCCTGACATGATCGAACGTCCCCTGCGCACCACCGTGATCGGCAGCTATCCGCTGCCTGGCTGGCTGGAGCATGCCTCGGCGCATCTCAAGGATTTTGGAGAGGACGATATTCGCGAAATGCAGGAGGACGCGGTGATCGCCGCGTTGCATGATCAGCTGTCGGCGGGGCTCGACGTAGTGACCGACGGCGAGCAGACACGTCTGGATTTCAACCTCAGCTTCTACGGCTATTTGGATGGCATCGAGCGCGAGAAGGCGGCGCCGCGGCGCTGGGGTCCTCCGGCGCATGATCAGCGGGGCAAGCATCGGATCGTGGGAACGCTGGGCGCGCCGCGCGGTCTAGGCGTCGTTGACGAGTACGAGCGGCTGCGGCGGCTGACGCCGCGCGGCCCGGCGCTGAAGGCCAGCGTGCCGGGGCCCTACACGTTAAGCGGACGGCTGATTCCCAATGAGAAGTACCGCGACCGCTGGGCGATCGCCGAGGCGCTGGTGCCGGTGGTGCGGACGGAACTGGACGCGCTGGCGATGGCTGGCTGCCGGGAGATTTGTCTGGATGAGCCGTCGATGAGCTGTTACGCGCACAAGGAAGACACCAATCGCATGGTGCAACTTTTCAACATGGCCGTGCAGCCGGTGGTCGGCCTGTGCCGGCTTTCCACACACCTGTGTTTCGGCAACTACAAAGCTCGCGCCGTGGGACCGCGCCGCTATGCGCCGATGTTTCCCGCGTTCCTGTTCTTGAGCGCCGAGGAGATTCACCTGGAGATGGCCTCGCGGGAGTTTGCCGAGATCGAGTTGATCTCGCAGATCGCCGAGGTGAAGGATGTCGCGATTGGCGTGATCGATGTGAAGAGTTACCACATCGAGACGCCTGAGGAAGTCGCCGAGCGGGTTCGGTTGTGTTTGAAACACGCACCGGCGGAGCGGCTGTCGTTCGCGCCCGATTGCGGGCTGTCGCAAACCGCGCGCTGGGCGGCGCGGCAGAAGCTGCACAACATGGTGGCCGGCGTGCACATGGTGCGGCACGAGTTCAGCCTGATCTAGTTTCGTCCGGGAGCTTTCCCAAACGATCGCCGCCAACCGGCAGTTCGTGCGCACAACTCAGAGATCGAGAGCACGCCATTTTCGTTGATGGACTGGGTGGAAGACACGGTGCAGGTCGCGGCGTTGCGCGCCCACCCAAAGGGCCTGGAAATGGTGTGCGATGTCGACTCCGGAATTCCTGCGAAGGTCGTGGGAGATCCGTCGCGGCTGCGGCAGGTAATCACCAACCTGTTGAGCAACGCGGTCAAATTCACGGACCGCGGCGAGATGGGGGATCATCGGCCGATCCTGATCGCCGACACCCGGCTTGACGGCATGGATGGCTACACGTTGGCCGAACTCGCCCTGAGGAAGCACCGGCTGGCAAAGCAGGTGATCCTGTTGTTGCGGATGACGGACCCGGCCGCTGCCGTAGAGATAACACCGGACGCGGGCACGGAAGTCGGAATGGGCTGGAGCGTGAAGGGCGACGCCGGCGAGGCGGTCCGGTAGGCCGTAGCCAGGGCACTGCGCGGCAAGAAGAAGAGGCCGATGTGGATGCGAAACCGGTGCTGGGAATCGGCTATGTGTGTGATGGGGTCATGTCAATCCTTCCGGAAGAGGAGCGGCGGAAAGTGCCGATGTTAATTGATTACGCCGCCAACGGAGCCCCCTTCGTGCTGGGCACCTGGGGAGAACAGGGCTTCTTTCCGGAGATCGGCAACCGGCACGGCAACCTCATGACGTTGTTCCTCGTCATTGGCCGCCCCAGCATGCAGTCGCAGAGCAAGAAGCTCTCCAAAGGGCCGGCGAATCCGGACCGCGGCGCGCGCGCCGCCGGCCTCACTTTGCCGTAATATCGAACTGCACTTCCAGGGAATCTTCGGTTCCGCCCAGGTTCTTGTAGACCCACTTCTGCGGCCTGCCGGCCCGCGCCTCCATCTCATCGGGGGGGCCGAGGGCGATGTAGAGCCTGCCGCGATCGGTTTGCCATCCCTGGAGATTGGCCTTCTGGAAACGCTGATTCGCGAAAGCGATCCGGCGGTAATGCTCTTCCTTGTCTTCATTGGCTTCGGTGCCGGGCGTCGGGTCGCGGCGGTGCCAGAACTGAAGGATGAACTGTTCGCGTTCCTCATCGGAACGAAGTTCCAGAAATCGTTTTGCCTCTCGGGTGGAAATGATGTAGGCGACATCCTCTTCCAGCCACTTGGCGTAGGACCCTTCGAGTCCGGTGGCCTTTACCGGAGGCTCTTCGAAAAGACGCTCCAGTGTGGCATGCAGATCGCGGTGCTCTTCATGGGAGCCGGTCTTGGCGATCACCTTCGTCGCGACAAGCTCTTTACCCGTTCTTTCCTGCTGCGCGGCTGATGCCAGGCAGAACAGAACCAAAGCGAAGATTGATCCCATAGAATCCCCTTTCGAACTAACTTGCGATTCAGACGCTGCAACCGGTCTTCCGGTTCCATATACTCTCTCTATGCGGTACCTATATCTTCTCCTGACACTCGCCCTGCTGCTGCCGGCCCAGGGCAAGCGCCCGATCAAGCACTCCGATTATGACTCCTGGCGGGCGCTAGCAAGCCAGACACTGTCGCGGGATGGAAAATGGCTGGCCTATTCGCTGTTCCCGCAAGCCGGCGACGGTGAGCTTATCGTGCGCGATCTGGCAACGGGCAAGGAGCATCGCCACAACGCCGGCGCGCTGCCTCCGCCGCCCGAGCCTGATCCCGAGGCGGAACCGCGCACCGGGCCGCCGCCCCCTCGCGGCATCAGGATCTTGTTCACCTCCGATTTGCGGCATGCCGTGGCAACGACGTTTCCCACAAAGGAGGCCACCGACAAGGCGCGGAAGGAACGCAAGAAGGCAGAGGAGATGCCGAAGAACGGCGCCATTGTTGTGGAACTGGCGACCGGCGCGGCTACGCGTCTGGATAGCGTGAAGAGCATCCAGGTCACCGAAAAGGGCGAGCCGTGGATCGCCTGGCTGAAGGATTCCGGCTCACCGGCCCCTCAGGGCGAGCAACAGCGCGGCCGGGCGCCTGGCACCGAGCTCAGCTTGCTCAAGCCCGGCGCGACGCCGCACACTTTCAATGAAGTAAGCGAATTCGCGCTGGCCAAGGATGGCCGCCTGCTGGTTTACGCGGTTTCCTCCAAGCAGGAAGAGTCGAACGGTGTCTATTCGGTGACTCCGGGCGGCGATGCTGCGCCAGCGGGGCTGGTGTCCGGCAAGGGGCGTTATTCGCGGCTCACGTGGGATCGCGACCATAAGCAGATGGCGTTTTTGAGCAGCCTGGAGGGCAAGAGCAAACTGCATTTCGGCGACGGCAAGGCCGTGGATGGTTCCGAGACCTGGTCCATTACCGACCGCGCGCCGCTCGGTTTCTCACGCGACGGCGGCCGGCTGTTCCTTTCCACGGGTCCCGCCTCGCGGCCCGAGCGGCCGCAAGGGGCGGCCTCGGCGGGTGAGGAGCGGGTGATAGCCGACTTGTGGCATTACCGCGACCCGTACATACAGCCGATGCAGAAGGTGCGCGCCGCGCAGGACCGCTCGCGCAGCTACCGCGGCGTTTACGACATTGCGGCGAAGAAGTTCACCCAGCTGGCCGATGAATCGATGGCCGCCATCGCGCCCAGCGACGACGGCGCGCGAGCCATCGGAGTCGATGACCGGCGCTACCGCTCCATGGTCGACTTTGACGGCCGCTACGCGGATTATTACCTCGTCGATGCCACGACCGGTTCGCGGCGCCTGCTGGCGGAGCGGCTGCGTGGCGGAGGATTTGGCGCCAGCGCGGTCTCTTTTTCTCCGGATGCCAAGCATGTGCTCTACTATCGCGACGGCAACTGGTTCGCTGCAGCAGTGGATGGCGGCGCGGCGGTGAATTTGACTAGCGGCCTGGGGGTGAAGTTCCACGATGAAGAGGACGACACGCCCGACCCGGCGTCGAGCTACGGCACCGGCGGCTGGACCATGGACGGCAAGTTCGTGCTGCTGTATGACCGCTACGACATCTGGCAGGTTTCCCCGGACGGCAACCAGGCCTCTAACCTGACCGACGGAGTGGGGAGACGCCGCAACATGCAGTTCCGGCTGGTGCGGTTGCAAGAGGATGAGGAGCAGGAGAACCGCGGACTCGATCCCGCCAAACCGCTGACGCTGTCAGCCGTCGATCAGACCACGCGCGCATCGGGTTTCTTCCGGGACACGATTTCCGGGAAGGAAGAGCCGCGTCAATTGCTGATGCAGGACAAGAGCCTGCGCTTTGCCGGCAAGGCGAAGGATGCAGAAGTCGCTTTGATCGCCGCCACGACATTCCGTGAAGCCGGCGACCTGCAGGTCACCGATATGAACTTCGCCAACCCGCGCAAGGTAACCAGCGCCAATCCGCAGCAGGAGCAGTTGCTGTGGGGCTCGGGCGAGCTGATCCACTTCCGCAACGTGGACGGCGAGCCATTGCAGGCGGCGCTCTACAAGCCGGAGAACTTCGACCCGAAGAAGAAATATCCTCTGATGGTCTACATCTACGAGCGGCTTTCCCAACAGGTGCACAGCTTCGCGGCGCCGTCGCCGGGGACATCGGTGAACCGCGCCTACTACGTGAGCAACGGCTACCTGTTCCTGATGCCGGACATCAGCTACCGCATCGGCTCGCCGGGTCAAAGCGCGTTGAAGTGCGTGCTGCCGGCAATTGACGAAGTGGTGCGGATGGGCATTGTCGATGAGAAGGCCATCGGCATACAGGGCCACAGCTGGGGCGGTTACCAGATCGCCTACATGGTGACGCAGACCAACCGCTTCAAGGCGGCTGTCGCGGGCGCGCCGGTGGGCAACATGACCAGCGCCTATAACGGCATCCGCTGGGGCTCCGGCCTGCCGCGGCAGTTTCAGTATGAGCAGACACAGTCGCGCATCGGCGGCTCGCTGTGGGAGCGGCCGATGCGGTTCCTCGAGAACTCGCCGGTCTTTATGGCGGACCGCGTGTCGACGCCGCTGCTGATTCTGCACAACGATGAGGACGACGCGGTGCCATGGTATCAGGGCATTGAGCTGTTCCTGTCGCTGCGCCGCAACGGCAAGGAAGCCTACATGATGAACTACAACGGAGAAAAGCACGGCATCCGCCGCCGCCACAATCAGCAGGATTGGACGCGGCGCATGCAGGAGTTCTTCGATCATCATCTGCGCGGCGCGGCCAAGCCTGACTGGATGGCGAATGGCATCCCCTACATCGACCGCGAGCGCGAAAAATCGAGACGCGCCTCCGACGACCGCTGAGGATGCGGTTTTTTCCCCACGCCGTACTACAACCAGGTGATGCTGGCTCCGCTGGCCGAATACTTCATGCTGCACACGTGGCTGCTCTCGGGCGGCGACCGTTTTGTGAACCTGGTGCAGTGGCTGGGCTTTGCGGGCGCGATTGTCTGCTGGTGGCGCTCTGGCTGGTGGCGATGGTCTACTGCATCCGCTCCGGGATTCGCGCCGAAGCTGGTGCAGTTGGCCCTGGTCTTGTTCCTGCTCAACAACGCGCGGCCGTACCTAGCTGAGAACTGGACGCGTCCGCTGCCGGGACCGAAGAACATACTCGCGGCCCCGCGCGAGGAGGTTTACTTCTACGACATGGCGCAGTGGGACAACCACGCCGCCTACCGGCAGGCGATCGCGAAGGCGCCGGCGCCTGCGCCGATGTATGCCTGGATTGTCCTGGCCGGCCGTGGGTGATTATGCCAGCTTCGCTTCCAGCTCCGACCAGCGTTCGTAGAGGCGATCCACCTCCTGCTGAGCCTGCTGCATCGCTTCGTAAGCCTCATTGAGGCGGGTGGCGTCGGCGGCGGTGGCGGCGTCGTTCATCTCGGTCTTGCGCTGTTCGAGCAGGGTCTCGGCGGCGAGGATTCCAAGCAGTGTCGACTTGCCACTGCCGTTGGGGCCGATCAGGCCAAGACGATCGCCTTCATGAATAGTGATGCTGAGGTCGCGGAAGATCGGGCGCGCACCGAAGGCTTTTGCCAGGGACTGGCAGTTGAGAAGGAGGGACATGAGCTTAGGCGGACCAGCCTATCGCTCCTCCAGCATATTCGATAGGCGTCTAAAGTATAGCCAATCGATTCCAGAGCGAGGCTGAAGCCCGCGCCACACACACCGTCAGGCCAGGATCTCGCGGATGACGTTGCCGGAGACGTCGGTGAGGCGCATCTGGCGGCCCAGGTGCGGGTAGGTGAGTTTCTCGTGGTCGAGGCCGAGGAGGTGGAGGATGGTGGCGTGGAGGTCGTTGACGGAGGAGCGGTTTTCGGCGGCGCGGTAGCCGAATTCGTCGGTCGTGCCATGGATGGAGCCGCCCTTGATGCCGCCGCCGGCGAGCCAGACGGTGAACGCGTGGGGATTGTGATCGCGGCCGTCGAGGCGCTGGGAGATGGGCATGCGGCCGAATTCGCCGTGCCAGATGATGAGAGTGGAGTCGAGCAGGCCGCGGGCCTTGAGGTCTGTGATCAAGGCGGCCAGCGGCTGGTCAGTCTCGCCGCAATGCATCTCGTGGTTGGCCTTCAAATCCCAGTGCGCGTCCCAGCTCTCCTGGAAGTTGCCGCCGCCGGAGTAGATCTGGACAAAACGGACGCCGCGCTCGACAAGGCGCGCGGCCATGAGAGCCTGGCGGCCGAAGTACTTGGTGCGCTCCTCATCCAGGCCGTAGAGCTTGCGCGTGGCTTCGGATTCCTTGTTGAGGTCGACGGCTTCGGCGGCGTGGACCTGCATGCGGTAGGCGAGCTCGTAGGAAGCGATGCGGGCGGAGAGTTCGGAGTCGAGCGGGTTCTTCACCTGGTGGCGTGCGTTGAGGCGGGCGATGAAGTCGAGCCAGTCGCGCTGACGCTCGCGCGGGACATCCTTGGGCGGATTGAGATCGACGATAGGATCGCCGGCGGAGCGGAACTGTGTTCCCTGGAAGGCGGCGGGCATGTAGCCGTTGCCCCAGTTGGGGGCGCCGCCGATGGGGCCGCCGCGATAGTCGGTGAAGACGATGAAGCCGGGGAGATTCTCGCTTTCGCTGCCCAACCCGTAAGTGATCCAGCTGCCCATGCTGGGGTGGCCGGAGAGCACGGTGCCTGTGTTCATCTGGAACAGCGCGGGGCCGTGATCATTGGAGAGGCAGTACATGGAGCGGATGAAGGCGATATCGTCGACCTTCTGCGCGAGGTGGGGGAAGAGCTCGGAGACGTCCATGCCGCACTGGCCGTATTTCTGGAAGCCCCAGGAAGAGGGCATGAGGCCGCCGGGGTGGCCCTGGCTGACGTGGACTTCGCCCTTGCCGGTGAGGGCTTCGCCCTGGCGCTTGAGCAGCTCGGGCTTGGGGTCGAAGGTGTCGATGTGGCTGACGCCGCCGTAGCAGAAGACGGAGATGACGGCTTTGGCTTTGGGCGCGTAGTGGGGCGGCTTGGGTGCCATGGGATCCATGCGCGCGGCGCGGGCGGCGATGTCAGTGAAGGCGAGTGAGCCGATGCCTCCGCCGAGGAGGTTCAGGAATTGGCGGCGGGAGCAGAATCGATCAGTCATGGCATGTAGACGAATTCGTTAAGGTTGAAGATCGCGTGGCAGAAGTCGGCGAGACCTTGCGGGTGCGACTTGACATAGGCGACCGAGTCGGAGAGCTCGGCGGGAGAGGGCGAGCGCGCCAGCGCGAGGGTGAAGGCGCGGAGGACCTGCGCGGCGGGCTCATCGCCGGCTTCGCGCCTCAGGCGCTCGGCAAACTTGCCGGCGTGGAGGCGCACCATGGCGTTGTTCATGAGCAGCAGCGCCTGCGGAGCGGTGGTGGAGGAGTTACGGCGTGAGCAGGAGGTGATGAGGTCGGGCTGATCGAAGGATTCAAACATCGGGTAGCGGATGGTGCGCTTGGAGAAGACGTAGAGGCTGCGGCGCCAAGTGGAAGGATCGGTGTCCGGCTTTCCATTCCAGGTGCGCTTGGAGCTGGACTGGAAAAGGTCGGGATCGATATAGGGAAGGACGGCGGGGCCGCTGGTGGTGAGATCAAGCGTGCCGGCGATCGACAGGATGGAGTCGCGAATCGCTTCGGCGTCGAGGCGGCGGCGTGGGGCGCGCCAGAGGAAGCGGTTGGCGGGGTCGGTGGAAAGGTTGGCCATGATGTCATCGGAGGCCATGCGGTAGGCGCGCGAGGTCATCATGAGGCGGTGCATGGTTTTGATGCTCCAGCCATTGCGGACGAATTCGGAGGCGAGCCAGTCGAGCAGCTCGGGGTGAGTGGGCGGCGCGCCGGTGGAACCGAAGTTGGAGGGGCTGGCGACGATGCCCTGGCCGAAGTGATGCTGCCATATGCGGTTGACCATGACGCGCGCGGTGAGCGGATTGCGGGGGTCGGTGACCCACTCGGCAAAGCTGCGGCGGCGGAAGCTGGAGGCGGCGCCCTCCGGCGGCGCGAGGGGCTGGAAGCCGTCCCAGGTAGCGGCGGTGAGGACGCCGGGGCCCATAAGCGAACCCTTGTTGCCGGCGGCGCCGCGGTGGAGGAAGTAAGAGGGCAGCGGGTCGCGGCTGTGCTCGCCGATGATGTTGGCCGCCGGATAGGGCCCGGGACGCAGCCGGTCGAGCTTGCGGATGGCTTCCACTTCCACGCGCTGAGCGCGCTTTTCCTCCTCACTCATCCGGGCGAGGATCTCCTCGTCCTTGATCTCCAGCGTGCGCTCGATCTGGCGTGCGTTGAGGCGCTGGCCTTCGGTGCGTTTTTCGGGGGGCGTGCGCCAGGCAAGCTGCATGTAGGGGGCAAGCTGGTTGATCTTCTCTTCAAAGATCTGATCGCGGTGCGGCATTTCGATGGCGGTCTTTCGCTTGCGGTGCGGCGCCTGCAAATCATCGATGCGCTTATTCTCAGCCTTATGGCGCTCGACTTCGTCTGCTGAGACAAGCGGCAGCTCGGCGTTCTTTGCGGAGAAAAAGACGGCCTGGATCTGGTAGTAGTCTTTCTGCGGGATGGGATCGAACTTGTGATTGTGGCAACGGGCGCAGCCAACGGTCATGCCGAGGAAGGCAAGCGAGTTGGTGGCGACGACATCGTCGAGCTCATCGAGACGCGTCATCTCGGTCTTGACGTTGTTCTCGACGCCGAGACGGAGGAAGCCTGTGGCGATTAGGGAATCGGTGGTGGGCTGGTCAAGCTCGTCGCCGGCGATTTGTTCCAGCACGAAGCGGTCGTAAGGCTTGTCGTGGTTGAAGGCGCGGACGACATAGTCGCGGTAGCGCCAGGCGTTGGGGCGGTCAAGGTCGAACTCGAAGCCGGAGGAGTCGGCGTAGCGGACCAGATCGAGCCAGTGACGTGCCCAGCGTTCGCCGTATTGGGGCGAGGCGAGCAGCTCATCGATCAGGCGCGGCCAGGCGTCGGGCGAGTTGTTATTCAGGAAGCGGGCGAGCTGATCGGGCGTGGGGGGAAGTCCGGTGAGATCGAGATAGGCGCGGCGGGCGAGGGCGCGGCGCGAGGCTTCCGGCGAGGGAGTGAGCGAGTTCTCCTGCCAGCGGGCCATAAGGAAAGCGTCGACGGGATGAGCTTCGCCATTGGCGGGAACGCCGGCGCGGACGACGGGGCGGAAGGACCAGAAGTTGCGCTCCTGGGCTGTTACAGGGCGCTCCTCCATGGCTTTGAGGGTGGCGGCCTTGGCAGCGAGAGCTTCGGCTTCGTTGGCGGGTAGCGCGTCGGCGGGCCAAGGGATGCCGGCGAGGATCCAGCGGCGGAGAATATCGAGCTCGGCATCGGGGAGCTTCTTATCCGGCGGCATCGCGGGATTGAAGCGATGCGAAGTGAAGTTGTAAAGGAAGCTTCGCTCAGGATAGCCGGGGATAACGGCCGGGCCCCTTTCACCTCCGGCAAGAATGGCGTCGCGGGTGCGCAGGTCAAGGTTGGAGGCCTTGAGAGCGAGGCCGTGGCAGGCGAGGCAGTTCCTTTTAAGGAGGGAGACAGCCTGGGAGGGGAGCTGGTCAGCGGCCAGGAGAGCGAAAGGCAGGGCCAGGAGGACGAGAGACTTCACAATGGAAGACATCATATAGGACGAGGCGTCTTGGGTTCGTTCCTTCGTTTTTAGCACACGGATGGACATGGATGCACGCAGATGCGGAACGCATTTCCTATGAATGAGTTGGGAGAACGGTGGGTTCGTTTCGTCGTTATTGCATTTGGGGACCATCCTGGACCTCCTTTCCGGGCGTGTTGCCCGTTCGAGGATAGCTTGGATGGGTTGGGTTCCGCGAAGTGGAAGAGGGCAAGTGGTTCAGGAATATGCGGAAATTCCGGTTACGAGGTACGTGATCGCGTGGCGAGGTAGGCGGGGAGATGGATGGCGTAGCGGCGTAGGGGGAGGCCTTCGTTTTCAAAATCGGCTTCAAAAGCAAGGCCGAGTTTTTGCATGATGCGGATGGAGGCCGAGTTTTCGCGGTGGGCGATGGAGACGATGCGGGGGATGGCGACGCGGCGGAAGGCGTCGTCGAGGGCGGCGCGGGCGGCTTCGGTGGCGAAGCCGTTGCCCCAGTAGTTGGGGGCGAGCCACCATCCGATTTCCGGGTCGGGGAATTCGTGGAACCGGCCGACGCCGCAGAAGCCGCAGAGCGCGCCCGAGGTTTTACCAGTGAGCTTCCAGCGGCAGTGGCCGCGCTCTTGGTAGAGGGCGATCTGGCGGGAGACGAAATCCCGGATGCGCTCGTCGGACCAGGGGATGCCGCCGTTGATGTAGCGCATGACTTCCGGGTTGGTGGCGATGGGCTTGAAGGCGGACCAGTCTTCTGGGCGCCATTGTTGGAGAAGCAGGCGCGGGGTTTCCAGCACGGCGTCAGTGGGTGAGGGCGTAGAGGACATAGTTGACGCCGATGCGGTAGGCCATGGCGGAGAAGCGTTCCGGGTATTGTGCATAGCCCATTCCCAGGCGTCGCCGAGATCCATGTTGAAGCAGATGGCGACCTGCACGCGGTTCTGGTTGCCGAGCACGGCGCGCCAGTAGCCGTCGCGGTTAGAGCGGAAGCGGAGACGGGCGAAGGCGAACTCGGTTTTCTCCCAGGCGTCGGGCGGATCTTCGGCGGGGTTCTGCATCTCGTGCTCGTAGATGGCCCACCGTCGGCCGCTGCCGGCGGCGATGAGGATGGTGGCCAGCAGGGCAGGCACGAGGATGCGCCCAGCGCTCATGACTGGGATTTTACGCTATGGGGGGATTAGAGGGGGGCCGGTCTGGGAGTCGTCCCGGGGGCGGTTCAGGGTGCGCCTTTGCCAAAGGCCGGTGAGACCGGGCGGACCTTGGCGCGGACTGCGCGCGGAATTCGGTTAGGCAGCGTAGCGGATGATCTCCAGTTCAGCGGCCCCATCGACGCCAGCCAGGATTTCGTCGACACGCGCGAGCACGGCATCGTCGATCAGGTATTCCGCGCAGTTTTCGCACTGCAGGACGGGAAGGCTCTTAATGATGACTATCGAGTGTTCGGAGGTCTTGAAAGGCAGGTCACTCATCACTGACCGCATGTTCGATCCGCAAGTTGTGCATCTCATCGCGAGGCTTTCCTTGTCTTGCAATCATTCTCCCACTCTTGCGGGCTTGGGCGATAGGCGGTGATGATGCGGACGTTTTCCGAGGCCACGTCGGGGGCAAAGAGGATGTGCAGAGGTTCATTCGCCGTGCCTGCAAGCACAAGATAGCTGGGAAGGTACTTGTCCTCAGGGTATTGCTCGAAGATCTCGTAGCTATCGACGGAGTCCAGAATGGTCTCGCGAGTAAGGAACCGTTTTCCGAGACGCGTGTTGACGTGATAGGTCCAAAGGATTCGCCGGCTTCGCATGCAATCCTAGATGAAGGAAAGAGGATCGTCCGGCAGCCTTCGGGGAGTCGTCATGTGGCTGAGTTGATTTCAGCGCGCGCCTTTGCCGGAGAGGACGACGGCGACGGTGCGGGCGAGGATGTGGAGGTCGAGCCAGGGGGACCAGTTGCGGATGTAGTAGGTGTCGAGTTGTTGCTGGACGGCGAGGTCGCCGTCGCTGCGGGCGGAGACCTGCCAGAGGCCGGTGAGGCCGGGGCGGACCTTGGCTCGGAGGGCGCGGAAGTCGGGATGGAAACGGTCGAGGTGGTATTGGGGGAAGGGGCGGGGACCGACGAGGCTCATTTCGCCGGTGAGGACGGACCAGAGCTGGGGGAGCTCGTCAAGGGAGGTGCGGCGGAGGAAGTGGCCGATGCCGGGGATGACGCGCGGGTCGTCGTGGAGCTTGAAGAAGCGCTGCCATTCACCGCGCGCGCCGGGGGATTGGGCGAGGTGGTGTTCCAGCAGTGCGTCGGCATTGGGGAGCATGGTGCGGATCTTGGGCATCTGGATGATGGCGGCCAGGTGGCCCTGCCGCGGCTGGCGGTAGAGCACGGGGCCGGGGCTGCGAAGGCGGATCCAGATGGCGGAGAGAAGGATGAGCGGGATGGCGGCGGGGGTGAGCAGGAGCGTGAGGGTGACGTCGAGCGCGCGCTTGACGGTTCGGTTGAGGGGGATGAGGAGGTTTTGGCGGAGCTCGAGGCCGAGCACGTTGCCGATTTCGCGCGGCGTGACCCAGAGGCTGGCGACGCCGAGCAGATCGGAGAGGACCGTGACGCGGGGGAAGGCTGAGCAGTGCTGTTCGAGAATGGCGAGCATGCGTGGTCCGGTGATGCCGGGCATGGCGACGATGGCGTGACGGATGTTGTGTTGGGGCGCGATGCGGCGCGCTTCCGAGAGCGGACCGAGGACGGGGACGCCGCTACAGAAGCCGCTTCTTGCGGGGTCGTCGTCGAAGCAGGCGACGGGTTTGAAACCGAGCTCGGGCGAGCTGTGGAGGGTTCGGAGGAGGCGCGCGGCGGATTCGCCCGCGCCGAGAATGGCGACAGGGACGCCCCACCAGCGCTTGCGGGCGAGCGAGGTCCTGAGGAGCGCGCGCGCGGCGGGAACGAGGAAGGCGATGAGCGCGGCCGAGCAGAGGAAAGCGCCGCGGGAGTAAGTGGCGATTTCCTTCGAGAGAAACGCGCCGGTGGCATGGGCGAGCGCGACGATCGCGGTTCCCTGGAGGCTTGCCTTGAGTTCCTGGACGGGGCTGAGTCCGGCGGGTGAGTAGAGCCCGAGCGCGGCGTATACGGCTAGGAACGCGGCGATGGAGCCGACGAGGTTGAAGTAGTTGGCGAGGGACACGGAGGGGTTGGCAAGCTGCCAGAGGAAGACGCCAAGGAAGGACGCGGAGGTGACGGCGGCGGCGTCGGAGGCGAGGAGGCAGAGGGAGGTGAGGCGTGGGCGGACGAGGGGTGGGGAAAGGGTGGCGGCAGAGGTCCAGAGGTTGAGGGATGAGGGGAGGGGGGAGACGCTCATGGGTGTGAGGGCCGGGAGCGGAGGCGGTTGAAGTGATGACGGATGAGTTGCCCGGCGAAGAGAACAACGAATCGCGGATTTTGCAGCAGGTAGCGACGCCAGAGGCGGCGTGGTTCGGTACAGAGGCGAAAGAGCCATTCGAGGCCGAGCGGCATCATCCAGCGTGGCGCTTGGGGTTTGGTGCCGGCGATGAAGTCGAAGGCAGCGCCGACGCCGAGCATGACGCAAGGCAGGCGGCCGCGGTGGGCGATGATCCATTCCTCCTGCTTAGGGCAGCCAAGCCCAACAAACAATATGTGGGGAGCCGTCGCGCGGATCTCTTCTTCAACCGACTGCGCTTCCTCCGGACTAAGCGGACGGTACGGCGGTGAAGTGGAGTACACAATTTGCAATCGGGGCCACCGCTTCTTCACCTCTTCGGTGAGCCGAGTCAAAGTGGAACGGGAAGAGCCATAAAAGCCAACCGTGAGGCCGAGTGTCTGAGCTTTTTCGAGCAGGTGAACAGTAAGGTCGGGACCGTACACTCTCGTTGCCTGAGGCATGCCAAGGAGGCGCAAGGCCCAGACAAGCGGCATACCGTCAGGTGTGACCATATCCGCCTTGGAGGAGAGTTCTCTAAAATAGGAGGAGTCGCGTGCAGCCATTACATTGTTGACGGAAGCGACGAACACAGCTTTCGACAGTCGGGACGAAGCCCATCGAGTGATCACTTCAGCAGCATTGAGGTAATCTCTTGCGTCAACGCGGAAGGACAGGACGTGGCCCATCAAGCCGCCTCGAATTGGACGAAGAGAACCTTGTCGTAACATTGCATGCGATTACTCTAGATCAGGCCAGTAGAGCCCAAGGAATTCCGTACGTGCCTCAGCACACATGGCCAGACAGGCAGACTGGTGCAGTTGCGGAGATCCTTTACAATGGCGACACGGCAATTCAGATCCCAACTTCTTAGTCTGATTCGCATGCCAGCGGTTTCGCCTCCCGAACGCATCCCATTATCGGCCAAGAGTGTGCTTAATTAGCTGGACCAGTGGTACAAGAAAGACGAACTCCATAGCGCGATGAAAAGCCAAAAGCCCACACAAGACTGCAGACCATCCATAATAATGACGAGCGAGGTACAATTCGCTCCTCAGAAAGTGGATGCGCCTACGAAAGGGAATTAGGCGTGAGCACAACCCCTCCGAATGTTCATAAGCCGCGGCAGAGGCAAATGCAACGGACCACCCATCCTTGATTAACTTTTCTGAAACGATGAATTCCTCTTCGTACAAGAATGTGTATTCATCAAAGCCCCCAATTGCAACAAAGGCTTCAGCGCGAAACAGAATGCACGCTCCACATACAGCGTAGACACTGTTGTGGGATGTCTCGGGCAAGCTATCTAAGAGGTGCTTTCGCGACACTCCAGACAACACTGGCAAGTGCCTAAGTGGACTATAAGATATGAGCTTTTGGAGAAAAGTGGGTTTCGATCGGATTGCCGTCACGCAAACGGAGCCGTCAGGTTTGAGCGGGAGTCCTCCGACACAACCGATGTCTGGCCTTGTCGCAAGTTCCGACAACAAATGTTCGATAGTAAGTGCATGCAGCACAACATCCGGATTCACGAACAATAGCGAATCGCATCCCGCCCTCACTAGTTGCTGAGCCCCTAGATTGTTGCCTCGTGCATAGCCAATGTTTGAACATGTTTCAATTATGGCGATTTCAGGAAAGGTCTCACGGAGAAGACGCACTGAGCTATCGGTAGACGCATTGTCCACAACGACAAGCTCGATGTCGCGATCACCGGTATAGTAGTAAACGTTGCGGACGCACTCCCTTAAGACTTCGCCAGCATTCCAGTTCAAAACGCAAACACCTAGCTTCCCCTTGTTCGGTGTCAACGTGCCAATCTTGGGCCAACGACTCGCATTTGTTTGCGTCACAATGGTACCCGTTGAGCCTCCAGCAGGGCGCTCCGATACACGTCCAGGATGGCCGAGTAATGGATATCGGAGGAGTAGACTGCCTCGAAAGTCTTTCGGGCGTTGCTACGCAGGGGGCCTGAATCCTGTTGAGCAAGACTTTTAACTTTAGACACAAATCCAGTTCGTCCCCCGGTTTGAACAGGAATCCGTTGTGCCACTCGATAACGCCTGCCCCCAAAGGACCGTGAGCACTGCAAAGAACAGGTGTCCCAGCAGCGAAAGCTTCAATTCCGACTAGTGGAAAAGCTGACTCGTACCATAGACTTGGCACTATAAGCGCCCGCGCTTCTTGCATTGCCTTGGCGACTTCCTCAGATGGTAGCGCACCAAGATACTCAACATTCCGCATGCGTTCCGCACAGCTCTCAACCGTTCGCTCAAGAGGGCCTCGTCCAATGATTCTGAGCCTTAAATTCGATGGCACTCTTTGCCACGCTTTCAACAAGAACGCAACGCCCTTCTCTTCACACACTCTACCCACGAACAAGAACGTGGTCTCACTTCCTGCTCCCACTCCATAGTCATTAAGCACAAAATTTGGCTTGACTATCATGCGCTCGCTGGGAAACCCCGCGGCGACGAATTGATCTCGAGATAGTGGACTCATGCAAATGTATTTGTCTACTTGTTTCACCCAAGTCCCGAGCGACTTGTGCAAGATGTTGAGGCCAACTACTGCGGTAGTCGCGAATAGACTTCCTCGGTAACATCGATGTCTAATTGCTGGCCCAAAGGAGGCCATCTCCACGCACCTGACGCAGGATTGACTATCTCTGAACAACGTCGCACCTGGACATATCGCTCGATAGTTGTGAAGAGTTTGAACGACGGCAGCCCCAGCGCGATGCGCCGCGTAATATCCCGACGGGGAAATCATTGGAAAGGTGTTGTGAAAATGAACCACATCAATCCGCCCGGAGAGAACAATGTCAACTATCTTGCTATATACTCTTTGATTCCATGACGCCACGAGACCCAATAGAGGCATGAGCGGCGTTGGAATGCTGCTATTCGACGTGACAAAGGTCGAGACGCAATGGCCCTTGCTACGAAGGAGATGCACCTCCTGATCAAAGGCGCGATCCTCGCCGCCAGCCTCGCGGTACCGATTGTGCACCAAGAGGATCTTTCGCACGATATTATGAAGGGCAATGACGAAGCCTGTTGTTTGCCAGGGCAACACTTGCGGAAATAATCAGAAAGGGAAACCCTGCATCAGCAATGCCTGACGAAACAACGCTAATAAGGGTGAAGAAAGTCAACAGGCACCACACGTGTACCGCCAATGGCCTAACATCCTTCCGATGTTTTACCGAGCGCAATAGGCGCACGACCTCTCTCCACGCTGCAACTAGGATGAATGTCAGAAGCATGCAACCCACGAGTCCCAAATCTGTCAGCACCTTTGACGCGGCATCGTGGGCGGCTCCAATGCCAAGCCCTGTCTGGTCTACGAAGGCCATCAGCAGCTGTCTGCTACCAGCTGCGTAGCCATGTCCCAACCAAGGTGCCGATTGCCATTCGGTCATCAAAAATCTAAACGCGTGAACCCTTCCAGTCAAGGACAATAGCGCTTCCGCGTTCTGCCCGCGCAGACCATAGCTTACGATCATATTAGAGAAAGTCGAAAGGCTGATCGCCATTAAGAGCAACGTACCAGAGATCACGGTCATGATTCGCACGCGCATACTTGAGTGAAGCACAAGTGCGCAGAACAGGACACACACGGCTCCAAGAATTGTGGAGCGTGTGCGGCTAAGAATGACAAATATCCATGTCAACCCATACAGCCCCATGAAAATGACACGCACTAGTCCACGCCGCAAGTACAAAGCTTCACACAAGAAATAGATTCCGGCCAAGGCGGCAGGAGTGCCATAATCCTCAAAGAGCCCACCGGAAAGCCTGTAACCGATGTCTGTCAACTCGCTTCCTACCAACTCTGGATTCATCAGAAATGTGAAGACTGTTAGCAACCACTGAAAGATTTGCGCAAAGAAGAACAATTTTAGAAAATGGGGCACTGTGGCGGCCATATCAGCGCGCTTGACCAGTAGTCCAACGGCAAACACGGAAACCAGGATTTTGCCAGCAAAGAACAGCGTATACAGTGGACTCACCGAATAAGCAGCCGAAGCGAGCGCCAGTAGACCATACAACAAGTAGAAGCGTAGAGACGACTTGTATATTATGGGAGGTATTGATGGCAGGCCCATCTTGCCCCGCGCAGCTACGAAAAGCAGTACTGTGCATGCTGATAGGAGCCACACTGAAGCTTGAAAGGCCGCTGCAAGGTCAAGATCAAAGGGATCTCGAAGTGCAAGCTCCAACGGGCGTGGCTCGAGTCGAAGCCGTGGCGGCCCCCAGATCATTAAGAACGAGAGTGCAGTTAGAGTGGCACGCACAAGAAGAGTTAAGGCACTTCAGGTAATACTATAGTCAGATCGTCACACACTCGAAGTTCTAACTGGCATCGCGAGTATACACGATATTAGGATCTTTAATATCGACAGATTCTCGTCTGCTGTTCACGCGTTCGCAGCGTTAACTGCATTACATGTCTATGGTCTCTTTTCCCCTGTATGACGCCAAATCGTCCGAAGATAATTTTATCGTGGCTTGATAGCAACAAACGATTTCGCAAGACCAAAACACCTCTCCACTCCTAGCTTGGCATCCGGAAACAAGTCAGCCATTTGACCCTTACGAAGCAGCTTAATTTCCTTCAAGACAGAATCAATACTTGACCTATTAGGTTTCATCACTAATCCCCAAACAGAGCACCAACGTACTAGCTTCGCGAGAAGTCTCTTCGGAAGCCAATGCAGAAAGCAAGTAAGAAAGTGAGGTTCGACCGGAAACCAAAAGTTTGGAGTTTGCACATAGTACCCCTTCCCAACTCGTCGCAGTTCTGCGGCCAAAGCCTGTTGCGACTCATAGTCACCCATGTGCTCAATCACGGAATTGCAGATAACGAAGTCAAAAGCCTTATCTCGATATGGCAACTTCAGAGCGTTCGAAACCACCCACCGCACACATGGCTTCAGAGCTTCTTCGGGCAAATGGAGATTGACTATCGTATACGATCTACAGTGCATCCTGTTTGAAATTATGAGTTCATAGAAGTGCAATGAACCCCCAACATCCAACACACTGCCAAGGTCGTGTGTGCTAAGGGCTTCGGCTAATTCCCTGATACGCTTAGATCTAAAATATGAATGAAAAGGCGCGTAAAGCGAGTTAATCGTCATGGCTCGCAGAGGGCTTTGTGGGAGTCGACCAAAGTCATCAAGCTCAATGAATTTCATGGAGAACCGTTTAGAAGCGGCTGGGACGAAGGAAGTTATTGAAGCGTTTCTGGGTCGTGATAATACTTTTTGTAGTACCCATAATAGTAATAACTATGGGACATCTGTCTGGTTACTTCATTGAGCACGACCCCTATTACGGGTGCACGCAACCTTTCAAGTGTGTGAATCACCGACGCAACAGCTCTCCGTGATGTTTGTCCTGCCCGGGCTACCACAACGACCCCATCCACAGAGGCGGCCATTTGGAGGGGCTCGGGGAAACCCAACAACGGGGGTGCGTCTACGATGATGAGGTCATAGTCATCGGCCACCTCATCAAGGATGGACTCGAGACGCTTGCCTAGGAGATCCGCGGCCCTGCGGGGGCTGGCGGAGCCGGCGGGGATGATGTCGAGATTTGGGATGCCCGGCGCCGCTACCACCGCCGGGCGCCAGGAGTCGGCGTTGACCAGGATGTCGGAGAGGCCATGGGTGTTTCTTAAGTTGAAGCGCTTGTGGACGCTGGGGCGGCGGAGGTCGCCGTCGATCACCAGGGTGCGGTGATGCTGCTGGGCGTGAGCGACGGCGAGGTGGATGGCAATGGTGGATTTGCCTTCCGAGGGGCTGGCGCTGGTGACGAGCATCGTCTTGAGGCGGCGGTCGAAGTCGGTGAGGAGGATCGAGTTGCGGAGGGTGCGTATGGCCTCTTCATAAGTGGAGAGGCTGTTGGCGCCGTATTTGGTTTTGGTGAGCGCGACGCCGTTGGAGGAGCCGTTCTGGATGATGGTGGGGAGCTGGTTGCGCCAGGGGCGGACTTCGGGGAGCGAGCCGACGACTTGTGTGCCGAGGCTGCGGGCGACCTGTTCGGGGTCGCGCACGGTGTCATCGAGGACGTCGCTGAGGACGGCGATGCCGACGGCCAGCAGAGATGAAGCGAGCAGGGCGAGGATCAGATTGAGCGGTTTGTTGGGGAAGACGGGCTTGCGGCCTGGGCGGGCGGGGTCGGCGATGCGGGCGGAGTGGTTCTGGAAGCTGGCGTTGATGGTGGCTTCCTTGATGCGGCGCAACAGCTCTTCGTAGAGTTTTTTGTCGCCTTCGGCTTCGCGCTTCAGGTTCTGGTATTCGAAGGAGCGGGCGTTGAGGCTGTCGAACTCGTCCTTGGACTGCTGGACGGCGCGCTCGATCATGGTTTCGCGCTCGAGCGATTGCGTGTATTCGATCTGGACGCGGTTGCGGATGCTGGAGGCGGTGCCGGCGAATTGGGTTTCGACTTCGGAAAGCTGCGCGGCGGCGGTAAGGTATTCCGGGTGGCTGGAGCCGTAGTGAGTCTTGATTTCGGCGAAGCGCTGGCGGGCGGCGTTGACCTGCTCGGTGAGTTTTTCGAGGGCTTCCGACTGGGAGGAGACGTGAGCGGCATCGGCGTTGCCGGACTGCGTGGAGCGGTGGGCGGCTTCTTTCTGGACGCGGTCGGCTTGGGCCTTGGTGTATTCGGAGTTGAGCTCGAGGAGGCGGGCGGAGAGGATGTTGGTGCGCTCCTCGGGGTTGATGATATTGAGTTCCTTTTCGTAGGAGGCGAGGGCTCCGGAGGAGCGCTCCATCTTGGCGCGCAGCTCTTCGAGTTGCTTTTCCATGAAGTGGCTGAGTCCGGCGGCGGCCTTGTAGCGGATGTTGTAGGTGTGCTCGAGGTAGGACTGGCCGATGGCGTTGGCGACATCGGCGGCGAGCTTGCGGTCATAAGAGCGGTAGGCGATGTGGATGAGGTAGGTGTTTGGGGAGCGAGTGACTTTGAGGCGCTTGAGGAGGATGGGGGAATCGGGGTCGTTTTGCGCGGGGTCTTTTTCATCGAGCGAGGATTTCTCCTCGGGGCGGTCGAGCAGCTTGAAGCGGCTGACGACGGGGCGGAGGACGGAGTCGGACTGGATCATCTTGACCTGCGTGGCGAGGAACTGGTCGGCATCGTTGTTGATGATTTGCCGGGTGTCCTGGCCGACGATGTCGGTGGGCATGTTGCGGTCAATGTCGATGGTGGCGGTGGATTCGTAGACGGGAGTGAGGCGGTAGGAAACGATCAAGGTGGCCAGGACGGAGGCGGCGACGAAGGCGAGGATTTTCCAGAGATGGCGGCGGAGGATCCAGAGGTA
>VFZE01000044.1 GCA_016871315.1 Acidimicrobiia bacterium | reverse complement strand
ACAGCTCAGCACTCCGGCGATCTGATCTGAGAGTCGCTCCGTCAGTAGCTCGATACCCATTCCGGCATCATACCTGGACCTCTTTGGTTCCGGCTACGCCGGGTTAGGGATGGGCGCGAGGCCGTCCTGGACACGCTGCGGACGGTTGGAGAACTGGTTGATGTCGACGGCGTTGATAGGCCCGAAGGGAAGCTGCCGGTGGCGGCGCATCAGCACGCTTTCGCTGCCGGCAGGGTTGTAGAAGATGCCGAAGCCGGCGCGGAGTACGGTTCCGGGGCGCATGCGGTAGGCGAGGCCGAAGCGCGGCGCGAAGTTGTTCGGGTCGCGGTTGATGCCGGTCTCGGGATTGGTGTTGAAGCCGGCGATCAGGAGCTTGCCGGTGATGACGTCGAAGTTGGACTGGCGGTTGGCGACCTCGGTGACGCGAGTGTCGTACTCATAGCGGAGGCCGACATTGAGTGTGAGCTTGTCGGTGACTTTCCAATCGTCGTGAACGTAGGTGGCCCACTCGGTGACGCGCATGCCGGGAAAGACGAGAGTGAAGTCCTGCTCAATGGTAGAGGCGGTGCCCAGCAGCAGGCCGGCCATGGAGTCGCCCGTGTTGGCGGTGGCGTTGGGGTTGTCGGAGAAGGTGCGGGCGAAGTTGAAGCGGCCGTTGCCGCGGTTGGTCTGAAACTGGGTGACTTGGCGGCGGCGGGCTTCTACACCGAATTTGACGGTGTGCTTGCCGCGGATGTTGGTGAAGTGGACGTTGGGATGGAAGGTGTTCTCGACGCGGAAAATGGGAAGAGAACGGGTCTGGCCGATGCCGGAGTAAGAGGCGGGACTGAAGATGGGAATGCCGTCAGAGAGCTGGCCTTGGTTGGAGTTGCGCACACCGAGCGCCTCACCGAGGCGCGCGCCGGGAGTGGCGCCTTCCTGGAGGAAGACAAGGTTGAAGCGGTTGAAGCCCATCTTGGCTTCCATGATGAAGGTGGGGCTGATGGTTCTGATCCAGCTGAGCACGTGGTTCTGCGCGCGCAGAGTGGAGTCGCCGGCGAAGGTGTTCTCGTTGCCAAGGCTGACGGGAGTGTTCATGCCGGGAATGGTAACGGGGGCAAAGGTGGAAGGCTTGGTGGTGACGGTGTCCTGACGGGAGAAGCGGCCGAAGATGGTGTCCTTGTCGGACCGGTTCCAATCGACACGCACGTCGCCCTGGTTCCAGCGCTGCTTGTCCTTGGGGTTGGTAGTGTGGTTGTTGGCGAGTCCGGCGCGCTGCGGGAGCGGATAAGCCTGGATGACACGTCCCATGACGGAGTCAAAGCGGGCGGCGGGAATGAGTCGGTTCGGGAAAGGATCGCGAACGAAGCCCGTTGCGGTGCCGGCCTGGGCGCGGGTGGAGAAGGGATCGAATACGTCGCGCACGTTGCGGAAGTCGCCGGTTCGGACTTCGGCGAGGGGGACGGTGTTGACCGAGGTGTTTTCAAAACGGCGGCGCAGCCCTTCGTAGTTGGTGAAGAAGAACAGTTTGTTCTCGACGATCTTGCCGCCGAAGCTGGCGCCGAACTGGTTCTGGCGGAGGGCGGGTTTGGCTGCGTCGGGGCGTGCGAAGAAGTTGCGCGCGTCGAAGCGGTCATTGCGGAGAAAGTTGTAGGCGCTGCCGTGCCATTGATTGGAGCCGGACTTGGTGATGACGTTGACGGTGGTTCCGGCGTTGCGGCCCTGGTCGGCGGCGAACATGTTGGTCTGGATCTTGAATTCGCGTACGGCTTCGACGGAGGGGCGGAGGACGATGGCGAGGGTGAGCCGCTCATTGTTGTCAACGCCGTCCATGAGGAAGTTGTTGGAGCCTTCGCGGTTGCCGTTAGAGAAGAGTTCGGAGCCGGGGCGGAGGTCATCGGGGCGCGTGCCGCTCATGATCGTGCCTCGCGCGCCGAAGCCGACGCCGACGACGCCAGGGCCAAGGATGGCGAGCTGAACGAAGTTGCGGCCGTTGAGGGGCAGGTCCTGGATGGCCTTGGATTCGATGACCTGTCCGATGGAGGAGGTGTCGGACTCAATGAGCGGCGCGGCGCCGGCGACTTCGATAGTCTGCGTGACCTCGCCGATTTCGAGCGCGAAGTCGATGCGGACGGTTTGATTCACCTCGAGGCGGATCCCGTCCCGGTTCACCTGCCGGAAGCCGGGCTTTTGGACGGTGGCGCGATAGGTGCCGGGGGGTAGGAACGGGACGGTGAAGGAGCCGAGTTGGTTGGACTGGACCTTCCGTTCGTTGCCGGTGGCGGTGTTGACGAGGGTGACAGTGGCATCGGCGACCATAGCGCCGGTGCGGTCGGTGATGGTTCCGGTGAGCTGCGAGGTGGCCTGCCCGAACAAGGTGACGGGGAGAAGCAGGGACAAAGCGAGGAGAAAGAGAAAACGCATGGAGGCGCTCCTTGGCGATTTTTTCTAATTCTTTATTTTACAGCCGATGCCGCCGAGGATTCACTTAACTTTCGCAAATTCTTGAAACAATCCCTTAATGTTGGCCGATTCCGTGTCTCCGGGGTGGATGATCACACGGTAGCGGAAGCGCCACTTTTGGCCGGGCTCCAGTGTCCGGCCGCCGTCGCGGGACTTGTCATTATAGAAGTCCCGCTCACCGAAGATGTTGGCGGCGAACAAGCCATAGTCACGGGAGTGCCAGTGGGTTGGGTGCTTGGGGTTGGTAGGGTGGTCGAGAATGGCGACGCCGAGGGTTTCGCCGTCGAGCTGGCCGTAGTAGTCAACCCAAGGCGAGGGTTTGCCCCAGACCTGCTTTTCGCCGACCCGGCCGTCGGCACTGACCATCTTACCGGAGCGTCGGCCAATCAGCGGGTCCTTGAGGCGAAGGGCAAAGAAGCCCTCCTTGGTGTCGCCGAAGTGGGCCTTTTCGATTCCGGTAAAGGTGACGTCAAGGTCAACGATACGAAGCGTGGGATGGGAGTAAAAGGTCATGGTTCGGTCCTCGCGCAGCAGCGGCTTTCCTTCGGAGGTGACCCATTCGAAGGAGGCGGCGATGCTGCCCGTCTTCGCCCCGCTGGTCAGTTTGCCCATCTGCTTGAGGACTACCTTGCCCTTCTTGGGACCTTGCTGGGTGGGGTCGTTGGACCAGAAGTCGAGACCGTTGACGTCGCCGTGGGTGAACCAGAGGCCGCGGTGGTGGATGTGGTCCTTGGTTTCTCCTTCGACGTTCTCCATTGGGTAAAAACGCGTGATGGCCTTTCCGGAAGCGGAGCGGAGCGGATGGAGGTAAGGCTTGGTTGTTTCCGGGCCGGCGTAAAAGACGGTGAACGGCTTGCCGTCGATTTCGACGGCAACTTCAGCGGGGCCTTGCGTGGTGATCTTCACCTGAGCGAAGGCTGTCAGGCACAAAGCGAGTGGGAGCAAGACACGAATCATGCCCCAAGTAGATCACGGTGGGTTGGAGATCTGCAACGCTTTTCGATTGCCCAGAGGCGGGCTTCCACTCCCGAGAGACGCGGACGCCGGAACCAAGTTGGAAGCAAGGTTTCCATGTCCTAGTCAAAACTGCCCTCGCGCATCGCTTGAATATCTGATTAGATTGGCGAAGGGGAGGCGGCGAGAGCTGCGCCGGGTTGACCCGCAGGCGAAGCATGCGGCGGCGCCGCTCGCAGTGGCGCGCGATCACGGCTTCACGATCCAGGAACTGAACGGGGCGGCCGCTAGACCGGCGCGGGGTCGATGGTTGTTTTTGCTGACGCCCTTGTGGAGCGACCAGGTTCGGATGAAGAACGGCGACCGGCTGACCGGGGAAGTGGGCAAGACTGACGAAAAGGCGCTCGTGCTGAAGACGGCCTACGCCGGTCCGGTGACCATCGGCTGGGATGCGATCGAGTCAATTGAGTACACCGCGCGCAAGGTGACCGTGACCGGCACGGAGGCCCAGCAGATTGAAATCGACCGGCTGGCCGACCCCGGACTCCTGGACGCGTGGGCCGGTTTTCTCGACCTCGGCTTAAGCTCCGCGCGCGGGAACGCCCGAACCTCGACCACCAACGTCGGCATGAATGCGACCCGGACGACAGAGCGGGACAAGGTCGCGGTCAACTTTACCTCCATCTATTCCGCCAACACAACTACCGGCCTGAAAGTGACCACGGCCAACGCGATCCGCGGCGGTGTCCGTTACGACATGAACATCACCCCGCGCATGACCGGCTTCGGCTTCACTGACCTGGAATTCGACGAGTTCCAGCGCCTGGACCTGCGCTTTGTCGGCGGCGGCGGTCTGGGCTGGAAGGCGATCCGCTCTGAGCGCACCGTCCTGGACGTTTTCTCCGGTGCCTCGTTGAACAAGGAACTCTTCTCCGACGGCACACGGCGGAACTCCGGAGAGCTGCTGTTCGGCCAGGACTACCCGGCGCGTGCTGGAGCGAGTGCCCGATTCTAACCTGGGCTTTCAGCCGCACGCCAAGTCGTGGGACATGGCGTCGTTGGCCGGACACTTGGCCAACCTCTAGGGCTGGACCAACATCACGCTCGATCAGGATCATTTTGATATGGCCTCGGTAGACGGCTCGGGACCGAAGCCGGAATCGGCGGAGGCGCTGTTGGGAGCCTTTGAGAAGAACCTCGCGGCGGCGCGGGCAAGCCTGGCGAAGGCCGGTGATGAGCAGTTGATGGCGCCATGGTCGTTGAAGCGCGGCGGCGCGACGCTGTTCACGATGCCGAAGATCGCCGTGCTGCGCAGCTTCGTCTTCAATCACATCGTGCACCACCGCGGGCAGCTGTCGGTATACCTGCGGATGTGCGATGTTCCGGTGCCGTCCATTTACGGCCCGCCGGCGGATGAAAATCCGATGGGCTAATCCTTGCGCCAGCCGAAGGCGTTCAGCATCACTTCAAACAACTTCGTGTTGGGCAGGAAGCCACGCACCTGCTGGGAGCCGTGGCCGATGGCGGCAACGGGAACCTCTTCGCCGGTGTGGCTGTGGCCGACGCGCATCGCGGGAATGGTCACCACTTCCTTCGGTGTGTTCTTCTGCTTCCATTCCTCCAGCCCCTTGAGAAGCGGTTCGCCGCGGCGGCCGCCCACCGTGCGCAGCTCAAAGGAATGGTCGGCGGTGAAAAGCAGCAGCGTCTCCTTGAGATTCACCTTCCCGGCGATATCCCGGATCAGGCGGTCAAACGCCACCAGGTTGTCCAGGCCCTTCTTCGGGTCGTCCGTGTGAGCGTCCCATTCGATCATCAGAAAGTAGCCCTTGCGGCTCTTGGAAAGCCTGTCCAGCGCCATTTGAGCCGCCTGCGGCACGTCCATGTCCTTCTCGAGAACGACAATCGGCCGCGCATCGGAGGCCGGCACATCGGCCAGCGCCGAATAGATCGTCCGGGCGCGGCCCTTGGCAGCCTCCTCGGGATCCTTCCCCAACTCCTTGGCGGAATCAAAGATGGGTTTCCGGCCGATGCCCATGACAATGTCCACGCCGTCACCGAACCGCGGGTTAAAGATCTGCATGAAAATCTCACCGAACTTGCGCCGGTCGTTGGCTTGGGCATAGCAGGAAGCAGGAGTCGCATCGGCGACGTTGACGTTGGTAATGACTCCGGTGGAGAGGCCGCGCTGCTCCGCGTACTCGAGGATGGTCTTCAGCCGTGCGCCGTCCTGCTTGCCGCGCACGGTGTCGGCCCCCATACTGATGACGCCGTTATGGGTCTTGACGCCGGTGACGATGGCCGTCATGCCGGCGGCCGAATCGCTCACCCAGTTGGAGGCGGTGGAGGTGTCCGACAGCGCCACGTGCGGCCAGCTTTGCAGATAGAGCTTTTGAGCCTCATCGTAGCCATGGATACTTGCGGCGTTGAGCGTCGGCACGCCGCCGGCGTCGGCCAGAAAAAGGATGACGTTCTTCGCGCTGGCGGCGCTCAGGGCCAGCAGCAGAACCGAAAGGAATTTCATCCGGCCATTTTAGAACGGAAACGGCAGGGCCGATAGCATAATTCTGGCATCAGTTGGCTTCCCTGCTCCGTTGATTATGCTTTAGGAATGAGCCTCATGACACGCAGGCAGGCGGCGGCGATGTTGGCAGCCTCCGTCGGCGGATTCGCGCAGCGGGCCGGCGCACAGCCGCCGAACATCCTGTTTGTGCTCACCGACGACCAGCGGCGAGATTCGCTCGGCTGTTACGGCAACAAGGAGGTCCGCACGCCGCACATTGACCGGCTAGCCTCCGAGGGGGTCGTCTTCGACAACGCATTCGTCAACAGCGCCATCTGCACCCCAAGCCGGGCCTGCTATTTTCTCGGCCAGCATGAGCGGCGCCACGGCGTCAACTTCAACTCCGGCACGGCGCTGGCGCCGCGCGCCTGGGAAGGCAGCTATCCGGTGCTGCTGCGCAAGGCCGGCTACTTTACCGGCTACGTGGGCAAGAATCATGTGCCGGTGGGCGACAAGGGCTACCGGTCAGGGATCATCGAATCCAGTTTCGATTTCTGGTACGGGGCGCACGGCCACTTGAGTTTCTACCCGAAGAAGCCGCACGCCATCTTCCGGAAGTCGAAAGCCGACACCCAGCCTGAGATCCTCGGGGAAGGCGCGGCGGAGTTTCTCTCGGCGGCGCAGGCTTTCCTGCGGGAGCGTCCGGCAGGCCGTCCCTTCTGCCTGTCGGTCGCCTTCAATCTACCGCACCGCGCCGGAACCGGCAGCATGCGGCAGTTGGAGACGGATCCGGAGCTGTACCGCACGGCTTACCGCGACCGCCTAAACGATCACGCCCTGCCGAAACACTACACGCCGAAGGCGACGATCGGGACGCCACGGCTGCCGGCCGATGTGCTCCGCGCACAGTACCGCCAGAACAGCTACGACTACGTGGACACCGAAGCCAGCCTGCGAGAACACATCGTTCGCACTTACCAGACCATCACCGGCATTGACCAGGTTGTGGGACGGCTGCGGGCTCAGCTGGCCGAACATGGGCTGGATGGCAACACGGTGATCGTCTTCGCCTCCGACCACGGGATCATGGCCGGCGAATACGGGCTGGGCGGCAAGGCGCTGAACTATGAGCCGTGCCTGCGCATTCCGATGATCGTGATGGACCCTCGGCTGCCGGAAACGCAGCGTGCCCGGCGGCTGCCGAACCTGGTGGAATCAATCGACGTCGCGCCGACGCTGCTCGATCTGGCGCGCCTGAAGCCGCCGGCGTCGATGCAGGGACGAAGCATGGCGCCGCTGCTTCGAGGCGAATCGCCGCGCTGGCGCGAGTATGCCTTTGCGGAGAATCTCTGGTCCACGCAGTTCGGCAATCCGCGAGTGGAGAGCGCGCGCAGCCGCGACTGGAAGTACATACGCTACTTCTCCTCCGACCGCGCGCTATTTGAGCGCCCTGCGGCCGAGCAGGCACGTGCCTATCGCGAGTGGCTGTCGGCTTCCGCACGCGGCCTCCAGCCCGATCACGAAGAGCTGTTCCACATCGCTTCCGATCCGGATGAGTCCAGGAACCTGGCTGGTGATCCGGCCCACTCCGCGATGCTCGCCCGCATGCGCGTGGAATGCGGCCGCCTCGTGCGGGAGGCCAAGGGGCATCTCGACGCCGATCCGGACACCGTATCGCTCAGCGCCGAGCCGCCCTCCCCGGCTGGTTAAGCGCGCGCCAGTCTGCGCCGTCTGGTGAGCCAAAGCAGCGCGATCCCGCAGCCCATATAGAGCATCGAGGTGATCTCCGGCGTCTCCTGCACCGCCTGGTAGGTGCCGTAGCGGATGTTGTCGATCTGGCTCTGCGTGGTGGTCGAGTTGCCCGAGTTCAGCACGATCCGCACCTGCGTGAACGGTGTGTCGGTGTGCACGCCCCAGAAACGGGGATTGGGCCATGCGTTCGAGCTGATCGCCGGCCCTCCGATGTCCACGCCGTCCAGCCACACACGGAAACTCTGCGAGTCCGGACCCAGTGTCGCAAGATCCACGGCAAAGGCCGTGGAAGCCGGCAGCGTGACGCGGATATAGGATCCGCTCGGCTGGTATACGGGACCGCGCAGCACTGTCCCGGTTCCGAAAGATTGGGCCCCGGTGGGGTTGATCGGGAGCAGGTAATAGCCTCCGATGGCGTCGATTCCAACGAAGTTCACGCCGGAGATCGTCAATCCTGTCACATTCATATACAGGGTGCTCCAGGTGCCTGGCGCCAGCCCGAGCGAGCTGAAATCAATCGTTCCGTTCACGGTTGTCCCCGTCTGCCATTCGGCCAGCGTGTTATGTGTGGCCAGGACGGTCGCCTGCGCCGGATTCCCCAGAAGCAGCAGCGCCAGCGCGCTGCCCGCGGATATGAATCTACCTCTTAAAAGGCTCATGAAGTCTCGTTCTCTCCAAAGCTGTACTGCAAAAATGTTGGTAATGCCACATCAGTGAGAACAAGGGGAAAGACTTCTCCGAGGCAGGTAAAAATCTGAGGGAGTAGCCGCGCGGCCTATTGCTGAAGGGAGCGGAGTATCCGGACCTGATACTCCTTCGCCTTGGCGAGTATCTCCCGCTTCTTCAAGCTCACCACTTCCCCGCCCCGCACCACCACGCGCCCGTTCACCATCACATCGCTCACATCGGAACCCTTCAGCGCATAAACAATCTGCGAGTAGATCTGATAGAGCGGTGCGGCGTGCGCGCCCTCAAGGCTCACCGCGATCCAGTCGGCCTTCTTGCCCGCTTCCAGAGAACCGATTTGCTTGTCCAGGCCGAGCGCGCGCGCGCCAAAGATGGTGGCCATGGCCAGCGCCTGCTCGGCGGGCAGCGCCTGCGGGTCGCCGGTGGTCACCTTTTGCAGTTTGGCGGCGAGATCCATTTCCTCGAACAGGTTGAAGTCGTTGTTGGAGCCGGCGGGTCCATCGGGGCCGAGCCCGACGGGGATGCCCATGGAGAGCATGCGCGTTACCGGCGCGACGCCGCTGGCGAGCTTCATGTTGGAGGACGGGCAGTGCGCCACGCCAACGCCGCGCGCCTTGAGGATCTGCATGTCGGCCTCATCCACCCAGACGGCGTGGGCGGCCAGCGTGCGCCCTTCAAACAGGCCAAGCGATTCCAGCACGCGTGTCGGGCTCAGGCCGCGCTTGGCGACGATCTCGCCGTTCTCGCGCTTGGTTTCCGACAGATGAATCAGCAGTGGCGCCGAATGGCGGTTGGCCAGCGCGCGCGAAGCTTTCAAGGTTTCATCGGAATTGGTGTAGAGGGCGTGCGGGGCGACGGCGGGCACAATCAGCGGATCGCCGGCGTACTTTTTGAGAAAGCCTTCGGTGAAGCGCAGCGCGTCGGCGGGAGTTTTGGCGTCGGGAACGGGAAAGCCGATGATGGTCTGGCCAAGCACGCCGCGCATGCCGGCCTCCTTGGTTGCCTCGGCGATCGAGTCCTCGAAGTAGTACATGTCGGTGTAGGTGGTGGTGCCCGATTCGAGCATCTCAAGCGCCGCCAGCCTGGTTCCCCAGGCGCAGAATTCGGCCGTGACGTTGCGTGCCTCGGCGGGGAAGATGTACTTCTCGAGCCACTCCTGCAACCGCAGATCGTCGGCAATGCCGCGCAGCAGCGACATCGGCGCATGCGTGTGGGTGTTGATGAGACCGGGGAGGATGGCGGCGCCGGGACGGTCGATCCGCTTGCCGGTGTACTTGTTGGCGATTCCGGCGGCGGGCCCGGCTTCGACGATGGAGTCGCCGCGTATCGCCAGCGCTCCGTTTTCGATCACGCGCCGCGTCGAGTCCATGGTGACGACATAGCGTCCGGTGACGATCCAGTCGACCGGATCGGCGGCGAATGCGCAGGCTGCCAGCGCCAGGCTACTCCAGAAACTTTTCATCAAACGGCCTCGGAAACAGGTCTTTCAAGCGGAGCGTCTCGGACTTGCCGCGCGGGTTCACCAGGATCACTTCGATATCTCCGCAGAACTCCCACAGAATCTGGCGGCAGGCGCCGCAGGGCGGGGTCAGGTTTTCGGTATCGGCTGCGACCGCGATCTTTACGAACTTGCGGGCGCCCTCGGAAATCGCCTTGAAGATGGCGACGCGCTCGGCGCAGACGGTGAGTCCGTAGGTGGAGTTCTCCACGTTGGAGCCGGTGTAGACGCGGGCGGTGATGTCGGCAAGGGCGGCCCCGACCTTAAAGCCGGAATAAGGAGCGTGAGCATGTTCGCGCGCCCGCAACGCCGCTTCCGAGAGCAGCTTGTCCATGGCTAGCTCACCAGCTCCGGCAACAACTCACGAAGCAGCCGCACAAGTGTACCGCGTACGCGCGCGCCGGTCTCGAGCACTTCTTCGTGATTGATCTTCTGCGGCAGGATGCCGGCGGCCATGTTGGTCACGCAGGAAATGGCCAGGCAACGCACGCCCATGTGGCGGGCGGCAATCACCTCGGGAGCAGTGGACATGCCGACCAGGTCAGCGCCGATGGCGCGCAGATAGCGGATCTCGGCCGGCGTCTCATAGCTGGGCCCGAGCATGGCGGCATAGACGCCTTCGCCCAGTTCGATTCCCCGCCGCGCCCCAACCGCCTTGGCGCGCTGGCGGAATTCGGCGTCATAGGCGTCGCTCATGTCGGGGAAGCGCGGGCCGAGCGAATCATCGTTGGGCCCAACCAGCGGGTTGGTCCCCTGCAAATGGATATGGTCGGAGACCAACACTAGCGCGCCCTGGCTGTAGCCGGGATTGATGCCGCCGGCGGCGTTGGTATAGACCATCGCCTTCACGCCCAGCCTGGCCAGCACGCGCGTGCCGAAGACCACTTTCTCCATCGGATGGCCTTCGTAGAGATGAGCACGTCCGCTTAGCACGGCCACGTCCAGTTCGCCCAGTTTGCCCAGCACCAGCTTGCCGGCGTGGCCGACGGCTGTCGATTGCGGCCAGCCGGGAATCTCGGTGTAAGGAATCTCAGTGCGCACGGCCAGTTCCTCGGCGAAGGCCCCCAAGCCGCTGCCGAGCACGACACCCGCCGCGGGCGTGATCTTCGTTTTCACGCGGATGTAGTCGATGGCCGCCTGCATGGCTACAGCAGCATCCCCGCGATGCAGGCCGACATGAAGTTGGCCATCGTGCCGGCGGCGACCGCTTTCCACCCGAGCCGCGCCAGGTCCGACTTCCGCGTCGGCGCCAGCGCTCCGATGCCACCAATCTGAATGGCGATCGAGCTCAAGTTGGCGAAGCCGCACAGAGCATAGGTGGCGATGGTGAAGGATTTCGCGTCCATGGCGGCCCTCATCGGCCCCAATTGCAGAAACGCGATGAACTCGTTCAACACCAGCCGCGTGCCCAGCAGGTTGCCGATCATGTGCGCGTCTTTCCAGCTGACGCCCATCAGCCAGGCGACGGGAGCAAAGAGGAAACCGAAGAGCTTCTCCATTGACTCCGGCATCCAGCCCATGCCCGGCAGCGTGTGCACCCAGCCGAGAATGCCGTTGGCCATGGCGATGAGCGCCAGGAACGCGATCAGCATGCCGGCGATGTTCAGCGCAAGTTGCAGGCCTTCTCCGGCTCCGCGCGCCGCTGCGTCGATGATGTTGACGCCGGGCTTTTCCACATCGATCTTCACCTTGCCTGCCGTTTCCGGTTCGCCCTCTTCCGGCATCAGCATCTTCGCCAGCAAAATGGTGGCTGGGGCGGTCATGATCACCGCCGTCAGAAGGTGCTTGATCTCGACGCCGGCGATCTTCACATACGCGGCCATCACCGCGCCCGATACGTGCGCCATGCCGGAGGTCATGATGGTGAACAGCTCCGATTGCGTCAGCCCGGCCAGGAACGGGCGGATGGTAAGCGGAGCCTCCGTCTGGCCCATGAAGATGCTGGCGGCGACGTTGGTGGATTCCGCGCCGCTGACGCCCATTACGCGCTGCATTACCACGGCCATCCAGCGGATCACCACCTGCATGACGCCGAAGTAGTAGAGAATCGCGAACAGCGACGCGATAAAGATGACGATAGGCAACACCTGGAAGGCGAAGATGACGCCGAACGGACCGGATTTTCCGCCCAGCTGCGGACCGAAGACGAAGATGCTGCCGGCTTCGGCATATTCCAGCAGCGCGTTCACGGCGTGGCTGGCCGCCTGAAACACCTGGCCGAATTCGGTCTTCAGCACCAGAAACGCGAAGCCGAACTGCAGGCCCAAGCCCCAGGCCAGGATGGACCAGCGGATCTTGCGGCGGTTGGCGGAGAAGGCATACGCCACCGCAAGAATGGCAACCAGACCGAGCAGGCCGGTGAATCTTTCCATCGAAGGAGTTTCCTAGCCGACGACTTCGAGAATGAGTTCGCGATCCTCGGGCTGGTTGGAGGAGATGCGGAAGGCATCCTCCACCAGCTGCGCCGCCTGATCAAGGCGGTCTTCCTTGGTGTAGTAGATGCGGCACAGCACGGCGCCGGCGTCAATGCGCTGGCCGACTTTTACCTCCAGAATCAAGCCGACGGCCGGATCGATGACGTCTTCCTTGGTGTCACGTCCGGCACCGATCATCGCAGAAGCCAGGCCGATGTATTCCGCGTCGATGCCGCTGATGTAGCCGTTGCGCGGGGAAGTAATCTCGCGGGCGCCGGTGGCGTTGGGCAGCAGGTCGAACCGGTCCAGCACGCCGGCGTTGCCGCCCTGCGCCTGGATCACTTCCTTGAACTTGCGGTAGCCGGAACCATCCAGCAACTTGGACTGAGCCATTTCGCGGGCGTCTTCGAGCGTCATGGTGACGCGCCCGAGGTAGATCATACGCGCGGCGAGTTCCAGCGAGATCCGCGTCAAATCAGTAGGGCCGGCGTTTTGCAGCGTCTGTGAGGCTTCCATCACCTCCAGCGCGTTGCCGACAGCGAAGCCCAGCGGCTGATTCATGTCCGTGATCAGCGCCTGCACGCGCTTGTCGGCGCGGCGCCCGATGGCCACCATCGTCTGCGCCAGCCGCCGCGCGTCTATCTGCTTCTTCATGAAGGCGCCCGAGCCGACCTTCACGTCCAGCACCAGGGAATCGAGTCCTTCGGCCAGCTTCTTGGACATGATGGAGGAGGCGATCAGCGGAATCGATTCCACCGTGGCGGTGGCGTCGCGCAGCGCGTACAGCTTGCCGTCGGCGGGGGCAACCTGCGTGGTCTGGCCCATGAATGCCAACCCGTACATGCGCAGTTGCTCGCGGAACTCGTCCACGGAGAGATTGGTGCGGAAACCCGGAATCGATTCCAGCTTGTCCAGCGTGCCGCCGGTATGGCCCAGCGCACGGCCGGAAATCATCGGCACAATGGCCCCTGCGGAGGCCGCCAGCGGCGCGGCGATGAGGCTGGTCTTATCGCCTACGCCGCCGGTGGAATGCTTGTCCACCTTCACGCCGGGCACCGAGCTCAGGTCGATCGCTTCTCCAGAATTGAGAATGTAGTGTGTCAGCGCACCTACTTCCTGTTCCGTCATTGTGGTAAAAAAGACGGCCATCAGGAAGGCCGACATCTGGTAATCTGGGATTTGTCCTTGCGTGTAGCTGTCAATAAGGAAAGCGATTTCCTCTGGAGACAGTTCCTCGCCATCCCGCTTTCTACGGATCAAGTCGACTGTACGCATGGGAATCTAGCAGAGTACCATTTTAGAGTATGTGATGTAAAGCTCGTAATTTCAGCGAATTCCGCAGCCAAGCAGGAGCTTGGTCAGGCCCGTGGCGGGATGTCGATGATGCGGTCAAAGGCGAGGCCGGATGAACCTTCCCCGCGGCCGGTCTGTTTGCGGACACCAAGCCAGACCCAGGCCCTGCCATCACGCCAGCGCGTGCGCTGAAAACTCTTGGTTACGCGTGTACCCGCACGCGGAACCTCCTCCTCATGAAGCAGATACTTCTGTGCGGGCGTCTCCTCAAGCCCTTGCCGCAAAAGACTGGTCCGGGGCTTTACCGCATCCGGCGCCGGATTGGTGTCGCCGGTCAGGATGCGTAACATCGAGGCGCGCTGAAGCTGGGTTTCCCGGTTGTCGCCCTCTATGTGAACTGGGATCATGGGAATCCAGTTTTCCGGAACGGACGACATTAGTGGAATTGCCCTCTCCACGCCCCAGACCATGTTGGCCATTTCGTCGCGGGCGAGCATCACCTCATCCAACGGGCGCCCTTCCAGGACCTTCTGCGCGGCGGGCGGAACCAACAGCGTGAGTCGGCCACCTGGCGGCCTTTGCCCTGAATGGAAATCGGGAACATCGCCCAGCGCTGCCAGTCATCATCCAGTCCTCTGCCGGCCGCCTCCACCCAGATGCGTTCCCCGAAGACGTTGGTGACGGCCATCCCGCGAAGGAGGGCGAGACTGCCGGCGGGAACCGTGAACGGAATCAGGAACCAGTCGTTGGCGTAGACCAGTCCGAATTCGATCAGCAGCAGCTTGGCAATTCATCTTACGCCGTGATCAGATTCCCCTGATTACCACTCGAAGCGGCCCACCATGATGTGATGCATCCGCGACGTTCCGATGTCGGAAAAGCTGCCACGGCCTATTCCGCTCACGGTTCCGAAACTGGCCGTGTTGGTCGTGTTAAACGCGCCATTCGGATTGGCGAATTGCGGCTCTTTGGTCGGGTTGTTCACATCCCAGCGGATGGTGAATTTGTACCGTTCCGCGAAGGTGAAGGTCTTGGCGAGGGAAATCTGCGTCCACCGCAATCCCGGCGCTTCAAACACGTTCCGGCCCAGTGTTCCCGGCGTGAAGGCGTCCGGATAGGCGAAGGCGCCGAAGTTGAAGTAGCGGTTCTGCGCATTGATTGGAAACCGGTGCGGGCCGATATCCCAATCCTTCACCACGCCCTGGCTTGCCGGCAGAATCGAGTTCGGCCGCGCCGCACCCGGCAGATAGCGGTGCGGACTCCCCGCAAAGCTCACCGTCATCGGAGGGCCGCTTTGATAGGTCTGCGTCCAGGCGCCGTCCCATCCTCCCAGCGCCCAATCCTTCCACCCTCCCCCGTTCATCCACTTCCGTCCCTTGCCGAACGGCAGTTCCAGCGTGAACACGCTCACAAAGCGGTGCCGGATGTCGTAGTTCGCCCGCGCCTTTTCGAGCGACCGGTTGTAGAACGTGATGCCGCCCGCGCCGCCGTCGTCTTCGGCGTTGTTCAGCGTCTTGCCCCACTGGTAGAAGGCGTTCAGCGTCATGCCCTGCGCGTAGCGCCGCTCAAACCGCAGCGTCCCCTGGTGGTGCGTGTTGTTCCCGTAGTTGGCATAGTGCTGAATCTGGCCGAACTGCGTGTAGGGTTTGAAATTCTGCACCGCCGGAAAAATCTGGTTCAGCAGCACGGCTGGGTCTCGCGAAATGTCCAGCGGCACCACGTTCATGTCCCAATTGTTCAACAGCCCGACCCCCGATGAACCCTGATAGAGCAGCTCCACCAGCCAGCTCTGCGTCAGCTGATGCTGGAATCCCGCCGACCACATCTGCACATAGGGCAGGCGCATGTCCGGGTCGAACCAGGAGGCATGCCGCCCGGTGAAATTGGTTCCCTGAAACGGTACGCTACCGTCCGGATTCAGGCGGAACTGCCGCGCCGGCGGACCCTGGCTCAGCGTGAAGGCATGGCGCGGATCACCGACGGGAGCCTGAATGATCGCCGTCGCCAGGTACTCTTCAAAGTTCTGATCCGTGGAATTCGTGTATAAATCCACATGCGTGACGCCGTAACTGCCGCGGAACACCGTGCCCGGACGGAAGTTCCACGCCACGCCGAACCGCGGCGCGAAATTGTTCAAATCCCGCTTGGCCAGCAGGCCCGGCCCGTGCACGATCGCACCCATCCGGCCCGTCAGCGGATCGCGCACCGTGGGATCGAACTGCGACTGTTGCCCGTACTTTGTGCTGAACGGCGACTCATACGTCCACCGCAGCCCCAGCTCCAGCGTCACGTTGCGCACCGGACGCCAGGAGTCCTGCAAATACCAGCCGTGCGACCACCAGCGTGGCAGCCACGTCGCCGTGTTGATCGTGAAATCCGACCGCACCACCGTCCCCAATAACAGCGAAGCGAACGAGTTGCCCGTGTTCGGCCGGAACGGAAACTCGGTGCCGCCCATCCGGTACTGCCCGGATGGCAGCGCGCGGCCTGTCGAGTTGTACCGCGTGCGGATCATCTCGTACCCGAACTTCATCGTGTGCTTGGACATCACCTTGGTGAAGTTCTCCTGAAACGTGAAGTCCTCGGCCACCTCCACGGCGCGCCCGCCGGGACCTAGCCCGAAGAACATCCCCCCACCGGAGTTCCGGAAGTCCGGAAATGTCTCCGGCCCCGCGTTGGGAATTCCCAACTTTCCCGCCCAATCCTGCCCGAAGCTTTCCGGCGTCGAGATAAACAGCCTGCGGTTGAAGCCGAGACGCGCTTCGTTGATCATCGTCGGGCTGATCGTGTAGGTATCCGAGATCACGATATTGTGCTGATCGGTCGGCTCCACAAACACGTTTCCGAATAGCGTCGCGCGGTGCAGCGTGCGCACCGGACGGCTCTCGTTGCGGTGCCGCACGCGGGAATAGCGTCCGAACAGCTTGTGAACCGCCGAAAACTGGTGGTCGATCTTGCCGTCAAAGCGCTGAAAATCGAACCCGCCGAAGGCCGGGATCACCAGGTTGAAGGTAGGTCCGTTCGGAGTCAGGGTTCCAGGCTCGGTCTGCTCCCGCCACGGGTTTTCCGCCATCAACTTGCGCGCGACCGGATCAAACCGCGCCTGTGGAATCCGGTTGCCCGGGAACGGATCTCGTACCCAAGCCGTGCCTTCCTGACGCGTCGAGTTCGGATCGTAAACCGGAAAGCCGCGCCCGCCGAAGCTGAAATCGCCGGCATACATCTCCGGACTCGGCACGTCGCCGATGAACGTCTCGGACAGCTTCTCATAATGCTGCTGGAAGCCGAAAAACCAGAACGTCTTGTTCTTCACAATCGGTCCCGACGCCGTCGCCCCCCACTCGTGATAGTCGAACTGGCCCGTCCGCGGCAGCTGCTCCAGATACGCGCGGTGGATCAGCTTCCCGTTAGTGTAGCGGTCCTCCACCGAGCCGTGAAACTGGTTGCCGCCGCTCTTGAACACCACGCTCAACAGGCCACCCGCGGAATGGCCGAACTCGGCCGGCGTCCCCGACGTCCACATCTTGAACTCCTGGATCGAATCCAGGCTCGCGATCATGGACCGCCGGAAGTCGCCCACCTGGCCCACCACCGGCTCCTTGCCGTTCACGCCGTCCATCGTGTAGCCGATGGCACGCTGGCGCTGCCCCAGCGCGTGCTGCCCGTTGATGTTGGTCATCCCCGGCATGTACAGAAGCACGCGGTGCACGAACTTCTGCATCACCGGCAGCCGCTCCACCAGTTCCGCCTCCAGGATCTGCCCGTTCCCCGTCGTTTCCGTCTCCAGCAGCGGCGGCCGCGCGTCCACCTGGATCGATTCGGTGATGCTGCCCAACTCCAGCCTCACGTCGATGCGCGGCGATTCATTGATGCGCAGCACGATGCCGCTGCGCAGAAAGCTCTTGAAACCCTGCGCCTCCACTTTCAACTCATAGGAGCCCGATTGCAGGTTCGGCAAATAGTAGTCGCCGTTCTGATTGGCTTGGGTCTCGAAGACAAAGCCGCGCTCCAGGTTACGGGCCGCCACCTTCGCCCCCACCACGACGGCGCCGCTTGTGTCCTCCACCTTTCCCACAAGCGTCGCCGTGCCGGTTGTCTGCGCGCCCAGACACGCAGCCATCCATATCGCCGACAGTTTCATCAGGAGTCGCATCCCAGTTCTCCCTTCCTCAGGCCCGGTTCCAGCCGAGCGCTTTCGAAATCTCCTCGCATTCCCGCCGCAGCTTTCCCCCTGCCCGGCGGATCACTTCCTCGCGCAGCACGGCGGAGGATCCGCTGACGCTGATCGCCGCCACCGGCCGCCCGTCGCGGCCCAAGATCGCCGCTCCCACGCAACACAACCCTGGCTCGCTCTCCTCCAGATCCAACGCGTAGCCTTTCCTGCGGATTTGCGCATACATCTCCGCCGGCAGTCCGCTGGCCTCGGCCGGCCAGTGCGCTACGATGCTCCTGCCCAGCGCCGTCTTGGTGAGCGACAGATGGATGCCAGGCGTCGACTGCATCCGCATGGACCGCAGCCCCTCCAGCATGTCCCGGTAAATGAGTTGGCCGTTTTCGAGCACCGCGAAGTTCACCGTCTGCTCGAATTCCGCCAGAATCCTTGCCATCGCCGGCCGCGCCAGCTTGCGCACCAGCGCGCTCTCCGGCGGATGGCCGAGTTCCTTCAGCTTGTCGGTGGTCCGATAGACGCCCTGGTTGCCTTCGACATAGCCGAGCCCTTCCAGAGTCCGGAGTATGCGATGAGCGGTGGGTTTGGGAAGGCGCACGGCGGAAGCCAGCTCGGACAGTCCCGTACCTGAAGAGGAATTCTGCAACGTCTCCAGAAGAGCAAAAGCTTTTGAGACGACCTTGACGGCGCCGGCGTCGGATTTCGGTTTCACGGCGAGCATGCTTTAGCAATGCCGAAGATGCTATCAACGCCAGGACAAGACTGTCAAGAGAAAATGACACAGACAATTCCGCAATGTGAAATGATGCGCCCTTCGCACTTCGTACACACACAGGCCTGCTATCATGTCAATGCCGCGCGGATGTGGCGGAACTGGCAGACGCACTGGATTTAGGTTCCAGCGCCCGCAAGGGCGTGGGGGTTCAAGTCCCTCCATCCGCACCAGCCTTCACCAAGGCTACGGCTGGCAAGCCGTAGACGTGGAGAGGGCTGCCCGCCGTAGCTTCAGTGTAGGCGGGCTATAGAGGCTCCAGATCAGAGGCGGGCCGTAGCCTCGGGAGCTCTACTTTACCCGCTTCCCGCTCCACTCGATCGTGTTGCCCTGATCTCCAAACGACGACGTGAGCTTGATGTCGTCTCCGCTGACCTTGCCCTTGTAGCTGATCCGCGCCCAGAATCAGCAGCATGCGTGACATGGTAACCCTTTCCGTGGCGCCTTGGGCACCACGATTCCCCCACATTCTATTCCAAAACTACCGCAGCGGCCCCCGCGCGTCTTCCACCTGATCGGAAACCTGCTCGGCCCGATCAAACGCAAACGCACGCAGATAATCCACGCTGCCTTCAAAATCGGCGGATGAGTATGGCCGGAGAGGATCCAGAATCGCCGCGTCGCGGATCTGTTTGTACTGCCGCTCGATCTCCGCTTCCAGCCAGCCCTCGGCGCCGCCCGCCGCCTTCGCGCACTCCTCCAGCGAGTTCAGATAATTCTCCATCAGCTCCGGTCCCGACAGCAGCCTGCGGATCAGCACATTGCCGCCGAAGGTCACATCCTTGTCCCAAGGAAGAAACCGGAATTCGGTCGAACTCTGCATTCGGTACAGATCAGAGTTGTTGATGCCCCATTCCCCTTGCAACCCGCCGGCCTCGCCATCCGCTCCGCCGAAAAGTCGCTGCGGTTGTCAGTATTCCGCTGTGACGACCTGGAAATCCTCAGCGAGCTTGGCGACGCCGTCGCCCGCGGCGTGCGCGTCGAGGCGCTCATCACCTCACGCGCCAAGGGTTGGACCAGGCGCCTGGCGCCGCTCGCCGGTTGCCTTCAGCGCATGGGCGTCATCATTCACCCGCTGCCGGCCGGCCGCTGCCGCCTTCCGCGCTTGCCCCGCGCCTGGTGGTGGCGCCGGAGTCGGCCCGCTGCTTCCCCACGGCCGCCTCCGGCCGCCCGCGCGAAATCGAACAGGCCGCCTAGGCGTAACCGTCCCCGCTTCACGATTCGCCTATGCTGAACGTGGCAATCCTGTGCCGAGCTTCGCTCTTTGCCCTGGCGGTAGCCATGCTGGCCGCGCGCGGCTCCAACTGGACCGTCGACTACCCCAAGGGCGACCGCACCTTCGCCGCCATTCTACGCCGCCTCACCCGCCTCGATATACGTAGTGTCGAACAGCCCGTCAATCCCGACGACGGTGACGACATCTACTACTGGCCCTATCTCCACGTCGGCATGCCCGGCAGCTGGCAGCTCACCGATGCCCAGGCCGCCAAACTTCGCGACTATCTCCTCCGCGGCGGCTTCCTGCTGTGCGATTCCTTCTTCGGCACCGAGGAATGGAGCGGTTTTGAAGCCGGCATGCGCCGCATCTTCCCCAACCGGCGGCAAACCGGCCAAAGCGCAAATCCTCTGGGGAGTCCTGTTCGCCGCCGCCTTGGTCGGCAACGAGTTCATCCGCAAGTCCGCCGGCATCGAAGTCTATCGATGGCTGCTCCCGGTGCCCCTCATCTGTGTACGATCCCAGCCTGCCGCTCGCCTTCTCCATCTCGAAACTTTTCTCTCTACCCATTGAAGGAATCTTCGATCCGGAAGGAGGAACCGAACCATGAGACTCCACCAGGCCTGACTGCCCGGCCCGGATCAATTTGACTCGGCCAAGACGGGCCGCCGCCCGCCGGAATGGAAGGCGGCGCGGAACTCCAACTGGCAACAGCGCCAATAATCGGCCATGGAGCTGTGCGTGACCCGCAGCACGGGCTCATGGTGGAACCAGACCACCGCCGCCGCACCGGCCAGCAGCAGGCGCTGTAGCGCCAGCGCCACGCAAGTCCGTACCGGTGCACGCCTGGCCCGCATCATCGCCAGCCGCTCGCAATGAAACTGCACGTGGCTCCCCTCGTCCTTGCTGATTCGCGCACAAATCGCCCGCAGCGCTGGGCAGCCGGTGGCGGCCGCCAGCGCCGGATAGTAGACCTTCGCGATCAGCTCCGCCGTCAAGAGCACGCAAATCGAAGTCTCCAGCCCCGCCAACTTGCGCACGTGCCGGAACACCGCATCCACCCACGTATGCCTCACCCGCGCGATGCCCGCAAGATCCATGAACCGTCCCAGCAGCGCCGCATGGCCCTGCTCCTCCCGGATAAACAACTCCGTCCCCCGCGCATAGGCCGCGTCTCCGCTGCGCCGCGCATACTCGCGCGCCGCCTGCCGCAGGTGACGCCCCTCCGATTGCTCGCCCAGTTGAAACTCTTGTATTGAGGCGCGGATCCGCTCCCGCTCCTCGTCCGTGATCCGCGCGGCGCTCTCCCACGGAATCTCCGGCGGATTCTCCAGGCTCCGCCGGAACCACGCCTCCCACTCCTCCGACGCCCGCACCCTCGGCTGCTCAACCCCCATCACCTGCACCGAAACCGAGCACGTCCGCGGACCGTCCATCTCCGCCAGGATGATGCTCTGCCACGTGCCACGCACCAAACGCCCGTCCACCACCGGCAGCATGACGCCCGGCCCCAGCAGCATCGCCCGCAGATGCGACACCGCGTTCGCACGCGTGCAGTCGGAATAGCGCGGATCGTCGTGGCGCCAACCGCCGCCGGCCGGAACCGCCGCCTCCATCATCCGGCGCAGATCGTCGAGCAGAGCCTCCTGCCATTCATTCAGAATGGTCGCCGCCGTCGAATGCAGCGATTGCACCATCACCGTGCCCTCGCCAATGCCGCTCTCGCTCACCACCTCTTCGATCCGCGGCGTCAAGTTTAAAAACTCCAGCCTTTGCCGGGTTTCGTTCTTCAGCACGCGCCGGATAATGGTTGTGCTCATACCAAGCTCTCCACGCCTGTTTCCGGAACCAGCGCCCCGAACCGCCGCTCACGGCGCTGGAACTCCTGGAGCGCCTCCCGCAAATCCTCCGCCCCGAAATCCGGCCACAGCACCGGCAGGAACAGCAGCTCCGCATGCGCGCACTCCCAGCCGAACAGGTCGCTCAGCCGCTGCTCCCCGCCGGTGCGGATCAGCAGGTCCACGTTCGGCGCCGGCTCCTCTTCGTGAACCGCACGCGCCAGCAGCCGTTCGAACACCGGCATCTCGTCGGCGGTCCCGCACATCCGCGCCGCCTGCCACAACGCATGGCGCGCTGAATAATCCACCGCCAGCCGCAGATACAGCCGCCGCCTGCCACGCGTCGCCTCCTCCACGGCTTCAATCGCCTCCACCAGCGGCGCCTGCAGCCGGTCGCGCCGCCCCGCCACGTGCAGTCTCACGCCGTTGTCCACCAGCCTCTGGATCTGGCCGCGCAGATACTCCTCGAACAGTTCCATCAGCGGTCCCGTCTCCTGTTCGGGCCGCTTCCAATTGTCCGAAGAGAAGGCGTGCAGCGTGAGCGTGCCGATGCCTAGCTCCAGCGCCGCCTCCACCGTCCGCCGCACGGCCGCCGCGCCGGCCAGGTGTCCTTCCGTGCGCGGCCGTCCGCGATGTTGCGCCCAGCGGCCGTTGCCGTCCATGATGATCGCGACGTGAATGCCGTCGGCTGTACAACAAGTACTTTGCTCCATAAAGTGAACCTCCAAAAAAAATTCCCCGCCTACTCTCCGCCCTCCCGCGCCCCTTCAATCAACGCCTCCATGTGCTGCAAATACCGCTCCATCGCCCGCCTCCCTTCACTAGACAGCTTGTAGCTCGTTTTCGGCATCCGGTTCTCGAACGTCTTCTCGCACACGATGTAGCCCGCCTCCTCCAGCCGCCGGCAATGTATGCTCAGGTTCCCGTCGGTCACCTCCAGCAGCGCCTTCAATCCGTTGAACGTCTGCGTCCCGCCCGCAGCCAGCGCGCTCATGATCGCCAGACGCGTCCGCTCATGGATCACGCGGTCCAGTTGCAGCGCCGGATTGCCTTCAATCGTCTCCAGCCGCCTCCGCGCCGGCCCCGAACTCCGATCCTGCGCCTTCGATCCTGCCGCCTGCTTACCCACCGTACCTCCAGGTGACAATCGCACCGAACAGAATGTGCAGTCCGCCGAACCCCGCCGCCAGCATCACGTTGTCCCAGGTTGGGCCCGTGAACAGCGTCACCGCGCCTAGCGACATGAAGCATACGCCCATCACTGGCACGATGCGGATGGAAAACGCGCCCCCGGTGGTGATGCCGCAGCCATAGAGCAGCAGCCACATACCTGGAATCGCCCAATCCTCCCCGCGCCCGTGCAGCGCCGCCGTCAGCAGCGCGCCCGCCAGAAACGGAGGCGTCAACCCCAGCAGAAAATTCCACAGCGGCCCATGCGATGACGCCGCGCCCGCGCGCCGGATCTTCTCCGCCGTCGTGATCACCGCGATCAGCACCGCGACGCAGGCCTCCCCCAGCCATACCGTCAGCCATCCGGAATGATCCTTGCCCGCCGCCACCCAAGCCGCCGCAACCGCCGTAATCCCGATCGCCATCGCCCCCACTCCGGGCAGCGAAGTGAACAGCGCCGAGCGCTCCATGGTCTGCCGGATAAAGCGCAGATTATCGGCCGCGCCGGCATCCAGCGCGACAGTCCGCTTGCGGGGCGCAGGAACAATTTGGGGAGCAGGCATCAGGCTCCATCCTATCCTGGGAACGGTCTCTTGTCAAGTACTTTGCCATGCAAAGCGTACCCGTGACTTGCCACCGGCCTCCACCGATTCCGCCGCAAGGCGGGATGTTGGTATACTAAAGATGTCTTTGCCCGCCTACGTTTATCTTCGAGTGTCCACTCATCGCTTCCATCCGTTGCAACAGGATTCGGCTTTTAGCGTTGTCCGACAAAGACAAGACCATTAGAAAGAGAGTTCTCCATGACCAACATCTTTGTCGGCAATCTCAGTTATCAAACCACGCAGGATGATCTGCACGCCGCGTTTTCCAACTACGGAACCGTGGAGCGTGTGAGCGTCGTAACCGATCGCGACAGCGGGCAGCCACGCGGCTTCGCGTTTGTCGAGATGACCAACCGCTCCGAGGCCGAAGCGGCCATCGCGCAGCTGAACGGCTCTGACCTGAACGGCCGGACGCTCAACGTAAATGAAGCCCGTCCGAAGCCGCAGGGCGGTTCCGGCGGCGGCTACGGCGGAAACCGTGGGCGTGGTCCGGGCCGCGGCCGTTCCCGCTGGTAGAGACTACCAGGGTCCCGGCGTCGCCTACGGCCAAAGCCATCTCCGCGGCGCCGGTATCAACCTGATCCGGTTCGTTCTTGTTCCCCCGCCGCCAGCCTCGCAATCGGCTTCACGAACACCGCCAGCAACAGTCCCGCCACGATCGCCGTCGCCGCCACCGCCCCAAACAACTCAGCCAAAGAGAAACTCTCATACAGCGACGCCACTCGCCCGCCCATGTAATTGCCCAGCGCCGTCGCCAGAAACCAGATCCCCATCACGAACCCACCCACGCGTGCCGGCGCCAGCTTCGTCATCGCGCTCAATCCCACCGGACTCAAACAAAGCTCCCCCACCGTGTGGAGGAAAAAGACGCCCAGCAGCCACAGCGGGCTCACCTTTTCCCCCCCGCCCGACAATTGCGCCGCCGGTATCAGCACCGCGAAGCCCAGCCCCGCGCTGATCAGCCCGATCGAGAACTTCGTCCCACTCGAAGGATCATTCTTGCCCAGCTTCACCCAGATCCAGGCGAACACCCCGGCCAGAAGGATGATGAACATCGCGTTCGCCGATTGAAACCAGCTCGATGGAAACGCCCAACCCAGAATCCGCGTTTCCGTGTTCCTGTCCGCGAATAGGTTCAGCGTCGAACCCGCCTGCTCGAACACGCCCCAAAACAGCGCCGACGCAAAGAAGAACACCGCCACCACGATCAGCCGGTTCCGCTCCCCAGGCGTCCACTCGCCGGTCGTGAACATCAGCCCGAACGTCACGATCACCAGCCCGATCATCCCCAGGCCGAACGCGTTCGAAATCCAGGCCGGCGTGTATTCCACAACTCCGGTGACACCCAGAAGCGCCAGCGCTACGCACAGCACAACCACGCTCCCCATGCCGCGAAACAGCTGCCCGCGTAGCACCGCCGCCTCCCGCTCATCGGCCGCCGGCGTGGGATAAAGCCCCGCATCGCCCAGGCTCCGCGCCCCCGCCAGATACTGGATCAGTCCAAGCGTCATCCCCACTCCCGCCAGCGCGAATCCCAGATGCCAGTTCACGTTCTGACCGAAATAGCCGCACACCAATGGCGCGATAAACGCGCCCAGGTTGATCCCCATGTAGAAAATCGAAAAGCCCGCGTCGCGCCGCACGTCGCCCTGCTCATAGAGCGTCCCCACCATCGTGCTCACGTTCGGTTTCAGCAGCCCCGTCCCGCAGCTGATCAGCACCAGCCCGAAATAGAAAGTACCCAGCATGGGGAACGCCATCGAGAAATGTCCGAGTGCGATGATGATCCCGCCGTACAGCACCGCCTTGCGCTGCCCCAGGAACCGGTCCGCAAGCCATCCGCCCGGCAGGCTCAGAAGATACACCGACGCCGTGTAGAGCCCGTAGATCGCGCCCGCCTTGTCCACCGCGAAGCCCAGCCCGCCGGCCTCCACGCCCGCCGTCATGAACAGGATCAGCAGCGCCCTCATGCCGTAGTAGCTGAAGCGCTCCCACATCTCGGTGAAAAACAGCGTCGCCAGTCCTCTGGGGTGGCCGAAGAAGGCCCGGTCGTTTTGTGTCACCTAGACAGTGTAGCTACGGCTGATGGCCGGCTGCCGATAGCTGCACCGTCAGCCCATCGGGATCGGGAAAGTAGACGCGGTCCGCCGTGCGCCGCGGATTCAATCCCTGCCTCTTCAACTCCTCGGTCACCTGCTCCACCTTGTAGCCGTCGATGGCGATGCAGTAGTGATCCATCCCGGCGCGATCTCCCTTGAACAGCGCAAGAAAATTCTTGCCCAGCCCAAGAAAGCAGTTGTTCGCCGACTCGCTCACTACCGGCATTCCCAGGTGCTTCTGATAAAAATCGCGCGAACGCACGACATCGGTCACCCGCAGCGCAATATGGTTGATCTCCACTCCGCGGAACGTGCTTGCCGCCGTTGCCGGCGCCGCGCCGGCCAGCGCCGCCAGCCCGGCTACCAGATCCCTTCTCCGGATGCGGCCGGAATCATACTCATCCAGCATGCGATCGATCAGATGTTTCATGGCGCCACCTCCGCACGTATGTTACCAATACAGCTTCAATCCCATTTGCATAATGCGCCGGCTGCCCGCGCCCGTCACCATTCCGAACCCTCCGCCGCCCAGCGTCTGATTCGGCAGATCGAACTCCGGCGTGTTGAACGTGTTGAACGTCTCCCAGCGCACCTGCAGCCGCCACCGCTCTGCCACCCGGAAATTCTTCGCCAGCAGTGAATCGAAATTCACGTTGCCCGGTCCCAACAAACCCGGCACCGTCCGTGACACGTTGCCATGCGTGAACCGCGCCGGTGTTTGAAAAGCGCCGGCGTTGAACCAGTGAAACCCAACGATCCCCGGCGCCGGCGTCCCTCGCGGAACCTGCGCATTCGGATCGCTCACGATGTCCGGCCGCAGGTTCTTCCCATCCGCCTGATCGCCCAGCACATCCCGCGGACCGTTGAGTACCAGCACGCCGAACGGCGCGCCCGCGCGCAGCGTCGCCATCGTCGACACCTGCCAGCCTCCCAGAACCGCGTTCAGCACGCCGCCGTGGTTCAGCCACTTCTTGCCTTTCCCGAACGGCAGGTCCACGATCGGCGAAAGCACTAGCCGGTGCGGCACATGATTTGTCGACAGCGATCGCTCGTTCTTCAAATCGTAAATGTTCTGGATCTGATCATCGTCTCCAAACGTTGCGTTGTCGCCGCCCACGAACACCGCGTTATCGATCCACTTGGCAAACGTATAGGCCAGCACCCAGGAAAAACCGTTGCTGTAGCGCCGCTCCATCCGCAGCGTGCCCGCGTGATAGTTCGAAAAACCCCAGTTCGGCGCCAGCACCTGGATTTGCGCCTGGTCGCTGCCGAACACCGTCCACGGCCGCCGCAGCCGCTCCGGAATCTCGATTCGCGGCAGCAGTTCCGGCCGGATGTGATTCATGTTGATGTTCGGAAAAACGATCTGCCGGCCGAGATTGCCGAGGTAGCCCACCTCGATCAGCATGTCCCGCCACTGGTGCTGGACGTTTAAATTGAAATTGATTGTGTACGGCGTCTTGCGGTTGCGATCCAGGTACTGAATTTGGGATGCCTCGAACGTGGTGCCCCGGTTGCCGTAAGTCGGCGTCAGCTCAGAGATTGGAATGTCGGCGAACGCCTCCCGCGGCGGCCCCTGCCGCAGTGTGAACGGCACGGGATTCCGCGCCCGGTACACATTGCCGAAACCCGCCTTCAACTGCTGCACGATCTCCCGGTCATACGGGTTGCCGTAAAAAATGCCGAAGCCTCCGCGCACCACGCTCGTCTGCGATCCCCGCAACCGGTACGCGAACCCGAACCGCGGCGCCACGTTGTTCTTGTCCCAGTTCCACAGGTACTTTCCTTCCCCGTTCAAATTCGGAAACAGCGTTCTGCCCAGCGCCCCGGCCGGTATGTCGCCTGTCCCCGCCAGCGGATTCGGTATCCACGGGTCGAAACTGCTCATCCGCCCGGCTACTTCGTACATCGGCGTCTCGGTTTCATACCGTATGCCGAGATTCAGGATCAGGTTCGGCGTGATGCGCCAGTCATCCTGGAAATAGCCGGCATAGTAGTGAATCCTGCGTCCGTAGCCTGGCGCCACCGTCGCATCCACCGAATTCAGCCGCCCCAGCAGAAAATCGGCGAACTGCAATCCCGTGTTCGCGACCGTGCCTCCATTCGCGTTGAAGCCCGCCGTCTGCCGGCCGTTGAATCCCCACACCCCGCTCGGCTGGTTGCGGCTCAGCTCGTTGCCGCCATACCGCGTATGCTGCACGCCGAATTTCAGGGTGTGTGCGCCCGACACGCGATTGAACCTTGCCGCATAGTCGAACGTGTTAATCGCCGCCACGCGGTTCGCGTTGCCCGCCGCCCCGATCTGCGTCACCGGCGCAAACCCGCCGCCGAAATTCAGCCTCGGGAAAACTTCGCCCGGCACGCCCGGCAACCCCAATAGTTGGCCATAGTTGGTGTCGCAGCAGTCGCCGCTGCGCCGGTGAATGAACACGCGGTTGTAGCCGGCGGTGAAATTCAAAAAGAAGGTCGGCGAAAACAGGCGCGTTGTGTTCAGCACAAGGTTCTGCCGCCGGTTGCGGATCGTCAAGCCGTCCGGATCGGCTGGGCCGTAGCTGGGACTGTAGGCATCCACGTCACGCTCCGGCAGCGTCACAATGTAACGCACAAACGCGCGCGTGTTCGAGGCAATCTCGTGATCCACGCGCCCGATGTGATAATCGCGCAACAGCGAATTGGCCCGGTTCTCCTGCCAGTTCCCGGCGTTGTTGAAGGGATTGTTCGGCGCCCGGTTGGCCGCCGGCAGAAACGCCATCGCCTTCACCGCCACCGGATCGAATCGCGACGCCGGAATCACGTTGCCCGGAAATGGCGTGTTCGAGCGCGGATTGCCGAACGTCCCCGTGCCCGTATCCGGATCATAAACGGGCACCAGCACAGCGCGCCCGCTCGCATCGCGCGTCGCCGTCGAAAAATTCCCCTGCCGCCACTCGGGCAACCCCACCGATCGCGTGCTCACCGCGCCCGTTCGCTCCCGGATCGCTTCGAAATTGTAAAAGAAAAACGACCGGTTCCGGATAATCGGCCCGCCGACGTTCGCCCCAAAATTGTTCCGCCGCAGCTTCGGCTTGGTGTCGTTGTTCCAGCCTGCCGCATCGAACGCATCGTTGCGCAGAAACTCGTAGAAACTGCCGGTGAACCGGTTCGTGCCCGCGCGCGTTACTCCGTTCACCGCGCCCGCCGAGCTGCGCCCGTTCTCGGCGCCCATCGCGTTTACTTCCACTTTGAACTCCTGCATCGAATCCACCGGCGGCGTCAGATCCACCTGCTGCGCCGCCACTCCACCGCGCGAACTCGTCACCCCATCGATGAGAATCTGCGCCGAGCGTGTCCGCCCTCCGCCGAGCGAAATGTCGCTGCCGTTGTAGAAAGCGCCAGGCACCAGGTTCACTAGCCGGAACACGTTGCGGTCCGCCAGCGGCATCTCCAGCACGTAGCTGGTCTGAATTGTCGTCCCCACTTGACCGGAAGTCGTGTCCACCAGGCTGGGCTGCCCCTCCACGCGAACCGTCTCCGTCACCAGTCCAATCTCCAGCACCGCATCCTGCGTAAGCGTGGATCCCACGTCCACCTTCAGCCCGCTCACATCCAGCTGCTTGAATCCGGCCGAGGTGAACGTAACGCGGTAATCCCCCGGCACCAGCTGCGGCGCAACGTACACACCGTTGGCCTGCGTTGTCACCGTGATGCCGGTGCCGGTGGACTCATTCCGCACATCCACCTTCACCCCAGGCATAACAGCGCCGGATGAATCGCGAACCGTGCCCGTAAGTGAACCCACCGCAACCTGCGCCAAAGCGCCGTTGACTGCGCCAGACCATGCAGCCAGAACAAGAATCACCCGTAGCATTCCCAAACCTCCCAGTGGTTAGTTGGGCCTTATGCTATCACGCGCTGCAGCCGGAGGGAAGCAACATCTCGCGCATCTTCCCTTCGAACTCCTCTGCCGAAAATGGCGCTGCCAGCCGGCGTAGCTCCTCCGGTTCGAACCTCGCCTCCACCGCTTCAAACCGCGCCATCGCCGCCGTCAGGTTCGCCTCCCCGGGAGCGTCGTATAAAACTCCTCCCGACGCCACGGTCTCCAGTGCCCCACCCCGCCCCAGCGCCACAACCGGCTTCCCGCTCGCCAGCGCATCCACCGCCGTCATCCCGAAATCCTCCTCGCCCGGCATCACTAGCGCCCGGCATCGCGCGTACAAATCCCGCAGTTCTTCCTCTGTTACGCGTCCCAGAAACTCCACGCTCCCCCCCGCCAGCCCACGCAGCCGGCGGTACTCAGGCCCTTCTCCCACCACCTTCAGCCGCCGTCCGGAGCGCCTAAAACTCGCCACTGCCTCATCCATCCTCTTGTAAGGCACCAACTCACTCACCGCCAGATAATAATCCTCCGCCGGCTTCCCATAGAAACTCTCCACCGCCACCGGCGGATACACAACCTCCGCCTCCCGCCGGTACGTCTTCCAGATCCGCCGCTTCACGTTCTCGCTGTTGGCCACGAACGTGTCCACGCGCGCCGCCGTCGCATAATCCCATTGCCGCAACCACGTCGCCACCGGAGCCATCACCGCGCGCCGTAGCCGCGACCGCGTCCAATCGTGCAGATAATCCTGGTTCAGCTCCCACAAGTACCGCATCGGTGTGTGGCAGTAGCAGACATGCCGCGTGCGCGAACTCGTCAGCACTCCCTTCGCCGGCCCCGATTCCGAGCTGATCACCAGGTCGTACCCGCGCAGGTCGAACTGCTCCAGCGCCACAGGCATCAGCGGCAGCGTCCACCTGTGCCACCGCCGTAGCGGATTCAGAAAGCTTGCCGTCACACGCCGCGAACGGATCACCTCGCTCACACGCTCCGGTTCATAGAACAGCGTGAAGAGATCCGCCTCCGGCAGCAACCGGCACAGCGATTCCACCACTTTCTCGCCACCTCGCATGGTGAGCAGCCAGTAGTGAACAATGGCGATCCTCAAGCAGAAATGGTAAGCCACGCTTGCCGGGCTATGCTAGGTGGGTGCGGCACGCTACCGGATTTTTGCAAGTGTTAAGCGATCGCTGGGAGAACCTCTCCGGCCGCAACCGCATCCTCTCCGCCATCCTCACCGTCTCCAGCGGAACCACCCTTGTCAAAATCGCCGGCACAGCTAAGGTCATGCTCATCGCACGCTACTACGGGCTTAGCGACGATCTCGACGCCTACCTCATCTCCTTCCTCATCCCCTCCTTCCTCGCCGAAGTCGTCGCCGGTTCCATCAGCGGCGCGCTCATCCCGCGCTTTATCTCCGCCTCCCGCGAAGGTGGCGAATGGGTCGCCCGCCAGCTCCTCGGCGCATGCCTTCTTCTCTGCGCCGGACTGTGCCTCACCGCCGCCGCACTGGCCGTCTTCGCCGCCCGCCCTGTTCTGGCTCTTGTTGCCTCCGGCTTCCCGCTAGCCAAACTCGATCTCACCTATGCTCTCTTCCTCATACAGGTTCCGATGATTCTGTTCAGCGGCATCGCCGCCGTCGGCCGCGCCGTGCTCAACGCGCTCGACCGTTTTGCGCTGCCGGCCACGATTCCCGTCCTCACTCCCTTCGTCACGATTCTTGCCGTCGTTGCCTCGGGCGACAATCCCGGCGCTTATCCGCTGGCTGCCGCCACGCTCGCCGGCAGCATCCTCGAATTCCTCGCTGTCCTCTGGCTTCTTCGTTCCCACGGCTGGATGCCCTCCCTCCGCTGGAGCAAGTGGACCGACGATCTCAATGCCGTCGTCACCCAATACTGGCCGCTCGCACTCAGCTCGCTCGTGCTCGCCAGCGCCGGCTACGTCGATCAGGCGATGGCCGCCATGCTCGGCTCCGGCAGCGTCTCCGCCCTCACCTACGGCGGCAAGGTCGTCAACGTCTTCTTCGCCGTCGGCGCCGTCGCTACCAGCACCGCCGCGCTTCCCTACTTCTCGCGCATGGCCGCCGAACGTGACTGGACAGCCATCCGCTCCACCCTCACCGGCTTCGGCCGCCTCATCCTGTTCGCCGGCGTTCCCGCCACCGGACTCCTCATTCTGTTCAGCGCGCCTCTGGTCCGGCTGCTGTTTGAAGGCGGAGCCTTCACCCGCCAGGACTCCTCCGTTGTCGTGCTCGTGCAGCAGATGCACCTCATCCAAATTCCTTTCGCGATCCTCGCCGCACTCGTCGCCCGTCTTATCTCCGCGTTCGAAGCCAATCGCCACCTGCTGGCCGCCGCCACCCTCTTCTTCTCCTCCAACGCGATCCTCAACTACCTCCTCATGCAGCGCCTCGGCGTGGCCGGCATCGCGCTCGCCACCAGTCTCGCCAGTGCGCTCTACTTCGGGCACCTGATGCTCGCGCTCTTCCGTACCGGACGCCGCTGGAGACGCCATGCAGCCTGATCCGCTCGGCTACACTCTGCCTCTCTCGCAACGCACCGTCGTTTATCCGCTCGGCTATCCGGCCGAGATTTTCTCCAACAATCCGCGCGTCACTGAAGCCGCCTACGAAAGTTGGGGCCTGTTTGACAAACAATTCGACACCTCGCCGCTCCGCATACACGTCATCATCGGCGAGGGCGCATTACCCGCCTCCCCGCCTTCATTCACCGCGCAAGGACATCTGCTCTCCATCCTCTGCGATCGCGATAACTTCGCCGTCTGCGATCTTGACTCCGCCTTCAGCTTCTGCCGCCTCAGTTCCGCCACCGCGCTTGACCGTCCCTGGATGCGCTACCACTTCCTCGAGGCCATCGCCTATGTCACCCTCACTCACCAGCACCTTAGTCCTGTCCACGCCGCCTGCGTCGCGCGCAACGGACGCGGCGTGCTGCTTTCGGCCCCCTCCGGCACGGGAAAAACCGTGCTCTCTTATTCGCTCGCTCGCCGCGGCTGGACCTTCGTCTCCGACGACGTCTCCTTTCTCATCCGCTCCAGTTCCAACCTTGAAGTGCTCGGAAAACCGCACGAATTCCGCTTCGACGCCTACGCCCGGAAACTGTTCCCCGAACTCGAAGGCAACCTCATCGTCCGCGATGTGAAGGGCCAGCTGCTGGTGGAACGCTCCGCGCGGGACCTCAAAACCGCCACCCGCTGCCGCGTCGATCACCTGGTCTTCCTCGATCGAACCGCCAGCGGCCCTGCGCGCCTGGATCCTTGCGGCGCCAACACTGCCTTGGAACGCCTCCTGCGCGAAACACCCAGATACATGGACCGCGTCAACCAGGAACAAAGATCCTCCTTCGAACTGCTGCTATCGGCCCAGGTCCACACGCTTCACTACTCCGCATGGGAGCAGGCGGTTCCGTTGCTGCCCCCGCCGGCTCGATCCCCGGCTTCGCCACCGAACCCGCCGCGATCGGCTCCACCCAACCTCCGCCGCTGCCGGTAACTCAGCCGGTTCCGCCCCATCACTTGCCACAGCCCCGTTATCCCCGGGCGAACCCGCAGCACTTCCCAAGCCGCCGCGCCATAATGCTCCTCCAACTCAGCAGCCGTCACCGGACGCGGACCCACCATCGACATCCGCCCCGACACCGCATGCATCAACTGCGGCAACTCATCGAGTGAGTACCTCCTCAGCAGCCGCGCAAACCCGTGCGTCACGCGCGGATCATCGCCCGTCTTGTTCTCCGGAACATGCTCATCCCCCAGCCGCTCCACCAAAGCGAATTCCAAACCAGCCCCGCCATCCCACATCGTCCGTAGCTTCAGCATCCGGAACGGCTCCCCGAACCGCCCCACCCGCCGGTGCGCCACCAGCGGCGCACGCCTCGACAGCACCCACACCGCCGCCGCGCACGCAATCAACAATGGAGAAAACAGCATCACCAGCAACGCCGCACACAACCGCTCCCCCAATTGCAATTCCGCCCGCGGCGCATAATACAACTCGCGGCTGGAAAGCAGATCCACTACTACCAGTCTAAAGACAGAACCCCGAAAGACTTGTAAATTCTCTAATTCCCCGTATGCGGATGCTTCAAATAATGCTGCCGCAGCAGATCCTTCCCGTAATCATTCCCGTTCGGCGTCCGCACGACCGCGTGTATATGCTGCCTCGTCGGTGCCCGCGGATTCTCCACATGCTGCCGGATCCCCACCGGCAACTGGTGATCGAACTCAATCAGAATCACCGGACTGTGAATCCGGTAGTAGAAAACCCCGCCCGGCTCCGTCTGCCCCACCCACGCGAAAAACGTCTTCTCCAGATGCCGCCGCACCTCCTCCATCTTCAGCTTCGCGTGCCCGTCATCCATATTCCCGACGTACCGCTCAATCAGCGCCACCAGCTGCTCCCGCTGCCTCGCGGTTAGCTCCGCCACCGGAACCCCCGCGTAATCCAGCACCACGTTATCCTTGAACGCCTCACCCACGTTGTTGTTGCCCGTCTTCGACACCGGCAGCACCGCCTTCTTCCGCTGCTCCTCGCTCAGCGACATCAGAAACTTGTGCCCCATATCCTGCTCGTCCTGCATGATCGCCACGCCCTTGTACTTGCCCTCGTAAGCGATCACCGGCTCGGAGCCGACAAACACCGGCGACATCACCACCTGGTCCCCCAACACAAAGTAGTTGATGATCACGTGGTGCCCGTCGATCTGCCAGCCCCACGGCTCCTTCGCCGACGGTTTTCCCATCACCGTGATCCAGTACAGCCACTCCCCATACTCCTGGAAATTGTCGTTGTTCATCTCCCCCAGCGTGTGGTTCAGCCGCATGATGTCGCGCGTCAGCTTCAGCCCGCGCGCGCTCAACGACGCCCGCAACATCGCGAAGGCCGCCTCCCGCTGCCCCTCGCTCATCTCGTTGAACCCAACCCCCTGCCGCAGGTAGAAATGCTGGTTCATCCACTTCCGCCACTCCTCATCATCCACGGAAAACTCCGTCTTCTTCCGCTGCTCCGGGGTCAGCGCCGCAAGAAACGCTTCCGCCGCCTTCACCACAGGAGCCGTCGAAACGCCTGTCGACTCCACCTTATACAGGCCCGCCACCAGCGTCCCGTCCGTCGTCACGCCCTTGAACGGCTGCGCCAGCCCCTTCGCCTCCGCGTCGCGCGACATCGTCCGGAACCGCTCCACGCGGTCTCCCGCCGGCCGCTGCGAATACAGCAATCCCAGCAGCATGAAAAAACTCACAACCAGGACCCAGCGCTTCATGACCAACCCTCCCTTGCTAATGCGAGTGCCGTGGCACCGTCTTTGCCAAATCATGATACTTCACCGCGAACTCCAGGCACGCACCCGTCTCCAGCTGCCCCACGTGCAGCCGGTACAGCTCCTGCCACGGCGAATCGTGAACTATCGCCGCCGGCTTCTGATTCTTCCGCCGCCGCGCAATCTCCTCATCGCTCACCAGCAAGTCCACACGCCGCGTATTCAAATCCACTTTCACTTGGTCGCCTGTCTCCAGAATCGCCAGGTTCCCGCCCGCCGCCGACTCCGGCGACACGTTCAATATCGACGGACTGTCCGACGTCCCGCTCTGCCGCCCATCCCCTAAACAAGGCAGCATCCGCACCCCCTTCTTCACCAGGTAATCCGGCGGCGTCATGTTCACCACCTCGCCCGATCCCGGATAGCCCACCGGCCCGCACCCGCGGATCACCAGCATGCACGATTCGTCCACCTTCAACGCAGGATCGTTGATCCGCGCCCGGTAATCCTCCGGCCCGTCAAACACGATCACCCGCGCCGTGAAGCAATCCTCCGAACCCGGCGCCGACAAGAACCGCCGCCGGAAATCCTCGCTGATCACCGAAGTCTTCAACAGCGCAGAATCAAACAGGTTCCCCGACATCACCAGAAACCCCGCCCTCTCCATCATCGGCTTCTCATACGGCCGGATGTAATCCGGATTCAGCGTCCCGCAACCCTGGTAATTCTCGCCCACCGTCTTGCCGTTCACCGTCAGCGCATCCGTGTGAATCCGCCCGCCACGAATCAGCTCCCCGAAGATCGCCCGCACCCCGCCGCCGCGATGGTAGCTCTCCCCCAAGTGCTCCCCTGCCGGCTGTATGTTGGCCAGCAGCGGAACGTCGTAGCCCACCGTCTCCCAATCCTTGATCGCAAGCTCCACGCCGATATGCCGCGCGATCGCGTTGATGTGCGGCGGGCAGTTCGTCGAACCCCCGATCGCCGTGTTCACCAAAATCGCATTCTCAAACGCCTCCCGCGTCAGGATCTTCGAAGGCTTCAAATCCTCCCGCACCATCTCCACAATCCGCTTGCCCGTCTCATACGCATACCGCGCCCGCTCGCCATAGGGAGCCGGCGGCGACGCGCAGCCCGGCAGTGACATACCCAGAGCCTCGGCGAGCGAGTTCATCGACAGCGCAGTACCCATCGTGTTGCAATGGCCAGGGCTCGGAACCGACGCCACCACCATCTCCATCAATTCGTCGTAGTTGATCTCCCCGGCCGCATGCATCCTCCGCGCCTCCCACAGCGCCATCCCCGATCCCGCCAGCTTCCCCTTGAAGTAGCTGTCGATCATCGGACCCCCGCTCAGCACGATCGCCGGCAGATTCACCGTCGCCGCCGCCATCAGGCACGCCGGCGTCGTCTTGTCGCATCCCGTCGTCAGCACCACGCCGTCCACCGGGTAGCCGCACAGCACCTCCACCAGTCCCAGATACGCCAGGTTCCGGTCCAGCCCCGCCGTCGGCCGCCGGCAGCTCTCCTGAATCGGATGCACCGGAAACTCGAACGCCAGCCCGCCCGCATCGCGGATCCCGTCCCGGATCCGACGCGACAGCTCCAGAAAATGCCGGTTGCACGCGCTGAAGTCGTTGCCCGTTTGCGCGATCCCGATCACCGGCCGACCCGATTGCAGCTCCGCCCGGCTCATCCCGTAATTGTGATAGCGCTCAATGTAGATCGCTGTCTCATCCGGCGCGCTCTGATCGTTGAACCAGTTCTCGCTGCGCAGTCGTGTGGTTTTCTTCTCAGACATGGAACCTTCTAGTGTAGCCGTCTGCCCAGCTTCCGGTACACCGCCGCACACAGCGGGCTATGATTATGCCATGACAGGCCCTTCTTCTATCGTCCCGTTTTATTTGGAGGATTTCTTCGATGAGTACGAGCACCGCCAGGACCTCATCAACCTTGCTTCTAGTGATGCGGCGCCATGGAGTGCCGCAGAGCTTCAGAGCATGGCCGCGGCTGTGCTTGACTTCCGGCAGCTATCCTTGCAGTATTCCCGATGTTGCTGGCCAACTGACTCCCTCTCTAGTGAGCTGTTGGAATCCGCCGCCTGGCGTTGGGTTGCTGCCAACGGCTGGAGCCGCCGAAGGCGATGGCGTGCGCGTCGACGAAGTGATCAGCTTCACTGCCCACGCACGCCAGGAGCGCGATGTCTACTGCCGCCGCATCACGTTCGGGGACGCGGACGACGAGCGCGAGTTCGTCTTCCTGACCAATCATCTGGCGCTGCCCGCCGCCACCATCGCGGAGTTGTACCGCCAACGCTGGCAGATCGAGCAGTTTTTTCGGCTGTTGAAACAGAATCTGCGTGTCAAGACCTTCGTGGGCACCTCGGCCAACGCCCTGAAGATCCAAATTTGGACAGCATTGATTGCGCTGCTGCTGGAAAACCAGGGCCAAAGAGCAACGTGATTTCATCAAATTGTCTTGGGTAGCGCTGAGTACAGCACGATTACTGGTTGGCTAGAATTCCGTTTGTGGGAAGGCCTAAGCGTTCAACCCGGACCGGGCGGCCGTGTCTAGAGTCCGAACCGGCCCCAAGTATCCCGAGATGATTATTTTCATTTGACACAGTATGCCTTTGTCCATGGGATAATCACGTCTTCCGATTCGCGAACTTTCTTGCACAGACTGCATGAAGGCCCTCCCCGTCAGCGGACAAGCACTGCTGAGGTAGTGGCGTAGTCGAGGACGAAGGAGGGGAAGACGCCGAGTAGGAGGGTGGCGAGGGCGGAGGTCCAGAGGGCGATTTGGATGCCGGGGGCGGGGGAGGTGATGGTGTCCATGGTGTCGCCGGGTTCGTGGAAGTACATGACGACGATGATGCGGAGGTAGTAGAAGGCGGCGACGGCGCTCGAGAGCAGACCGAGGACGGTGAGCCCGATGAGGCCGGAGTCGATGGCGGCTTTGAAGATGTAGAACTTGCCGAAGAAGCCGCCGGTGAGGGGGACGCCGATTAGGGAGAACAGGAACAGGGAGAAGAGGGCGGCGGTTGTTGGTTGCTTTTGGGCGAGGCCGGCGAGGTCGTTGAGTTCGACGTATTTTTCGCCGGTGCGGGAGAAGTGGCTGACGACGGCGAAGGCTCCGATGTTCATGAAGGCGTAGGCGGCCAGATAAAACATGGCGGCGGCGGTACCGGTGTCCGAGTATGCGGTGACGGCGACCAGCACGTAGCCGGCGTGGGCGATGGAGGAGTAGGCGAGGATGCGTTTGAGGTTCGATTGAGTGAGGGCGGCGAAGTTGCCGACGATCATGGTGCCGAGGGCGGTGAGCCAGATCATGGTCTGCCAGCCGTCACCGATGGAGGGGAAGGCGGTGAGGTAGACGCGGAGCATGACGGCGAAGGCGGCGGCCTTGGGTCCGGCGGACATGAAGGCGGAGACGGGGGCGGGCGCGCCCTGATAGACGTCAGGGGCCCAGACCTGGAAGGGGACGGCGGAGATTTTGAAGGCGAAGCCGATGAACATGAGGGCGGCGGCGACGCCGGTGAGGAGCGGGGATGCGCCGGATTCCGGGTTGAGCAGGGTGCGGCGGATTTCTTCGAGGTTGGTGGAGCCGGTGATGCCGTAGATCCAGGCGACGCCGTAGAGAAGGAAAGCGGTGGCGAAGGAGCCGAGGAGGAAATATTTGAGGGCCGATTCGTTGTTGCGGGCGTCGTCGCGGAGGTAGCCGGCGAGGATGTAGGTGGCGATGGAGGAGATTTCGAGACCGATGAAGACCATGATCAGCTCGTTGGCTGTCGAGAGCAGGCACTGGCCGGTCATGGAGTAGAGGAGGAGGGCGTAGTATTCGCCGGAGTCGGCTTTTTCGCGGGTGAGGTAGGAGGACGAGCAGAGCACGGCGAGGAGGCCGGCGCTGAGGACGACCATGCGGAAGAAAGCGCCGAAGCCGTCGGCGAGGATCATGTTGTTGAAGGCGGGGCCGGGATTGCCGGCGGCGGCGACGGTGGCGGCCATGGCGGCGAGGATGGCGGCGATGGCGAGCGGAGAGAGATTCTTGCGGTTGCGCGGGCCGGCGAGACCTTCCAGGATCATGAGGATGGTGCCGGAGACGATCAGGATGGTCTCTGGCAGGAGGCGCAGGTATTCGGCGGCGGTGGGGAGGAAGCTAGTCTCCATAATGGGTCTCGGCAGGGATGCGTTTTACTTCGTACTCGACGTTGATGGTGGATTTTTGGAGGATCTCGGCGTTGGCGGCGCTGATGGTGGGCAGGAAGGATTGGGAGGCGACGCCCATCCAGACCATTAAGATGACGAGGGGGGCGATGGCGGCCATCTCGCGGAAGTTGAGGTCATGGACATGGGAGCGGACTTCCTCGGGAGTTTCGCCGAGGAAGGCGCGCTGATAGAGCCAGAGCATGTAGCAGGCCGAGAGGATGACGCCGATGGCGGCGAAGACGGCCCAGCGGACGTCGACCATGGCGGCGGCCTGGAGGATGAGGTATTCGCCGACGAAGTTGTTGAGCAGGGGCAGGCCGATGGAGGCGAGCGAGGTGATGAGGAAGATGATGGCGAGGTTGGGGGCGACGGTGGCGACGCCGCCGTAGGATTTGATTTCAAGCGAGTGCTGGCGCTCGTAGAGATAGCCGACCAGCATGAAGAGGGCGCCTGTCGAGACGCCGTGGTTGAGCATCTGGTAGACGGCTCCGTCCATGCCCTGTTGGGTGAAGCTGAAGATTCCGAGGACGACGAAGCCGAGGTGCGAGACGGAGGAGTAGGCGACCAGCTTCTTCATGTTGGGCTGGACCATGGCGACTAAAGCCCCGATGATGATGCCGAGGATGGCGAGGACGGCGATGTATGGGGCGCATTCGCGTGCGGCGTTGCCGAACATGGGAAGGCAGAAGCGGACGATGCCGTAGGTGCCCATCTTGAGCATGACGGAGGCGAGCATGACGGAGCCGGCGCTGGGCGCTTCCACGTGGGCGTCGGGGAGCCAGGTGTGGAGCGGCCAGAGCGGAACCTTGATGGCGAAGGCGACGAAGAAGGCGAGGAAGAGGGGGAGCTGTTCGGCGGCGGTAAGAGTGAGGCGGCCGTTGCCGAGGAGGGTGAGGATGACGGAATAGTCGAAAGTGCCGGCGCGGGAGTAGAGATAGAGGATGGCAACGAGCATGAGGACGGAGCCGGCCATGGTGTAGAGGAAGAACTTGACGGTGGCGTAGATGCGGCGCTCATGTCCCCAGATTCCGATTAAGAAGTACATGGGGACGAGGGTGACTTCCCAGAAGACGTAGAACAGGAAGAGATCCATGGCGGCGAAGACGCCGATCAGGCCGAATTCAAGCAGGAGGAGGAAGGCGTAGAATTCCTTGATGCGCTTGCCGATGTAGTTCCAGCTGATGAGGACGCAGATGGGGACGAGCAAGGTGGAGAGAATGATCAGCCAGAGGCTGAGGCCATCGATCGAGACGTGGTAGCGGATGGCGGGGGAGCTGATCCATTCGACGTTGGTCTCAAAACTGGAGGGTGCGCCGATTAAACCGAGCGAGGCGAGGAAGACGGCGGTGGAGATGATGAGGGCGAGGAGGCGGGCGTCCTTTTCGCGGGCGCGTGGGAGGAGGAGCAGTGCGAGGAAGCCGGCGGCGGGGACGATTAACAGGATGCTGAGCAGGTTCATCGAACGCCTCCGATGGTGAAGATGAGCAGGACGGCTCCGAGGACGACCCAGGTGGCGTAGGTTCGTATGTTGCCGGATTGGAGGCGGCGGCACTTGGCTCCGACCCATTGGGCCATGTGGCCTGCTCCGTTGACGGTACCGTCGATCAGGCCGGCGTCGAGGAATTTCCAGAGCACGGTGCGGGAGCCGGCGATGGCGGGATTGATGATGGTGGCGAAGTAGAGCTCGTCGACGAAGTATTTGTTATAGACGAGCTTGTAGAGGCCGCCGAGGTTGGAAGCGATGGAATCGGCAAGGCCCGGCTTGGCGATGTAGAGGAACCAGGCGAGGCCGATGCCGGTGAGTCCGGCGGCGACCGAGATCGCGACGAGGGTGAAGTCATGCGCGCCTTCGGCAAGGGGGAAGACGGGAGCGAGGAATTGCGGGATGTGCGTGTAGCCGCCGCCGAGAGAAAGGAGGGCGAGGACGGCGAGGGGTCCCCACATGGAGACGGGCGATTCGTGGGGATGATGATGGCCGCGGTATTTGCCGAAGAAGCAGAGGAACATGGCGCGGGAGACGTAGAAGGCGGTGATGCCGGCGGTGACGACGCCGATCCAGTACATCCAGGGGGCGTGGTGGTGCGCGGCGAGCAGGATTTCATCCTTGCTGTGGAAGCCGGAGAAGGGCGGGACGCCGGCGATGGCGACCCAGGCGCAGGCGAGAGTAAGGAAGGTGATGGGGATTTTTTTGCGGAGGCCGCCCATGTGGCGGAGGTCCTGTTCGCCTTCGAGGGCGTGGATGACGCTGCCGGCTCCGAGGAAAAGCAGGGCTTTGAAGAAGGCGTGTGTGACGACGTGGAAGATGCCGGCGGAGAAGGCTCCGACGCCGAGGGCGAGGAACATGTAGCCGAGCTGGGAGACGGTGGAGTAGGCGAAGACCTTCTTGATGTCGAACTGGGTCATGCCGATGGTGGCGGCGAGGACGGCGGTGAGGAGTCCGATGAGAGCCACGACATCCATGGCGAGAGGGGCCTTCAAGTAAAGCGCGGAGGAGCGGGCGACCATGTAGACGCCGGCGGTGACCATGGTGGCGGCGTGGATGAGAGCGGAGACGGGGGTTGGGCCTTCCATGGCGTCGGGCAGCCAGACGTAGAGGGGAACCTGCGCGGATTTACCGGCGGCGCCGACCATGAGCAGGAGGCAGATGGCGGTGAGGATACCGGCTGTGGATTCGGCGGGGAGGGGCTGCGCGGCGCTGAAGACGGCGGGAAAGTCGAGCGTGCCGAATTGGATGAAGATGAGGAAGATGGCGAGGGCGAAGCCGAAGTCGCCGATTCGGTTGACGATGAATGCCTTGTTGCCGGCCGTGGTTGCGCTGTTTTTGAGGTAGTAGAAACCGATTAAGAGATAACTGCACAGGCCGACGCCTTCCCAGCCGACGAACAGGAGCAGGTAGTTGTTGGCGAGCACGAGCGTGAGCATGAAGAACATGAAGAGATTGAGGTAGGCGAAGAAGCGATAGTAGCCGTCCTCATGCGACATGTAGCCGGTGGCGTAGATGTGAATGAGCAGGCCGACGCCGGTGACCACCAGGAGCATGACGGCGGAGAGACGGTCAATGGCGAGCTCATAGGGGATGTCGAGAGAGCCGGAGGCGATCCAGGTGGCGTAGCGCTCGACGTAGAGGGTTTCGAGCGGCATCAGGCCGTTCAGGACCTGGAGCACCCAGAGGAAGGAGAGCAGGACGCTGCCCACGGCGACGGCGTTGATGATGGCCTTGGGCAGGCGGCGGCCGAACAGGCCGTTCACGAGAAAGCCGGCCAGCGGGAGAGCGGGAATGAGCCAGAGATGATGCATTTACAGTCTCAGAGAGTCGATGTCGTCAACTTGCAGGGTGGATCGGTTGCGGAAAACGGTGAGGATGATGGCGAGGCCGACGGCGGCTTCGGCGGCGGCTACCACCATGACGAAGAAAGTGAAGATCTGCCCGTCAATGGTTTTGAAGTGGCGGGAGAAGGCGACAAAGGAGAGGTTCACGGCGTTGAGCATGAGCTCAATGCACATGAAGACGGTGATCATGTTCTTGCGGATCATGAACCCGGCTGCGCCGAGGGCGAAGAGGATGGCGCTGAGGATGAGGTACCAGGATAAGGGGACGCCGTTCATCGGTTAAAGCTCCTTCTTGGCGAGCACGACGGCTCCGAGGATGGCGATCAGGATGAGGACGGAGGTGATCTCGAAGGGCAGCAAGTAGGTGGTGAAGAGGGCGCGGCCGACTTCTCTTGCTCCGCCGGTGTATTCGCCGAAGGCGAGCGAGCCTTCCGGGGCGGCGCGCTGGATGACGTAGCTGAGGATGCCGAGGAGGGCGATCATGAGCGGGATGCCGAGGAGTTTGGCGAACCAGCTGGGGCGGGCGGGGCTTTTTTCTTCGCCGGCGTTGAGGAGCATGATGACGAAGACGAACAGGACCATGATGGCCCCGGCGTAGACGATCAGCTGTGCGGCGGCGATGAATTCGGCGCCGAGCAGGAGGTAAAGGATGGCGAGCGAACCCATGACGCCGATCAAGGAGAGGGCGCTTTTGATGGGATGCTTCTGCACGATGAGGCTGATGGCGCAGATTACGGCGACGGCAGCGAAGATGAAAAACAGTATCGGGTCCATGACGTTAGTTGGAATAGAGGGCAACCAGCAGCCCTGTTGCGAACAGATGCACGACGGAGACGGGGAAGAGCCAGGCCCAGGCGAAGCGCATCAGTTGGTCATATCGGAAGCGCGGGAGCGTGCCGCGCACCCAGATAAAGAGAAATAAGAGGAAGCCGGTCTTGGAGGCGAACCAGAACAGGGGCAGGAGGATGGAGTTGAGGACGGGGATGGCGAAGGCGATGGCGAGGCCGAAGAAGGCGATGGCGAAGACGGGCAGAGTGAAACGGTCCTTGGGGCGGGCCGGGTTGAGGCCGTGAAAGAGGGCGATGGCGGCGGCCATGCCGAAGATGGCGGAGGGGACGTAGCCGGAGCCGAGCTCGACGGGGAAGGGCGGATGCCAGCCGCCGAGGAAGAGGATGGTGGCGAGCGCGCAAATGGTGATCATGTTGGCGTACTCGGCCATGAAGAAGGCGGCGAATTTCATGGAGGAGTATTCGGTGTGGAAGCCGGCGACGAGTTCGTTTTCGGCTTCGGGGAGATCGAAGGGGATGCGGTTGGTTTCGGCGAATGCGCCGATCATGAAGAGGATGAAGGCAAAGATCTGGGGCATGGGCATCTGGAAGATGGCCCAGCGTGCGAGGAAGCCGAAGTAGTAGCCGTCCTGGGCGTTGACGATTTCGCGGAGACTGAGGCTGTTGTGGAGCAGGAGCGGGGAGGCGATGGCCAGGGCGAGCGGAAGCTCGTAGCTGATCATCTGGGCGGAGGCGCGGAGGCCGCCGAGCAGGGCGTACTTATTGTTGGAGGCCCAGCCGGCAAGCGCGATGCCGTAGACGCTGAGTCCTGAGATGGCCAGCAGGACGAGGACACCGATGTTCAGGTCGGTGAGCTGCATGTAGGTTTCGACGCCAAAGACGTTGATCTGCGGGCCGAAGGGGATGACGGAAATGGAGGTGAGGGCGAGGGCGACGGCGAGAATGGGAGCCATCAGGTAGAAGAACTTGTTGACGTGAGCGGGGATGAGGTCTTCCTTGGTGATGAGCTTGATGACGTCGGCGAGCGGCTGTAGCAGGCCGTGGGGGCCGACGCGGGAGGGACCGACACGGAGCTGGATGTGGGCGATAACCTTGCGTTCGACCCATTGCAGGTAGGCGAGCGTGGTCATGAGAACAGCGGCGACCAGACCGACCTTGATGAGGGACAGGAGGAAGAAGTTCATTTGCGGTAGAGCCCGCCGGGCGCCTCCATGACTTTCGAGAGGATTGGGGAGTACCGGCCAAGCGTGCCGGAGGTGAACAGAGTGTCGCGAGAGCCGCGGACGAGGGCGGCGGAAGCGGCGGCATGAGGCACGTTGCCGTTGACGGGATTGGTGAGCGCGGCGCCGCCGGTGGCGATGACGGGCAGCGGGATATCGTAACCCTTCACGGTGGCGCGGATTTCGGAGAAGATCTTGTCGGGCTGGGCGGGGCCGAGATCGAGGCGCATGCCGCGGGCGATTAAGTGGAAGATGTCGAGGTCGGGCTTGGCGCCCATGACGTTGAGGGCTTTCGAGAGGCGCTGCACCTGGCCGCAGGTGTTGGTGACGGTGCCTGTCTTTTCGTAGGCGGAGGCGGCGGGCAGGACGATGTCGGCGCGCTGGGCGGTTTCGGTGAGGAAGAGATCCTGCACCACGACGAAGGCGTTTTGGGAGGCGAGGGCGGCGTCGGCGAGGGGGTTGGCTCCGACGACCCAGAGAGCGTCAAGGTCGGATGCGGCGAGCATTTCCGGAGCGCTCATGCCGCCATCGCCGGGGATGAGGCCCATGTCGAAAGCGCCGCGGGAGTTGGAATAGTCGAGCAGGCAGATGTACTTTGCGGGGACGCCGAGGGAGGCGATGAAGCTGACGAGTTTGCGGAGGGAGTCGCCGCGGATGCTGTCGCCGAAGACGACGATCAGGTCACCGGAGGATTTCAGGTCGTCGGCGAGAGTTGTGACAGCGTCGATTTCCTGGCCGGGTTCGGCGCGGAGGTTGCGCGTGGCGAAGGCGTCTTCGCGGACGGGGCCTTGTGTGACGACGAAGGTTCGTGACTGGTGATGACGCCAGTTGGCGCGCATCTGGAAGGCGAGGAAGGGATGCTGCTGGGCGAGATCGGCTCCGACGACGAGGACGGATTGGGCGGTGTAGAGGTCCTCGGCCGTGGCGAGCGCATCGGCGCGTCCGCTGAGGGCGTCGAGCAGAGTGGCGATGTCGCCGGTGCGGCGGTGATCAAGGTGCGGAGTTCCGATGGCTTGAGCGAACTTGCGGAGGTAGAAGTTTTCTTCGTTCGAGGTGCGGTTGGACCCGATGATGCCGATTTTCCCGCTGGCGGCTTTGATCTCGGAGAACTTCTGGGCGACGGCGACGAGGGCTTTCGACCAGCTGACCTCTTCGAGCTTGCCGTTGACGCGCATGAGGGGGGACTGGAGGCGGTCGGGGTGATTGATGAAGTCAAAGGCGTAGCGGCCCTTGATGCAGAGGAATTCGCCGTTGATGCCGGAGCGGTCGCGATTGTTGCCGCGGATGATTTCGTTGTTACGAACGCCGAGAGTGGTTTTGCAGCCATCGCCGCAGTGCGTGCAGATGGTGCCGACGTGATCCATTTCCCAGGGGCGGGTCTGGTAGCGGTAGATGCCGGAGGTGAGCGCGCCGACGGGGCAGATGTCGATGCAGGCGCCGCACTCGTCGCATTCCAGGTGCGAGCCCATGTTGGGGGTGATCTCCGAGTAAGCGCCGCGATTGGTGACGCCGAGCGCCTTGACGCCCATGCCTTCATCGCAGATGCGCACGCAGCGGTAGCAGAGAATGCAGCGGGGGGCGTCGAAGAAGACGACCGGGGACCACTGCTTTTCATCGACGTGGTGCTTGATCTCGGTAAAGCGGCTTTCGCCGGCGCCGTAACGGAAGACCATGTCCTGGAGCTCGCATTCGCCGCCCTTGTCGCAGACGGGGCAATCGAGAGGGTGGTTGGTGAGGAGGAATTCGAGGGTGAACTTGCGGGCGTCGACGACAGTGGGCGATTCCGTCTCGATGACCATGTTTTCGGCGACGGGGAGGGTGCAGGCGGCCAGCAGCTTGGGCGCGCCCTTCACCTCCACCAGGCACATGCGGCAGGCGGCTTGGAGCGAGAGGCCTTCGTAGTAGCAGAAGGCGGGGATTTCGATGCCGGCTTTCTTGGCGGCGTCGATGACAAGGGTGCCCGGCGCGGCTTGCAGTTCGCGGCCGTCGAGGGTGAATTTTACGAGATCACTCATGCGATGCTTACCAGTTCGGGCGGCAGGGTGACGCCGGCGAGGCGCGCTTCAAACTCGTCGCGGAATTTTTCAATGATGGACATGGTGGGCATGGCGGCGGCGTCGCCGAGGGGGCAGAAGGTGCGGCCGAACATGTTTTTGGCGAGTTCGCCGACGAGGCTGATGTCGGAGGAGGAGCCGACGCCGGCGTCGAGGCGGGTGAGGAGCTTCTTGAGCCAGAGGGTGCCTTCGCGGCAGGGGATGCACCAGCCGCAGCTTTCATGCTGATAGAAGCGCATGATGCGGAGGGCGAACTTGACCATGTCGGTGGTTTCATCGAGCACGACCATGCCGCCGGAGCCGAGCATGCTTTTCACCTTGGCGAGCGAGTCGTAATCCATGTTGATGTCGCACTCTTCGGCGCGGAGCAGCGGGCAGGAGCTGCCGCCGGGAACGACTGCCTTGAGCTTGTTGCCGTTGAGCATGCCGCCGCCGAGTTCGTTGATGGCGCGCATCATGGGAAAGCCGAGCGGGATTTCGTAGACGCCGGGCGTATTGACGTGGCCGGAGAGGCAGAGCATGCGGGTGCCGCCGGCCTTGGGGACGCCGAGGTCGGCGTACCATTTGCCGCCGTTCAAGATGATGGGAGGGACGGCGTAGTAGGTTTCGACGTTATTGAGAATCGTAGGGCACTGGAACGCGCCGCTGACGGCGGGGAAGGGCGGGCGGATGCGGGGGATGCCGCGCTTGCCTTCGAGAGATTCGAGCAAAGCGGACTCCTCGCCGCATTCGTATGCGCCTGCGCCGGTGTGCGTGGAGAAGTCGAAGTCGAAGCCGGTGCCGCGGATGTTCTTGCCGAGGTAGCCGTGCTTGTAGGCTTCCTCGATGGCCCGGTCCATGATGTCGATTAAGTAGCGGTATTCGCCGCGGATGTAGACCCAGCCGCGGTGAGCGCCGATGGAGAGGGCGGCGATCAAGACGCCTTCGATGAGGCCGTGCGGATCGTTTTCCATCAGCACGCGGTCCTTGCAGGTGCCGGGTTCACTCTCGTCGGCGTTGACGACGATGTACTTGGGCTTGGGGGAGGTTCGTGGGACGAAGCTCCACTTCATGCCGGTGGGGAAGCCAGCGCCGCCGCGGCCGCGGAGGCTGGAGAGTTTCACTTCCTCGATGATCTGCTCCTGCGACATTTCGCGGGCCTTGAGGAAGGCTTTGTAGCCGTCGTTGGCGAGGTAGGTGTCGATGGATTCGGAGTTGGGGAGGCCGAAGCGGCGGGTGAGGACCTTAGTTTCGGCGGGATGAGGAGGATTGAAGAGCATGCTTAGTTCACCTTCCTCAGGGCGTCGATCAACTGGTCGAGCTTTTCGGGCGTGACTTTGTGGTGGAAGTCGAAGTTGGTTTGGAGCGCGGGGGCCCAGGAGCAGGCTCCGATGCATTCGACCTCTTCGAGCGAGATGGCTCCGTCGGGGGTGACTTCGTTGTGGCCGATGCCAAGCTTGTGGCAGGCCTGTTCCCAGAGCTTGTCGCCGCCGACGAGGAGACAGCTGATGTTGGTGCAGATTTGCAGGTGAGTGCGGCCCATGGGGCGGGCGCGGAGCATGGTGTAGTAGCCGACGACCTCGTCGACCTGGAGAGTGGTGACGCCGCAGCGCCGGGCGACCTCCTGGGCAAGCTCCTTGGAGATGTAGCCGGCCTCATCCTGAGCGTACATGAGCATGGGGATGAGAGCGGCGCGCTGGCGGCCTTCGGGATAGCTGCGGAGCAGCTTCTCCAAGCGGGCCTCCAGTTGGGGTGAGAAGGTCATCGGTCGACGTCTCCTAAAACGAAATCGAGGCTGCCGAGACAGGCAATGGAGTCGGCGATGAGGCGGCCTTCGAGCATGGGCTTCATGGCGATCAGGTTGCCGAAGCTGGGGGTGCGCATGTGAACGCGGTAGGGCTTGGAGGTGCCATCGCTGACGATGTAGTAGGCAAGTTCGCCGCGCGGGTGTTCAATGGCCTGGTAGACTTCGCCGGCGGGAACGCGGAAGCCTTCGGTGACGATCTTGAAGTGATAGATGAGCGCTTCCATTTGGGTTTTCATCTTTTCGCGCTCGGGGAGTACGATTTTGGGGGCGTCGGCCTGGAAGGGGCCTTCGGGCATGCCGTCCATGGCTTGCTGAATGATCTTGACGGATTCGCGCATCTCCTCGATGCGGACCTGGTAACGGGCGAAGACGTCGCTTTCCGTGCGGGTGGGGACCTTGAACTGGAACTTGTCGTAGGAGGAGTAGGGTTCGGATTTGCGGATGTCCCAGGGCACGCCGGCGGCGCGGATCATGGGGCCGGTGACACCGAGGTCGAGCATGTCTTCAAGCGGCATGTAGCCGACGCCCTTGGTGCGCTTGAGCCAGATGGGGTTGCCGGTAAGGAGGTTTTCGTACTGATCGATCTTGGAGGGGAATTCCTTGATAAACTTGCCGACGGCGTTCTGCCAGCCGCGCGGGGCGTCGAGGGCGAGGCCGCCGACGCGGAAGTAGCTGGTCATCATGCGCTGGCCGGAGAACATCTCGAAGATGCGGAGCAGGTCTTCGCGTTCGCGGAAACAATAGAGGAAGACGCTCATGGCTCCGATGTCGATGGCGTGCGTACCGAGCCAGACCAGGTGCGAGTTGAGGCGGGTGAGTTCGGTGAGCATGACGCGCATCCATTGGGCGCGCGGCGGGATTTCGAGGGCGAGCAGTTTTTCGACGCCGAGGACGTAGCAGAGGTTGTTGGAGAGGTTGGCGAGGTAGTCGACGCGGTCGGTGAGCGGGACCACCTGTTGCCAGGTTTTGACCTCGCACTCCTTTTCAATGCCGGTGTGGAGGTAGCCGATTTCTGGTTCGGCGTTGACGATGGTTTCGCCGTCGAGCTCGAGCACCACGCGGAGAACGCCGTGGGTGGAAGGATGCTGAGGACCCATGTTGAGGGTCATGGTGCGCGTGGCAGCAGGAGGAGGGGCGGCGGCGGTGTCACTCATTGGCGTAGTCGTATTTATGTCCGTGCACGGGGAAGTCCTTGCGGAGAGGGTGGCCTTTCCAGTCGTCGGGCATGAGGATGCGTTTGAGGTTGGGATGGCCGTTGAAGGTGACGCCGAACAGGTCGAAGACTTCGCGTTCATACCAGTCGGCGGCGCGCCAGACGGAGATGACGGAGTCGATTATGGGGGAATCGCCGGGGAGCTTGCACTTCAGGCGGAGGCGCTGGTTGGCGTCGAGGGAGTGGAGATGGTAGAGGACGTGGAAGCGCGGCTCCATCGGGTACCAGTCGGTGGCGGTGACGCCGCTAAGGCGGACGAATTTCTGGGTGTCCTTGAGGAAGCGGCAGACGGCGGCGATTTGCGGGGGCGCGATTTCGAGAGTGGTTTCGCCCCGATCGGCGTTGCCGGCGAGGATTGCGCCTGGGCAGGCGGCATCGAGGGCCTGAACCACACTCATCTCTTTCAGTTGTTCAGAGAGCATTGCGATGAAGTACAGCTATTCCCGGCTGCCGGCGGTTTCCGACCAGTCCAGGACCCGCTTCTTCCAGATGTAGAAGAAGCCGGAAAGGATAAACGCGACGAAGATGAACATCTCGAGGAAGGCGACCAGTTTGAGTTCACGGTAGACGACCACCCAGGGATACAGAAAGACGGCTTCTATATCGAAGAGGATGAAGAGCATGGCCACCAGGTAGAACTTGACACTGAAGCGTTCTTCCGCGCTGCCGGTTGGCGCGACACCGCATTCGTAGGGACTGTCCTTGGTTTTGTTCTTGAGTTTCTTTCCGAGCAGCCAGGAGACGGTGACGAGTCCGACCGCGATGACCGTGCCCAGGATCGCCTGGACAAGGACCGGGAAGTAAACCTCTAACGGTGAATTTGGCATGAATCTGCGGGGCTTCGTTGCAGCGAACGAAGCCTACCTCTTGAATATAAATAGCGGGTGAAGGTGGTGTCAAACGGTAGGGGGAAAGTGTCAGCCGAAGTGGGCGCCAGCGGAGTGCTGATTGTACGTTTGACGTAACTCGTCTAGACTGGTATCCAGAACCGGATGATCAGGAGCTATCGCGACCGGGAAACGGAACGCTTTGCCGCCGGAGAGAGAGTGCGTCCATGGGAGCCGTTCCGAGTTCAGGCAGAAAAGCGGTTGCGAATTCTTGATGCTGCGACGGCGTTAGGCGACTTGGCCGCTCTCAATTCCAATCGCCTGGAAGCGCTTAAGGGAGACCGGAAGGGGCAGTACTCGATCCGGATCAACGGCCAGTGGCGCATTTGTTTTGAATGGTCCAAAGACGATCGCGGCCCTTCGAATGTTGAGATTGTTGATTATCACTGAAAGGAGAACAGACATGGCACGCACACCCATCCACCCCGGAGAGATTCTCGCGGATGAGCTGGAGGAGATCGGGCTGACGGCCAAAAGGCTCGCCGATTTGCTTGAAGTGCCGCCAAACCGGCTTTACCAGATCCTGGCGGGGAAGCGGAATATCACGGCGGACACGGCTCTGCGTCTGGCACAGTATTTCGGCATGTCAGCCGATTTCTGGATGAACCTGCAGAGCGCATACGAGTTGGATCTGGCGCGGCAGCAAAGCGGGAAGGCGATCCAGCGGATTCGAAGCCGGAAGGTCAGCGAGCCTCGAAGCGCCGCATAAGCTCCGTGCGCGAGCCCTCCAAGATCCGTTGCACCTGATCTGCGTCTATAATGGGACGGAATTTTGCATGGAGATCATGGTGAACGGCGAGAGACGGGACGTGGCGGAGGGGACGACGATTGAGGGGCTGCTGCGGCTGCTGGAGATTCCGGCGGAGCGGGTGGCGGTGGAGCTGGACCGGGGGATCGTGAAGAAGGGG
>VFZE01000043.1 GCA_016871315.1 Acidimicrobiia bacterium | reverse complement strand
GGTTGCGGCGCCTGCTGGCGGTTCACGGCATTCCGATTCCTCAGCTTGCGCCGGAGAGCCCGCCACCAGTCAAGACCGTCGAGGCGGCGCCACCGATGGACAAGGAGGAACGTGCCAGAAAGAGGGTCGCGCTATTCCGAAGCCTGTTTCGCGGGAGGGACGATGTGTACGCACGGCGATGGGAGAACGCCGACGGCCGGTCGGGCTATGTGCCGGCAGCCGTAAAGGACTGGAAGGCGATCAACAAAAGCCGTCCGGAGGAGCGGAAGAAAGTCGACCAGAGGACACGAAAGTTTCTCCCGCTGACCGACGCCGTCATCGAGAACCATCTCTTGGGCAAAGAAACTGTTGGTGTCTACCCCCTCCTGCCCGACGAAACGTGCTGGTTTCTCGCTGCCGACTTTGACAAGAAGACTTGGGAGTATGACTCCCAGGCTTTCCTTGATACCTGCCAGGAGTTGAGTGTGCCCGCCGCCTTGGAGCGTTCCCGTTCCGGGAAGGGCGACACATCTGGATCTTCTTTGATCGTGCGCTGCCTGCGATCGCCGCGCGCAAACTGGGATGCGTGCTTCTGACCCGAACCATGGAACGCAGGCATCAGCTCGGTCTCGATTCCTACGACCGCTTTTTCCCCAACCAGGACACGATGCCCAAGGGAGGGCTCGGGAACCTGATTGCGCTGCCCTTGCAGTTTGCTCCGCGCAAGGTGGGCAACAGTGTATTCATTGACCCTGACTTCCACCCATACGCCGACCAGGGGACAACGGGGTTCAGCGCATCGCCGGTGGCGGCAGCGGGGCGGTTGTATTTCGCGAGCGAAGAGGGCGAGGTATACGTGATCCGTGCGGGGCCGGTGTTCGAGCAGCTGGCGAAGAATGAGATGGGGGAGACGGTGATGGCGACGCCGGCGGTGTCAAGCGGGGTGCTGTATTACCGGACGCGCGGGCACGTGGTGGCGGTGAAGTAACTTCGCGCGGCGCGTGGCTGTTATAATTGCAGAGAACCCCATGTCATTATCAGAATCAAAAATCAAACACCTGAAGTCTCTTTCCACGAAAAACGGAATCATCGCCGCGGCGGCGATGGACCAGCGCGGCAGCCTGCAAAAGTCGATTGCGGCGGCCAAGGGCATCGATAAGAAGGCCGTCACCGACGAGATGATGTCGGAATTCAAGACGGCGGTGACGCGGATTCTTACGCCGCACGCGAGCGCGATCCTGCTGGATCCGGAGTATGGATTGCCGGCGAGCAAGGCACGAGCGTCGAATGCGGGCTTGTTGCTGGCGTATGAAAAGAGCGGCTACGACAACACGCAGCCGGGCCGATTGCCGGATCTGCTGCCGGACGTGTCGGTGAAGCGAATCGCGGATTGGGGCGCCAACGCGGTGAAGATTCTGATCTACTACACGCCGTTTGACGATCCGAAGGTAAACGAGATCAAGCATGCGTTTATTGAGCGGATCGGAGCGGAATGCGATTCCTACCAGATTCCTTTCTTTCTGGAGTTTGTCGGGTACGATCCGGAGGGCCGGGACGAGAGGGGACTGGAATTCGCCAAGATCAAACCGGAAGTGGTGATCGGGAGCATGGAGGAGTATTCGAAGCCGCACTACAAAGTGGACGTGCTTAAGGTAGAAGTGCCGATCAACGCGAACTACGTGGAGGGCAGTTCGGTGTACAAGGGGCAGAAGGCGCAGAGCCGCGAGGAGGCGCTGGACCTGTTCCGGAAGGCGGCGGCGGTGGCGACCAAGCCGTTCATTTACCTGAGCGCCGGCGTCAGCAACGATCAATTCACTGAATCGTTGCGGATGGCCGCCGATGCGGGGACGGATTTCTCCGGCGTGCTGTGCGGCCGTGCGACGTGGAAGGAAGGGATTCCGGTGTACGGCAAGAGCGGGCTGAAGGCGCTGGAAGACTGGCTGTCGACGGAAGGCGTCAAGAACATTCAGGCGGTGAATGAAGCGCTGAAGCCGGCCAAACCGTGGCACGCGAAGCTGGGGCTGACACCCGTCTCGGCGTAGGTTGTATCATCCCATCCGTTGCGATAGATTGAGGTCATGGGCGCCACGACTCTCATCAGCGTCGAGGAGTACCTTGCGTCGACATACCGGCCTGACAAGGAGTACCTGTCCGGTGTTCTCCTGGAGTGCAACATGGGGGAACGGGATCATAGCAGGCCGCAGACGGATCTGAGTACCTGGCTGAACAGGCGGAGCAAGATGCTCCAAGCAATCGTTCTGGTGGAGCAACGAGTGCAGGTTAACCCTGACCGCTTTCGTGTCCCGGACATCTGCGTGGTGGATCGAGAGAGTCCGGAGGGGCAAATCATCACGCATCCGCCCGTACTGTGCATCGAGATCCTTTCGCGGTCCGACACGATGGGGGAGATGCAGGAGCGGATCGACGATTACCTGCGTTTTGGGGTTCCGGAAGTGTGGGTGTGGAATCCACGGAGCCGGAAGGTCTGGATATACACGGCCGAGGGAGCGCATGAGGTGAAGGAGCCGGTGGTGCGGTCAAAGGATGGACGCATCGAGGTTCCGTTGGCTGATATCTTCACTGAGTAGTCTTTCTTCAGGGGAGAGTCATGAACCGAAGAGAAGCGCTGAGTGTGCTGGCCGGGGGGATGGGCGGAACGGTGGCGAAATCGGCGGAGCGGCCGAACTTTCTGTTCATCCTGGCGGATCAGTTTCGGGGCGACGCGCTGGGGGCGGATGGGAACAAACAGACGATCACGCCGAATCTGGATAAGCTGGCGAGCGGGGGAGTGCGGTTTGCAAGCGCGTATGTGCCGCAGGCGGTGTGCACGCCGTCGCGCGCGAGCCTGCTGACCAGTGTTTATCCCACGACCCACGGGCTGACCGATAACGTGTATGGCGTGGACACGGTGTTCACGGACAAGCGGTACCGGCTGACGCCGCACTATCCGGGTCTTTTGCGGGAGGCAGGTTATCACACCGGCTACATCGGCAAATGGCATCTGGGAGAAAAGAATCCGGAGGTGTTCGATTTTTGGAACGGGTACAACTCGCAGCTGAGCCACTGGCTGGGGGCGCGTGACGAGTCGCCCTACCGGTCCGATGTGGAGACGGACGAAGCGATCGGGTTTATGGAGCGGAACGCGAACCGGCCGTTCGCGCTGACGGTGAGTTACTATCCGCCGCACACGCCTTATGTTCCGCCGGCGCGATTCGTGAAGATGCACGCGGGCGGGCCGCTGGAGCCGGCGGAGTATTATGCGGCGTGCACGGCGATAGATCACTGCGTAGGAAGGCTGCTGGATGCGCTGGAAAAGCGCGGACTGGGTCCGCGAACGATGGTGATTTTCACGTCGGATCACGGGGAGACGTTCGGGCGGAGGCTGCTGAGTTCGAACAAGCGTGTGTGTTATGAGGACAGCGCGCGGGTGCCGATGCTGATCCGGTACCCAGACCGGCTGCCGGCGGGCAAGGTGTTTGAGGGCGGAGTGTCGACAATGGATTTGATGCCGACGATGCTGGAGGCGGGTGGGATCCGGGTTCCTTCCGCCGTGCAGGCGCGGAGCCGGTTCCGGCAGATTCTGGATGGCAAGCTGGGCTGGAGCGAGCCGGTGTTCCAGCAGAACGTGACGCAGCCGAAGCTGATGGGCGGGCCGCACGATGAGCGGATGGTGCGGATGCGGGAATGGAAGTTGATCCTGCGGCGGTTTCGCGGTAGGGAGGCCCCGCCGGCGGCGGGGATCGAGTTGTTCAGCTTGGCCGATGATCCGGGAGAGCAGGCGGACCAATCACTGCAACCGGCCGCCCGCGGAAAAATCCGCGAATTGGCGGGGATGATGCGGGATTGGGGCAGGCGGATCAACGATCCGGTGGCGGTTGAGCTTGCCGGGCAGCGACTCGCATAAAATCGTAGAGATATGACCAAACAGCAGATACTTCATTCGATCATTGATATCGGCATTGTTCCGGTGGTTCGGACGGCGAGTATGGAAACGGCGGTGAGGGCGATTGAGGCGATCTATCAAGGCGGGATCCGCGCGGCGGAGATCACGATGACGGTGCCGGGAGCGCTGCGGGCGCTGGAGCGCGTGGCAGACGCATTCGGAGACAAGATTGTATTGGGAGCGGGGACGGTGCTGGATCCGGAAACGGCGCGCAACTGCATGCTGGCGGGAGCGGAGTTTTTCGTGACGCCGTCGCTGCGGCAGTCGACGATCGAGATGGCGAGGCGGTATTCGAAGGTGATCTGTCCCGGCGCCCTGACACCCACCGAGGTGTTGACGGCATGGGAGGCGGGCGCCGACGTGGTGAAGGTGTTCCCGTGCGGCAACGTAGGCGGACCGAAGTACATCAAAGCGCTGCGCGGGCCATTCCCGCAGATTGAGATGATTCCGACAGGCGGAGTGAACTTGGAGACGACGGCAGAGTTTTTGAAAGCTGGAGCGTGCGCGGTGGCTGTCGGCGGCGAACTGGTGGATGCGACGCTGATCAGAGATAACCGGTACGACCTAATCGAGGAACGCGCGCGGCAGTACTTGGCAATCGTCGCGCAGGCACGCCGGGATATGGCGGCGAATTCGTAGGCGGGGGAACGAGCGAGCCTTCAGCCGCGCCCAGACGCGGTTTCATCGACGCTGATCGGCGGCCTAATTTCGCACGTAGGCAACCCAGCCGTCTTCCACGCATCAAAACCCCCGATGAGGTTCGCAATGTCACGAAAGCCGGCGCGGCGCAAGATGCTGGTGGCAACGGAACTGCGATATCCGCCCTTGCAGTGAACCACGAAAAGCTTCCCGCGGTCTAATTCGTTGAGGCTCGACGCCAGCTTGCCGAGCGGGATGCACCGCGAGTTCTCGATTACCCCGCCGGCGATTTCGGCCATTTCCCGCACATCGAGCAGAGCGATCCTCTCCGGCTCCTGTTCGCGGAGCTCCACGAATTCCTGTACCGTCAACTGCGGAATATAATCGAGCTGGAAGCCGTTCCGGATCCAGCCCGCGATGCCGTCGGCCAGGTACCCCACCACGTTCTCAATCCCCACGCGCGCCAGGCGCATCTGCGACTCCAGCACATGCTCCGGATCCTCTCCGGCGATGATCAGCGGCGTATCCAGCCCGAGAATCCGCGCCGCCCAGGAAGCATACTGTCCCGTTAGCGCGATGTGCACGGAGCCAGGCACGTGCGCCACGGCGAACTGCATCGCCGGACGCGTGTCCACGACGATCGCTCCCTCATTCTGCATCTTCAAGACTTCCGGCGCGGAGAGGTCCGGGAGCGAAGGCAGCTCGGCTAAAGCGGACGCCCCGCGCCGGTTCAAGTCCGCGTCGCGGGCGAAATACTCCGGACGCGCGGGCAGATTGTCGGTGAGCAGTTGAACAAACTCCTCGCTGGAGGGCGCCAGCAGGGCGTAATTGGTCTGCCGCTGCCTGCCGATCGTCGACGAGCTCTCGGCACTCATCTGCCGCCCGCAAAGCGACCCCGCGCCATGCGCCGGGAGCACCTCGGTATCGTCGGGAAGGGTCAGGAGCTTTTCATGCAGGCTGCGGTACAGCATCTGGGCGAGCTGGCGCGGGGTGTGCTCCGGCGACAGATCGGGCCGGCCCACGTCTCCCACGAAGAGGGTATCTCCGGTGAAGACGCGAGCCGGACGGTCCGGCTGCGAGAGGTCACGCAGCACAACGCAGATGCTCTCGATGGTGTGTCCGGGAGTCGCCAGGAACCGCAGGCTGCACTGGCCGAACTCCAGCAGCTCCCCATCCTGTACCGCCACGTGGGGAAACTCCGCTCCGGACCCCCCACCCAGGTAGATGCGTGCTCCGGTGCGCTCGGCCAGTTCGCAATGGCCCGAAACGAAGTCGGCATGGACATGCGTCTCGATCACGTGCTGGATCTTCCATCCTTCACGCGCGGCCGTCTCCAGATAGATGTCCACGTCACGCTGTGGGTCGATTACCGCCGCCACGCCTTCGGATCCAATCATGTAGGAGGCGTGCGCCAGACATCCCAGATAGAACCGTTCCACCTTGACCGCTTCCATGCCTAGTTCTCCTCGTTCTCGGCCTACTTCGGCTGGGGCACCACGCGCATATACGGCAGCACCTGCTTCCAGCCGTCCGGATACTTCTTCCGCGCGTCGTCATCGGAGACCGCCGGCACGATAATCACATCGCCGCCGGGCTTCCAGTTCACCGGCGTCGCCACCTGGTGCTTCGCCGTCAGCTGCATCGAATCCAGCACCCGCAGCACCTCATCGAAATTGCGCCCGGTCGTCATCGGATAGACGAGCATCAGCTTGATCTTCTTGTCCGGCCCGATCACGAACACCGTCCGGACGGTGGCGTTGTCGGCCGCGGTGCGTCCGGCGCAACTGTCGCCCGCCTCCGCCGGCAGCATCCCGTAGAGCTGCGCGACCTTGAGATCCGAGTCGCCGATCATCGGGTAGTTCACCGCGTGGCCCTGCGTTCTCTCGATATCGGCGGCCCACTTGGAGTGATCGCCCACGGCGTCCACGCTCAGGCCGATGATCTTGCAGTTCCGCTTCTCGAACTCCCCTGCCAGACCCGCCATGTAGCCCAGCTCGGTGGTGCAGACGGGGGTGAAGTCCTTGGGGTGGGAAAACAGCACGCCCCAGCCATTGCCCAGCCATTCGTGAAAGCGAATCGGACCTTGCGTGGTCTGTGCCTCGAAGTCCGGCGCCATGTCGTTAATTCTTAGTGTCATCTTGTGTCTCCTCTTTCTTTGGTTTCCAGATTGCGGCGGCTCCTCAGATCATGTCCCCGCTGCTATGATTACTTGTACCCCAAGTCGTTCGGAGCTTCCATGGACGCTGCCTGAGCGGCTTCTGAGTTTTCGATGAGCGAACCCGGTAGGATCTTTAGATTCGCTGAGTTTGAGCTGGATACCGCGGCCTGCGAGCTGCGCCGCGGCGGCGCGCGCGTGAAGCTCCCGCCACAGCCATTCAAGGTGCTGGAACTGCTTGTTTCCCACGCCGGCGAGGTTCTTACCCGAGCTGATATCCGGGAGCGGGTCTGGTGCGACTCCTTCGTCGATTTCGAGCAGGGCCTCAATTTCTGCATCCGCGAGATCCGCAAGGCGCTCGGCGATAACGCCGACTCGCCCCGCTTCATCGAGACCTTGCCCCGCCGCGGATACCGTTTCCTCATTCCGGTGGAAACCTCCGCGTCCGCGCCGAACGACGTCAGACGTCTCATCGTTCTGCCGTTCCGTATGCTCCGTCCCGATCCAGGCAAGGACTTTCTCGCCTTCAGCCTCCCGGACGCGCTTACCACTTCGCTCTCCGTCTTGAACTGCCTTATCGTGCGCTCCAGCCTCGCGGCTGCCCCTTATGCCTCCGGCTCTCAAGATCTGAAAACCATCGCCGCCGAGACTGAGGTCGATCTCATCGTCACCGGCACGCTACTATCGGCCGGGGAAGAAATCCGCGCCGCCATCCAGCTCACCGAAGCCGCCAGCGGGACCCTACTCTGGTCCCACTCCACCCAGATTTCCATCGACGACGTCTTCCGCCTACACGACGAACTCACCGAGCGCGTCATCAGTTCCCTCTCGCTGCCCCTCTCCGCCACCGAGCAGCGCACGCTCCGCCGCGACGTTCCTGCCGACCCGGCCGCCTACGAGTATTACCTCCGCGCCAACCAGTTCAGCAACGATCCGAAGCAGTGGGAGTCCGCACGCGATCTCTACCTCCGCTGCGTCGCCGCAGACCCCGTCTATGCGCCGGCTTGGGCGCGCCTTGGCCGCATCCATCATGTCATGGCCAAGTACCTTCCCTCCGGCTCGGCCGAGGGCCTGCGGTATGCCGAAGCCGCCTTCCGCCAGGCCCTGGATCTCAATCCCGACCTCGCCATCGGCCATAAATTCTACGCGCAGCTGGAAGTAGATACCGGCCGCGCCGGCGACGCCTTGGCCCGGCTGCTGCCACGCGCGGAGAAGGCAACTGACCCGGAAATCTTCGCCGCCCTCATCAGCCCGCTGCGCTACTGCGGCCTCCTGGCCGAATCCGCGGCCGCATACGCACGGGCCGCCGCTCTCGATTCCAAGATCCGCACCAGCGTCGCCCACACCTGGTTCCTACAGCGCGACTATGCCCGGGTCGCCTCCACGCGTCTGGAGGACAATCCCTATGTCGTGGCCATGTCGCTCGCCGAGCTGGGCCGCGGCCAGGAAGCATTACCCGTCCTCGGCGCCCTGGAAGAAAAAGTCAAGACCCGCATGCGCGATTTCATCGTCGCGGCCCGCTGCTGGATCGAAGGCGATGCCGGCGCTTGTGCCGCCGCAATCACCCGCATCGTCGATTCCGGCTTCAGCGATCCGGAAGCCCTGCTCTACCTGGCCCGTCATCTGGCCCATCTCAACCAACCCGCAGATTCATTGGCCCTGCTCCAGCGCGTCATCACCGGCGGCCACTGCTGTTACCCCGCCCTCGCCGCCGACCCCTGGCTCGACCCCATCCGCAATCAACCGGAATTCGCCACCGTTCTCGATCACGCACGCCAACGCCAGCAAATCGCCGCTGCTCACCCGCTGTTGATATTCGCCGCCCGCGCCGCGACCGCCTGACCGCGTGCCGCCCAGTGCCTCTACCGAAACCCGTGTTCATCCGTGTCTCTTAACAGAAGTCCCGATATAATCGAGAATCCTCATGTCCTCACGCATCATCCCCAATTGGGACGAATACTACTTGAAGATCTGCCAGGTCGTCGCCGCGCGCAGCAAGGACCCTAACACCCAAATCGGCTGCGTCATTGCAGGACCCGCGCGCGAAATCCGCTCCACCGGCTACAACTCCTTCCCCCGCGGCATCCGCGACGACGTTCCGGAGCGCCATCAGCGCCCCCACAAATACCTCTGGATCGAGCATGCCGAACGCAACGCCATCTGCAACGCCGCCCGCGCCGGCACTGCCACCGAGGACTGCACCATCTACGTGGAAATCATGCCCTGCATGGATTGCGCCCGCGCCATCGTTCAGGCCGGCATCCGCGAAGTGGTCGTCTCCGCCGAGCGCATGAGCCAGTATTCCAGCCAGTATTATGATGAGCACTTCGGCCTCGTCGAAGTTCTCTTCGACGAAGCCGGCGTCAAAGTCCGCCGTGTTTAGGAGGTCTCCATGAAACGCTTGCTCAGCGTATTGATCCTCTCCTCTCTCGCATTTGCCCAGCCCGCCGTTAACATCAAGACGCCCATGTCCCCGCCGGAATGGGCCCTGCTCCAGCGCGAACTGCTCAAGTCCAGCTCGCTCGCCTGCGAGCGCTTCGCCGGCAAGTACGTCGACGAACGCGGCTACCTGCTCCACACCATCCGCTGGGGCACGCTAGACGGCCCCGACGACGCCATCGAGACCTTCTACAACTGGACACTCCTGCACGCCCTGGGCGGCTCCGACAGCCTCCTCCACCTTTTCAAGAAGGCCCAGGAAGGCCACTGGAAGCAGTACGGCGCGCTCCGCACCAAGCTCACTCCGCTCGCCGAAAACGGGGCCTACTACAAGGAATTCATCACGATGTCGGACTGGTTTCACACCGCCGAAGGGATGCGCGCCTTCCTGCTGCAGGGCCTCTCGGACCCCAACAACTCGCATTATCGGCAGCGCATGAAGCGCTTCGCCGGGATGTACATGAACGAGGATCCCGAGGCTCCCAACTACGACCCGGTCAACAAGGTCATCAAAAGTATCTGGAACGGAAGTAAGGGCCCCATGCTGCGCAAGGCCACAACCTATGACTGGGTGGGCGATCCCGTCCCCGGCAGCTTCCACCTTCTTCACAACCGCGCCGGCCGCTCGAAACTGCTCGACATGGCCGCCTACTACCCCAAGATGCTCGCCCACTGCGACGAGTACCTCGACAGCGTCGGCGACAATTTCCTCAACCTCGCCTCCACCATCCTCGGCCTCAACGCCTACATGCTCACGCGCGAAGACAAGTACCGTGACTGGGTTCTCGAATATGTCAACGCATGGAAGCAACGCGCCGAAGAGGCCGGCGGCAATGTCCCCTCCAATGTCGGCCTGAACGGGAAAATCGGCGGCGAGTACAACGGCCAGTGGTGGAAGGGCACCTATGGTTGGAACTTCACCATCTTTGACGGCGAAATCGAACAGATCGCCCACCGCAACTACTTCCACCATGCTACTTGGCCCGGCTTCGCCAACGCTCTCCTGCTTAGCGGAGACCAATCCTACGTCAACGTCCTGCGCCGCCAGATGGACAACATCTACGCCCAAAAGAAAGTCGAAAACGGCAGCACGCTGCTCCCACAGATGTACGGCGACCCGCGCGGCTATAAGCACAACGGCCCGCCCAGCTGGTACCATTTCACCCCCAATCTGCACACCGACCGCCTCACCGAAATCTACCTCTGGTCGCAGGACCGGGAGGATCTCGAGCGCATCCCGACACAAGGCTGGATAGGCTACCTCGAAGGGAAAGAGCCCGACTACCCGGTGAGGGCCCTGCGCGCCGATCTCGCCACTGTTCGCCGCAAAGCGGAGCAGATCCGCAACGATCCCACCACCGCGGACACGCGTCTGGCCGACTATCTGCTCGACTTCAACCCCGCCGTCACCAACGCCCTTACCAACCTCACCCTGGGCGGCTACTTCGCCTCCGGCCGCATTTGGGTCCTCCACAGCCGCTTCCGCTACTTCGATCCTGTCGAGCGCCGCGCCGGCCTGCCTGCCGATACGGGCGCTCTGGTCGAAAAACTCTCCGCCGATTCCGCCACTCTCACCCTGGCCAACCTCAACCCCGTCGAGCCCCGCACGATCGTCGTGCAGGCCGGCGGATACGGCGAACACCGGTTCGACTCGGCCACCGTGGATGGCAAAAGCACGCAAATCGCCGGACCCGCCCTCACCGTGCACCTGGAACCCGGCGCCGGCTCCCGCATCGAATTCAAGATGACCCGCTACGCCAACCGCCCCACCTTCGCCTTCCCGTGGGACCGCGGCTGGTACCCGGGTAATTAGAGAATTCCTCCTAACCGCCGCTCCGCTTTGCAGTCTAACGGGGCATGAACAGGACAACCACTCTTCTCCTGGCCGCCTCCTTCACTCTGTTGGCGCAGCCGGACCTCCATCATCTGCACGCCCAACTCGACGCACACCGCGACAAGCTTGACAACTTGCACCTGGAAATCTCCGAAATGGTGCATGCCAAGATGGCCGACGCCATGAGCAAAGTGCATTCCCACTCCACCGGTCTCCTGGCCCCGCAAGCCGCCCTCTCCCCGCAGGATTCCGCCGACGAGCTGAAGTTAATCGCTCTCCACGGTCTCGTCCACTCTGATCCCGAGCGGGCCCTCCCGATCCTCAAGCAAATCGCCCAATCCTCGCAGTCGCCCCAACTCAAGGCCCGCGCCATCCACTATCTCGCCGACCACCCGGAAAACCGCCAGTTCCTCACCGAGCTCTACTCTTCCGCCACCGACCAGGAAATCAAGCGCGCCGTGATCGGCGGCTTTCATTCGGAGAAAAACGGAGCCGCACTTGCCGATCTCGCGCGAAAAGAAAAAGACCCGCGCATGCTCCGCGAAATCGTCTCCCGCCTCTCCCGCATGAAGACCAAGGAAGCCAACGACTATCTCCTCGAGATCCTGAAATGAAAATCCTCATTCTCTTCTCTCTTCTCACGCTGCCGCTGCTCGCACAGCCCAAGCGTCTCACCGACGCCCAGGTTCGCACGCAAGCTGTCTCCGGCAGCATCGAGAGGAGCCTGCAATCGCTCGCCGCGGCCGCAGTTCAAAACACGATGGACAACGATCCCGACCAGAGTGTCCGGCGAAATGCCGTCAATGCCCTGAAATCGCTTCCCAATGCCGAGGGGATCCCGCTGCTCATCCAGGCAGCCAAGTCCCACCGCGACCTCGATACCCGCAAGCGTGCCATGACCGCCCTCGGCCAAACCCGCGATCCCCGCGCCACGGCCTACTTCGAAGAGGTTCTCCAATCGCGCTAAGCCGAAGCCAGCCCGCGCAGATTCCAGCCGCAGATCACGCTTGCCCGGAACTTGTCATTCGCCGGCCCCGGCCAGTGCGTCTCCAGACTGAGCCAGCCCTGATAGCCGTCGGCAAGCAGCGCGGCCACCTGTCCCTTCCAATCCACGCTCCGCGTACCGAGCGGTCCCCACACCGGCTTGTGGCCTTCCATGTGGCAATCCTTGGTGTGCACGTGCACGATGCGGTCCACCGGCAGTTTCCGGTAGCCATCCGGAAACGGATTCTCGCCCGAGCACAGCGCATTCGCAGGATCCCACACCAGCTTCAAGCTCTCGTGCTTCACGGCCGCCAGCGCCTTGGCTGACTCCGCCCCTGTCGCGATGTTGCAGGCATGTTCATTCTCGAGCCCGATAATCAGACCCCGCTTCGCCGCGCGCTCCGCCAAGCCTCCCAACGCATCCACCACCGCGCTGAAGCACTTCTCCGGCTCCACCGTACGCCAGTAACTGAATACCCGCACGATCTTGGCCCCCATCATCTCCGCCACATCAAATGCATGCTCGCTCAGCCGCGGCTGATCCTCGAACGTGTGCTTGCTCGCGAAAATATCGTGCTGGAACCGCGCATCCACATCCGGCGCGTTCGGCAGCACGCACTTCAGCACAGGTGAGGCGATCGAGATCACTTCCATCCCCTTGTCCGTCACCATCTGCTTCGCGCGCTTCAGCTCCTCATCGCTCAGGTCCATGATGTTCTTGCCCCATACCACGCGCAGCTCGGCGCCCTGCATCCCCACCTCCGCCATCGGCTCCAGCGCCTTCTCCAGGTCGTGCGAATACTCATCGGTGATCGCCGCTATTCTCAGTTTCGGATTCATGATTATCGTAGAATTCCTTTCGTCTCGTTGATCGTAATGAATTGGTTTGAGGATATCTTGGTAAACCGCTGCTTGCCCTTGCCCGGCCACTCCACCTCCAGCGCCGCCACCTCCGTGTCCCGCCCCAGCCCGAAGGTCAGCACCAGCTCCGAGCTCGAACAATAACTCGACCCGCTCCGCATCATCTGCCACTGCTTACCGCCTGCGCTCTCCACGCGAACCACCGCCCCCAAACCGTTCCGGTTCGACGCCGTGCCCTCCAGCTTCACCCGCAGCCACCGGTTCCGGTTCCCGACGTCATTCCGCAACAGATACGCCGGCCCGTTATTCGTGCTCAGCAGAAGATCCAGATCGCCGTCCCGGTCATAATCGCCGTAGGCGGCTCCACGCGCCACAATCGTGCCTGCCGGCGGTGTCACCTCTTCAAAACGTCCCTTCCCCAGATTCCGGAATAAATGCGGCTGCTGGCGGAACGCCACTTTCGGCTGCACGCGCTGAATCTCTTCCTCGATGTGCCCGTTCGCGGCGAAAAGGTCAACGTTCCCGTCCAGATCGTAATCGAAGAAAAACACGCCGAATGCCAGCGTCAGCAAACTCGAACGCCCCACCGTGGACCTCGGCGCATCATCCACAAACAGGCCGCCGCCTTCGTTGTGGTACAGCCCCAGCATCTGGTTCGAGAAATTCCCCACTGCCAGGTGCGGACGCCCGGAACGGTCATAGTCGGCTGCATCTACACCCATCGCCCCGCGCGCCACGCCATCCTCCCCGAACGCTACCCCCGCCGTCAGCCCCTCATCCTTGAACGTCCCGTTGCGCTGGTTATGAAACAGCTGGTTCGGCTGCGTGTCGTTCGCCACGAAAAGGTCCGGCCATCCGTCGCCGTCATAATCCAGCACTGCCACGCCCAACGCTTTCGAATTTGCCACGGCAATGCCCGACTTCTGGCTTACATCCTCGAACCGCCCGCCGCCCAGATTCCGGTACAGCTTCGACGGCACTCCCTTGTATGACTCCGGCGTGCAGTAGCTTTTCGAGGCTCCGTCGAGCGAACACCACAGGTCCCCCTTCGCCGTCCACTGCACATAGTTCGCCACGAACAAATCAACCTTCCCGTCACGGTCGTAATCCAGCCACGCCGCCGACGTCCCGAACCCTGCGTTGGCAATCCCCGCCGCCTTGGTCACGTCGCGGAACTTTCCGCCGCCTTCGTTTCGGTAGAGCCTGTCGCCCTCCAGATACGTAATGTAGACATCATCCCGCCCGTCGTTGTCGTAATCGCCCACCGCCACGCCCATCCCATAACCCTCTACATCGAGACCGCTCCCCGCCGTAATGTCGGTGAACGCCCCCTTGCCGTTGTTGCGGTACAGCGCCGGCAGCGACTTCTTCCCGCGCGGCGTCCAATCCCGGCTGTTGATCAACAGAATATCGAGCCACCCGTCTCCATCCACGTTCAGGAAAGCGCAGCCGGCTCCCATCGTCTCCGGCAGGTATTTCTTGCCCGCCTTCCCCGCGTTGTGGGTGAACCTGATTCCCGCCTGGGCAGTCACATCGGTGAAGCTCACCTGCGCGCATGCCACCGCGGCGCACACCATCAAGCTGCTAAGGATCCGGTTCATTCAGTTTGAGGCGGCTCGCCCTCTCACTTCCAAAGGCACGCTGACGTGGTCGTGGATGGACTGCCTCTCGTTATTATCCTCCGGCGACAGCAACCGCGGCCGGGCCGTGATCGTCTGCGACGCCTCATCCGCCTTGAACCGCCGGAACAGCTTCTCCTCCCGCTCGGCGTTCTCCAGGTCCTTTAGCCCCCGGTAGCAAAGCATCAGGTTGTAATGTGCCTGCACATCTTCCGGATCCACATCCAGCACCCGCCGCAGCGCATCCACCGCCGCCCGGTATTGCCGCTTCAAAAACAGCAGCCGCCCCATCTGGTTCAGCGCCACGCGATCCCGCGGATACTGCGCCGTCACCTTCCTCAGCCAGGCCAGCGCCGCATCATAATTGCCCGCCGCCTTCTCCACCATCGCCATGAAGAATTGCGCCCGTCCTAAACTGGGATTGATCCCGAGCGCTCGCTCCAGATGCGGACGCGCCGCCTCGGTTTGCCCTTCCTGCACCAGCGCGCGGGCGATGTTGATCCACCCGTCCGCATAACCCGGTTCGGCTTCCGTCACCCGCTCAAACGCATACTGCGCCCCCTTCAGATCACCCTGAAGCAGCAGCCCGATCCCCCAGTCATTCCACCGCTCCCGGTCCGCCTTGTTCACCATCGGCCGCCACTCCGGCGCACCGTCGCCCAGTTCCAGCTTGGTCTCCGCCGCCGCCAGCCTCACAATCGGCAGCTCCGGGATCCGCTCCTTGATCCGGCCTGACACATTCGCCGGGATGTTCCGCGGATCGAAGCTGTACTCCCGCGAATCATGATGCAGGCCGGCCTCACCCGCGCCGGCGCGTCCCGCATAGGCGTACTGCGTGTAATACCAACTGAACTTCCGGTAATTCAACCGCGCCTCCACCGAAATCGGTCCCACGGCATCGCCGGGGATTTGCAGCCGGTAGTGCGCCACATCGGCCGCGCCCGGCGGAATCAGACGCACGTACAGCACGCTCCGCGCCTGCCACGCGTTGCGCTTGTTAATGGGATTCCCTTCGGCATCGAGCAGCAGCGAGCGGTAAAAATGCGCCCCCTTCTCCACCGGGCCCTTGCCCTCATTCTCCACCGCGCCGGAATGGAAAATCTTGCGCCCGCGCCCGTCACGAGCCTCCACTTCCAGCCACACATCAAAGGCGTCCACGGTGCCCGCGGGAAAGAAATGACCGATCGCCCGCGTCCGCACCACCACGTCCAAACGCACCGCCGAACCGGGCTTGAACCGCGTCACCGCGCGGTCCAGCGGAGCCGCCAGTTCGCCGACCTCGCGCAGAAATACCTCGCCCGCCTGTTCGCTCTCTTCCCCCACCGCGAACGTCGAACTCAACTGCGGTCCTTCACCTGAACGCCGCATCATCGCCAGCTGCCCCGGCGCATCCTCCACTGGCGAAGCCGCGAAAATATCCACGCTGATAAATCCCGATTGCAGAAAATCGATCGTCTCCTTCATCTGGCGCTCATCCCGGTTCGCCAACGGCACCGCCGTATTCGCCGCCGCGAACCGGTGCGAATGCACCTGCCCCTTGATGTTGCCGGGGTCCTTGGAATCCACCAAGGGCATGTGGCACCCACTGCACGTCAGCGGCTCCTTCGGGTAATAGAAACTCCGCGCACCCTGCCCCGATACGCCGCTCGCCTGCCAGTTGTCGTAATCGTTGAACCCGCGCAGCCACCGGTAATTGTTCACCGGCTTGTCCAGGTGCACCTTGTGGCACGCTGAACAGAACTCCGCCGAATTCCGCATGAACGGCTTCAGAAACGTCCGCCGGTGCGGCTCCGGATTCAGGTTTGTCAGGAAGCGGTCCACCGCCCGGATCCAGCTGTTCCGGCTCGATGCCAGATCATGCAGCGGCGGATACTCGATCACGATGCCCGCGTTGCCCATGCTGCCCTTCACGTCGACGATCGAGTGGCATGACAGGCAGCCCAGCCCCGTATGCGCCTCCGGCGTGTCCATTTGCTCCTTCATCGGACGCTCAAACCGGCCATTGAAAAACACCGCGTGATCGTGGCACCCGGCGCACCACTTGCTCCCCTTGGTTCCGCTCAGCTCCTGCATGTGCTCGATCGAGCGCCGGTAGAACTGGTTGTTGAAAGACGCGAAATGATGCATCGAGCTTTCCCACTGCTCGTAGATGTCCTTGTGGCATTCGCCGCAGAGTTTCGAATCCATGAAGAAGTTTGCCGGAATGATCCCGTTCACGTTCGTGTTGGCCGAGGACGGCCAGAACGGCGACTCCGGCCCCGCTCCCTCCTCCTCCATCGATATCGGCACGTAACCCGGATTCCGAATCACGTTCCTCCCATCGCCAGCCGAAAGCAGATACACCGCTCCAGCCAGCGTCACGGAAACGCCTCCTACCGTCGCCAGCGCGCGCCGCCACCGTGCATCCGGCAGCAGGTACAAACCCGCTAACCCTAGAACACCCGTCACGATATGCAGTGCCAACGCCATCCGGTTCTGGCTCAGGGCTCCCGCCCACGTCAGCCACAAACCCAACCCTGCCGAAAGCGCCAATAGCAGCGCCACCACCGGCGACCGCTTCAGCAGCCACACCAAACCCGGCAGTAATGCAACTCCCAGCAAGACGTGCAGGAGCACATTCGCCATATAGAAAATGCTCGCCGTGGCGAAACTGGCGATATAAGCGGTGTTTACCACCAGAAACAGGAGAAGAATCGCGCACCAGCGGATCATCAATCACCTTTCAATGGACGAATCAAACGCAACGCCGGCCGCGTGTTGTATGTACGCCTCCACTCACGGTGCGCCGCCGTGTCTGGAAACTTCTCCATCTCCGGATAAGGATACCGGCTCATGCCATGAAACGGCAGCGGCTCCACCGTCTGCGAATAGGCCGTGTTCGCGTCCCGATCCTTCGCCCACCCGTCCACCGCCAGCACGAAACTACGCCGCATACCCTCGGCAACCGCCGGCAGTGCGCCCGCCTCAAACCGCAGCCGCAACTCGTCGCCTGAACCCATGATCACAAACCGGTCATCGGCCGCCGCCGTCAACTCCGCAACATCTCCGTAACGCGTGTACATCCCCGGCGTTGGATTCCACATCGACGTTATCACCGGCCGCGGATAAAAGAACATTTCCGGCTGTTTGCGTTCCGGATGGATCTCCACCCGCGAAAAACCGCGGAACCGCAACTCCGCCGCCCGCGGCAACATCTCACTCACCCGCGCCCGTTCCTCCGCCTGCGCTGACAGATAAATCTCGTCCCAGTACAGGGCCAGGTTCGTTACGATCCGCATTCTCCGTGCACCGCCCGTCTCCACCACGATCCGCTTCGGTTTGCCCGCCGGCATTCCCATATCTTCCACCAGCGTCCGCCACTTGCCATCGCTCCCCATCGCTTTCAGCCGTGGCATCACCAGCCCTCGCGGATCGCTCTGCGCGTACCCGAGAAATGTGCTCCCGTCAGCCCAATCCACCCAGCCATCCAGCACCAGCAGGTTTTCCCGTCCGCCAACGCCAAAATCCAAATCGAGGGAATGCATCTTCGCCACTCCCGCCTCGGTCCGCTCAAACGCGTCCGGATAGGTCCGGTCCTTCCGCAGCAGTTTCCGCAGCACATCACGGCCCTGATTATCCCGGGCCGCCACCGGATAACGACGCCCCTTCGTCGTGTAAATCTTCAGCTCCGGATATGGCGGCCCCTGGAATTTCTCATTCACATGAACGCCCAACTCCGCCGGATGATCCACCGCCATCAGCCTTATTTGGTCGATATAGGCGATCTCGCTCAACTCCTCCGTCAGCCGCACCTCATAAAACCCGTCCCGCGCCTTCAACTGCTCCGCGTTGATTTGAACATGCTCCAGATGATCCACTGGAAAATATCCACCGTCGCCCGCCGACGCTCCCAACGGAGCTACGCCCAGCACATCGGTAATGTACTCAAACTCCCGGCCATTCCACGTCCACACCTGCGGACAGCTCCCCGACAGCCGCTGCGCTTCTTTATACGCGTGCGCCTTCTGCCCGGGCTGCTTGGCCTCATGCTGGATCAACCCGTTCGGCCACGTGATCCGGATCGCATCCGCCTCGCGATACTCGCCCAGCCCGAACACCAGCGGATAGCCCGCGTACATCCTCTTCTGATAACTCTGGCCCGCGCGGACCTCTACTTCCGAACCCAGCGCCAGTTTCGGATTCTTGATACCCGCCAGCGACACCGCTACCCACCCGTTCTTTCCGCCGGCCTGGTTCGTGTACTGCTGCACTTCGCCACCAGCGCCCACCGCCGCCAGATCCGCGCGGCCATCCTTGGTAAAGTCCGCCTCCGCCCACGCCACGCCCGCCAACCCAGCAACCGTCTGCGGCTCTCCGAACCGCCCGTTCCCCAAGTTCCGGTACACCGCGCCGCCACTCACCAAATCCGCCACGCCCCGGCTATCCGGGTCCGTCAAAATGCCCGCCGCCGGCAGTGCCACCGCCCGGAACGCCTGCGCCTTCATATCGCGCGACGGATTCAACAACAGATGACCGCGTCCTCCGGCGTTCACCAGCAGGTCCACTGTCCCGCTGTGATCCGCGTCAATCGCCTGGATGGAAGCCGCGCTCGGCGGCATCGCCGCCAGCGCCTCTGCTTTGTATTTGCCTCCCAGATTGTCGCGGTACAGCACGCCCTCGCGATCGGCATAGGAAACCGCCAGGTCCATGCCCTTGGAATCCGGCACTACTCGCAACACCGCCGCCGCGGCCGCTTTCCCCGCCACGAACGGAAAATCCGCGGTCCTGTCGGCGAACCCCGCCTCACCCTGATTCCTTATGAGCGCGGCCTGATCGCCCAGCAGAATCAAATCCAGGTCGTAATCGTGGTCGTAATCCAGCCACACGGCCACGCGAAAACTCCCGGCCACCTTCGGCAAACCGACGCGCGTCATCCGCCCCTTCTCGTTGCGCAGCAGCACCGGCCCCGCCGTCGTCACCACGCACAAATCCGCCAGCCCGTCATTATTAAAATCGCCGGCCGCCGCACTCACCACTCCTGTCACGTTCCCCAGCCCCGCTTCCCGGCTCGACCACAACTTCCCGCCGCTCCAGCTAACCAACTCCGGTGTGCCATCCCCATCCAGATCCGCGGCCAGCAACCCCGCACTGCCGCCCGATCCCGCATGCAATCTTCGCACTGCAAATCGCGGCGCTTCTTTGGGCGGCGGCGGGGCCGCCGTCTCGACCTCGTCCAGGATTTCCGAATAGAAACTCCAGTCCATGTCCTCCGGGGTCGCCGCGTTCTCCTGTTGTTTCTTGATCTGCTGAAATAGCGCCAGCCGCTGCCTGGCCTCCTCCGCCCGCCCGGCTTGCCGGAACATATTGAATAACTGAAAATGCGGCCCCGCCAGGTTCGCATCCAACCTTGAAGCCGTCTCAAACTCCCGGATCGCCTCCTCGGTTCGCCCCGCCAGCTTATACAGCGTGCCCAGGTTGTAGTGCGACACCGGCTCCTCGGGAACCAGTTTCACCATCTGTTCCAACTGCCGAACCGCCCGCTCGTAATCGCCCGCCTTCTTGTACTGAACCCCCAGGTTGAACCACGTGTGAGGAATCCGCGGCTCCTTCGCCTGCACCTTTTCGATCTCCGCGATGCCTTCCGCCGTTCGCCCTGCCGCCAGCAGCGCCAGCCCGTGGTTCAGCCGCTCGCGGGCCGATTCCGGAGCCAGCTCCATCGCCTTCCGGAACTCCTCGACCGCCTGCGCCTGTGTCGTCGGATTCTCGAAAAACGCTTTCCCTAGATTTCGGTGCCGCGCCAGCCGCTCCGCCTTGTCATCCGGTGGGGCCGCCGGAGCCACCAGCAATACCGCCAGCACGGCCACAATCCCAGCCACCGCAAACGGCAACATCCGCCTCATACCTTCCAGTGTACTGTGCCCCGCCCATGTTACTATCCCGCCATGCGATCTCTTTCCGTTCTTCTGCTTCTCGCTGCACTCCTGCCCGCCGAACTTCGCATCGAAAAAATCTTCGGCCCAGAAATCCCCACCGGTCCCTACAAGCACCCCGCCTGCATTACTGAACTCTCAAACGGCGACCTCTATCTCGTCTACTACGGCGGCGGCGGTGAATACGCCGATGCCACCGCTGTCTTCGGCAGCCGCCTTCCCAAAGGCCAGACCCAATGGTCCACTCCCGTCAAAATCGCCAGCGACCCTTTCCGGTCCCTGGGCAACGCCGTTATATGGCAATCGGCCGACGACATCGTCTGGCTTTTCTACGTCGTCCGCTTCGGCGACACCTGGTCCACGTCCCGCATCCAGGCGAAGATCTCCCGCGACCAGGCCAACACCTGGTCGGATTCCTCTCTGCTCGCTCTCGAGCCCGGCATGATGGTGCGCAACCGCCCCATCACGCTCTCCAGCGGCGACTATCTTCTCCCCGTCTATCACGAAACCGGTGAGGACCGCGAAATCGTAGGCCCCGATTCCACCTCCCGCTTTCTCCGCTTCAGCCCCCAAACCCGCACTTGGTCGGAATCCGGCATCATCCGCTCCCCGCGCGGCAACATCCAGCCCGCCGTCGTCGAACTAACGCCCGGCCACCTCATCGCCTACTGCCGCCGCGGCGGCGGCTACGGCCCCGTCACCGACGGCTACATGATCCGCGCCGAATCCCGCGACGGCGGCCTCACCTGGTCCGAGGGCCGCGACTCCGCCTTCCCCAACCCCAACTCCGCCGTCGATTTCCTGAAGCTCAAAAGCGGCCGCCTTGTGCTTGTCTACAACCATCACATGAGCCGCCGCACTCCCCTCCGCGCCGCCCTTTCCTCCGACCACGACAAATCCTGGCCCCACTATCTCGACATCGCCACCGGCAACAACTCTTTCGCCTACCCCATCGCCATCCAGACCCAGGACGAAAAGATCCACGTCATCTACACCTCCGACCAGCGCAAACAAATCAACCGTGCCATTTTGCTTGAATCCGACATCCTCCGCCCGTGACGTTATAAGATGCCTGCCATGGCGAAGACCCTGCTGGCAATCGGCGCACACTATGATGACTGCGTGTTTGGAGTCCCTGGCACCCTCCTCCAAGCCATCGAGAAGAAGTGGAGCGTCGTCATCGCCGCCTTGATCGGCGACTACCGCAACTGGCCCCCCATCCAGGGCCGCCACGAAGAGCTGGTTAAGGGCTCCACCGAGCTTGCCCACCACTACGGCGCACGTATGCGATTCCTCGATTTCGCCTCCCACGAGTTCGACCTCACCACCGCCAACAAAAAATCGGTTGCCCAGCTGGCCTATGAGATTAGGCCAGATGTGGCTCTCATCCTCTGGCCCCGCGACACGCACGACGATCACCGCGTCGCGTCCGAGCTTTCCGAAATCGCCGTCAAGAACGCCGGTCAGCTCCTCAGCCGCTCCGACTACCGCGCCCCTTCCCGCATCTACATGTTCGATAACGGCCCACGCCACACCATCGGCTTTGAACCCGACACGTTTGTCGACATCACCCCGCAATGGCCCATGGCGATCGAGTGGCTCGGCAAGCTGATGGCGCTGGTCCGCGGCGCACCCTACGATCCCTCGCGCCGCGACTCCGCGCAGGAGTGGAAGGAATCCATCGCCGCCTACCGCGGCAAAACCTGCGGCGTACGCTATTCCGAAGCCCTCCGCGCCTACTCGAAACACCCCGTCGACATTCTCACTTAAGTACGAACATTCGTGCTTTAATGAGGCTATGAAGAACGCCGGTGCCAAGTCCGCGCTGGAACAGCAAGGCGAGGAGACCCGGCGCGGCATCCTCTCCGCGGCGGTGGAATGCGCTTCCCGCCACGGCCTGGAAGGCCTCACCATCGGCCACCTGGCCAAGGAAACCGGCATGAGCAAGAGCGGCCTCTTCGCCCACTTCGGCTCCAAGGAAGACCTGCAGATGGCCACCCTCGACGCCGCCCTCCGCATCTTCCTCAAGGAGGTCGTCGAACCCGCCATGGATCGTGAAGGCGGCCTCGCCCGCCTCATCGCTCTGATCGACGGCTGGCTCTCCCACATCGAACGCCGAGTATTTGCCTGCGGCTGTTTCTTCGGCCAAAGCTCGCTGGAATTCGACTCCCGCCCTGGCCGCGTCCGCGACCGCATCGTCAACCTCATGATTAACTGGCGCGATTTGCTGGAAAGCGAAGCCCGCCGCGCGAAAGTCAAACGCCAACTCGCCCCCAAAACCGACCCCCGCCAGCTTGTCTTCGAACTCGCCGGCATGATGGGCCAGGCCAACCTGGAATGGCAGCTCTTCTGCGATGAGGAGACCTTCGCCCGCGCGCAGGCGGGGATCCGGGCGCGGCTGCGGGAGTCGGCGACGCCGTCGGGGCGGAAGGCGCTGAAGGCTTGACAGCAGGAACGAACGGTCGTACTATAAAAAGTACGAACGATCGTTCTATGATAGCCGCATTCCTCCTCGCCCTCTGCTCCCTCCACCTCCCTCAGTCTCTCCTCGCCGCCGGCCAACTCCGTCAGGCCCGCGACGCATTCTCGCTCGCCCTCTCCTGCTCCGCCTCCGATGCTCTCCTCACCGCAAGCGCTCTCACCGGCCTCGCCTCCGCCGAACAGGACCTCTTCCTCCACAACGAGGCCGAACTTCATTACCGCAAAGCCCTTGTCCTGCTCGAATCCCGCGCCCCGGATAGCCCCGCACATGCCGAAGCCCTCAATGGTCTCGGCTCTCTCTACTTCCAACTCCACCGCCTCTCCCTCGCCGAATCACACACCCGCCGCGCTCTTGCCATTCTCACCCCCAACGATGCGGCAAAAGCCCGCATGCTCTCCAACCTTGCAGTCACACTGCAAGCCTGGGGCAAACTCCGCGAAGCCGCTTCCGCCTACGCCGAAGCTCTCTCTCTTCTCGAAAACCACAAGTCGCCGGAGGCCGCCTTCCTCTTCTCCAACCGCGGCCTCCTCCACGCCGCCGAACGCCGGCCCCTGGAAGCCATCGCGGACCTGGAAACTGCTCTCGCCATCTGGCGCAAAAGCCTTCCCCCAAACCACCCCCATCTCGCCTTCGGCGAAGGGAACCTCGCCCGTGTATTAACCCTCAACGCCCGGCACGCGGCCGCCGAACCACACTGGCGCGACGCCGTCGCCATTGCCGAACCCGCGTTCGGCCCGGATCACCGTGTCACCGGCTCCCTCTACGCCGCCTGGGCACATACCCTTCGTCGCCTCAACCGTAACAACGAATCGAAACAAGCCGCCGCCCGCGCCCGCCGTATCCTGAACGGCCATCCGCCCGACCCTTGGCTCACCCATCGCGCCGATATCCGCGCACTCACCGGAGGCTCACGCTAATGCCTGCTACAATCAAACATTCGGATGCAAAAGAGCGAACGCGAGCTGCGCGAAGACATTGTCAACATAGGCCGCCTTGTCTACCAAAAGGGCTGGGTCGCCGCTAACGACGGCAACATCTCCATCCGCCTCGGTCCGGACCGCCTGCTGTGCACCCCCACCGGCGTCTCCAAGGGGATGATGGCCCCCGAGGATCTCATCATCTGCGACATGAAGGGCAACAAGATCGAGGGCCGCAAGGAGCGCACCTCGGAGATCCTCATGCATCTAACCGTCTACGAGATGCGCCCGGACGTCAACGCCGTCGTCCACGCCCATCCGCCCGTCTCCACCGGATTCGCCACCGCCGGCCGCGTGCTGAATCAGGCGCTGCTGCCGGAAGTCATCATCGGTCTCGGCTGCGTGCCCCTCGCCGAATACGGCCTGCCCGGCACGCCGGCGCTCACCGATCCGATGCTGCCCTATATTCCCAAGTACGACGCCATCATGATGGCCAATCACGGCGCCGTCTGCTACGCCGAGGAGGTCTACAAGGCCTTCTTCAAAATGGAGACCGTCGAACATTACGCCCGCATTGCGTTGGTTGCCGAGTTGCTCGGTGGCGCCAAAGTGCTCCCGCGCCTGGAGGTCGACAAGCTGCTCGACTCGCGCACCCGCTACGGCATCAAGGCGAAAGTGAGCGGCGAACCCGGCTGTCCAATCTCCGCCGAGGACATCGGCGCCCCGGGATCGAAATTCGAAGTGACGCGCGAGGAATTGATCGCGCTGGTGGATGAAGCAGTAAAGGCGCGCGGCGTGGCCTGAACAGGGTCCGTGCGAAGCGCCGCGATTTCAGATACATTGATGTAGTTGGAGGCTGAATGGGTGAAGCTTTAGGAATGATTGAGACACGCGGTCTGGTGGCGATGATTGAAGCCGCTGACGCCATGGTCAAGGCCGCGAAAGTTACCATGGTCGGATGGGAGAAGATCGGCTCCGGTTATGTCACCGCGCTTGTCCGCGGCGACGTCGCCGCCGTGCGCGCCGCCACCGATGCCGGCGCCGCCGCCGCGCGCCGCGTGGGCGAACTCATCTCCGTCCACGTCATCCCGCGCCCACACCCGAGCCTGGAAGATGTCCTGCCCATCGGCAAGGCCAACTCCGGCAAGTAGCCCCCGGCTGCTGCCTCCTGGAAAGGTCGTTCCATGATCCTGGCCCGCGTGGTGGGCACCGTCGTCGCAACCCGCAAGGACCCGCGGCTGGAAGGCAAGAAGCTGCTCATCCTCCGCCCCGTCACCCCGGAAGGCAAGGAAGAGTCCAGCTACGTCGTCGCCGTCGATACCGTCAGCGCAGGTTACCGCGAACTCGTCCTCGCTGTCTCCGGCTCCTCCGCGCGGATGGCGGAAGGCTGCAAGGACACGCCCGTGGACACCTCCATCATCGGCATCGTCGATTCCCTCAGCCTGGATGAGCCGGCGCCGAAAGGCAAGGCATCCAAATGATGCTAGGCCGTGTCGTAGGCCGCGTCTGGTCCACCGTGAAGAACCAGGCTCTGGAAGGCCAGCGCCTGCTCGTGATCCAGCCCCTCACCCCGGAACTCACTCCCACCGGCAAGCGCCTTGTCTGCGCCGACGCCGTCGGAGCCGGGGCCGGTGAACTCATCTATTGGTGCCGCGGCAAGGAGTCCAGCTTCCCGTTCCTTCCCGCCGAAGTGCCCACCGACAACACCATCGTCGCCATCGTCGACGAACTCCACGTCGACCGCTCCCGCCGCCCCCTGAACGAGCAGCCACCATGTTGATCGCGCGCGTCATCGGCGACGTAGTCGCCACACAAAAGCACGCCTCCCACGAAGGCCGCAAAGCCCTTCTTGTTCAGCCCCTCAACCTCGACGGTTCCGACCGCGGCGACGCCGTCGTTGCCCTCGATTCCGCCGATGCCGGCATCGGCGACCGCGTCCTGCTCGTCACCGAAGGCTTTTCCGCCATGACCAGCGTCGGCCGCCCCGAATCACCCATCGACATGGCTGTCATCGGCGTCATCGACCGCATCGACCTTCTTCCGTCTTCTCCGCCGCACCTTCGCTGACTTCTCGCTGTACATCAGCCGCAGCGCCAGAATCCCGCCCACCCCCAGCTTCACGACCTCCATCATCGAGTAGGCACGCTCGTAATTCCACATCGCCTCCCGCTCCGGCACCATGTCCTCCTGCGTCGTGAAATGGACCGCGCGCCCGATCTCGGTGATCTGCGGCGTGATCAGCCAGTACTCAATCGCGACAATTGTCAACATCGCCAGCAGCCCCCCCAGGATCAACCGGTTCGCTTTCGTCTCAAACAGCAGCATCACGATCAACAACATTCCCAGCGGCAACTGCATCAGCTCCCAGCGCTGGAAATACTGAAAGTTCTGCTCGGCCACTTGAAACCGCAGCAGCGATCTCGTCTTGCCCGCGCCCAGTTCCTTGACATGCTTCTGCGCCTTGGCGCTCTGCGACCGCACCACTGTCTCCACCGTTTCCGGACCCGCCTTCCCGATCCAGTTCATGAGCAGGCTCGCCCCGATCCAGATCCCCAGAAGCATCGTCGCCAGTCGTTTAAATCGCATAAAGAATTCAGTCTAACGTACCTGCCATTCGTCTCAGGTATCATCTTCAGATGAACCGCCGAGAGTTCCTCGCCTCCGCCGCCTGCGCAGCCACAGTCTCCGCGCAATCCTCCTCGCGCCCCAACATCATCCTCATCATGGCGGACGACATGGGCTACTCCGACATCGGCTGTTACGGAGGCGAAGTGCGCACGCCCAACCTCGACCGCCTCGCCCGCCGAGGCATCCGCTTCACCCAGTTCTACAACACCGCGCGCTGCTGCCCCACGCGCGCCTCTCTCCTCACCGGCCTCTACAATCACCAGACCGGCGTCGGCCACATGGTCAACGACCGTGGCCATCCCGCCTATCAGGGCTACCTTAACGACCGCTGCGTCACCATCGCCGAGGCGCTGAAGCCCGCCGGCTACCGCACCTACATGTCCGGCAAGTGGCACGTCGGCGAGCGCCGCCCTCACTGGCCCTGCGACCGTGGATTTGACCGTTACTACGGCTTGATCAGCGGCGGCTCCAATTTCTTCCGTCTCGACCCGGGCCGTCAGATGGCCATCGATAACGAGCCTCACACCCCCTCCGGAGACTCCTTCTACATGACGGACGCCTTCACTGACAACGCCGTCAATTTCCTGGACTCGCACACCGGCCGCGACCCGTTCTTCCTCTACCTCGCCTACACCGCCCCGCACTGGCCGCTCCACGCCTGGCCCGACGACATCGCACGCTACCGCGGCAAGTACCTGTCTGGCTGGGACCGGCTACGCGCAAGCCGCCACGAGCGCATGATCGAATTGGGCATTGTCGAGAAGAAGTGGCCCATTACTCCACGTGATGCCAAGGTCCCTGCCTGGGACAACGTCACCAACAAAGACGAATGGGACCTCCGCATGGCCGTCTACGCCGCACAAATCGATCGCATGGATCAAGGCATCGGCCGCCTCATCGCCAAACTCGAAGCCGCGCGCAAGCTCGACAACACGCTCATCATGTTCCTCTCCGACAATGGCGGCTGTGCGGAGGAGAACATTGGCGGCGAGCGTCCCGGCCTGCCCGGCCCCGCGGATTCGTTCACCAGCTACCGCACTCCCTGGGCCAACGCCTCCAACACTCCCTTCCGCCTCTACAAGCACTGGGTCCATGAAGGCGGCATCGCCACACCTTTTATCGCCCACTGGCCCGCGCGCATCAAGAAGGCCGGCTCGCTCACCCACCAGCCGGGCCATTTAATCGATGTCATGGCAACCTGTCTCGACATCGCCGGCGCACGCTACCCCGCAACGCACCGCGGCAAGCCCGTCCTCGCGCTTGAAGGCCGCAGTCTTACGCCCATTTTCGACGGCAAAACGCGTCAGGCGCACCCTGCTCTCTACTGGGAACACGAAGGCAACCGCGCCGTCCGTGAAGGCAGGTGGAAACTGGTCTCGCGGCACCCGGGCGGCTGGGAACTTTACGACCTTGACGCCGACCGTACCGAGCTCAACAATCTTGCAGCTTCCGACGCCCTGCGCGCCGAACGCATGAAAGGGATGTATGAGTCCTGGGCCAACCGTTGCGGCGTCGTTCCGTGGGACAAACTACGCCGCGCCTAGCCGCTTCGCAGTTGATCCAGCCCGCTCCCGGCCTCCGCCATCTGCTGCCGCACTCCCGCGCCCGCGCTTAACCGTCCGCGCACCACGACGTTCGGCTCCAGAATAGCCGCCGCGCCGGAGGCGACCTCTACAGGGCCGTCCCGCCGGAAACCGCGCACTCCGGCGCAAAGCCGCAACTCCCCGCGCGCCTTCAGCCTCCCGGCAAACAGGCACCCCTCATCCAGCGTGAGCCCGCTGAGCGAAATCAGGTCACCCCGGCAAATCGACCCCGCGCCCACATGCAGCGTTCCGCCGCTCTTGACGTCCTCTTCCAGCAGACTGCCCGCCACGCATCGAAACCACCCGCGCACCACCAGCTTCGCCCGCAGCAGCAGAGGCAGCCGCAGGTTCAGGTTCCCTTCGTAAACCCACGTCTCCTCCCCCAGCGCCGACAGCCATCCGCGCCGGAAACCCGCCGCCCCATCTAACCCTGCCGCACCGCCCGCATGTGGAGGCCCCAGCTCGTAGTAGCTGGAAACCGGCGGGCCTTCATCCAATTCCGCCAGCCTTCCCAACGTCTCCATCTCAGGTGCGAATAGCCTTCCGCCGCCGGCTTCCTGCCCCAACCGGATCCCTTCCTCCGACACTGCCTCCCCAACCCACGCCCCTGCTCGAAGCTCCATCTGCCGCCGGCTGTGGGCCACTTGCTCCACCCGAACCCCTGGCCCCAGCGTCATGCGCCCGCCCGCCGACACGGCCTCAAATCGTGATCCCTTGCCCGCCGAGAAATCGCCCCCGCAATACACCGGCCCCGCAAAAATCGAACCGGTACCGCACGCAAATCTCCCGCGAACCACCAGCGACTCGCGCAAATGGAACCCTGCCGGGCAATCCACGTAGTCGGCCACAACAATCCGCCCGCCCATATGCTCAATGACTTGCGGTGTCCGTCCCACCGGCGGCAGCAGCGTCAGGATCGCCCTGGCCTGCTGCTCGAATTTCTCCAATTCACGAATCCGCATCGGCGTGGTCCGCCACAATCCCTACCATCGGCGGTCTGCAACACCGCCTTTAGGGCCGTGGTGGATCACATTTGCGGGCAACTGGCCGCGCGCTGCCTCAGCGCGTACAGGGGCCGCGGTGGCGCCAACAACACGGGTTGCACGTTGGGAACCGCCCAATTCCCCCTCAGCCACCGCAGTTCTTCAATCAGCTCCTGCACCATGTGCTCGATCTTGTCCGCCGTCTGCTGGTATAACGTGATCTGCTTGCGGCTCGGATCCCCCACCGGCCAATCACGCACTGGTAGCTTCACTCCGTCCGGCAGCTCGAACACAGTCAGGTTCACTACTAGATCGAACCGTCCTAGATGCACCTCGTCCAGCGCTTTTGCAAACTGCCCCGTCGTCGGCACGCCCCGCTCCCGCAGCACGGCCCTCGTGCGCCTGGACACTCTGCGCGCCGGCTGCAACCCCGCGCTTTCTGCCTCCAGCACATCGGTCCCATAGGCCCGTGCGAACGCCTCCGCCATCTGACTACGGCAGGAATTTCCAACACAGACAAATAACACTCTCAGCTTTCGCAACGGGTTCATGTGGGCCACCCCCATCGTAGGCCGCATTCCTGCCGGAAGCCATCACCTGACCCGCCTATTACTGCCCCCGCACCGTACTGGTACCCACTTCAGCGCGGCGCAGACTCCAGCGGCAATTTCCGGCTCAACTCCTCCGCCGGAATCTCAAACAGCAGATGCCCGTAGCCAACATGCGACACCGGCTCGAAATTCTCCCGCAGCCAGGAAAACTCTGTTTCCTTGACGATCCCCGTCAACATGTTTGCATCCACTACGATCTTCCCCGCCACAGGCCGTGATGGGTTCAGTATCGTCTCCGGGTGCGCCCGCAGGAATCTGTCCACTTCCCAGTAATCCTGGAGCCAACTCAGATTGCTGTCCGCGAACAGTTTCCAGGCATCCTTTTTCTCCCTCACCAGCTCATTCGTATAGGGAATCATGTGCGGATAGTAACTCGCGACCGAAACTGCCATGTATCCCACCGCCGCCGCGATTGCCAGTTTCCGTGCCCGGCTCAGCTTCCCCCACCCAAGCGCAAGCCGCGAGGTCACGATGATCGATAGGGGAAACATCAGCAACAGGTACCGCAGTCCAAGCTGCGTACGGTACAAAAAGGAAAAATAGGCCCCGTACGTCGCCACCGGCACCAGCAGGTACCAGCCCTCCCATACCCCTTTCGTCCATTCCTCTCTCCTGGCCGCCCGGCACAGCAGCACAAGCGCCACCAGGAACAGAATCTGCATCGCCAGCGGCTCCTTAAACACGTCACCGCGAAGTAGGAATAAAATGGCCGGAACGTGGGATCATCCAGCGACCGCAGTTCTCCCAGCAGATAGATATTGCCCGCATTCAGACCCGTCTGCTCATGGTAGTTCGACAAATCAATGCCATCCAAAAAGGGGCTTGGCAGCGGCAGCGGAATGGCTCCCAGCAGTGGCAACTCCGCCAACCGCTGAAACCCCGCCGTCCGGAACGGATATTCACGGAGAGACTGTCCGGTGTCCCGTAGCAAGTAACCGGCATTCACCGAGCACAACGTAGCCGCCGCGGCGGTCAGTGCGTAAACCCTCACCGGACGCCATGCCGCCTCCCACCCTTTTTCCCGAACAAAGGCCGCCAAGGCCGGCAGCACCATTAGCCCGGCTATGGGAAACAGCAAAATGCTACTGTACTTGGCCAACAGCGACACTCCCACACCAGCCCCGCCGCCACCCCGCGCTTCGCGCTCCAGCTTCGTGCCCAACGCCAATGCGTGTACGCCACCGCCACCACCGCGAGTGCCTGATAGAGGTCCGTGGTGATCAAAGTGCCATGCGCCAGCATTTGCGGAGACAGAGCATACAAGACACAGGCCAACACGCCCGCCGCCGGTCCGTACAACTCCTCGCTCCATCTTGCGGTCAGCATCATCAGCCCGAGGGAAAACAGAACCGTCACCATTCGTGCCGCATGCAGCGGCTCGACGAGCCGCTCCCATCCACGCGACGCCATCCCGGCGGCGGCATTGAGCGCCGAAACCGGCATCTTGGAATCGTCCTGCTGCCGCACGCGGCTGGTATCCCCGGAGATCACCCGCATTCCATACAGGTAGTGATCGCGTTCATCCGCGGTCGGCGACATCTTCATCACCACACCGGCGTGCAGGAGGAATGCGGCGGCACACAGAACGATCTTGATGATGGATGGAGAGAGGTTCAAGGTTGATCCCCTTCGGGGCCGCGGAACGCTAGTATACACCGCTCGGAAAACTCTTTCCCGGGCCGCTCGCCGCTAAGTTGTTATTCTGATCTGGTGGAAGAAGCCCCTCCCCCAAAGCCGGTACGCGACTCCGTCTCGGAGTACTCCGAACTCACTCTCCCCAATGACGCCAATTCCCTTGGCACTCTCTTCGGCGGCAAACTCATGCAGTATGTCGACCTCGCGGGCTCGCTTGCGGCCGCCCGGCATGCCAGATCCCCCATCGTCACGGCTTCGGTCGATTACATGACCTTCCTGCGCCCGGTAAAAATCGGCCAGCTCGTCGTGCTGAAATCCAGCGTCAACCGCGTCTTCCGCACGTCCATGGAAGTGGGCGTCAAGGTTTGGGTTGAGGATCTCCGCAACGGTGAGATCGACCACATCTCCTCGGCATACCTCACCTTCGTCGCTCTCAGCCGCGACGGCAACAGAATCGTCCTGCCTCAGGTGATTCCGGAAACGGAAGAGGAAAAACGACGCCACAGCGAAGCAGGCGAACGCCGCGCCTATCGCCTGCAACTCAAAGAACGAGCTCTCAAACGGGACTGAACTACTCGTCCTTGTACATGTACTTGATGCTTGGCTTGTAGACCAGCAGGTTCGGTCCCACTTCCCGGTTGATCTTCAAGCAGCACTTGTCGTACCACTCGATCACTCCATGCAAAGTCTCGCCATCCTGAAGCACCACCACCATCGGCGTCTTCAGCTGCATCTGCTTCACGTAATAAAAATTCTCGGCGTTGGTGAACTCGGGCGGGGGACTCTTTTTCTGGGTACGCTTTGCTTCCATTTTCTCTTTGAGTTCGTTAAAAGACGGACGGATCAACTTACGGTTGGCTGCCTCCACAACGGCGCTCCTTCTTCTTAATGCAGATTCCCCCGGCACACAAAATTTTGCTGTTTGCGATCTCCTGCCGAGGGTTTATTATTTGCGGATCTGCTCTATGGATACCATAACCGGCAGGCTCAGGCAACCCGCGCCAAATCGCGCAGCCGGATCACCAGCGCGTCCAGCGCGATGTTCTTGTGAATGTTCCGCCGCAGCAGCTGCACCAGCTCATCGGTCTGCCGCACGGCCTGCCTGATCCACTGAAAACTCACGCTTCCGGACAGCCTTTCCATCCACTGACCGAGGTCCGGATTGCGGAGATCCCCGGCCCTCTCCCGCGTGTGCAGCAGATCCTCCAAGAGCAGGTACAGCACCTTTAAATACGGTTCCAGCTTCTCCGATCGCGCCTGCGCCAGTTTTTCCGCGTACCCCGCCCACACCGGAAACTGCTCTACGCCGGCGGCCACCTCAATCAGCGCACACATCGCCTGCCGCCGCTTGTCGTATTCCTCCAGGTCGAGCGACAACGCCACACCCGGCCGCCCCGCCGCCAACGCGATTCTCCGCGCAGCGTTGTCCAGACCGCGCAGGCGAGCGAACTCCTTCATCTCCTCCGCGCTCAACGGCGCCAGCCTCACCGGCACCGCCCGCGACCGGATCGTCGGCAGCAGATCGTACGGATTCTCCGCTGTCAATAGGAGTATCAAGTAGCCAGGCGGCTCCTCCAGCGTCTTCAGCAGGGAATTCGCCGCCTGCTCATTGGCCCGGTCAATCCCGTCAAGCAGAAACACACGCCAGTTCCCGCTCAACGGCCCGTACTGCGCCCGTTGCTTCAGCAAACGCATCTGCTGAATCGAAATCTGCCGCAGCGGTCCGTCAGGCGGAAAGGTGACAAAATCCGGATGCGTCGCAAACAGCAGCGGGTCATCGGCGCGCTTGTCCGACGGCAGTTTCTCCCGCTCTTCCACAAAGCTCATGTTGTGGCTGAGGCTTTGGTCATCCTGCTCGATCCGCTCGGCGCCGCCCAGCAGCCTCGCGGCAAAGCGCCTGGCCAGCGTCGCCTTGCCCACTCCCTCCGGCCCGTCCAGCAAAATGGTTTGTGGAATGCGCCCCGCCTCGATCATCCTCCCCAGGGTTCCGGCAGCCTCCCTGTTGCCGACAAAGTTATCGAACACGCGCGGTCTCCAATAGCGGCGCCACCTGCTCCCAGATCGCCTGCTCCACAGTGGCCGCATCGTGGCCGGCATCGATCACCCGCACCCGGCCCGGCTCCCGCGCGGCCAGTTTGAGATACCCGTCGCGCACCGCACGGTGGAACTCTACCGATTGGTCGTCCATGCGCGATTCGGCCGGACCTGCTTGCGACTCATTCCTCTGCCGGGCACGATCGAGGCTCGTTTCCAGATCGATGTCGAGGTAGAGCGTGATATCCGGCTGGAGCGTGCCGCAGGCCACCTGATGCAGCGCTTCCACCACCTCCTGGCCCAGTCCACGCCCGGCCCCCTGATACACCACCGTCGAATCCGTGAACCGGTCGCACACGACAACCTTACCCGCCTTAAGCGCCGGCACGATGCACTCGGCTACGTTCTGCGCGCGCGAGGCGAAGTAGAGCAGCAACTCCGCGCGCGGGTCCAGCTCCTGGTTCGCCGGGTCGAGCAGAATCCGCCTTATCTGCACCCCGATCGGCGGCCCACCGGGTTCGGCCGTTTCCACCACCTCGTAGCCTTCCCGCATGAGCCGCTCCCGCAACAGCCGGATCTGCGTAGTCTTCCCGCTTCCGTCGGTCCCTTCGAACGTGATGAACAGCCCGCCGCGCCTAGTCATAAACCTGGTGCAGCACCTTCTTCAAATCCTCCCACGCTTCCCGCTTGGCGTTCTGATTGTATGGCCGCAGCAAATACGAAGGATGATAGGTCACCATCACCGGAATCTCGCGCCAGCGATGCCATTTCCCGCGCAGCTTCATCACCCCGTCGCGTGTGCCCAGCAGCGCCTTGGCTGCCGTCGATCCCAGCGCGCAAATCGCCATCGGCTGGATTACCAGCAGCTGCCGGAACAGAAACTGCCCGCACGTCTGCATCTCATCCGGCTCCGGCGTACGATTCTCCGGGGGCCGGCACTTCACCACGTTGCAGATATATACATCGCTACGCTTTATCGGAATTCCTTCCTTGCCGGCAGTCCCTTCGATCATCTGCGTCAGCAACTGCCCGGCGCGGCCCACAAAGGGCAGGCCCTGCGCGTCCTCATCGGCGCCCGGGCCTTCTCCCACAAACACGAGCGGCGATTTCTCGTTCCCGGAGCCGAATACGATCTTGTTCCGTCCTTGATGCAGCCGGCACCGGGTGCAATCTCCGATATCCTCGCGGATTCTCTCCATCGTGTCCCCTTCCGGGGCTAATGACGGCAGTACGGGCAGCAGCGGTGGTGGCTCTTTCGGCATAGCGGCAATGGTTGTCTTTCCGGGAAGTGGCGGTGCGGGCAGCGATTGCGGTGCGTACAGCTCCTTCACGCCCAGGTCGCGATAGAACCCGAGCAGCTCGCGCAAGGCGTCCTGGTTCATCGGGCTGCGTGGAGAGAAAGCCGCAGTTTCAGCAACTGGTCGAAAATCTTCCCGGCAATTTCGGTCTTCCGCGCCCGCGGCAGCTTCACCGTTTCGCCCGTCGACAACACCAACGACACCTCGTTCTCCTCCGATTCAAACCCGATTCCCTCCTGGTTCACCAGGTTGCCCACCACCATATCGCAATTCTTCGTCTGCATCTTCCGCCGCGCCTCCGCCAGCAGGTCCCCCGTCTCCGCCGCGAAACCGATCAACAGCCGGTCCCCCTTCACCCGGCCCACTTCGGCCAGAATGTCCGGCGTCGGCGACAGCTCCAGCGAAAGCCGCGCCGCCGTCTTCTTCCCCTTCTGCTTTGGCACGTTTTCCAGATGATAATCGGCCACCGCCGCCGACTTGATGATGATCGTGGCCTGTTCCAGATGTTCGAACACCGCCGCCCTCATCTCCTTCGCCGAGCGCACACGCACCACCTCCACCCCCGCCGGTGCCTGCAAACTCACAGGACCGGAGACCAGAATCACCCGCGCGCCGCGCCGTGCGGCCGCCTCCGCCAGCGCGTATCCCATCTTCCCGCTGGAGCGGTTGGAAATGTACCGCACCGGGTCCAGCAGCTCCTGCGTCGGACCCGCCGTCACCAATACCGTTTCGCCGTCCAGATCCCGGCTCGCCGCTGCCACGCCCAAGGACACAACCCTGTCGGCAATCACCGCCGGCTCGGCCAGCCGGCCCGGACCCACGGTTCCGCACGCCAGCGGACCATCTCCCGGCTCAATGATGTGATGTCCACGCTCCGCCAGGATGCGCAGGTTCTCCCGCGTCGCCGGATGGTTCCACATGTTCGTGTTCATCGCCGGGGCCAGCACCACCGGCCCCGTGAAGGCAAGGTACATCGTTGTCAGGAAATCCCCCGCCAGTCCGTGCGCGAACCGCGCCAGTAGATCCGCCGTCGCCGGCGCCACCACCAGCATCTCGTTCTCCTGCGCCACGCTGATGTGCTCCACGGCGCTCGCCAGCGTCTCCTCGCTGGTCTGGCCGGAGAAAAGGCTGGTGATCACCTTGCGCTGCGTCAGAGCGGCAAACGTCAGCGGCGTGATGAACTGCTGCGCCGCGTCCGTCATCACCACCTGCACCGCGCAGCCCCGCTCTCCTAGCGCGCGCGCCAGTTCGGCCGCCTTGTATGCCGCGATGCCGCCGCCTACACCGAGAACAAGCTTCATCGGCTTCTCTCGCTCTCCCGGCCCCAGGCTCTTATTCGCCGGCCTGCTCTTCCGGCTGCTCCTGCGAGGGGTCCGTGTACTTGATCAGCCCGCGCCGCACTTCCTCCATCGACGTCACCGTCGGCTTCTTCGACGTCGTCGGCAGAAACGACCGTGCGCCGGCCTGCAATTGCCGCGCCCGCTTCGCCGCCACGATGATGTAGCGGTAAGTGCTCAACTCCGGATCGTCCGGAATCGCGTGCTGCATATTTCTAACAATCGATTCGCTCATTGGTTTATTCCTGCTCCATCCCGAAACTGGCCAGGATCGGCCGGATCTGCTCCCGGACTCTTTCCCGGCGGATCCGCTCGGCTTCCACAATCGATTTCAGCCGCATCACGGATTCTTCCACGTCCTGGTTGACCAGCACGTAGTCGTACAAATCAAAATTCCGGATCTCCTGCGCCGCTTCCGTAAGCCGCCGCTGGATCACTTCGTCGCGATCCTCGCTGCGTGCGCGCAAACGCCGCTCCAAGATCTCCCGCGATGGGGCCAAAATGAAGATGGATACTGCGTCCGGAATTCGCTCTTTTAATTGTCTCGCACCTTGCACGTCGATGTCGAGCACCAGGTCCCGCCCCAGCGCCCGCGCCCGGTCCAGGTAGCTGCGGTGCGTCCCATAATAGTTCCCAAACACCTGGGCCCATTCCAGAAACTCATCCTTGGCGATCCGCGCCTCAAACTCCTCCCGCGCGATGTAATGGTACTGCTGCCCGTTCACCTCCGCTCCCCGAGGCTCGCGCGTCGTGTAGGATATCGAAAAATCCAGCTGCGGATCGCTCCGCATCAGCCGGTTTACCAGGGTCGATTTGCCAGAGCCCGACGGCGCGGAAATGATCAATACGGTGGTCATTCCAGGTTCAGCGACTGCTCTCGAATCTTCTCGACTTCCGATTTTACCCCCAGCGCCAGTTCCACAATCGCACGCCCCGCCTCGGCCGCCGCACCGGACTTGGCGAGCATCGTGCTCACCTCGCGGTTCATCTCCTGTAACAAAAAATCCAGCTTCTTGCCCATTTCGCCTCCCTTCTCCAGCATCTCCCGCAACCGTGCCGCGTGCATCTTCAGCCGCGCCACCTCCTCGCCGATGTCGCTGCGGTCGGCAAGCAGAGCCGCCTCCTGCGCCAGCCGGTTGGGATCCGCCCCTGCCGCCCCCAGCATCTCCTGCATCTTGGCCTCCAGGCGTGCGCGCAGCGCCGGCACGATCCCCTCGCGCGCCGCCTCGATCTTCCCCGCCGCGGCTTCAATCTTTTCCAAATGCTTCCGCATCACCGCCGCGGTATCGGCGCCTTCCGCCTCCCGGTGCGCGTTGTAGATGTTGAGCGCCTCCGCCATCGCCTCTTCCACAGCCGTTTCCACCTCCGGCCCCGGCTCCTGGCTGCCCCCGTCGGCAATCACCCCCGGCGTCTGAAACGCCGCGTTCAGATCCACCTGCGCCAGCAAACTATACTGCTTCGCCGCCGCGCGGTATGCCTCCACGTACGCCTTCAGCATCTCCTGGTTCACCGCGAGTTTCCCCGCTCCTCGCGCACGCACCCATTGCAGCCGGACGTCCAGATGCCCGCGGATCACCTGTGCCGTTATCGCCTTCCGCATCCCCTGCTCCAGCGGATCGAAATCCGACGCCATGTGAAAGTGCGGATCCAACCCGCGATGGTTCACCCCGCGCAGGCTCAGCACAATCTCTCCTTGCGGCGTCATCCGCCTCACACGGGCAAAGCCCGTCATGCTTCGAATTGGCGCTTGCCCGCTCATGGATTTGCCAGCCGGTCCGTTTCCACAAACTGCATCTCGTGCAGGCGCTGATACAGCCCACCCTCCCGCAGCAGATCCTCGTGTGTCCCCGTTTCCCGGATGCGCCCTCCTTCGACCACGATAATCTGATCCGCTCGCCGGATGGTCGACAGCCGGTGCGCGATCACAAACACTGTTCGCCCCTTCATCAGGTTCCCCAGCGCGCGCTGCACCAGCCGCTCGGACTCCGTATCCAGGTGCGACGTAGCCTCATCCAAAACCAAAATCGGCGAATTCTTCAAAAGCGCCCGCGCAATGGCGATCCGCTGCCGCTGCCCTCCGCTCAGCTTCGCTCCCCGCTCCCCGATCACCGTATCGAACCCCTGCGGCAGATTGTCGATGAACTCCTCCGCCATCGCGTTCCGCGCCGCCTCCCGCACTTCCTGGTCCGTAGCGTTCCTCCTCCCATACCGTATGTTGCTCGCCACCGTTTCATTAAACAGAAACGTATCCTGCGCCACCACGCTGATCAGCGACCGAAGGCTCGCCAGCTTTAGCTCCCGGATGTCGCGTCCGTCGATCAGGATCCGCCCTTCCCTGACGTCGTAAAGCCGCAGCAACAGCCCCGCCAGCGTCGACTTCCCCGCACCGCTCGGCCCAACCAGCGCCACCAACTCCCCGGTATTCATCCGGATCGTGATGTCGTGCAGCCGGAACCCTTCCGGCGCCGCCGGGTAGTGGAAGCCCACGCCCTCAAACACCACCCCTTTCTCGAATCGTTCCAGCTCCACCGCCCCGGCGGGCTCCACGATCTTCTCTTCACGGTCCAGGTACTCGAACACTTTCTGCGACGCCCCGATTGCCTGCTGGAAAATGTTGTAGATTCCCGTCAGCCGCTTCACCGGCTCGTAGAGCATCAGCAGCGCCACAAGGAAACTCGTAAACTCACCCGTCGTCATCGCCCCCAGCTTGATCTGGTTGCGTGCATAGGTCAGTAACGCCACAATCGTCAGCGCCCCGAAAAACTCGATCATCGGCGAAGCCAGCGCCTGCTGCGCCACATAACGTAGGCTGCTCTTTTTCAGCCGCAGGCTCGCATGGTGAAACCGCCTCGCCTCGTGCCTCTCCGCGTTGAACGACTTCACCACCAGGTGCCCGCTCAGCGTCTCCTGCAGAATCTGGTTCAGCTCCGCCGCGTCGTCCTGCGCGTGCCGCGTCGCCCGCCGGATCTTCCGCCCGATCCGCGCCGTCGGGATCAGCACAAACGGCAGCAACGTCAAACTCGCCACCGCAAGTTTCCAATCGGTTTGCAGCACCACGTACAGCAGCCCCAACGCCGCAAAACTCTGCCGAAGCCAGTCGGCCAGCATGTGCGACACCGCCACCTGGATCCGTTCGATGTCGCTCATGATCGACGACATCAGACGGCCCGTGGAATGCATCTCGTAGAACTCCGTATCCATGTGCAGCAGCCGCTGGAAGATCCGCTGCCGCAGATCGGTGATCGCGGAAAAGCCCACGTAGTTCACCAGGTAATTGCCCGCATACTCGGCCACCCCCTTGGTCAGGAACACCACCAGGATGCCGAACGCCACCATTGTCCACACGTTGTGTATGCCGGAGGGAACCAGGTGGTGCAGGTAAATATCCCGCTTCAATATCGTGATCAGCAGTACCGGCTGCTCCGCCGTCGACGGGTCCAGCACGCGGTCAAACACCGGACGGATCAGCACCGCGATCATCGCGTGCGCGGCCCCTGCCAGTGCCATGAGCACCACCGACAAGCTCAAGGCCGGCGTGTACGGCCGCGTGTAGCCCAGCAGTCGAACCAGCGGCCCGTTCACGTCTTCACCCTTAGCCGCTCCAGCGCCCCGATCACCTCGTCCACCCCGATCCGGTTTCCCACCAGCGCCTCGCCCGCCGTTTTCCACGGAGCCCAGATCACCGGATCGCTCGCCATGTACAGCACCACCACCGGCACCCCGAGCGCCGCCGCCATGTGCGCCGGTCCGCTGTCATTGCCCACAAACAGCGACGCGCCGGAAAGAAGCCTCGTTACCTCTTCCAGCGGCGCCCCGCCCATGCGCCGGTACGACGCGAACGCCGACATGTCCTCTCCCGCCGCTCCTATGAATACCGGCTCCAGCCCGGTCTCCACAAGATGACGCGCAACCGCGACAAACCGCTCCGCCGGCCACGTCTTCTCCGGCGCAGCTGCCATCGCATGAATCACCCCGTACGGCTTTCCTGCTTCCGCCGCATCCGCATACAGGCTCGCCCGCGGAATCTCTCGCTGGGGAACCCCCAGCCAGAACATCGCCGACGCCAGGTGCTCCGCTGTGTGTACCTTCCTCTCCACCCCGAGAATCTCTTGCGCCCGCGGAATCCTTAGGTTGTACAGCCACGCCCCGCTGTGGTGCCCGAACCCCGCACGCAGACGCGCCCGCGACATCGCCGTTAGCGCCATGCTCCGCGTCCCCCCGTGCAGGTTCAGGCACAGATCGGCCCCAAACCTCGCGACGTTCTTCGAAGCCGGAGCCATCACCTCCGCGATGCGCGGATTCCCCGCAAAAACTCCCGCGAACCGTTCCTCCACCGCCACGCCGATGCGCAGCTCCGGCCGGTGATCATGCAACAGCTCAATCGCCGGTGTCGTCAGCACGCAGTCCCCTAGCGACCGCAACCGCAAAATCAGAAACCGCGCCCCTGGCCGCAGCTGGTCCAATGCCTTGTTCATGGATTGGCGCGGCCGGTTCCTCAGCCCTCCTTGCGCGCTTCATCGACGAGCATCACCGGAATGTCGTCGCGAATCGGATAGACCAGCCGGCATGCCGGGCACCGCAGCCCGTTCTCGTCCTGCATTAACTCCACCGGCGTCTTGCAAATCGGGCAAACCAGAATCTCGAGCAGATCCTTACTGATAGCCATAGATCGGACCTTCAGTCTACCAGTTTTAGTCTCCTCCAGCAGTGGAGCGCTGATGAGAAACCGCGGCCGCGTGGGTCAGTTGCCAAGTTCGAAAGTGAAGATGGCGCTGCCGGCAGCGATGGCGACGACTTGTTTGCCCCCGCTCATGTAGGTGACGGGATTGGCGCGGATAATGCCGCCGCAGTTCTGGCGCCAGAGTTCGCGGCCGGTTTCGGCGTCGAGGGCGAAGAAGTGGCCTTCATCGCTACCGCCGAAGACGATTCGTCCAGCGGTAGAGAGGACGCCGGCCCAGGGTTTGGTGTGGAGCTTGTATTCCCAGATCTTGTCGCCGGTTTGGGGATGGAGCGCGCGGATGGCGCCGTGGCCGGGCTCGTCGGGGAGATCGATCAGGGGGACACTGGCGATGTAGCGGTTGCCGGGCGAGTATTTCTGCTCGCCTTTGTAATAGACGCTGCGGTTTTCCCAGACGGAGAGGTAAAAGTGGCCGGTGAGAGGATTGTAGCTGGGCGAGTACCAGTTGGTTGCGCCCTGGACGCCGGGCCAGATGTAAGTCCCTTCGGGTGATGGGTCGATGTTGGGTAACCGGACGGGGCGGCCCTTGTCGTCGAGGCCCTTGGCCCAGGTCTGCGTGGCGAAGGGCTTGCCGTGGAGGAACTCGCCGGTTTCGCGGTCGAGGACGTAATAGAAAGCGTTGCGGTGGGCCCAGTAGACAAGCTTGCGGGGTTTACCGCGCCAGTTCGCGTCGACGAGTACGGGGACTTGCACGGCGTCCCAGTCGTGCACGTCGTGGGGGACGAACTGGAAATGCCATTTCAGTTTGCCGGTGTCGGCGTCGAGGGCGATGGCGGAGTCCGTGTACAGGTTGTCGCCGAGGCGGACATCGCCGTTCCAGTCGGGGGCCGGGTTGCCGACGCCCCAGATGATGAGGTTCTGGGCGGGGTCGAAGGAGCCGGTGACCCAGGTGGAGCCGCCGCCGGTTTTCCAGGAGTCGCCGGCCCAGGTATCGTTGCCGGGCTCGCCGGGGCCGGGGATGGTATTGAAGCGCCAGCGGAGTTTACCCGTTGCGGCGTCGTAAGCGTCGAGGAAGCCGCGGATGCCGTATTCGCCGCCGGCGATGCCGACGATCACCATGTCCTTGACGATTAGAGGGGCGACGGTGACGGCGTAGCCGTGGCGGTAGTTGGCGACTTCGGTTTCCCAGAGGACGTCACCGGTGCGGGCGTCGAGGGCGACGAGGAAGGAGTCGACGGTGCCGACGAAGACGCGGTCGCCGAGAACGGCGACTCCGCGGTTGACCTGTCCGCAGCAGACGTTGACCTTGTCGGGGGTCTTGCGGCGGTAGCGCCAGAACTGGCGGCCGGTGGCGGCGTCGACGGCGACGACGTTCGAGGGCGGCTCGGTGAAGTACATGACGCCGTCGGCGACGATGGGCGAGGTTTCCACCATGTGCGTGGTCGGCATCTGGTACACCCACTTCAGCTCCATGCGGGCGGCGTTGGAGCGGTTAATCTGATCGAGCCCGCTGTAGCGCCAGCCGTTGTAGGCGCCCGAATAGGTGATCCAGTTGCCGGGCTCTTTCTGCGCGTTGAGGAGCCGCTCATAGGTGACCTGGGCGGGGAGAAGCGTGGCGGCGAGGAGCGGTAGGGCGAGTTTCATCGGGCGTCTCCTTGGGGGCGCAGCGAGGCCAGGTAAGCGACGAGGTCGTCGAGTTCGGCCGGGCTGAGCTGGCTTTTGTAGGAGGGCATCTTCGAGACTTTTTCGACGCGGTAGTTGGATAGGCCGGACTTGGAGACGGAGTGGAGGCGCTCGGTGATGTCCATGAACTGGACGGAGTAGGTGTCTTCGTTCATGAGGAGGCCTTCATGCTGGCGGCCTTGCGCGTCGTTAAAGCGAACGGTCCAGTAACGCTGGCGGACGTCGGCGTCAGGGTCGGTGATGGCGGCCCGGAGGTGAGCCGGGGCGCGGCTGCGGCCAATCTCTGTGAGGTCGGGGCCGAGACGTCCGCCCTGGCCGGCTATGCGGTGGCACTGCGAGCAGGCGAGTTTCGCGTAAAGAGCTTTGCCGCGGGCGGGGTCGCCTTTGGGTGGCGTGTGACTGGAGAGGGATCGCAGATAGGCGACAACGTGGCGGAGCTTGTCCTCTTCATAGAACTGCCCGGGCATTTCGGTGCCGGGGATGCCATTGGAGATTACGCGAAGCAGCTCTTCGTCGGTAGTGGCGTGGTGGAAGCGGCCGGTGTTGAGTGCGGGTCCGCGGCCGCCGGCGCCTTCCAGACCATGACAGGGTGCGCAGTGGGAGCGATAGGTCAGCCCGCCTTCTTTGATATTGAGCGTGGGCTGGGCGTATGCTGCGGCAGCGAGCAGCAGCAGGGTGGCTGCGCCGCTAGTTCGTGGCGAAGCAATAGAAGTAGCCGTTGCCACCGGTGGCCACCAAATTGGGCTGGCTGCAGCCGCGGGATGGATGGGAGGAATTCCAGGAAGTGGGCGCGGGGCCGCCGCCCTGACGGTCGTGGTGGCCGACTTCGGCGCTGCCTTCCCCGTTGGAAGTCCAGTTGTTGCAGGTGTGGCCATCGGGGAAGGCGGTGCCATCGGCTTTGGAGCCGGTCAGGATGTCGTGCTGGTTGGGGGTGTCGCCGCGGCCGTTGACGACGGCTCCTTTTTCGGTGAGCGAGGTCTGCTTGCCGAGCTTGTTGCTGTCGGAGTGCAGATCGTCGACGTTGGCAGCGACTTGCTCGCCCTTGGCGTTGAACCAGGGGCCTTTGCCGATGCGGTCGCGCGCGTTAACGGCGGGCTTGCCGTCGGCCGCGGAGGCGCTGAGGTAGGCGCGCCAGGTCTTGCTGCCTGCTCCGGCGGCGGCGGCGAGTCTTTGGCAGTGTGCATCGGCTCCGGCGAGTCCGCCGAGATTGGCGCCGTCGCCCGAGCCGGCGCTGGTGATAAAGAAGGTCATCCTACTTGCATCTTGGGCAAGAAGGGAGAGGCCGGTGAGCAGAAGGAGGATGGTGGTTTTCATATTGGAATGGCATTGTATCACTAGCTGGAGAGCGCGGCCTGGAGCATGGCCTTGGCGTAGGCGACGTTGTAAACTTCGCCGACAAGGGCGCCGCCGCCGGGGTACTGGCTGCGGATGCCGCGTTCCCGGTCGACGTCGAGGGCGCGCGGATGTTCGGGGTAGAGGCCGCGCGGGTACTTCTGGCGGACCAGTTCCTTCATGACGGCGAACATGTTGACGTAGCCGGTGTCGAGGAAGACTTCGGTGTAGTCGACGTAGGGCTTGCGGACGACGACGTTGCGGTAGTGGACGTGGTTGATCACGTCGCGCTCGCCAAGATAACGGCAGACCTTGACGGGATCTTCGCCGAGCTCGCGCGTGACACCGCAGTCGAAGGTCATGCCGTTGTAGGGGCTCTTATAGAGGTCGAGGTATTCCTTCCAGTGCGCGAAGGTGGCCATGAGCTGTTCGGAGCCGCGGCTGATGGGGACGGGCGGGTCGTTGGGATGCAGCGCGAGACGCACGTTGGCCTTTTCGGCTTCCGGAACGACGGCTTTCAGGAAACGGCGGGCGCGTTCCAGTTGCTCTTTCCGAGTGTGCGTGCCGACTCCTTCGCGCGGCGGAAGGTTCTTGGAGAGTTCGTAGTCGTAGGCTGTGTAGCCAGCGCCCCCGCGCCCGGTTTCCTCCTTGTAACCTTCCATGAGGCGGTTGGCGTAGAAGTTGTACTCGATGACGGGGAGCCCGGCTTTTCCTGCGGCCCGGATGGACTGGATGACGTTTTCGGTTTGGGCGTCGGCGCCGGGGCGGCCCCAGATGACGTCGTTGAAGCCGGAGATCATCATGTTGATGATGGTGATGCCGCCGGCCTTGAAGCGGTCCATGCGCTCGCGCAGCGAAGCTTCGGTCCAAGAGACGGGGGGGCCGCCCATGAGGACGTAGTCGACGCCGACCTGCTTGAGGTGGCGCATGCCTTTCTCGTCGAGATTTGGAGAGGCGCCGAGGCAGATGCGCGGTGTGTGCGCGCCTTCCGGCGGCGGCCAGTTGGGGGATTGCCCTTGCGCCAGCGATGCAGGGAGCAAGGCGGCGGCGCCGGCAGTTTGAATCGCGGCGCGGCGGGATAGTTTGTTGCTCATGGGGACTCCTTCCTACCGGTATGTTTTATCATCCACGCGGCTGATGTCCATGGAGTCCGGCAGGATGCCGAGGGTGAGGATGGCGAAGGTGAAGACGTTGGTGCCGGGTTCAATGTGTCCGCCGAAGGCGTGTTCGCCGGTGGTGAGGGTCATGTGGGCGTGGAGGCGGCCGTCGATGACGAAGCCGTTGATGGAGATGATGTCGGCGGGGGCGGAGGGGTCCTTAATGAAGATGTTCTTGGAGGGGAAGGTGCGGTTGGAGACGGAGTGGATGTGATAGTTGCGGACGGAGCCGATGCCGTTGAGCACAACGGCGTTCTTGATCTTGTGCTGTTTGATCGTGCTCTCGATGCCGGCGAGCAGGTCGGCGTTGAATTTCAGGCGGATGACGACGACGCGCTCGATTTTGCCGTCGATGGCGATGGCCTCGGGCACGGCGGCGGAGTTGGGCTTGGAGTCGTCGTGCGGCGTTGTGGGTTTGACGATTTCGACTTTCGAGACCTGGGCGGAAGCGGCGAGAGCCAGCAGCGTGGCAAGCAGGAACTTTTGCATGGACAACAGTATCTCCTATCCGGTGTTACCAGGAGGAGAGGAGGTGGAGGCTGTGGCGGTCGAAGAAGGCGGGGTCGGCGGAGCGGAAGTAGTAGCGGATTTCATTGGTGTCGATGTTGACGGAATCGTGATCCCAGGTGCATTTCGTGCAATGAGGGCCGCCGGCGATGCCTTGGCGGAAGTGGGTTCGGGCCTGGCGGTATTTTTCCGAGTTGTACAGGTTGGCGTTGTGACCGTCGAAACGGGAGAACACGAGATCGGCGTCGGGGCGTGGGGCGCCGCAACAGGGGAGGATACGGCCTTGGGCGTCCATGACCATGTTTTTGTAGAGCCAGTGGCAGGTGCGGCCGGGGTTCGGTTGCGAGGAAGCGTCGTGGGTGCGGAACGGTTGCGAGAACGCCTCTTCGATGGCGGCGGATTCGAGAGCGTCCGGGAAAGGATTCCAGTTTTCCGGAGCGCGGGCGAGGGTGGAGCAGTCGAGACGCTTGAGGTAGGGAGTGACGGCGGCGGGTCGGATGGAAGGGTCGTCCCAGGAGACATCGAAGGGGATGGCGACGCGGAAACGGTCGACGCCGAGGTTGCGGGCCATGCGTTCGGCGAGCGGGATCTGGTGCGCGTTGTGCTCGAATGCGAGGAAGTTCCAGATGAGTGTGGGAGGGCGGCGGCGCAGTCGTCGCTTGGCGGAAACGAGCTTGTAGATGTTGTCGAGAACGAGGGCAAGGTCACCGCGGCGGCGGCGCCATTTTGCGCCAGGCTCATGCGGCGGTCGATGTCGGAGAGGGCGGGGAAGATGGAGGTGGAAGGAAGCGCCTGCTTGAGGAGGAAGCGGAAGTGGGTTCTCCAGTTGATGACCGGGTGAGTTGCTGTGAGATTCACTAACCACTAAGACCCGGATGCGACTAGAATCGCGACAGGGGCCAGGGATTATTTGGGTGCGAACTTCTGTACGCGCCAGTTCTTGATCTCGGCGACGTAGATGCTGCGGCTGGGGCCGACGGCGAGGTGGTGGGAGTAATCAAGCTGGCCGGGGAGCTTTCCATGGGCGCCAAGCACGCCAAGGACGTCGCCGTTCAAGTTGAGTTTGAGGATGCGGTTGTTGTGGCCGTCGCACATGTAGATGAACTCGTCGGGGGTGATCACGACGCCCCAGGGCGAGCCGACATGCTTCCACTGGGCGAGGAACTTCCCGTTAGCATCGAAGATCTGCATGCGGTGGTTTTCGCGGTCGCCGACGTAGACGCGGCCGCGCTTGTCGACGGCGACGGCGTGGGGGAGGTTGAATTCACCTTCTGCGGCGCCCTTCTTGCCCCAGGTGTTGAGGAAGCGGCCGTCTTTTGAAAACTTGACGACGCGGGAATTGCCGTAGCCGTCCGAGACATAGAAGTCCCCGTTGGGGGCGAAGGCGATATCGGTGGGGCGGTTGAAGGTGTCGTTGGTTTCGCCTTTGGTGTTCTTGCGGCCAAGGACCATGCGCACGCGGCCGCTGGAGTCCATCTTGACCACGAGGTGGCCCTGGTCGTCGGCCGCCCAGAGGTTGCCTTCATTGTCGAACTTGAGGCCGTGAGGGCGGACGAAGACACCGTCGCCCCAGGAGCGGACATGGTTGCCGGCCGGATCGAATTCGACGATCGAGTGCGGACCGCGGTGGAAGACAAAAACATGTTCGCGGGAGTCGACGGCAACGCCGGGAGTTTCCTCAAAGGTCCAGCCGGCGGGCAGGCGTGGCCAGTTGGGGTCGACGGCGTAGTTGAGTTGGGGCCAGTTGGATTGAGCGAGGAGGAGGGTGAGGGCGGTGGCGAGGAAGGAGAGGGGAAGGCAGCGCATGAGCCGGATTTTAACTCAACGCGCGGGCTGTGGGGGGGGCTGAAGGCTGGTGGACCTGGTGGGAGTCGAACCCACGACCTCTTCCATGCCATTTAAGACATATCAATCACTTGCAGACAGGAACGACGGAAACACAAGACTTAGCGTATCACGCCGTGGACGCCGGTGGACGCCACGGGGCGTCTTTTGGGCGTACGGACTCCGCGCGGACTCCAGGACTCCACACCTGACCCGGCCAAGTGGCGTGCCTTCGCGCGCGCGGTTGCAGGCTGTGGTGATTGTCGTCTGCTGGAGCAGACAACAAATGATTTCCATATAAGGAGGATGCTCAAACGCCAGGGTAGTGGCGAGTCCGTCAATGGCCCCAAACGAGAACGTCAATCGGGAGGAGCGATCACCCATTCAGCCTGTTTGGCAAACCACCGTCGAGTGCCTTCCGTTTTGGGGCCGCAAATCTTCGCATGGGATGATTCGTCCGGCAAAGGATCCGGGAAGACGGACTGCTGTTTGGACCGAAGCTGTCCTGCTGCGAGCGACACAAGAGCAAATCCCTCGTGACCAATCATGACTCGCTGCACGGTAGAGCCTTCCGCTTCGATGATATCCCGCCGGTAGACCGACATTGGGTCGCCGTCGGCATCGTCCTCAAATGCCGCTGACCTTGGGCGCATCTTCCCAAGCCTTTCGTCGAAGTAAAAGTGCCAAGATGGAATACGGCGAAGAAGCGCGACGCTATCGACCACTGTCGGGTCGTCGGGAAAGTTCCTTGCGCAATCCTCCGGAGTACTCAATCAGGCTGGGCTCACTTTCCGGAAATCTGCTGAACCCACGCCTTCAACACAGCTTCGTGTCCCGCAAGCGGTCCCTCGAGAGTCTCGCCCGCTTCGGCTCGTTCCGCAAACCAACGGACCCTCCCAGGAGCGTCGATGTAGACCTCTATGTCAACGCTCATCGTATGCCACTCGATTTGGATCCCTCCCTGCACTCGCGGTACGACTGCAGGTTGCGGTGTGTCCGGACCGACGAAGTCGGCCAGAAACCGAATGGCCTGCAGCGCATTCTGCGGAGCGATGACCTTCGCCGCATAGGAATCCCAACCCGCTGGCAAATTTAGAAGGTCCACAACCGCTCCCGCGCTCTTTAGAAAAGACCGAGGCCATGATCCGGACGCTTGAAGCTCAGCCGAACCAGCCGGTCCCCGCTTTCGGATAAGAATCCGTCGCGGCATCGCTGTCGGTTGCTCAACCGTGGCGGTCACGACCGAGGGGCGCGCAAGTGCGTCCGGTAGGGTCGATGCAGAATACCAGGGCTGTGACAGAATTGCCTCCTCGGCGAGGCTGTATCGCGTGTCAGGTAACGTCAAAGTTTCAGCCATCGATCCTCTCCCACATCCGTTGCATTTCGCGTGTTGTCAAGTCCGCGAACCCTTTTACAATCCAATTCCGACCTAGCTCAAAGAAGGCAAAGGCACCCTCTATGCCTTCACCGAGTGGCAACCCTCGCGCGGTCAAATTCAAAGTCAAGATCGGCGAGGAATCGGACTTCTTCCACGCTGGCTGTACCACTGCGTGCAGCCGGCCAATCGGGTTCCCATTCGGGCCTGGGATCACAAAGCGCATCCGCACTGCGGCGTCTTCGGGTTCAGGCAAAAACGAAGCCGTTCCCAACCGCGAGCACATGACGAAGACCTTTTCAGCTTCGCCGTGCCGCGCCCACACACTAGCCGGTTCAATATGATTGACGTACGTCACTTCACATTGGTTCACGGCAAGCGTCCCAAGCTTTTCTTCGCTCAAGAACTCTTCGAGAATTCGGACCTCGTCACGAAATTTATCCCGGATCGGTTCGAATCGCGGATAAGGATCGAGGCCCTCCATCTTGCGCCAGTTATGAATAAGCCTGTCAGACTGCACCTGGATGAGTTCCGAACCTGGTTCGTTGAGAAACCACAGACGCGGTACCGGTGGCTTTTCTTCGAAAGAAACCTCGACCTGTGGCGGTGTCGGGGGCTGGAATTTTTCGAACGCCGGCGGCAGAGGAGGGTGTTCTTCGATCATCGGAAACTGCTTGCGGAACTGCGCCCATAGCAAACCCACATGAGCGGTAGTCAGTCCGGCCACCGGCTCGAACTGGAGGGACAAGACCGTCTCCGCCAGCGGCGGCTTGCGGAAATCGGGCAGATCTTCGGGCCTACCAGCGCTCAGAGCCATATCCAAACATTTCTTATCGATCCTGTTCGACTGTATCATGAGGCGTACCCGCGCTGCATAGCGGGTGCTCGCAGACCGTCAAGTCGCCTCCCTCGACCGGTTTGGATCCGATCAACCGGACAAAGGTCAGGAAGCCGGGGCAGAGCAAGTTGGTCCAGCGAATCGATACGATGGTTCTGTGGATGGCAGGGGTGCCCTCAACGAAAATGATGGAATCGAATGGAACGCCCGATCTCACGCCGCTGGAGCTGCACGAAGTGGAGCACGAAGGCCTGCGCTTGCAATTCAATGACGCCGTGCGCCTGCAACCGCGCGTAGACGATGTCAATCCGCAGTTTGTCCGCATCGAAGACCAGAGTCTTGGGTTGGATGCCTTTGCCGGCACCGTGAGTGACTTGCTCGATGAGGTGGCCGAAGATCTTGTGGTGGCATGGAAGCACTACGCGATGGCCCCGGACGCGAACCTGTCCCCCAAAGCGCTGGAACTGAAACGTCGGCTGCTCGCAGCCATGGAAGAAGTCGCCGCTGAGGATGGTGGGCACGTTTGAGTTTGGACGGCCATTCACCTATTGCAACAGCACGGACTTCATATCGACGTCAGCGAGTTCTTGGACCGCCACAGGAGCTGCTGCAGGCTGCCCGCCGACACTGGCCAGCTTTTCCTGAATCAGGCGTGTCAGTTCCGCCTGCCGGTTGAGTTGGATCTTCGTGTACCCCTCGGTCATCCGCACGGTGCTGTGGCCGGCGATCTTCGATGCCTCGATGCTCGAACCGCCCACTTCTTGCCGCCACGTGATGTTCGCGCGCCGGAACGAGTGCGGCCCGAGACCGGGGAAATCGCAGCCCTCGGCTGCCGCCGCCTTCTTTAGCGCTTGAGCACCCGGCTCTCCTCGATCAACGGGTCGATGCCTCGGCGAGGATCGCCAGGAAGGAACCAATAAGATCACGATGACGGCAGCCACATCGAGCTCTATATCTCAGCCACTCCCTTCAAATCGATCCTCAAGAGTCAGCCGGAAAGGCAACCCGTGTCGAATTTCGAGGCACTTTACAACTCCATCCCCGATCCGCTCCAGTTGTGCGAGCAGTTCCACAACTTGCCTCTTCAGCCGGTAATCGTCCAGTTCTGGGACCTGCACTGAGTCGGTGCCGAGGTTGATGTCACGAACGATGCGCGGCTTGGGAGTAAGCACGGGCTCGCCGTTGCTCACCACAAGTCCTTCGATGCGGCCGAAGAGAATGCGTTGCATAGTCTCAAGCAGTTGCCGCCGGGGCGCGGAAAGTTCAGCCTTCGTCCATCGGGTTGGAGTGTCTCTCGGCATGACGTGTCCTAGACCAAAGCGTCGCGTTCAACCCTAAGTAGCAGTTGGAATCTTCAGTCGTCAACAGTAAAGTGAATCAGGCCCGAAAAACGGTGTGGGCACGGAGGGAACGTCCTTATAGGGAAAGTAATTGTTGTCGTCTCAAGCAAACAACAAGCGCGAAAACGGTGCCCACACTGCCCACACATTGGATCGCGTTGAAGATGAAGACCTAACCGTGGGCAGGCTTCGTAATTCACACGGTGCCCATGGCTGCCCGTGCATCAAATGGGGTTTGGACTCCAGTTGGACTCCACGGGTGAGGAACTTGGCGGGCCAAGGCCCGTAAGTGCTTGAGGAGTTTTGGTGGACCTGAAGGGATTCGAACCCTTGACCTCTTCCATGCCATTTAAGACATATCAATCACTTACAGACATCACCACTGAAACCAAAAGGGTTAGCGCTGGGCGATTAGGACGCCAGTGGACGCCACGGAGGACGTTTACGGTCTGGACTCCCCCTCCGTGCCAACATAGCTGAGACAACTCCCCTGGCCTTAATTACTGAGCAGGGCGAGAATAGGAATCAGCGTGAATTCTCAGACTCGCAACAAGAACGGGCTCCCTCCGGCTCCCACGGTTTTGC
>VFZE01000042.1 GCA_016871315.1 Acidimicrobiia bacterium | reverse complement strand
GATACCGCGTCAGCGGTTTAGTTCAAGGTATTGATCGAAACAACCACGTTGCGCTTGGTGAACGGGCGGAACCCGTCGCGCGTTACGTTGACATCATAAGTACCGGCGCCCATCGTTGGAAACCGATAGACACCGGCGTAATCGGTCATAGCGGTTCTTGATTGCCCGGTCTGCGTATTGGTAATGGTCACCTTGGCTTCCGGGATGGCGAAGTCACTGGGGTCCTTGACGTTGCCGACAAGAGAGCCCTGCAGCACCTGTGCCAGAGCCGGCTTGGGCGCTGACAAGGAGCCCACAAACGGCGGCGAAGGCGATAAAAGACACGAGGAGCGGCCGGAGGCGGCTCCAGGATGAATCGAACATTGTTTCTCCTAACCTAACGTTAACTAACCACAGCAGCAAACGTGCCTGGCCTCAGCGGTATCGAAGACAGGCGTTTGTTATGAAGGGGCATCAGTCGTATCATTAATATATCTTAATTATACGGGAGGGCGTGAGAAGCGGCACTACCCTAAACAGGGTGCACTTGTAAATTGTTGATTTACTTCTGTTAAGCTTGTGGTAGGGCTTCCAGAAGCATGTAAGTAGCCGCGCCGGCGGCGGCCAGCCTACGCTGGTGGTCGAAAACGTCGACTCTGCCGACGAATAAGGTCTTGCCGGCGCGCATGGTGAAGGCTCGGGCGGTGACGTTGCCAGGGGGGATAGGTCGGAGGTAGTTGATTTTCAGCTCTGTAGTAGTGCAAGGGCGCTTTGAGCCATAGTGGTGAACAAGGGCGTGCCAGACAGCCTCATCGACGATGGCGGCGATAACTCCGCCGTGCATGACACCGGTTTCGTTGAGTAGGCCAGGTCTGGGCGGACACTGGAGGGTGACACCGTCCTTGTGCTTGCGGACCAGTTTCAGGCCGAGGCCGTGTTCAAAGGCCGTACCGCTCAGACGGAGATCCTCCAGGGCTTGCGGTCCTCGCGGGAGAGGAAGCGGCGCGCTTCCGGCTGCATGGTGGTCCAGCGTTTGGAGTCCCAGTCCACGCGGAGCTTGGAGCGGAGGGCAACGTTGCCGAGCAGGCAGGTGGTGGAGGAGCGCTGACAGGTTTCGATGTCGGCGATGGGTTTTTGGCGTGTGCGGACGCAATCGAGGAAATTGGCCCAGTGGGCCATGTTGGAGTTGTTGGAGGATTTCTCCTCGCGGTCCACGATGCCTTCGACGCCTTTCTCCGGGACTAGTTGGAAACCGGAGCGATCGACGAACAACGTTGCCTTGTCGCCGTGGAAGAGAATGCCCCCGCCCTTGCCCATGAAGGAATTGGCGTTGCCGTAGCGATTTTCATAAGTGGCGATGAAGCCGGGATACTCGTAGGTGACCTGGATCGTGTCGGGAGTGTCGCGATTATCGGTAAGGCGGAACTTGTTGCCGAGCGCGGTGATGGCGCTGGGCATGGCTTCATCGAAGGCCATCTGGACGATGTCGAGCCAGTGGACGCCCCAATCGGTCATCATGCCGCCGGCGTAGTCCCAGAACCAGCGGAAATGGGAGAAAGCCTTGGGGTCGACGCCGAAGCGGTTAGCGTTGAAGGGCCGCTTGGGCGCGGGGCCGAGCCACATGTCCCAATCGAGGTCGGCGGGCGGTTCGGCGTCGGCGGGCGCACCAATGCCTTCCGGTGTCATGAGGCCGTAGTTCCAGGTGCGGACAAAGGTGACCTGGCCGAGTTCGCCGCTTTTGACGATTTGGACGGCCTTCTGGAAATGAACGCCGGAGCGCTGCATGGTGCCGGCTTGGACAACGCGGTTGTACTTGCGCGCGGCCTGGACCATTTTCGTTCCCTCATCGACGGTGACGCAGATGGGTTTCTCCACGTAGACGTCCTTGCCGGCCTTGCATGCCTCGACCGTCATGTAGGCGTGCCAGTGGTCGGGCGTGGAGATGCAGACGATGTCGATGGATTTGTCGGCGAGGATCTCGCGGAAGTCCTTCACGGGTTTCGCCGTCCCTTGGGTCATCTCGACGGCCTGTTTGAGATGCGGCTCATACACGTCGCAAACCGCGACGTTTTCCACATTCTCCTGCTTCATGGCCATGCCGAGATTGGAGCGGCCCATGCGGCCCATGCCGATGTGTGCGATGCGGGGCCTGTCGTTGGCGCCTTTCAGATTCGAGGTGAATAGCGATGTGGTGAGCGCGGCGGAGGCGCCTTGAATAAACGTGCGGCGGTGGGTGTCAGTCTTGCCGGTCATAAGCAGAGAATTGTATCACTGCACGGGAACGGAACTCACGTAGAAGACCGAGAGGCCAGGTACCAGCTGATTGTCGACGGCAGCCGATGATTCGCCTTGATACTCGCGGGAAAATGCGGTGAGTTTCTCCAGCGGGATGCAAGTCCGGAACGGATCCAGGCCCGCGATGCGCAGGGATGGATCGTTGCTTTGAACTCGGAACTCCTCAGCTTGCTCGTAGGTTTCAAATTGGCGTGAGAAGTCGAGGTCGAGTTTCACAAACCCACCCAAATTGGTTTCTTTCAGGCGGACCACCCAGGTGCTGTTGGCTGGAACAACGGCTTGACCATCGAACAAGGTGAGGCGAACAGCCATCGTGCGATAGTAATCGGGGTAGTAGATGGCGATAGGCTCTGTGATGCCTTCGACGACTTCCTGATTGACCGCGTCAAAGTAACGGCGCGGATTCTCCGCGGCCCAGTAGGCCACGCCGGTGAGAGTGCCGTCGAAAACTTCCTTATGCTCGCGAATGTTTCGCATCATCAGCAGGCTGGGGTCGCCGATGACATATCGAGCACCCACTTTGCGCAACAGTTCCAAAGCTTCCGGCTGAGTCTGGGAGAGGTAGAACTTGGCGGCGGTAATGGCTCCTGTTTGGTGAGGATTGGCGGAGGGCATGCGATGGGCGCCGTAGTTGATCAGGTGACCGTTGTCCCACCAGGTCATGATTCCGTAGGCGGTGGGTGGATAAGAGAACTCTCGCCTGGACCTTGCGTATTTGGCGAAATAGGCGTCCATGTTGGGGAACGGGGGCGGAGTGTTATCGCGCAGCCAGTGGACAAGTTTCCACCACGCTTCGCTTGGACCGGCGGGCAGTTTCTGTATCGCGATGGCGGTTGGCACCTCGGGGATGATCATGCCGCCGATCAACAGGATTCCGAAGATGCGTCTCGGCCAGGAGCCCTGCAATGCCCAAGCGCAGGGATAGGCGGCGAGCAGGGCTGCAGCGGGAACGGCGTAGTAGGTCATGCGGACCTGGACGAGGGCCTCCAGGATCATGACGGTGCTGTAAAAGAGGAAGAGGCTGCGGCCGGGCATGGATTTCAGGTTGGGGCTAAAGGCGAGCCACAGGAGAACAAGGGCGGCCACAAACAAGGTGGCGCCGAACTGGTCCCAGATGGCCGCCACCGTGGCTGCGTTGGAGCTTTGCAGAATAGGGCGAAGCTCGCTAATGGTCCGCCAGGGTCCGGAGGGAACCATCCGCGCAACCTGCAGAATGACTCTCACAAGCAGGGCTGGGTAGAACGACCAGATAAGGCTGAAGACGCCGAGACCGATCCCGAGCAGCGTGATGAAGAAGCTGTACCGGGGCGCGGGTCGAAAATACTCCGACAATAGGGTCAGACAAAGGATGCCGGCAGCGCCCCCGAGCAGGGCGGCCTGAGTGAATCGTGCCCAGGCAATATGGGAAGCGGGCAAATGAAGGAGAAAGGCCATCAGCAAGGCCGGGACCAGGATGCGGGCGAGAGGAAGCGCAGATTCTCTGCGCCAGTGGCGGAACAGGCAGGAGATCGCGGTCCAGCCAACCAGAATGGCCACCAGCAAGGCGCCGGCAACCCAGGTGAGCAAGTAGGCTCCCAGGAGCAGAGCGAACCAAAGCGTCCAACGTCTGGCGCCAGAGGCGTTTTCGGCTGTCGATTCCGCCATTGCTCGGGCATAGGCGAACAGAACGAGACAGGCAAGCAGCGACTCCAGCACGTGATGATCGACAAAACCAAGCGAGCCGATGCGGAGGAAATGGCCTGAGCTAACGGCGGTCAGAGCGCCCGCGATCAGTCCGGCGGCGGGGGAGAAGATGGCGCGGCCGAGCCAGAACAGGGCCAGCGGAATCAACGTTGCAAGTACGACGGGAAACCAGGCGCCTATTACCTCCATGAGGTGCTTGGAGGGAGAGCCCAGGCCCGCGATCCAGATGATAGTCGCGAGGATGTAGTCGAACAGGGGCCCGGTGAATTCCGGCTGTCCGAAGGGAAAAGTGCCGAAGGCATCCCAGCTCATGCGGTGGGGGAAGTTGTGAAGCATGTGCTCGACGTGCCGCATATGGTAATAGGCGTCGGTTTCCGAAAAGCTGATCAAGTTTGGCCGGAAGATGTATGGGTAGGCGAACACGGATCGCAAAGCGAAAGTAGAAAGACAGACCAAGGCCAGCAGCAGCCATTGCAGCCGTGGGGGAATGGTCACGGGAGCGGGGGGGGGCGACACCGGCGCGAGCTCGGGCTCGGCCTGCGTGGCCAGCTCCGGATTCGGCTCCGGTTCCTGCGGGGGGTCGGGAGGCGGAGAGGACGGTTCCTGCTCCGGCGGAGGGTTCTCCAGCATGGTTCTTGATTTTACTGCACCGAAAGTCCATGATGTAGTGCACGGCGGCGCCTTGAGCGGCGTCATAATGAACAGAGTGAGGTTTCTGTTTTTCCTTTGGACCGCCGGCGCCGCGTTCGCGGGTGAGCAGGTGCTGCTACGTTCGGGCTTCCGCATGGCCGTCGAAGGACACTTGGTTGAGGACGGGGTAATCAAGCTGAAGACAGGGGGAGGCTGGATCGAGCTTCTGTTGGGTGAAGTGCTGTCGGTGGAGGAGGAGGAAGCGGTTGCCGAGGACATAGTAGTGGAGAAGCCCGTACCGGTGATGGAGCGGCCGAAGACGGCCGACCCGCGGACGCTGCTGGATCAGGCGGCCGAGAGGTGGGGGTTGCCTGCGGAGTTTCTCCACAGCGTGGCCAGGGTGGAGTCGGCTTACCGCGTGGATGCGGTGTCTCCGAAAGGGGCGATCGGGGTGATGCAGCTGATGCCGGCCACGGCGGCGATTCTGGAGGCTGACCCGCACAACGTGGAGCAGAATGTGGATGCCGGGGCGCGTCACTTGCGGGATTTGCTGGTGCGATTTGACGGGGAGAGCGGGAAGGCGCTGGCTGCTTATAACGCGGGCGTGAAGGCGGTGGAGCGACATAATGGGATCCCGCCTTTTACCGAGACGCAGCTCTATGTGCAGAAAGTGCTACGGCAGTATCAGCGTCTAATGAAGCAGACGGTCAAGTAACGGCAGCGACACGGCGGCAGCCAGGAAAAGCCAGCTGAGCCAGTTGCCGAAGTTCAGCGTCCAGCCGACGCCCATGCGCTTTTCCACAACCACGGCTGGGTCCGAAGGATTGAACAGCGGAGGGAAGTCCCAGGGCAGCGGCCAACCGTTTGTCCGGACTATTGGTGAGCAACAGCACGGCGGCGGCGGCCATGGCGGCCAGCCACTGAACGATTCTGTATCTGGTAAGAACCGCGCGTGCGTGCGGACTGTCAAGGTAGTGCGAATCGACGGTAACTCCGAAGAAGAATTCCGGGCGTGAAAGGCGGGGCAGTGCGTGATAGAGGATTGCCTGGAAATTGATGAGAAGCGCGGGAAAGATCCATGAGGTCATGACTCGATGCCTTTGACGATGCTGCGCAGCTCGTGGGCGATTTCCTTTGCGCTGATGCCTTGCGCTCGCATTTCCCAGGCGATCTCGCGGAGCCGGCGGCGCAAGGAGGCGGTGAAATCGGGGTCCGGGGATTTTGGCGCATCGCGCTTCAGCACCAGAGCGCCGCGGCGGCGGCGCAGGTCAAGCCAGCCTTCTTCGGCAAGGATACGGTAGGCTTGGGCGACGGTGTTGAAGTGGACGCTGAGATCGAGGGCGAGTTGGCGGACGGGCGGAAGAAGAGAGCCCGGCGGGAGGGAGCCGTCGACGAGGAGGGTACGAAGGGAATCGGCAATTTGGCGGTAAGCCGGCAGATGGGAATCGAGCTGTATGCGGAGGAGCACTGTATAATGTACACAGACATTATACAATAAGCCTGCCCAATGGGAATCCCCCTTTTCAGGGCTGCGCCGTGTCGAGTACGGTCAGCTTCCGGCGCAGTTGTTCGTTAAGGTCAGTGGGAATCGTCGGAGTGAAGAGAGCGTCCTCCCAGCTGCCGTAGGATGGATTGGGAAGAATGAACCACTTTCGGCCCCAGAATTGGGTATAAGGGGCGATTAGCTGACGGCGCGCGGCGGCGGTGGTTCGAGCGCCATGGAGAAAGTCGCCAAGATCGTCGCCGATCAGCAGCAGCACGCGGTGCGTCTGAGCAACGTGGGCGCGGCGGGTGGACTTCTCGCTGGTCCACTCTGGGCGCTCGCCTCGGAGGAGGACGGTGTCGAGCCCGTCCGGGAGAGGGAATCCGAGGCCGCGGAGGTTGGTGCGGGTGGCCGATTCATGAGCGGCGTCGCGATTGGAAATGTAGAACAAGGTGACGCCTCGCGAAGCGGCATAGCGGCAGAAATCGAGCGCGCCCGGGATGGGTTGAGCTTTGGATTCCGAGACCCACTGATTCCAGAGCTTGTGGTCAAAGCCGGATCCGGCTTTCACCTGGCGTGCCTGTCCCGGCGAGTTGTCCAGCAGTGTTTCATCAATGTCCAGCACGACAGACGGCGGGAGTGTGGCGAGGCGAACCGGATCCAGGGACGATGGGGAGATTTCGGCCGTCCAGCGCGAATCGCGCAAGGCTTCATCCAGCGCACCCCGGGCGGAGAGATAAGTTTGCCGGCAGGATGCCTGCCATTCCACGGCGGACTGTACCCATAGTGTTGGGATGAGTTTCTGATGGGCGGGGGGCTCCTGGGATTGGGGCAATGCAAGGAGAGCCGTTACGGCAAGCAGGATGAGAAATCGCTTTGGCATGAGGGTAGGCTAGCAGAGCGGGGGAAACAAGGGGAAATCCATCACCGGGCACAATCCATCACCGGGCACAAGACCGGCCCGTATGCGCGGTGGTTGGCGCATCCGCGGCCGCCGTGGGACTTGTGGCCATAGCGGTCAATAGCCTAGGGGGTGTATTGAGAACAACACCGATCAACACGGACTAGGAAACCGGTGTATCCTTATCTGTGTTCAACGGATTTCTGCTGAAATCAAAGCTCGAAGGAGGGCATTTCCGTGACTCAGAAAAAATGGCGTCTCCTGCTGGCGGGGTTCTGTCTCGCTTTTCTAGCCACCGCTTATTTACGGACCACTGCCGCAACGATGGCGCAAACGGCGAATGCGTTTCTTTCCTCGCTGAGCACGGAAGAGCGTGCCCAAGTGCAGTTCAAGTTCACAGACGAGGACGAGCGCCTCTTCTGGCACTTCATTCCCACTGACGACATTCCGCGGCGGTACAACCGGCCACGGCGCGGATTGATCATCGGCAAGATGAACCCGGCGCAACGGAGTCTGGCGATGGCGCTGCTGAGCGCCGGGCTCACCCAGAGCGGCTTCATCAAGGTGGCGCAGATCATGAGCCTGGAGGACGTGCTCCGCGTGATGGAAAAAGACACTGCGGGGCGGCGCGATCCGCAAAAATACCACTTCAGCGTCTTCGGCGAACCGAGCGAATCCGGGGCTTGGAGCTACAGGATGGAAGGCCACCACGTGAGCCTGCATTTCACCGTGGTGAAGGGCAAGGTTGCCGGAAGCCCCACCTTTCTCGGCGCCAATCCCCACGAGGTGCGCGAAGGTCCTCGCGCCGGTCTCCGCGTGCTGGGCAGAGAAGAGGACCTGGCGCGGGAACTGCTTCTGTCGTTGACGCCTGAGCAGCGCAAAGTGGCGGTGGTAACGGAGACGGCCTACAAGGACATTCTGACAGAGGCTTCCCGCCAAGCCGTGCTGGAGGGGCAACCCGACGGGCTGCATGCCTCGAAGATGAACGCCAAGCAGAGAGAGCTGCTGAAGAACCTGTTGGGCGAATACGTCCATAACGTACCGCCGGAAATGGCGCAGTCCAGGCTGGACAAGATCCAGAAGGCGGGAAACAACATCCACTTCGCGTGGGCCGGGCCCGGGGAAAAAGGAGCGCCGCATTATTACCGCATCGTATCGCCCAGCTTCCTCGTGGAGTACGACAACACGCAGAACGGCGCCAATCATTCCCATACCGTCTGGCGTGAGTTTACCGGCGATTTCGGACTGGATCTGCTGAAGGAACATTACCAGACCAGCCACACACGTTAAATCGGCTGCCGCAATTGTGGCTCTTCCGGCGTTCGGTGCTAGGATGAAACTGATGTCAACCGGTTGCGCCGGAAAACAGAGGTGGACGCGCCGTGGTTTGTTACAGGCGGTTCCGCTGGCGGCGCTGGCCAGCAGGCGCACCGTTCCCGATGAACGGCGGCGGTATCCGGACCCAGCCACCGAGTTTGAAGTAGTTCGCCTCACCGACCCGGCGCATCCCAGCTATCTGCCCTCCACCTACAATCAGATCTTCTCGCGGCGCGACCGGTTTCTATTGTATGGCTCGCGGCGGGAGGACGGATTGCAGGCCTACGCCATGGACTTGCGGAACGGGGCCAGCCAGCAGCTCACCTCGGCAGGCTCGCTGGATTTGTCCTCTCTTACCCTCACCCCCGATGAGCGGAACCTTTGCTATCTGGATCAGGGTACGCTGATGATGATCGCGGTTCGGGGAACCACGCCGCGCCCAGTCTACCGGATTGCTTCCGGCTCCGAGCCGGGCTCCGGCATGAGCGTGACGGCGGACGGCCCGTCCGCACTGCTCATCGAACAGGGGAACAGGCTACGCCTTGTGCACCTAGCCAAAGGATCGGCGACACCTCTCGCCGAAGCCGCGGAGCCGATTCGCGACCCGATGCCTCGTCCCCGCCGCGCATCGGTACTCTATCAAGGGCAAAGCGGAACGCTGTACCTGGCACATCTGGATGGCAGCCGCACCTTGCGTCTGAAGACCGCCGAGGGCAAAGTCGGGGCGGCGCGCTGGTCGCCGGACGGCCGGACGGTCCTCTACCTGAATCACCCGGCGGAGCAGGGAAGGGCTACTAGTCTGCGGGAGATCAATCCCGACACGGGCGAGGACAAGCTGATTGCTGTAACAACTCAGTTCGTGCAGTTTTCCCCGAACTCCGATGCCTCCGTGTTTGTCGGCGCCAGCGCAAGCAGAGCTTCTCCTTACGTGCTCATCCTGCTCCGCGCCGCGCGCCGTGAGATGGCGCTTTGCGAGCACAAGAGTGAAGACTCATCCAGCGTTTCGCCCGTATTCAGCCCAGATTCGCAGCGCATCTATTTTCAAAGCGACAGGCACGGCGCGCCGGCGCTCTACAGTATGCAGGTGGAGAAATTGGTCGAGAAGACGGAAAGTTGAAGCCTATCCGGCTGCTTCCATCCAGTCGAAATCGTAACCGCGCGGTTCGCCCAACTGGCGCCGCCGGGATTCCTTGACCCGGTACATCCGCTGATCGGCGATCTCCAGAAGAGTGGCGGCGCCGGTTCCGTCCTCCGGATACCAAGCCTGCCCGACGCTCAGCGAGATGGGAGAGTCCGGGCAGACATTGCCGGCCGCTTCCGAAGCGGCTTGATTGAAATGGCTGATCCGGTGATTGATGTCTTCGCGCGCCAGTCCGGGGAGAAGGAGCACGAACTCGTCTCCTCCCACACGCGCGACGTAGTCGTATTCCCGGCATGCCTGCCGCAAGTGATGCGATACGGCGCAAAGCACTGCGTCGCCTTCCTGATGGCCGAACCGGTCGTTTACCAGCTTGAACCCGTCCAGGTCGGTCACCAGTACGGCCAGGGAGGTGCCGTTGCGGGCGGCCCGGGACAGCTCAGACTCCAGCTGCAAATGCAGCGCACGGGAATTGGGCAGGCCGGTGAGGAAATCGGTGGTGGCAGAAGCCGAAGCCTGTTCGTACTTCATAGCGTTCTCCAGCACGGCTCCGAGCTTGCCGCTGACGGACGTCACCACCCGGAGACTGTCCTTGTCGAAGGCGCGAGCCTGCTTGCGGCAGACCATGATCACCCCGATCGGGCCCTGCGTTCCCGGAAGCGGCACCACCATAGCTGACTGGAACGGCGTTGCGGCGCTCATCTCCACTGACGGATTGCCATTGAGGACCGGCTTCCCATTTTCCACAGCCCATCCCACAAGCCCGCGGCCGGCCGGAACAGGGCCCGTCAACTGTGTCAACGAGCAGCCGCCGAAACCATTACGCGGAGTGAGCTGGCCGTCCCGATACGTGTAGATGACCATCCCATCGAAGGGCAGAATGCTCTTCAGGCCGGAATGCAATCCATGGAAGCTGTCTTCCAGTTGCAGGGAGTTTCCCAGCAATTGAGTCAGCTCCAGCATGACCTGTCCTTCCTGGCGCGCCGCAGCGATCGAGTCAAGGTATGCGGGCTTCGCGCTGAAGGCGGCTGCCGAGCTTGCCACCCGCCGCGGTGCTTCCGACGCCGCATCCAGGTCCCGGCGGGCTGCAACCTCATTTCCGTTTTGGCTGCGCAGGGCCGATTCCAGCTGCTTATAGCGTCTCTTCAACAACGCGACGATTCGCGGATCGAAGCTCACTCCGCTCTCGGCCTCAATACGGCCCATCGCCTCTTCCAGGCCCATCGCCGGGCGGTATGTCCGTTCCGATATCAGCGCGTCCAGACAGTCCACCGCCGCCAGGATGCGGGCCCCAAGCGGGATGTTTTCACCTTTGAGCCGTTTCGGGTATCCTCCGCCGTTCCACTTTTCATGGTGCGCGCGCACCAGCTCTGCCACCGGATAGGGGAACTTCACCCGGTCCAGAATCTCGGCGCCTACTTCCGGATGGATCTTGATCTTTTCGAACTCCTCCCGCGACAGCTTCCCCCGCTTGCAGAGGATGTGTTCGGGAACCGCCAGCTTACCGATGTCATGCAACACCGCAGCCGCTCGCAGAGCCTCCAGATCCTCCTGGCTCATCCCCATTTCCCCGCCGATCTCCAGGCAGTACAGCTGCAGCCGGCGTAGGTGGTCGTGCGAAGTCACATCCTTGGCTTCGATGGCCATTGCGAGTGCTTCAATCGTTCGCAGATGCAGCGATTCGACCGATTCCAGATTCGTCCTGTCCACCGACAGCCTTCCCTTGTAGGCATAGTAGGTGCAGTAAAGCACGAAGGCGGGCGGTATCAACACCACGGCGCCATGGCTTGTCCACAACTCGCGGGAAAAATGATGGAGAATCACCAAGCTGGTTCCAGCCAAGTAATATGGAAATGACCAAACGTGGTACTCCCCCCAGTTGTCAAACAGGGGTGTGCGTTTGGACCAGGCTCGGATGCCCGCGAGCGGAAGTGTATCCAGCGTGTATAGCAAACATCCCGTCATCGCCAGACCGAACAGTCCTCCTGCGTGCTGGTTTGGCAGCCAGCCAGAGCGGAAGAAAGCGGAGCCAACCAGGACCGAAAGCAGTGCCAACACGATTCGGAGCGCAGCCATTGGGCGAGAGGGAGTTGTGCGCTGTGGCGGCAGTTCCTTCACCATAGCCGTGGCCAGTCCGATCGCCAATACCTCGCCCATGCCGAGTTCAATGATCGACAGCATCAGGAAAACGAAACTAATTGGCGGCGTGTCCTTGAGCCGGCTCGATGCTGGTCTCCACACCGACCCTGCCGTCGCGCACAACAGATATACGAAGAACTTGAGCGGTTCCTCGGGCTGCCAGTTCAACCAGAATCCTATCAGGCTAAGGCAGGCCAGGAATCCGGCCAACCAGATCAGAACAAACCGCACCGAGACGCGAGCACAAGAAGCAGGTACCATTCCGCAAGGATCAGGGGCAATCGAAATGCCAAGGGATGGATTCGCCGCCGACGTCTGCATCTAGTTGTTACCCAATGAGTTAAGCTCACTAGCTGCGCCCATGCCTGGGCCTTGCTAGGTGACAATATGGCACATGGAACCGGCTGAGAACGTGTCAGCCGCATTCAACCACCCGATTCGACGCGCTTATCCGGGTTGTGCCATCTTGGCCCGCTTGGGTGACATTCTGGCTCATCCTAGGAGGTTTTTCCGGCCCTGCTCAGGTCTGCACCCATTTATGCCTCCGCTGTTCAATACCAGAATGGCTAAGGAGCACTTCCGGGTCCTTTATGTTCACCTCCGATGCCGATCTGATTGGGGTTTTGGGAACCCCGTTCCTCATTGCAAGCCAATCCATGCGTGAGTTGATGGCCGCGGTGCACCGCCTGGCTCCCTCCGATGCCATCGTTCTGATTACGGGGGAGTCTGGCACGGGAAAGGAACTCGTAGCACGGGCGATTCATGAGTTCTCCCCACGCCGCCCGGGCCCGTGGGTCGACGTCAGCTGCACCACTCTGCCGGAGCACCTGTTTGAGAGCGAATTGTTCGGCTATGAGAAAGGGGCATTCAGCGGGGCGCTGGCTCAAAAGCTGGGTCTGTTTGAGCTTGCCTCCGGAGGTACTCTCTTCCTCGACGAAATCGGAGACCTGGATCTCCGCAATCAGAGCAAGATTCTCCGCGCGTTGGATGGGGCAGCCTACTTCCGGCTCGGCGGATCCAGAAAGGTGCCGGTATCGGCGCGCATTGTCGCGGCGACGAATCGCGATCTGAAAACGGCTGTAGCTCAGGGCCAGTTCCGCGAGGACCTCGTCCACCGGCTCAGCCAGTTGACCATCGAGATTCCGCCGCTGCGTGCGCGGCGGCAGGAAATCGGACCGCTGGCAGAGTTCTTTCTGCAACAGATCAGGTCTGGCTGCGCTTGGAGCCCGTCGGCGCTGGAAGCCATGCAACGATACTCCTGGCCGGGCAATGTGCGCCAGCTCCGCAACATCGTGATTCGGGCTGCGACATCGGTCGACACTGACCTGCTCACTCCGGAGCATCTTCCGCTGGAGTTGAGCGTAGGTGCTTCCTGCATGAGCACCTCTCTTTCGTCCCTGAATGGGGCTGTTTCCAGTATTCTCCAACAGGATTCCTGCAATCTGGAACTGGCCGAACGGCGGCTGATTGAACAGGCACTGCGGCAAACCGGTGGAAACCAGCGCCAGGCGGCGGGACTGCTGGGCGTGAGTCGTAGGACGCTTCACCGGAAGATGAAACTGTACGCCGGGGCACCCTGACTGGCCGCCGCCACAAAGCCAGCCTCGGGATAGAATGAATGGCATATGCCGTTCCATCTTGGGGTCGTCACCTTGGGCCTTGCTCTGCTGTTCACCGGTTGCTCGAAGCAGCCGCCCGCGCAAAAGAAAGCCGATACAGGCCCGATACAGGTCCGCGTCGCCAGCGTGTCGACGCGGCAAATGCAGCGCACTGTGGAATCGGTGGGGACTCTGTACCCATTCGATGAAGTCATCATCAGCGCCGAGATTGAAGGGCGCGTCGATGAGGTCAGCTGCGATCTCGGCGATTCCGTGCGCCAGGGGCAAGTGCTGGTGCGCATCTCCGATGAGGAGCAACGCTACATCCTGGCCCAGAATGAGGCCCAGCTTCGTCAATCTCTCGAGCGGCTCGGCCTGAAAAACGAAAAGGACCGTGTCGCCGATATAGACGACACGCCGGAGGTGCGCCGCGCCCGCGCGGACCTCACCGAAGCCGAACAGCGGCACCGGAGAATCCGCAACCTGGTGGACCAGAAGATCGGCGCGCAGGCCGAACTGGATCAGGCGGCCGCGCGGAACAGCGCCATGCTAGCGTCATTCGACGCCACGCGCAACCAGACGCGCAACCTGATTCAGGAGGTGGAGCGGTTCAAGGCGCTAGTGGAGTTGCAGCGCAAGAAACTGCGCGATACCAGTGTCCGCGCTCCCTTTGATGCCTCCATCAAGGAGCGGCAGGTCACCATGGGGCAGTATGTGCGGCCCAATACGCCGCTGTTCGTGCTAGTCAAAACCAACCCGGTACGCCTCCGTCTGGAGATTCCCGAGCGCATGTCGCCATGGACCGCGGTCGGGCAACTGGCCGACGTTTCCGTGGAGGCCTACGCGGACCGCAATTTCGTCGGCCGCGTGTCACGCATCTCTCCCACCGTGGACCAGACCAAGCGCACCTTTATCGTCGAAGCCCTGATCGATAATCCGGCCGGAGCGTTGAAACCGGGCTCATATGCACGGGCACGCCTGCGTACGCAGAAAGTGGACAACATCAAGCTGGTGCCGGCGCGCGCGGTGAGCTACGTGCTTGGCTCCAACAAGGCTTTTGTCGTCGAGGATGGCTCGATTGAGGCACGGGAGGTGAAGATTGGCGACCGGTTCGATGAACAGGTCGAAATCCTCGAGGGCCTGCAATCCGGTGAAACGGTGGCCACCAGCCAGTTGAACCGGTTGGACACGGGCGTGAAAGTCCGCGTCGTCGCAGGAAACGACAAGGAATCGGAATGAACCTCCTGTTGACGGCGGTTGTGGCTTTAGCGGCGTTCACTCCGCTCGCGGCCGCGACGCGTGTCCTGGTGACCGTAGTCGAATCCAGAACCTATCAGCCGGTGGCTGGTCTTCAGGCGCCGGATTTCGACGTCCAGGACGGCGGCAGCCCCCGCCATGTCGAGATGGCCGAGTTCGCCTCGCTGCCCGTCGACGTGGCGCTGCTGGTGGACTCCAGCCTTGCTGGCCACATGGTCCAGCCGGTGGCTGCGGACATGATTGCCCAGCTTCGCGACAAAGAGCAGATGGCGCTCATCAGCTTTGACTCCTCGGCGAATCTCGCGCAGGACTTCACCAGCTCGCGCAACGCGCTGCTGGAGGCGCTGGCTTCGCTCAAGTTCGGAAACGATCCCCGCGTGCTGGATGCCCTCTACGCAACCATGGACGAAGCTTTCCGCAACGCCACGCTGCGCCGCGTTGTCCTGCTGCTCACTTCCGGGCTGGAAGGCAATAGCAGGGTCGGCGAGCGCAGCGTGATCCAGCTGGCTCGCAAGAACGGCGTGTCGATCTATCCGCTCTATGCGCTGGGTTATGAACGCGGCCTTTTCGAATCGCTGGCCCGGCAAACAGGCGGTGTGCCGATCAGCATCCGCAATATCGGCAGGGAAACCAAGAGCCCGGCCGAGCGCGTATTTGAGATCGTTCGCGGCCACTACACGCTCACTCTGCGAGGCAATCTTGCTGTGAGCGACAAGCTGAAGATCCAGTTGCGCCGCCCAGGCAAATACGTCATCTCCTTTCTCCCGCTAGACTAAAACAGAATGAAGCTGCTTGTGACCGGCGGGGCCGGTTATATCGGCGCGGCCGTCTCGCGACTGTTGCTGGAGTCCGGTCACCGCGTGACCATCTTCGATAACCTGTCCAACGGTTATCGGAAGGCGATTCCCGAGGGCGCCGAATTCGTCCAGGGTGATCTTTCAGACTGTCCCTCCGTGGATGCCGTCTTGGCGGCGGGGGCCTTCGATGCGGTTCTCCACTTTGCCGCCTTCATCGAGGCCGGCGAATCGATGGCGCTGCCCGAGAAGTACTTCCGCAACAACTCTGCCAACACGCTCAACCTCGTGGAGGCAATGCTGCGGCATCGCGTCGCACGTATTGTCTTCTCATCCACCGCTGCTCTGTACGGGAACCCGGAACGCACGCCCATTACCGAAGAAGCTCGGCTCTCGCCCACCAATGCCTATGGGGAATCAAAGCTCCTGGTGGAAAAAATGCTGGCCTGGATGCACGCCTGCCACGGGTTGCGTTACGCGAGCCTCCGCTACTTCAATGCGGCCGGAGCCCTGGAGGATCACGGCGAAGCGCACCAGCCGGAAACGCACCTGATTCCCAGAATCCTGGGTGTCGCCCTTGGCAAAGCTCCCCACGCTCTCATTTACGGAACCGACTATCCTACACCTGACGGCACCTGCGTGCGCGATTACATTCACATCGCGGATCTGGCCTCGGCCCACCTGTTGGCGCTCGAGGCGCTCGATGTGCGCGAGAAACTTGTCTACAATCTCGGTAACGGCTCCGGCTTCAGCGTCCGGCAGGTGATCGAAACCGCTAGAAAAGTGAGCGGCCATCCCATTCCCGTGATCGAAGAGGCGCGGCGGCCGGGCGACCCCGCCGTCTTGATTGCCAGCTCCGATAAGATCCGCTCGGAGCTGGGATGGGCGCCGCGATTTCCTTCGCTGGAGGCAATTATCGAGGGTGCCTGGCGCTGGCACTACCGGCAAGGCTGAAGAGGGACGGCTAGTATCCGCGCCGCCGTCATCAACCCCCACATGATCCAACGCTGCATTCCTCTGTTCCTACTCTATAGACTGTAGAAGATTCTCCTCTGGGTGGTGAAAATTATGCCACCGCCGGAGCTGCTCCTTCGTATAAAGACAATGAAGGCCCGATGCTGACAGCCACCTTGGACCTTACCGCCGCTCTGAAGCTTTCGCGAACAGGCGATCAGCAGGCATTTGCCGGCCTCGTCCGCGAGCATCAGGCGATGGTCTATTCCATCGGCTGGAACTTCCTCCGGGACCGCGCCCAGGCCGAAGATATGGCGCAGGAGGTGTTTCTGCACCTGTACCGGAATCTCGGGTCCATTGAATCCACACGCCACTTGACTCACTGGCTGCGCAAGGTGGCCACGCACCGCTCGATTGACCGCGTCCGGCAGGCGAAGTTGAGCCGCCCGGTGGCGTTGGAGGCGGTGCCGGAGCCCGCTGCGGCGCCCAATGAGAGCGACCCTATTCTGTCCGGCAAACTGGAGCGGCTGGTGGCAGGGCTACCGCCGCGTCCGCGCATGGTGGTGGTGCTGCGCTTTCAGGAAGAGCTCGAACCAGCCGAGATCGCTGAAATCCTTGGCATCCCCGTCGGCACCGTGAAGAGTTGCCTGCACCGTGCGCTGGCATTACTGCGGGCAAAGATGCAGCGCCAGGAAAAGGAAGCCGTACGATGAAAGAAATGGAAGTTCACCTGAAAGAGCTGTTGCGGCGCCAGCCGCCGTCCGCGGGTTTCACCGATCGTGTGATCCGCCGCGTCACCGGGCGTGGCAAGCCGAGGCTAGCCTGGTGGGCCACAGGCGCCATTGCGGCGACGCTGCTGGTTTTGGGCGGCAGGCTTGAGTATCAGCGCTACCGCAGTGAGCAGGCCAAGCAGGAGCTGATGCAGGCCTTGGAAATCACGGCCGAAAAACTGGTCCTGGTGGAAAGTCATTTGGAGAATCTGAGATCGAGGAGATGGGAATGAGCAGACTGTACATTTTGGCGGCGGTAATTGGTTTGTGCAGCGCGGCGGCGCAAGAGCTACGCTCGCTGATCGATTGGGAGAAGCTGTTGCCCAAAGCGGTGGAGTCGGTCAATGTGACCCTCGACGGCACGATGTTGGGCTTTGCAAGCAAGGCCCTTTCTCCGGACAAGCCCGGCGAGGCCGGCGTGAAGAAGATGCTCGGCGGCTTGAAGGGCATCTACGTCAAGAGCTTGAAGTTTGAAAAAGAAGGCGAATACTCGCAAGCCGATGTGGACAAGATCAGGAGCGTGCTGCGCGCTCCGGAGTGGACTCCCATCGTCGATGTACAGTCTCGCAGGGGAGGCGATAATGCCGGGGTCTACATCAAGTCCGACGGCAAGCAGATTCTTGGCATGGTGGTGATCGCCGCCGAGCCGAAAGAGTTGACGCTGGTGGAGATTAACGGTTCCCTCGACCCGGAGCAACTGAAAAACCTCGGCGGCAACTTCGGCATCCCGCAACTGGACCTGGAGAAGAAACAGCAACGGAAAAAGGATGAGTAAGGATTTCTACAACGGCTCTTTCAACGAGATGTTGAGGATCGAAGTTGACCGGGCGGGTACCTGCATCCGGATTCGAAGCTCGCCCTTCTCGTGTTCATAACGATGCGCGCGGCGCGGGGAGATCTCCACCGGCGCGCTGACGTGATGAACTGCCCATTCGTATTCGCGGGCAGCCTTGGATTCGATCTCCAGCCGAAGGTAGTCGCCGGCCGGCGCCGCGTGGAACTGCGAATACAGGCTGCCCGATTCGGCGAGGAAGAACTCAGCGCCCAACCTCGGGAAATAGTGCAGCTCCATATGTGTGCCGGCATCGACGGGGACGATCGAACCGTTGCGGGCAAACACGGGGCAATGTTGCTTGATTTCGACGGCGATGACACGTCGGCCGGAGAAGCGTTCTCCGGAACAAAGGTCGGTCCACAAGCCCATCGGCAGGTAAAGGGAATCGGAGGTGGGAAGCAGCAGTTCGTCGCCGGCCATCATTTGCGTCCCATGACGCGCTGCTTCCGGATCGCGCGAATACTGCATCGGCAAAGCTCGAAGCACCGGCAGACCGCGGTCACGCGCCTCTTGAAGATAGGTGTGGAGGAAGGGACTGAACCGCCGCCGCGTTACCACCACGCTTGCCGGCAGCAGTTCCTCATCTTCCCGGTAGAGCAGGGGAAGAAATGGCCCGATCGCCGATTCTGCGGCAATACGTAGCGGATAAGCCGGTAGCGGCATACCGCTGAAGCCTGCATGCGGAATCTGGGCCAGAGTCGTTAGCGGGACGGCGAATGAGGGAAGCGTTTCCGGTGTGCGAACATCGAGCAACCTTGCGTCCACCGGGCCCACAACTCCAGCCACATTCCGGTGTTCCTCCAGGATCTCCTTTGGCGCGGGTCCGTAGTAGAAAAAATACTCCAAATGCCGCGCGAAGGGTGCACTGACCTGAATCTGCTTCGGATCGGAGTGCGCGAGATCGAATTCATAGTCCGCCGGGGCAGGGAAGTACTGGCCGAAGCCGGCGCTCGAAATCAATAGTGGCCGGGTGGAGGAGATCTTCGATCCCCGTAGATCCACGGCCGCTCGAGTATGGGGGCCGAGTCCGTACAGCCGCTCCGCCTCCAGCACCTCACGCGCGAACAGAGACTTGGCCGCCGCCTCCAGAAGAAGTGGCTTCCCCTCGCGCGTATGAACGGAAATTGCGCCGCTGCCCGCGTCCAGCCTTACTTCCAGGTAGACTGTGCGCCATTCGATGCCCGTTTTGTCCCGGCGCACTGAGAACTCAACACTCTCCTCCGTCGACGGCCGGCTGGGGCAACTAGCCGTGGGACAGCGCTGAAAGCGGAACGTGGAACTGGTGATCCATTCCAGCTCCCCTCGGCCGGATTCAAATTCGAGCAAGGTGAGATTGTGGCGGCGGCTCCAGTTCTTCAACTGTGCGCCGGCCAGCGCGCCGGCAAGGCAGATAGCAGCCAGTAGGAAACGAACCAGGATCATCGATGTGGATGGTGCGGCAAACGCCGCCCGGGTTACCGCTGGTCCTGCTTTTCCTCAACCACGGCGTCTTCTGTCTCAGCCTGCAATCCCTCACCTTCCCCCTCGTCGTCCTTGCCGTAGTAGTAGCTCTGATAGTAGCTGTACTTGCTGTACAGTTCGCTGCGGCTGGCTCCGTTGGCCACAACACCGATCACGTTGTTGTGACTCATGCCCTGGATGGCGCGTGTCACCGTGTCGATCGTCGTTTGGCTGAGCCGCACCACCAGCAGCGTGCCATCGGTCATCGTCGCCAGCAGATTGGCGTCGGCCGCGAACAGCAGCGGCGGCGTGTCCAGAATCACCCAGTTGAACACCGTCGGCAGCCTTTCCAGCAGCACTCTCACTTCCTTCAGGTTCAGCAGTTCCAAAGGATTCAGAACGGCGCCGCCGGCGGGCATCAAATACAGATTCGTTCCCTTGACGCGCTTGATGATCTCCGGCAGACTCGCTTTGCCTTGCAGGTACTCGGTGACCCCGGGGCTGCGGTCGATCTTGAAGAGGTTGTGCAGCGTCGGCCGGCGGAAGTCGAAATCGGCCAATAGCGTTAGGTTGTGCTGCAAATGAGACTGCACTACGGCGAGGTTGGCGGCGGTGAACGTCTTACCTTCCGCCGGCGAAGGGCTGGTCACTACCAGCGTATGCAGCGGCTGCAAGCCTTGCAGATGGTTCACCCGCGTACGCAGGCTGCGGAACTCCTCCGTCGGCGCCTGGTTCGGCTTCTCGGCGTCAATGAGGTGTCCCTCTTCCGCCGGATCCCAATCCACTTCTCCAATCTGCTCCAGCAGACCATGCAGGGTGGTGGGATCGGGAGACGCAGGGGTTGCCACACTGGTCGCGGCCCCTCCAGCAGACGGGGTTCCACTGCGTTCTGCCTTTCGCAATGCGTCGTGTACTCTGCTCATGAGTTTCCTTACACCTTGGTTACGTAGTAGTAGTATATCGAGCCCGAGATGGCGATCGTGCTTAACAGCAGGGCGGTTGCCCAGCCCAGAACAGCCACCCGCTTGCGCCGGCGCACAATCAGGTCGTTCTCCAGCAACGGAACACTTCCCAGCACGTTGAACTCCGTGTAGGAGCGGACATCCTTCAATGTCTTCAATGACGTGTCCTTCAACTCCCGCACCGCCACCAGCACGATGCCCAGTCCAAAGCCCAGACCCACGCCGACAAGAACAATCACCCCCCGCTTCGGATCCGTCGGACTCTCCGGCAGCGACGGCAGGTCCAGCACCTCCAGCGTTTCTCCCTGCTTGCGGTTTTCCAAATCCGTTGCCATCTCCGAGCGCTGCACACGGTCCTGCAGTTCGTCGTACCGCCGCTTGGCCAGTTCGTAATCACGCGTCAATTCGGAAAGCTGCTGCGCACCGATTGGGCCCACTTCAATCCGCCGCTGCACTTCGGTTTGCTTCTTCTCCGCATCGTGGATTTCGCGCACGTACCGCTCCACCTCCACGTCGCGCGCGCGGATATGGGCTTGCACTTTTTGGATCTGCCCCTCGATGTCGGCGATCTCCCGCGCCGCAGTCGGGGTCACGCGCTGCACCGGCTCCGGCTGTGAGTTGGCTGATGCGGTTTCCCTCACCGCCTGCACCTTGTCGAGCATCGCGTCGCGCTCTTTCTTTACCGCCTGCAGGCGGATCTGCAGCCGTTGCACGTCCGGGTAGGTTGGCTTGTACTGCTCCAACATCCGCTCCAGCAGCCGCTCCAGCTGCGATACTTCACTCTCCAGCCGCTCCAGCTCCTCATTTCTGATCCCCGTCGTCTTGCCCGTAACAGGATCTGGCGCGGCCAGCTTCCTGGCGACGTTCAGCTTCTCGCGCAGCCCTCGCAAATCCGACTCCAGCATCAGCTTCTCCTGGTTCACCCGGCTGACGTTGGCGTTCAGCGCCGATACGCGCGCTTCCAGGCCGGTCATTTGCTGCACATTGGACTGCATGTGATCCGGAAGCCGCCCCATGTTGGTCAGCCTGAATTGCGTCAGATGCTGCTCGATCTTGTCCAGGTTCGCCTTGGCTTGGTTGTATTGCTCCCGCAGAAACTGCGTCGTCATCTGCGACTGCGAGGATCGCTCACGCGTATTCTCATCGATGAATCGCGTCATCAGGTCTCGCGTTACCTTCTGCGCCACGTACCGGTTCTCGTAGAAGAAGCCGATGCGGAACGCCGAAGTGCCGAGCTGCTCGCTGCCGGGGATGTTCTGCAGGCCGCTGATCACGATATCCTTGCGCATTTCCTCGATGATGTCCTCAAACGGTACACGGGCCTTCTTTTGACGGTACAAGTCATAGGTCTGGATGATATTGGTGAGCGTGTTCCGGCTGAGGATCGTCTGCTGCATCGCGTTGATACGGTCTGCCATTTGAACCGTGACGTTGGTCTGGACGTAGCTTTGCGGCACCTGCGGCGGCAGAACCCGGATCGATGCCACCGAAAGATAGGTGTTCGGCCAGAAAAATGCCACCACGATCGAAACCACCAGCCCCGCCAGGGCCGGCGCCAGAAACCACCCGATGTTGCGGCGCGCAACGGTGAGGTAATCCTCCATGTCCATCGGACGGCGCCGAAAATCGCCTGATTCAGTGGTTGCGTTCATCGCTTCCCTCCCTCATTGCTCACTTCTCACTGCCGTCTCGCCGCCTACTTGACGATGATGAAGTCCCCGTTTTCCAAATAGATGTTCTGTTCCATCTTCTTGCCTTCAATCACATCGTTGTAGTTGAAGTATAATCTCTTGTCGCCTCGCAGAATGATGATCCTCTTCTTGTTGGCGAACTCGGTGAACCCGCCTGCCATGCTCAGCGCCTCCAGCACCGTTGTCGGAACCACCAGCGGAATCTGCCCCGTCCGCAGGATATTCCCGGTCAAATAGTACTTCTTGCTCCGAACCGCCTGTACAGACACCATCACCACAGGATTGTTGACGATCTTGGCGTATTCTTCCTTCAGCTTCTGCGTCAACTGCTCCGGCGTCAGTCCATTGGCCTGCACTTCTCCGACCAAATCCACGGAAATCATCCCGTCCGGCCGCACCGCTACGTCTCCGCCCAATTCCGGCTCCTTCCATACTCTGATCCGCAGTACATCTTCCGCCCCGATTTTGTACACCTTCGGATCCACGGCCGACACACCGCTGGGTTCGCTTAGTGGAGCTTCAGGTTTCGGCTCGGTTTCCTGTTGCTGGGGCCGGGCCGCCGGGACCGCCTGCGCGGACAGCTTCATCGCGGCAACACAGACACAAACCACAATCCACAGAATTTGTTTCATGTAATGCCCAATCAAAGTCCGTAATCCTCCCAACACTCTTCATTCTACATCACGCTCATGCAGCCAGCATCTGGCCCGATTGCCTTAGTGCTTCCCACAACCCCGGCTGGTATTCCCCGTACGAAAGTCCCATCCGATTCCGTGGCACAATATCCTCCATACAGTCACCATGGCTTATTTCCTCGCCAAAACCGAACCTTCCACCTACTCTATCCAGCAGCTGGCATTGGAGAAACGTACCGTTTGGGATGGCGTTCGCAATGCACAGGCCCTCAAAGCCATCCGCCAGATGAAAAAGGGCGACAGGATCTTCATTTATCACAGCGGCGGCGAGTCGCGTGTGGTTGGCTTGGCCGATGTGCTCTCCGATCCCAGGCCGGACCCCAGCGATGCCAAGTTGACCGTTATCGATCTTGGCTTCGCCTGTTTTCTCGAGCCAGGAATTACGCTCGGCGAAATCAAGCAAAGCGGGAAGTTCAATGACTGGGCTTTGGTGCGGCAAAGCCGGCTGTCCACAATGGCAGCTCCCGAAGCGTTTGTGAATTGGATACGCAAGCTTCACCCGAAGGTCAAGATCTAGCCCCCTTGCTTCAGTTGCTGCAGGCGCTGCCAGACAAGAGAGACCGGAAGTCCCACGACATTGAAATAACAGCCTTCCAGCCGCTGGATGAAACGGCACGCGCGTCCCTGTATGGCGTAGCCGCCGGCTTTGTCGGCCGGCTCGCCTGTGTTCACGTAGCCCTGGATGTCGGCATCGGAAAGCGGCAGGAAATGTACGGTAGTAGTTTCCGTGTCCAGAATTGCCTTGCCGTTGCTCAACAGACAGATCCCAGTGATGACCTCGTGCTTGCGGCCGGAAAGCAGCCGTAGCATTCGGCAGGCATCCTGTTCATCCCTCGGCTTTTCCAGAATGATATGGGCCGCCTCTCCCGCGCCGACTACAACCACGGTGTCAGCCGCCAGGATCACTTCGTTCCTATCCGCCCGCACGGCACGAGCCTTGGCTTCCGCCAAGCGTAGTACGTAGTGCTTGGGGAGCTCGCCCGGACGTCGCGCCTCCTCCACCGGGCATGTCCGCACTGTGAAGGGAATTCCCGCAGCGGCAAGGATCGCCGACCTTCTCGGCGAGGCCGATGCCAGCACTAGGCTGGGGGGCGCGCTAGGCATGCATTAAGAAGATGATAGCGCGCCTGGAAAAAGCCAAAAAATACCGCTCGTCGCCCGATACGTGGAAAGAGAGGTGAATTATGTCGGCCGTGCTGACCGACGTTCCCGAAACCAAGCCTTGGGCCTTACGAGAATTGCCCGCATTTCCGTCCATTACCACTAAGCTGCTGCAGTTGCTTTCCAGTAGCGACACCCAGGTGAATAAACTGGTCGACCTGCTGCGCTCCGACGCCGCGCTCAGCGCCGAGCTGCTGCGCCGCGCCAATTCGGCCCTGTACGGGTTCCGTTCCCAGGTGGGCAGCCTCCAGCATGCGGTCATGTTGCTCGGTTTTGACCAGATGAAAAGCCTCGCCATGGCGGTGTCCATGGGCGCTTACCTGAAATCGGCGCTGCGCATCGCCGCCTTGCGTCGATGCTGGCGTCATTCCCTTGCCACCGCCCTGGTGGCTGAGCAGTTGGCTCGCCACATGAAGCTCGATCCCGACGGCGCCTACACGGCCGGGCTGCTCCACGACATCGGACTGCTTGGCCTTATGGTCAACTATCCGGAAGCCTACTCGGAAATGCTCGTCGTCGGCTCTGAGAATGCTTTCGATATTCGCACCGTCGAGCGCGCTCAGTTCGATGTCGATCACTGCGAAGCAGGCGCTTGGCTGGCTCAGCAATGGAACTTCCCCGAGGAAATCCAGCAGGCTGCCGCACGCCACCACGAAAAGCCTGCCGATGACCACTCATCCCTTACCGCCTGCATTTACTGGTCTTCCCGCTTGGCCGATGCGCTCGGCTTTCTTGTGAATCCTACCCCTGACCTCCACGCCTATGCCGATCTGCGGGAGATAATGCCCGGAGGAAAGGCGATCCCGGAGAATCCTTCCGAGTGGAAGACCTCCATTGGCGCCAAGGTGGACGGCTTCGAATAAGCTTCACGCGGCCGTTCTGGAAAACAGGTGCGGGCGCGGTGAACGCGCGCCCGCCGCCGACCTCGCTGCTTCCTGCAACGTCTCACACCCGCTCAGCAGACCCTGCATCTGTAAAGCGTTGACCACCGATTTGCCGGCCCCGTCATTGTTGAACACCACGTAGCAGTTTTCGGCAAACCGCCGCAAGTGCTCAACACGGCTCTTCCATTCCGTCAACTCCACAAGGGTGTACAGATAACGGTTGCCCGTCGCCCGCTCCTCGCGGTCATCGTACATTTCATGCGCGGCGCCGCACTCACGCCCATGCAGCTTCACATAACCCACCGCGGAGGTCAAATAGGACCCCGGAGCCGTTGCCCCGTGTTTCTGCGGCTGGTCCAGATTGGCGAACCCTACATGGTAGTCAATCAACGTCCCCATTCCCTCCGGGCATGTCCAAGAGCTGTGCCGCAACTCGGCCACCAGCGGGAACATGTGGAAAGCGCGCCGCAGCCTGATCAGAAAATCCTTGTTCTCTTCGGTGAACCGGAAAGCGTACGGAAACTGCATCAGCAAGCACCCGAGCCGATCTCCCAATTGGTCCAGGGCCTGAATAAACTCCTTCACGTGCTTTGCGTCCAGATTCCGCTCATGGGTGAACGCGCGGTGCAGCCGCGCCGTAAAGCGAAAGCTACCGTTATGGGCCGTCTTGGCCGCCCATAGCCGGACCAACTCTGGCCGCGGCGATCGGTAAAACGTCGACGTGATTTCGACGGCGTCCACGCGATCGGCAAGAAAATCCAGGGGATGGAAGCCTCGAGGAGATGGCTTGGGGTAAACCACTCCATGCCAGTGGGGAAACTCCCAGCCGGCGACACCAACGAAAAGATGGGAGGAGGACATGTTGGTCTCCATATTTCGCTTTTTGTTCGCCTCTAGAATAACGCTTGTTTTCGTTCCTTGTCAAGACGATTCTGCCCGTTTTGATTAAAAGAATGTAATGCGTAACCTTCGTTGGGAGCAAAACGTTTCTACAGCATCCCCGTTACGACAGCGGGCGCCACTCACCCCTCATCACCCAATAATGGCGCCCGCTTTTCCTTTTTCTCCCCCCTAGTCGTTGAACATTCCATCAAAAAGCGGTGAGGTCAGGTAGCGCTCGCCCGAATCGGGCAGGATCACCACAATGCACTTGCCCTTCATTTCCGGTTCTCTCGCGATCCGCACCGCAACCGATACGGCCGCTCCGCAGCTGATTCCCGACAGGATCCCTTCCTCGCAGGAAAGCCTTCGCGCCATTTCCATCGATTCTTCGTTCGATACCGTCTCTACTCGATCCACTACGGAAAGATCAAGCGTGTCCGGGATGAACCCTGCGCCAATGCCCTGAATCTTGTGCGGGCCCGGTTTCAGCGGCTTTTTGTTCCGTGTCTGCGTGATCACCGGACTTGCCTCCGGTTCCACGCCAACCGAAACGATCTTCTTCCCCTTCACCTGTTTGATGAAGCGCGAGACGCCGGAGATGGTGCCTCCGGTGCCGATGCCCGACACCAGCACGTCGATCTTGCCGCCTGTATCCTCCCAGATTTCCGGTCCCGTGGTCTTCACGTGAATCTCTGGATTGGCCGGGTTCTTGAACTGCTGCAGGAGCACGAACCGGTTCGGTTCATTGGCGACCGCCTCCTCGGCGAACTGGATCGCCCCCTTCATGCCCGCCATGCCGTCGGTCAGCACCAGCTTTGCCCCGAAGGCGCGCAAAACCTTACGCCGCTCGATCGAAAACGTCTCCGGCATCGTGAGCGTGATCGGGTAGCCGCGCGCAGCCGCTACAAACGCCAGCGCGATTCCGGTGTTACCGCTGGTGGGTTCAATGATCTCCTTGCCTGGCTTCAGCAGGCCGCGCTTTTCCGCGTCCCAGATCATCGACGCGCCGATGCGGCACTTCACCGAATAGCCCGGGTTGCGTCCCTCCACCTTGCCCAGAATGGTCACCGGGGCGCCGCCCGTCACCCGGTTCAATCTCACCAGCGGCGTCTTGCCGATGCTCAGCGAATTATCTTCGAAAAACAATCCTGTCTCCTTATCCTTATCCTTGTCTCTATCCTATATCTCCCAGTTCGGCACCCACTGCGTTTGTCTGTCCTGCCAGCCGCGCGCAAGCTCGGCGAAGCTCCGCTGATCGAGAATCGCGCTCACTGCCTTTTCCACCTCTCCCCACATGGCCGTAAAGGCGTTCTCCCCGCGCCTGCGCGCCGAACCTCGTGTACCCCGCCCTTGCTCCACGTAACGCAAGACATCGCCGACGGTAATCGTCTCGGCCGGTCTCGCCAGCATGTAGCCGCCCTCGGCTCCACGCCGCGACTCCACGAATCCGCCCTGCTTCAGCCCCGCCAGGATCAACTCCAGAAATTTCTGCGGCACCTTCTGCCGCTTGGCGATCGTTGCGATCTTCACCGGCTCTCCCGGCTTCTGCATTGCCAGATCCAGCAACGCAAGCAGAGCGTATTCGCCTTTGACTGAAATGTTTAACGGACCCAACCGGGCAATCTCCTAATCTCTACTAGAGATTAGCAGACCGCGCTTTCCATCCGCTCCCTGTGGTAAAGTTTCCTCAAGGTGTCAGACAATCGCACAATCGTCGGCGTCTCCGATCACGGCGGCTGGGCTGTGCTGGTGACCGCGGCGGCTGACGGAACGCTGCTCGACCGCCGCCGCGTGGAACTCATCGGCGAGGGCTTGCCGAAGATTCCTCATCACCAGGAAGCCCAGCGGCTCCCGCTGGAGCAGGCTGTGGCGCTGATCGAACGCGTGCGTGTTTCCGCGGAGCAGCATTCAGCCGTTGCTCTGGATGCCGTCGCGAAATCGGTGCCCCAGATTGGCGGCATCGCCCTTCGCCATTGCCCGCCGCTTCCGCCCACCATTGCCGAGCGGATCACCAATTACCGTGCGCAGAACATCGCCGACTGGGTGATGTACCGCAAGGCTCTCTCCGCTGCCGCCGTAGCGCGCGGCTGGCTCGTTCACTGGTACGACACGAAGAAGGTGTTTGACCTCGCTAGCCAGGCGCTGCACGTCGAGGACATCGGGGATCACTTCCGCCAAGTCCGCAGAACCGTCGGCCCACCTTGGAATAACGATCACAAACTCGCCATGGCGGCCGCCATCGACGCCGCCAGTGTGCTTGGCAAATAGTTGCCTGCCTGGGAGTCACGGCTTTTGGGCCACCAGCCGCACGAGCCTGGCTTTCTCCAGTGTCCAATCGGCGATGTCGACGGTGTCCTCCAATCGCAGAATCCGCAGGGGCAGCATGGCTCGCAACAGGCGTGCGGGATCGATATCCACGGGTTTGCGCCCAGCCGTGCCTTCATCGGATGCGAAGCTTTCCACCACCAAGAATCCTTCCGGGCGGAGCGCATCGCGAATTCTCTGTACAGAGCCGGGGTCAGAGACAGGAAACGGTTCGTAGGTAATGACGATCAGGTCCCATCGCGACGACCCATAATCGAAATGCGCCCCGTCGGCGACGATGGTGTTGATCTTGAGACCCGCGGAAGCGGCATTCTTCTGAGCGATCTGGATGCCGCCGTCGGAGATATCAAAGCCGGTGACCTGCCAGCCTTTTGCCGCCAGGAAGATAGAGTTTCGTCCTTGTCCCATGCCGGCATCCAGCGCCTTGCCGGGTGTGCGGTTCTCGACGGCCGATACAAGCAAAGCGTTTGGGCGAGTGCTGAAACCGCCGTCTGCACTGGCATAGATGTTATTGAAGATCTGCCGCCAGCCATCGGAGTTGGTGCGCATCCGTTCCATGATCCGCGCGATGCGGCTGCCCGCTTCCTGGTCCGGTACGCCGCGCTCGAGCAGATGCCTCCGATAGCCCCTGATGAGGACTCCGGGATCTTGCGATGGTTTCGCCGATTTCAGCCATCCCAGAAAATCGGCCCAGATGATGGCGATGTCGTCTTGCCCTAGGGCGCTCGCCGCGCTGAGCAAACAGGCCCCGCCAAGCCGCTGAAGCATGCGTCGCCGGCTTGTTGTCATTTTGTCCATGGTAGCTCGAAGCTCAGTTCACACGGGCCGCGGTAACGCCGATCATGAGCGTTTGCGGGGAGACCACGACGCCGCGGAACTCCTTGCCACGACGCAGCAGCGCGATGCGGTTCATCAGCGGCGCAGGCACTTGGGGAAGGTTCACCGTAAACGTGCCCGTGCAATCGGAATGGATGGAGTAGGTTCCGGTGCCCGGCTGGTCCGGATAGAGACCCGAAAGTGCGCCCTTGACGGTTACGTTTGGGCTGCCCCTGGTGCGTAGGGAGGCATCCACGGCAAGCGGAGCGCAACCCGGCGTTCCCTGTGCTACAATAATTCTTCGTCTTCCAAGGCGATCATCCAATTGGGAGGCGGACGCCGGGTTGAAAGACTCGAGAGTGTTCGCCGTTAGGACCATTCAACAGCATGGCACAAAAACCAGGAAAGAAATACTCTGCCGCCGCGCGTCAAGTGGAAAAGCGCGACTACTCGCTCGAAGAAGCCGTCCCGCTGGTGCAGAAGATCAAGTTCACCAAGTTTGACGAGACGGTCGAGGTCCACATGCGTCTCGGCGTCGATCCCAAGCACGCCGACCAGATGGTGCGCGGCACCGTCGTTCTTCCCAACGGACTCGGCAAAAGCATCCGCGTGCTGGTCATCGCCGGCGCCGACAAGGTGAAGGAAGCCGAGGAGGCCGGCGCCGATTTCGTCGGCGGAGACGACATGGTGCAGAAGATCCAGGGCGAGAACTGGACCGATTATGACGCCGTCGTCGCCACGCCGGACATGATGCGCTCGGTCGGCAAACTCGGTAAGGTGCTCGGCCCCCGCGGCCTCATGCCGAACCCGAAGACAGGCACCGTTACCGCCGATGTCGGCAAAGCGGTGAAGGAGATCAAGGCCGGTAAGGTGGAGTTCCGTGTCGACAAGACCGGCGTTGTGCACGCCCCCGTCGGCAAGATCAGCTTTGCCACCGACAAACTTCTGGAGAATGCGCACACTCTCATCACCGCCGTGGTCAAGGCAAAGCCTGCCGCGGCCAAGGGCAAGTATGTGCGCAGCGTTACGGTCTGTTCCACCATGGGGCCCGGTATCGGCCTGGATGTGACGCCGTTCAACCTTCGAATCGCATAGACACACTGAGGCAACCATGAAGAAGAAACCGGAAAAAAAGGAAGACATTCAGGCGCTTCACCAGGTGTTTGAGTCGGCCGAGCATCTGTTCGTAGCCGGCTTTGCAAAGATCACCGTGGAGCAGGATTACGAATTGCGCAAGACGGTCCGCCAGGCCGGCGGACGTTACAAGGTGATCAAGAACACGCTCGCCGAGCGCGCCGGCGCCGGCACCCCTGTGGAACCGCTGGTTTCAGGCCTCAAGGGCATGTGCTCGATCGCCTACACATCCACCGACCCGGTGGCTCTGGCAAAGGCGCTCACTGCTTACGCGAAAACCAATGACACCTTCACCTTCAAGGCCGGACTCGTGGAAGGCCGCGTCTTCGATGTCAAGTCGATCGAGGCGCTGGCCACCATGCCCTCGCGCGAAGAGGTGCTCGCGAAATTGCTGTATTTGATCAATGCTCCCGCCCAGCGGCTGGTGACAGTCATGAATGGCGTGGGTCGCAACCTTGCCGTGGTCGTCGACCAGGGTGTCAAGGAGAACAAGTTTTCCGCCTAGGCGCCAACCGCCCGGGCAAAGCATCCGGCGCAGGCCGGATGGAATGAATTTCAACTAACTCAGGAGTGAAATAAAGCAAACATGGCGGACATCAACGCGATTGCAGATCAGATTCAGGGCTTGACCCTGCTGGAAGCTTCCAGCCTGGTAAAGCTTCTCGAGGAAAAGCTCGGCGTATCGGCGGCCGCGGCCGCTGTTGCCGTTGCCGCGCCGGCGGCCGGTGGAGCGGCAGCTCCGGCGGCCGAGGAGAAGACCGAGTTCGACGTTATCCTCGCCGCTGTCGGCGGCAACAAGATCAACGTGATTAAGGTGGTGCGCGAAGTCACCAGCCTCGGACTCAAGGAAGCCAAGGATCTCGTGGACGGCGCTCCCAAGCCAATCAAGGAAGGCGTCAACAAGGACGAAGCAGAATCCATCAAGAAGAAGTTTACCGAGGCCGGCGCCACTGTCGAAATCAAGTAGCGCCGCCCTTTTCAGAAAAGACCTGGCCACCCCTCTACTGCCCGCCGGCGGACGGGGGCGGCTTTATTTGACGTCACCCTTGACGTTTGTTAGACTTGTAATGATTTCGGCCGGATCGATACTCGGAACTTTGCGCACGTGAACCTTTTCTTTCCCTCAATCGGTTGCAGTGTGCCTGGGCCTGCGGCGTACACTGTTTTGCCTTTCCGTTCTCCGCTTGAGGTCGCCCCTCGATCTCTATCCCACCCTTCGTGCGTTTGTCGATCCCATCCGGTCTGTTCCTTTTTCCGGACACCGTTGTGGAGCCCGCCGTCCGGCTTCGCTTCGGCTACGCCTTGTTGACACCGGGGATGTCCCGCCGGGACGCCTCGCCATCTATCGGCTCTCCTGAGGAGCCGTTTGGCCATTTTTAGGGAGTGAAGAATGCAAAATCCGTCGTATGGTTCCAACCGCGAACGAGTTGATTTTTCCAGAATCAAGACCTCCATCCCCATCCCCAACTTGATCGAGGTCCAGAAGAATTCCTATGAGCGGTTTCTCCAGATGGACATGCTTCCCAACGAGCGGGAAGACCTGGGACTGCAAAGCGTATTCAACTCCGTTTTCCCCATCAATGATTTTCGCGGCCTCAGCCAGCTGGATTTCGTCGACTACTCGATCGGCAACTGGGAGTGCAAGTGCGGCTCCCTCAAAGGGCTTCATCACCTCCGCTCCACTTGCCGCGGCTGCGGAGCCTCCATCAAAACCGATCCGTTTCACAGCGGCGAAGTTCTCTGCGGCAAGTGCGGCGTGTTCAACCGCAACATCGTCACCTTCTGCAACCGCTGCGGCGACCCGGTCGGCCTGCAGCTGAAATACGACGTCGCCGAGTGCGAGGAGCGCGGAATGACTTACGCCGCCCCGCTCAAGGTCACCATCCGTCTCACCGTTTATGACAAGGACGCCGAGACAGGCAACAAGAGCGTCCGCGACATCAAAGAGCAGGAGGTCTTCTTCGGGGAAATCCCGCTGATGACCAACAACGGCACTTTCATCATCAACGGCACCGAACGCGTCATCGTCAGCCAGTTGCACCGCTCCCCCGGCGTCTTTTTCGAGCGTGTCGCCGCGCAGGGCTATTACCTCGGCAAGATCATTCCTTACCGCGGCAGTTGGGTCGAGTTCGAGTACGACACCAAGAATCTGCTCTACGTCCGAATCGATCGTAAGCGCAAGTTCTACGGCACCGTCTTCCTGCGCGCCCTGGGTTTGAAGACCGACTCCGACATCATCCGCGCCTTCTACACTGTCAGCCATATCAACATCGCCAAGGGCAACAAGCTGATGTGGAAACTCTCGGAAGGTCTCATCGGCCGCAAGCTCTCCCACGCCGTGATGAAGGGTGGGGAAACCGTCGTTCCGCAGGGCCGCAAGATCACCGCCAATGTCTATAAGGACATGGTCAAGGCCAAGATCGATCAGGTGGAAGTCGCGCCCAACGATCTGGAAGGCGCCTTTGTCGCCGCCGACGTCGTCGACATGTCCACCGGCGAAATCCTCGTCGAAGCCAACAACGAGCTGAAGCAAGACGCCATCACCCGGATTCACGAAGCCGGGATCGCCTCTTTGGAAGTCTTCTTCCCGGACCGTGACGACGCCGGCAACGTCATCTCCGTCACCCTCAAGAAGGACGGCATCAAGAGTCAGAACGACGCGCTGCTGGAGATCTACCGCAAGCTGCGCCCCGGCGATCCGCCCACCATCGACACCGCCACGCAGCTGTTCCACGGGATGTTTTTCGATCCCCGCAAGTACGATTTCTCCCGCGTCGGGCGCATGAAGTTCAACATCAAGCTGCATGAGCGCGCCGATGCAAGCTCGCTCGACAAGCGCACGCTCGACCAGAAGGACTTCATCGACACCATCAGCTACCTGCTCAAGCTGCGCCGCTTTGCCACGCTGCCCGATTCACCGCTCCGTGTCGACGACATCGATCACCTTGGCAACCGCCGCGTCCGCGCCGTCGGTGAACTGCTCGAAAACCAGTTCCGCATCGGCCTGGTGCGCATGGAGCGCGCCATCAAGGAAAAGATGTCGGTCTACCAGGAAATGTCCACCGCCATGCCGCATGACCTGGTCAACGCCAAGCCGGTAATGGCCGCGATCCGCGAATTCTTCGGCTCCTCGCAGTTGTCGCAGTTCATGGACCAGACCAACCCGTTGAGCGAGATCACGCACAAGCGGCGTCTGTCGGCTCTCGGACCGGGCGGCTTGTCGCGGGAGCGGGCCGGCTTCGAAGTCCGCGACGTGCATCCCACTCACTACGGCCGCATCTGCCCCATTGAAACGCCGGAAGGTCCCAACATCGGCCTGATCAGCTCACTGAGCTGCTTTGCACGCATCAACGAGTACGGCTTCATCGAGAGCCCCTACCGCCGCGTCCTCAAAGGAGGCCTCATCGACGAAGTCCGCGTGCTGAATCCCGGCGACACCAGCTACAAGGTCGGCGCCGTGGTTACCCGCTCCGAACTCGAGAAGGCCAACAAAGACCTCAGCGCCAAGAAACAGTCCGCTGAGTACGAGTCCCATTGCCAGTATCTGTCCGCCTGGGAAGAGGATCGCTATATCATCGCTCAGGCCAATGTCGAACTGGACAAGAACGCGCGGATCGTCAAGGAGCTGGTCAACGCGCGCCAGGCCGGCAACTTCGTGCTGAAGCAGCGCGAAGAAGTCGAGTACATGGACGTCAGCCCGAAGCAGCTCGTATCGGTGGCAGCGTCGCTGATTCCGTTCCTCGAGAACGACGACGCCAACCGCGCCCTGATGGGCTCCAACATGCAGCGCCAGGCGGTGCCCCTGCTGCGCGCCGAGGCGCCTTTTGTCGGCACCGGCATGGAGCAGGTTACCGCGCGCGACTCTGGCGCCGTCGTCATCTGCAAGCGCAGCGGCGTGGTGGATTCGGTGGATTCCGAACGCATCATCGTGCGTGTCGAAGGCAACGTCCATGAAGGTCAGCTTTCGCGCGAAGTGGGCGCCGACATTTATCAGCTCATCAAGTTCAAGCGTTCCAACCAGAACACCTGCATCACGCAGAAGCCGATCGTGAAGATCGGCCAGCGCGTGCGCAAGGGCGATGTGCTCGCCGACGGCCCCTGTACCGACATGGGTGAGTTGGCGCTCGGCCGCAATGTACTGGTAGCCTTCATGCCTTGGCGCGGCTACAACTTCGAGGACGCCATTGTCGTCAGCGAAAAGCTGGTCAAGGATGATTACTACACCTCGATCCACATCGAGGAGTTTGAAATCGAAGGCCGCGACACCAAGCTCGGTCCCGAGGAAATCACCCGCGATATTCCGAACATCGCCGAAGCGTTCCTCCGCAATCTCGATGAGAGCGGCATTATCCGCATCGGCGCCACGGTCAAGCCGGGCGACATTCTTGTCGGCAAAGTGACGCCGAAGGGCGAAACGCAGCTGACGCCGGAAGAAAAACTGCTCCGCGCCATCTTCGGCGAGAAGGCCGGCGACGTGAAGGACGCCTCGCTGTACTGCCCGCCGGGCATTGAAGGCACGGTGGTCGATTGCAAGGTTTTCTCGCGCAAGGGCGCCGAACTGGATGAGCGCTCACGCTCGATCCAGGAGGAGCAGATCCAGCGCCTGCACCGCAACATGGACGATGAGAAGCGCATCCTGAGCGATGAGCGCGCAAAGCGGCTGATGACGCTGCTCGACGGTGAGGTTCTGCAAGCCGACCTGCACGACGAGAAGACCAACAAGAAACTTCTCTCCAAGGGCGCCGATATCACCCGCGAAGTCGTCGAAAAGCTTCGCGCGCGCGATTTGAAGCGCATGCGGCTGAAGAGCAAGGATCCGCGGCTGAACGAGCAGATCGACGAAATCGAGGAAATGACCTCGCGCCAGATCGCGGTGCTCGAAAAAATCACCGAGGACAAGATCTCGAAACTCAAGAAGGGCGATGAGCTGCCTCCGGGCGTGATCAAGATGGTCAAGGTGTACATCGCCATGAAGCGCAAGCTGTCGGTCGGCGATAAGATGGCCGGCCGCCACGGCAACAAGGGTGTCATCGCGCGCATCGTGCCGGATGAGGACATGCCTTATCTGCCCGACGGCACGCCGGTGGAAATCGTCCTCAATCCGCTCGGCGTTCCTTCCCGTATGAACGTCGGCCAGATTCTGGAGACGCACCTCGGATGGGCGGCCAAGGCGCTTGGTCTGCACTTCGCTACCCCGGTCTTTGACGGCGCCAATGAGCCGGACATCAAGAGGCAGCTGGAAGACGCCAAGCTGCCCACTTCCGGCAAGATCCAGCTGCACGACGGTATGAGCGGTATGGAATTTGAGCAGCCCGTCACGGTCGGCTACATCTACATGCTGAAGCTCTCCCACTTGGTGGATGACAAGATCCACGCCCGCTCGATCGGCCCCTACTCGCTGATCACACAGCAGCCGCTGGGCGGCAAGGCCCAATTCGGCGGCCAGCGCTTCGGTGAAATGGAAGTCTGGGCTCTGGAAGCCTACGGCGCCGCCTACGTGCTGCAGGAACTGTTAACAGCCAAGTCCGATGACGTTTACGGACGCGCCAAGATTTACGAAGCGATTGTGAAGGGCGAAGCCGCCGCCGAGCCCGGCGTTCCGGAATCGTTCAACGTGCTGATTCGCGAGCTGCAGTCGCTTTGCCTGGATGTGGAATTGATGAAACGCCCGCGCGAGATCATGGATACCGCGCTGGCGGCGGATTAATTGAAGGAGGCCTCTATGTATCGATCTTCACCCTACGAACGAACAAACATGATCGCGGATTTCGATTCCATTCGAATTTCGCTGGCCTCTCCGGAAAAGATCCGCAGCTGGAGCCACGGCGAGGTAACAAAGCCGGAAACGATCAACTACCGCACCTTCAAGCCTGAGCGCGACGGCCTGTTCTGCGCTCGCATTTTCGGACCGGTGGCGGACTGGGAATGTCTCTGCGGTAAGTACAAGCGGATGAAGCACCGCGGCGTCATTTGCGATAAGTGCGGAGTCGAAGTCACGCTGACGCGTGTCCGCCGCGAGCGCCTGGGCCATATCGAACTGGCCAGCCCCTGTTCCCACGTCTGGTTCTTCAAGGGCCTGCCGTCGCGCATCGGCTATCTGCTCGACATCACGCTCCGCGACCTGGAACGCGTACTCTACTTTGAAGCCTACGTGGTTGTCGATCCGGGCGAGGTGGCCGAACTGAGCCGCGGCGAAGTGATGCCCGACGACCGCAAGCGCGCCCTGGACGAGGAGCATCGCGGAAAGTACGTGGCGATGATGGGCGCCGAGGGCATCAAGGAGCTGCTGAAGAAGATCGACGTCGAAGCGCTGAGCCTGGAAATCCGCGAGCGCATGAAGACGGAGACTTCGCAGCAGAAGAAGTTGAAGTTCGCCAAGAGGCTGCGCGTGGTGGAAAGCTTCCGCAAGTCGGGCAACAAGCCACAGTGGATGATCCTCGACGTGCTGCCGGTGATCCCGCCGGAGTTGCGCCCGCTGGTGCCGCTCGATGGCGGCCGTTTCGCCACCTCCGATCTCAACGACCTCTACCGCCGCGTCATCAATAGGAACAACCGCCTCAAGAAGTTGATCGAGCTGCACGCGCCGGATGTGATCGTCCGCAACGAAAAGCGCATGCTGCAGGAGGCCGTCGATGCGCTGTTCGACAACGGCCGCCGCGGCCGCGTCTTGCGCGGCGCCAACAACCGCCCGCTGAAATCGCTTTCCGATACGCTGAAGGGCAAGCAGGGCCGTTTCCGGCAGAACCTGCTCGGCAAGCGCGTCGATTATTCGGGCCGTTCGGTGATCGTGGTCGGTCCGGAGTTGAAGTTGCACCAGGCCGGGTTGCCCAAGAAGATGGCTCTCGAGTTGTTCAAACCCTTCATCTACCATCGTCTCGAGCAGCGCGGCCATTGCACGACGATCAAGCAGGCCAAAGAGTTGGTGGAGCAGCAAGATCCGGTGGTCTGGGACATTCTCGAGGAGGTGATCCGCGACCATCCGATTCTGCTCAACCGCGCTCCGACGCTGCACCGTCTCGGCATCCAGGCCTTTGAGCCGGTGCTGGTGGAAGGCAAGGCGATCCGCATTCACCCGCTGGTTTGCACGGCCTTCAACGCTGACTTCGACGGCGATCAAATGGCGGTTCACATCCCGCTTTCGCCGGAAGCGCAGATTGAGGCAACGACGCTGATGCTGGCCTCCAACAACGTACTGTCGCCGGCCCACGGCTCACCGATTGCGGTGCCGACGCAGGATATGGTGCTGGGTCTGTATTACCTCACCAAGGCGCGCAAGGGCGCCAAGGGCGAAGGCCGCACCTTCGCTTCCACCGACGACGTTCTCATCGCGCTCGAGATGGGCGAAGTCGAGACTTTGTCGGCGATCAAGCTGCGCCACACGGGCCGTGTGATTGACCTTTCCAAGGCGTTCGATAACCAGGACATTCTGCACGCCGAACCGGTGGAATACAACAAGCAGTACATGGACACCACCGTCGGGCGCGTCATTCTGAACGACGCCTTGCCGGCGGAAATGCCTTTCATCAACGGGCTGCTTAAGAAGAAGGGCCTGGCGCAGTTGGTGCAATTCTGCTACCTCATGTTCGGGCTGCAAACCACGGTTCACATGCTGGACGAGGTGAAGCAGCTGGGCTTCCTGTACGCGACGCGCGCCGGCATCTCGATTGGCATCGACGACATGGTGGTGCCGTTGAACAAAGGCGCTCTGGTGAAGGACGCCGAGAAGCAGGTGATGGAGGTCCAATCGCAGTATCAGGAAGGCGCCATCACGCACGGCGAGCGGTACAACAAGATCATCGAAATCTGGTCGAAAGTGACCGAACGCGTATCGGAGGAAATGTTCAAAAAGATGGAAGAAGACGACCGCTCTGGCGTCTATCTGAACCCCATCTACATCATGGCCGACTCCGGCGCGCGCGGATCGCGGCAGCAGATCCGGCAGCTGTCGGGGATGCGTGGATTGATGGCGAAGCCGTCGGGCGAAATCATCGAGACGCCGATCACGGCCAACTTCCGCGAAGGGCTGAACGTGCTGCAGTACTTCATTTCGACCCACGGCGCGCGGAAGGGACTGGCTGACACGGCCTTGAAGACGGCCGACTCGGGCTACCTGACGCGGCGGCTTGTCGACGTGGCGCAGGACGTGATTATCACCGAGCCTGACTGCGGAACGATGGAAGGCATCGAAGTGGAAGCGATCACCGAAGCCGGCGAGACGATCGAGCGGCTTGGCGACCGCATCATCGGGCGCGTAGCGCTGGAGGATGTGCGCGATTACGAGAACAAGGTGATTCTGCATTCCAATGCCGAGATCACCGAGGATCTGGCGGCGCAGGTGGAGAAGGCCGGCATCGAGCGGGTCAAGATCCGCTCCGTGCTGACGTGTGAATCGCGGCGGGGCGTCTGCGAGTACTGCTATGGCCGCAACTTGGCGACAGGCCGGCTGGTGGAGCGCGGTGAAGCTGTCGGCGTGATCGCCGCACAGTCGATCGGCGAGCCGGGCACGCAGCTGACGATGCGTACGTTCCACATCGGCGGCGCGGCAACGCGAGTCGCCGAGCAGTCGACGCAGGACGCCAAGAGCAACGGCTTCGTGAAGTACATCGGCATCAACACGGTTCGCAACGCCAAGGGCGACATCATCGCGATGAACCGCAACGGCATTCTTGCGGTGGTCGATGACAAAGGCCGCGAACGTGAACGTTACCCGGTGGTGTACGGTGCTCACATCTTGTTTGAGGATGGCGCGCCGGTGAAGATCAACTCCGTGCTGCTGGAGTGGGATCCCTACACGTTCTCGATCCTCACCGAAGTCAGCGGCGTCGTGAAGTTCAAGGACATGCAGGAAGGACTCACCCTGCAAGAGCAGGTGGATGAAATCACCGGCTTGTCGCAGTGGGTAGTGATTGACTCGCCCGACGAGAAGCGGCTCCCATCCATCTTGGTTCACCCGGCCGGCTCGCACGCCAAGTCGGAGGAGAAGCGTTATCTGATGCCTACTCACGCGCACCTGATGGTGACCGACGGCGAGGAAGTGCACGCCGGCGACGTGCTCGCGAAGATCCCGCGCGCCACGACGAAAACCAAGGACATCACGGGCGGTCTGCCGCGCGTGGTGGAACTGTTTGAAGCGCGCAAGCCGAGGGAAACCGCGATCATCGCTGAAATCAACGGCACGGTGAAGTACGGCGAGATCAGCAAGGGCTACCGGAAGATCCTCGTTACCGGCGAGGATGGCGAGCAGCGCGAGTACGCGCTTCCGCGCGGTGTCCATATTCGCGTCCAGGAAGGCGAGCGCGTCACGGCCGGCGAGCCGCTGATGGACGGCCCGCTGAACCCCCATGACATTCTGCGCGTGAAGGGGCAGAAAGAACTCCAGAAGTATCTCGTCAACGAGATTCAGGAGGTCTACCGCCTGCAGGGCGTGAACATCAACGATAAGCACCTGGAAGTGATCGTGCGGCAGATGATGCGGTGGATCAAGGTGACCGATATCGGCGATACCGAGTTCTTGCCGGAAGAGGTCGTGGACAAGTTCAAGTTCCGTGAGGAGAATGAACGGGTGCATGCTTCTGGCGGCGCGGTCGCTCACGGCGTTCCCATGCTGCTTGGGATCACGAAAGCGTCGCTTTCGACCGATTCGTTCATCTCGGCGGCCAGCTTCCAGGAGACCACGCGCGTGCTTACCGAGGCATCGATCAACGGCAAGGTCGATTATCTGCGCGGCTTGAAGGAGAACGTGATCATGGGCCGGCTGATTCCGGCCGGAACCGGCCTGGAGTATTACCGCCAGGTCCGGATCGCCGGCGAGGAGATCGTGGAAGAGGAGCTGCTGCCGGAAGCCGAGGCTGCCTTGGCCGAAGGGATCCCCGGCTACGACGAGGAGGCGCGGTCGATTTTCGCCGGCGGCCTCAGCGATGACATCGGCGAGGAATCTTTCAGCGACGCTGAATAAGCAGCCAAGCGGTTGCCGGGAAGTCCTACGCCACTTCGGTGTAGAGCAACCGCAGCAGCGTGCCACAGTCGGTACAGACGAGACGGCCGTCGTCCAGCTGGAACACGGCAATGGATTCGCACTTCGTGCAAGGGGCGGCCGGTTCGGTGCAATCGGGAAGCGGGTCGGGCGGGGCGACACCGGTGAGCTTACCGCCGGTGGCTTCGGTGGCGGGTTGGAATGTACTGGTGCAGTCCGAGCAGACGTGGTTGAAGCAGCACTTGGGCTCGCAGCTATATACGATTGCTCTCGAGCCACATTTGGGGCAGCTCATTTGGACTGGGGCCGAGGTCAAACCGCGATGATAGCAAACGCACTACATAACGTGGGGGAAATGGTTTTTCGAGAAAAGCCGGTGGCCCAGGCCACTACTGTCGAAAGCCATTATGTCGACTCACTCCAATGCCTTGACACAGCCGCCTCGAAAGATGGTGCGCGCCGGCGTGCAATGCCCGAAATGCATGTCGAGCCGTGTGTACGGATCGAGCAAGCAGATCACGGCCGACTACCTGCTTTCGTTGATCGGCATCAAAGCGTTGCGCTGCCATCAGTGCTTCCACCGGTTCCGGCGGATCTGGCCGTAGACGCCCGGCAGCTGTGCTAGCGTGGAACGATGCGTTTTCTGGTCACCGGAGCCCAGGGCTGTATCGGCGCCTGGACATTGAAGCTGCTGCTGGAGACGGGCCATGAAGTGGTCGCGTTTGATCAGGCCGCTGAACTGACGCGCCTGCGGCTGATCTGGGAGGGAAAAGGGGAACAGCGGCTGCGCGTCGTTCAGGGCGATCTGTGCGACACGGCGCGCGTGAAGAAACTGGTTGCAGAGGAGCAGATCACGCACGTCATTCACCTGGCCGCGGTGCTGATGCCTTTCTGCCAGGCGCAGCCGGTCGCGGGTGGGATGATCAACGTGATCGGAACGCTGAACGTGTTCGAGGCGGCGCGGGACGCGGGGCGGCCCGTGCGGATCGTATATGCATCTTCTTCGGCGGTGTGGGGGCCGGAGGAGGCATACGGGGCGCGCAGTCTGAGCGAGCGCGATCCGCTACTGCCGGGTACGCACTACGGCGTGTTCAAGCAGGCCAATGAAGGCAATGCGCGTGTCTTCTACAGCTCTAACGGGATCTCGAGCGTCGGGCTGCGGCCGTGGACGGTATACGGCGCGGGCCGCGACAGCGGGCTCACGGCCGATCCGACGCTGGCGATCCGCGCCGCGGTGCTCGGGCAGCGGTTTCAGATCCGCGTCTCCGGCCACATGGATCTGCAATATGTCGAGGACGTTGCGGCGGCATTCGTGCGGTCGGCTACCAGCGGCCTTGAGGGCGCGCACGTCTTCAACCTGGCGGGGACTGTGGTGGAGATGGGGGAGTTTGTGGCTCTGCTGGAGAAGCATTTGCCGCGGGCCGCTGGCTTGATCAGTGCGGAAGGTCCGCAGGTGCCGGTAAGTTACCGGATGGACGCCTCTGCCCTGCATGCGGCGATTCCCGGGCTGCCTTCGACGCCCCTGGATGACGGAATCGGAGGCACGATCGCGATCTTCGAACGCCTGCATTCGCTCGGCCGGCTCTCGGCGGTTTCCCGCTAGACTCGGCGTTTCGCGCCGTGTTTCAGTTCGGGACCTTATTTCTTCCTAATTGATCCAAACCGGCATTTCCTTGGATCGGCGGCAAGTTTTTGTCTCCGCTGGAGGGGGTAAAAGCCCGTAATCTTATCGGCGGCAGGGCTTCGCCCATTATGGCAATGTAGTTGCTCCCAAAAGCGCCAGGAAGGATCGGACAACGTAATGCCTTTTGCGCACGGGGGTGTTTGCCATGGTTGACCGGCTGAGTGGAAACCTGGAACGCTACATGGATCTGTTGAGCACCCGCCAGAAGCTGGTGGCCTCCAATATCGCCAACGCCGGCACGCCGGGCTACAAGACGAAGGACATCGATTTCCAGTTCGAGTTCATGAGCGCGCTGGAAGGCACCCGTCCCAATGTGATTGAGCCTTCGGGAATGAAGGCGCGCAACGACGGCAACAACGTCAGCCTGGACCGGGAGTCGCGGCTGCTGGCGGAAAACAGCATGCGGTTCAACGTGGCCTCCAATCTGATGCGGTCGCATTTCCGGCGGATCCGGTCCGCCATCTCGGAGGGCAGAAACGGATGAGTTTATTTGCTCTGATGTCGGTGAGCGCCAGCGGCATGGCGGCACAGAGGGCGCGCGCCGAGGTTCTAGTGGAGAATATGGCCAACGCCGACACCACACGCACGCCGGAAGGCGGACCGTACCGGCGCAAGGAGGTGGTGTTCAACTCGGCGCCGACGACATCGGCATTCTCCTCCATGTTCCAGAATGCACTGGGACCTCAGGTGCAGGGAGTGGAGGTGAGTCAGGTAATCGAGGACAACCGGGAGCCGGAGAAACGCTACTTGCCGGGACATCCGGACGCCGACGCCAGCGGATACGTCGCTTTTCCGCGCGGCAATCCCGCCGAGGACATGGTGGACCTGATGGGAGCCTCGCGTCAGTACCAGGCCAATGTGAGCGCCATGACGGCCATCAAGGACATGATCCACCGCTCGATTGATCTGATGAAGTGACCCACTTTCTCTCCAGGAGCCCCATGCCAGACCCAATTTCTTCGATTTCATCTCAGATTCCCGCTATCGCGCCAGTCAAGATGCCGGAAACAGGGGTTTCCACCTCCGGCGGATTCGCCTCGATGCTGAACGAGGCGATTCACCGCGTGGAGAATTTCCGCGTCGACAGCGAGCAGAAGATCGACCGTTTTCTCTCCGGCGAGGATGAGGAGGTTCACAAAGTAGTGATGGCGGCTCAACAGGCCGAGCTGAGCTTTGAGCTGTTCCTGCAAGCCAAGAACAAGGTGGTGCAGGCCTATCAGGAGATCATGAGGATGCAGGTCTAGCGGAGTCCCGTCTCGACTCCCAGAGTTTCCTGACGCACCCCCAAGTCCATGGAACAGATCCTGCGGCTTTTCGCCAGCTTCAGTTTGCGCCAGAAGATCACCCTCGCCCTGGCTGCCGTGGCCGTCGCGGGGGGCCTTCTGCTCTTTCTGCGCTGGAACAAGGAGCGCGATTTCCAGCTTCTGTACTCGAACCTAGCGGCCGAGGATGCCTCGGCAGTGGTCGCCAGACTGAAGGAAACCGGCGTGGAGTACCGGCTGAGCCAGGACGGCGCCTCGGTTAAGGTCCCCTCCGCGCGTATCCCCGACCTTCGCCTGCAGATGGCAGGTGCCGGCCTGCCTAAGAGCGGGCGGATCGGCTTTGAGCTGTTTGACAAGACGAACTTCGGAGCAACGGAGTTCACCGAGCAGATCAACTATCACCGCGCGCTGGAGGGAGAGCTGGAGCGCAGCGTGATGGCGCTGGCCGAGATCGAAAAGGCGCGCGTGCATCTGACTCAACCCAAGGAATCGGTCTTTCTGGAGAACCGCCGGCCGGCGAAGGCCAGCGTGCTGGTGACCCTGCGGACCGGAACTAAGCTGTCGCCGCAGAACGTGCAGGCAATCGTGCATCTGGTGTCGAGCGCCGTGGAAGGGCTGGCGCCGGAGATGGTCACGCTGCTGGATGTCCGGGGAAACCTGCTCAACCGGCCACGGGCTCAGAATGGGATGGGGGATGCCGATGGGCTAAGCGAAGCGATGCTCGACTACCGGCGCACGATCGAGCGCGATTTATTGGGGAAAATCCACAATACGCTGGAACCGTTGTTGGGGCCGGAAAAATACCGCGCCGGAGTTTCCGTGGAATGCGATCTTACCAGCGGCGAGCAGAGCGAGGAGAGCTTCGATCCTGGCCGTTCTGTTATGACCGCCTCGCAACGCACCGAGGATGTCGCCGGGGCGGGACAACCCTCCGGAGTTCCCGGGACGGCATCGAATCTTCCTCGCCCCACATCGAGGCCTGGACTGGCCGGACAGGGCGTAACGCGGCGCACCGAGAACATTGCTTACGCTTCCAGCCGGCTGGTGAAGCGCACGCGGCTGCCGCAGGGAGCCGTCAAGCGAGTTTCGGTGGCAGTACTGCTGGATCACCAGGTGAGGTTTGAAGGGACAGGGGCGAAGGCTAAGCGTATCGTCGAGCCGCCTTCGGCGGAGCGGTTGAAGGCGACCCGTGAGCTGGTCTCGGGCGTTGTGGGGTTGCAGGTCGACCGGGGCGACCAGATCATCGTCGAGACCCTGCCGTTTGAGAGCACGCTATCGTGGACGCCGCCGCCGTCCGATCCGGCTCCGGGCGCCCAGACGGGTACCGTCATCCAGGTGCCGGCGTGGATCCTGAACGCCTGGCAGAAGAAGGACATGGTAGTGCTCGGCTCCCTCGGCGGGGGCCTTCTGGTGGTGCTGTTGATGGTGCTTTTCCTGCTGATCAAGTTGCTGCGCCGGAACAAATCCAAGGTCAGTGTCGAGGGCCGGAAAGCATTGGTGGCCGGCGCGGCGGCGGACAGGGCCAGCCTTGATCAGCAGATTGAGCAGCAGGTGGCCAGCCAGATGGCCAACCGGCAGAAGCAGGAAGCTGAGATTCTCAGTTCCATTCAATTGAAGCTGCCGGCGGCAACTACCAAGAAAACGGAAGTGCTGGCGAAACAGCTGGCGGAGATTTCCAAGAAAGACCCCGGGTCTATGGTTCAGGTGGTGAAAACCTGGATGAGCGACATGGAACTTTGAGATGGCACAGTCATGATCACCAACGCGGATAAGCCAGTTCTGATGATGCCTGGGCTGCGCAAGGCCGCCACCTTGATCGTCGTGATGGGCGAACAGATCGGGGTGGAAATCATGGGCCAGATGTCGGAAGATGAGGCAGCCCTTCTTAGCCAGGAGATCGCCAAGCTTCCGACGGTGACACCGGAACTGGCCGAGGCCGTTCTGGAAGAGGCTTATCAAATGACGCTTGCGCACGACTATGTGTTGCGAGGCGGCATCGAATACGCGCGGCGGCTGCTGATTAACGCCTACGGTCCGGAACATGCGCGGAAGCTGCTGGACCGGCTGATGAAGGCGGTCGGTTCGGATGCAGTCGGCTTCGACGCCTTGCAGAAGGCCGATCCGCAACAGCTGGCCAAGTTCATCCACAAGGAACACCCGCAAACCATCGCGCTGGTGCTGAGCCACCTGAATCCTTCGCAGGCGGCCTCATTGCTTTTCAGTCTGCCTGCGGAAATCCGTCCGGACGTGGCGCTCCGCATGGCGCACCTGGAGCGGATCTCGCCGGAGGTGGTCTCCCGCATCGCTGGAATCATCGGCCAGAAGATCAAGGCGCTTGGAGAATTCAGTCGCGAGGCCTACGGAGGCGTGCGGGCGGTGGCCGAGCTGTTTAACCGCCTGGATTCCGGCACCAGTAAGGACATGCTCGACGAGATTGAAAAAGTGGACCCGACGCTGACAGAGTCGGTCCGCCACTTGATGTTCGTCTTCGAGGATCTGCTCGTGATCGATATCGGCGGTTTGAAGGAAATCCTGGCGCGTGTCGACCGCAAGCTCCTGACGGTGGCGCTCAAAGGCACTAGCGATCAGTTGAAGGAAAAGTTCCTCTCCTGCATGTCACAGCGCGGCGCCGAGATGCTGCGCGAAGACATGGACGCGCTGGGCCCGATCAAGATCAAGGAAGTCGAAGGAGCTCAGCAGCAGATCATCGCCATTGTGCGCCAGTTGGAATCGGAAGGCGTAGTGAGCCTGAAGGGAGCTGTCGGAGAGCAGTATGTCGTCTAGGATCTACGACGATGACGGCGGCAAGGTGCAACAGGTGGCCTGGCGCAAGGCGCACCAGCCGGAGCAGGTCACCAGCGGCGTTTACAGCACGGCGGAGGTGGCGGCCGTGGAAAACACGGCCCTGCAGGAGCGGCTTGCGCGGCTCGAGCGGGAAGCCGAGATGCGCGAGCGCCAGGCGCATGAGTCCGGCATTCAGGCTGGCGAGAGCAAGGCCTCGCAGCGTACCGCGCAGCAAGTAGAACAGATGATGGGCCGCGTGGCGCAAAGCGTCCAGGAGATGGTAGCGATGCGCCACCAGATGCGGCGGCAGATGGAGGAGGACCTGGTTCACCTGTCGATCGTCGTGGCGCGGCGCATCCTGCACCGCGAACTGAACGTGGATCCGGAGGCGCTGACCGGCATCGTCAAGGCGGCGGTGGCCAAGATCGAGCTGCGGGAGATCAACCGGATCCGGCTCAGTTCCGCGGATGCGCCGGTTTTGGAGAACCTGCTGGCCCGTCTTTCGTTGCCGGAGCGGGTGGAGCTTGTGCGCGATGCGGCGCTGGAGCGGGGAAGCGTCATCGTCGAGACTACGCGCGGGATGCTGGACTCCTCCGTATCCACGCAACTGGAGGAGATCGAGCGCGGCTTTGTCGACCTGGTAAGGAGAGCCACATGAAGGCCAATTCCTTCTGGGATCTGACACCATTTTTGGACGCGGCGCGGACGATGGAGACGTCCCGCTGGGTGGGGCGCGTAACGCAGATGGTGGGGCTGCTGGTGGAATCCGAAGGCCCGAACGCCGCCGTCGGTGATTTCTGTGAGATCGCCTCCGCCGACGGGCGGCGCATCCGTGCTCAGGTAATCGGATTCCGCGAAGGACGGGTCTTGTCCATGCCGCTGGAGGAGGTTTCCGGGCTCCAGCCTGGCGCCACCATCGTCGCCCGTCCTGAGGATTCCCGCGTTTCCGTAGGACCCCACCTGCTGGGCAGGGTGCTAGACGGCTTCGGGCAGCCGCTCGATGGCGCTCCTTTGGCTCATGCCGGCAAGGCCTGTGATCTGTTCAAGGTTCCGCCGGGACCGCTGGACCGCGAACCGATCCGGGAACCGCTTGTCACGGGCATTCGCGCCATCGACAGCCTGCTCACCTGCGGGAAGGGGCAAAGGTTGGGCATCTTCGGCGGCAGCGGAGTGGGCAAGAGCACGCTGCTGGGATCGATGGCCCGCAATCACTCCGCTGACGTCGGGGTGATCGCGCTGATCGGTGAGCGCAACCGCGAGGTGAAGGAGTTTCTCGAACACGAACTGGCCGAGGCCGGGCTCAAGCGCTCCGTGGTCATTGTCGCCACTTCCGACCGGCCCGCTCCACTCCGGCTGCGCGCTTGTTTTGTCGCTATCACCGTTGCCGAATATTTCCGCGATCAGGGCGCCGATGTCATGCTGGTGATGGATTCGGTGACTCGGCTCGCGATGGCCCAGCGCGAGATTGGGCTGGCCGCCGGCGAGCCTCCCTCGCAAAAGGGCTATACACCGTCGGTCTTCAACCTGTTGCCGCGCATCTTTGAGCGGGCAGGGAACTTTCACCGTGGCTCCATCACCGGGCTGTTTACGGTGCTGGTGGAGGGCGATGATTTCAATGAACCGATCGCGGACGCCGTGCGCGGAATCCTGGACGGACACATCATTCTCAGCCGGGAATTGAGCTCCTCCGGCCACTACCCCGCCATCGACATCCTGCAATCGATCAGCCGGCTGGCCTCCCGCATCGCGACACCGGATCAGAAGGCCGCTAGCCAGGCCATCCGCCAGGCCCTGGCCTCATACGAACGGTCCTCGGACTTGATTAACTTGGGCGCTTACGCATCAGGGTCCAACGCCCAGCTGGATCACGCCATTCATCTGCGGCCGCGGCTGATGGATTTCCTCCGTCAGGAGCCGGATGAGTCCTCGCCGCTGGAGCAAACCATCTCTCGGATGAAGGAGTTGACCAAGACGTGAAGAAATTTCAGTTTCCCCTGGAGCGCGTTCGCCGCTTCCGCAAGCTGCAAATGGAAACCGAGCAGGTTAAGCTGGAGCAGCTCCAGGCACATCTGGCTTCGATCGACTCCATGGAAGCGGAATTGCACAGGCAGAAGCAGCAAGCCGATCAGGCCTTGGTCGAATCTCCCACGGTGGGAACCCCCGAGTTGGCGGTGGTGGACAGCTTCCGCGCCTACACGCAGCGGATGGCGAACATTTTCGCTCTGCGCAGGGCCCAGGTTCAGGAGGAGATCCTCATGCAGAAGGAGAATCTGTTGGTCGCCCGGCAGAAATATGAGGTGCTGGAAAGGCTGAAATCCAATCGCCACGCCAAATGGAAGTATGATCTCCATCGGGAGGTGGAACAGCTCGCCACGGAGGCCTACCTGGCGCGCTGGAATCGCTGATGCTCAGTCCGGGCCGCTGCCCGTGATGAGGCGGGCGCCGCGGTTATAAGTGAAGTACTGGAATCCCCATTGCAGCAGCACGGAGAGTCTGTTGCGGAAACCCACCAGATACAGCAAGTGCACAAATAGCCAGGCCAGCCAGGCCGGCAATCCACTCATGCGCAGGAAGCCGAAGTCAGCCACGGCGGCGTGCCTGCCGATGGTCGCCAGGGTGCCCTTATCTCGATAGCGGAACGAGGAGACCGGTTTGCCGGCCAAACGACGGCCGATAACCCGGGCGGCGAAGCGGCCCTGCTGCATAGCGACTGGGGCCACGCCCGGAAGTGGCACGCCATCCTGCATCCGGTATGCAAGATCGCCGAGGACGAAAATCTCCTGATGCTCCGGGACCGTTAAGTCGCCGCTGACATGGATGCGGCCGCCGCTGTCGCGCTCGGCGCCGGTGGCCTGCGCCAGCGCGGCGCCCAGGGAGGAGGCGCGCACGCCGGCGGCCCACACAACGGTGGCTGTTTCGATGCGCCGGCTCACTCCGCCGGTAAGAATCTCGACGCCTCCTCCATCGATCGCCGTAACTCTGACACTGGTGCGCGGGCGGACTCCGAGCCGCAACAGGGCGCGCTCGGCCTTCTCCGACAAGTCCACCGGGAAGCCCGGCAGTACTCTCCCGGCGCCCTCCAGTAGAAGAATCTCCGATTCCTCGGGCCGGATCGAGCGGAAGTCCTCGCGCAGCGTGTCTCGCGCGATTTCACTGATCGCCCCGGCCAGTTCGACTCCAGTGGGTCCTGCCCCAACAATCACGAAGCGGAGCAGCGATTTTCTACGGCTCAGATCCGGCTCCCGCTCGGCGCGTTCAAAGGCGTAGAAAACCCGTTGACGGATCTCGATAGCGTCTTCGACGGTCTTCAGGGCCGGCGCCGCTTGTTTCCAGTGATCCTGCCCGAAGTAGTGGTTTTCGGCGCCCGCGGCCACAACAAGGGTGTCATAAGGGAGTTCGCCATCCACCAGTATCACCAGACGCCGCCGAACATCAAATCCCGTGACCGTGCCCAGCAGTACGCGGACGTTTTTCTGCCGCCGCAGCACGCTTCGCAGCGGCGCCGCGATATCTCCGGGGGAGAGAGCGCCGGAGGCCACCTGGTACAGCAGCGGCTGGAAAAGATGAAAATTGCGGCGGTCAACCAGCGTTACCGAAACCGGCGCCTTACGCAGCCCGATCGCAGCCTGTAGACCGGCAAAGCCTCCTCCGACGATCACCACTTGGTGGCTCTTCTGCATGGCGCCCGGCGGATCAGTGTTCCGGCAATACCTGTGCCGTGGAGCCCTGCTGCGCTTCGACGATGCCGAGCTTGCGCAGCAGAAGGAATTCGGAAATGTTTTCCCGCGTGAGCAGCCCCAGTAACCGGTCGTTCTCCATGACCAGCGCGCAGGATACGTTTCCGGTCAACAGCGGCAGCGCCTCTGCCAGGTTCATCAGCGGATCAAGAGAGAGAAAATCACGGTCCATCACCTGCGAAACATACGTCTCGGCGCCCTCAATCGCCATGCCGCGAAGGAAGGACTGGCGGTCGAGCAGACCAATCACCCGTTCGCCGTGCACAACGGGGAAGTCTTGCTGCGTGGTGGCCAGCAGCCGTTGTGAAGCCTCGCGAATGGTGCTTCCGTGCGGCAGTCTTTCAAACTCAGTTACCATGGCCGCTTTCACCGGAATCCCCTGCGTCAGGGCGCGGCCCGCGGATGCGGCCCCTTCCTGCGTCGCGGCCACATAGATCAGGAACGCGATGAGAAGCAGCAGAATGTGGCCGGAGATAAGGCCGTAGATTCCCATCGCCATCGCCAGCAACCTGCCGACGAAGGAGGCAACACGCGTTGCGGCCGCTTCGCCTTTCCAAAGCGCCAGCAGCGCTCGCAGCACTCGGCCCCCATCCATGGGAAAGGCCGGAGCCATGTTGAACCCCGCAAGGTAAAGGTTACTGACGGCGATGCGGTCCACAAGCTGGCGCTCGATCTGTCCCCATCCGCTCAGCAAGGTGAGCCAGCCGTACAAACCAATCGCCAACACCACGTTGACGGCCGGTCCGGCCAATGCGATCCATAGTTCGGCCACCGGCGCCGCTTCCCTTTCCAGCCGCGCCACCCCGCCGATGGGGTACATCACAATTTCAACCGTCTTGATGCCGTAAATGCGCGCCACCAGCGCGTGGCCCAGCTCATGCAACAGCACTGCGGCGAACAAGGAAACGATAAAGATGATGTCGTAGAGAACAGACTTGCCGCCGCCGAACCCCGCGGTCAAAAGAAAGATCAGCAGCAGGATAAAGGTGAAGTGAAACCGGATGGGCACGCCGAAGACGACGACGGCGGACAACGTTCCCGAAGCCCTGTTCTGCTTCTCTTTCATCTGCCCTTAAACGCTGGGGGGCGCTTTTCCAAGTAATGCTGCACGCCCTCTTTAAAATCTTCGCACGCGATGCTCTCGATCATCTTTTCGAAGGCGCTGTCGAGCGATTCGCTCAAGCCGGTTTCCAGTGCTTCATAGACCTGGCGCTTCATGATTCGGAGCGAGCGCGGCGAAAGGCCGCATGCCATCTCCTCGGCCAACGCGTTGGCTTCTGTGGCGAAGCTCTCCTCCGGCATGACACGAGTGACAAGACCGAGCTGTTGCGCTTCCGCCGCGCCGAAGGTTCTCGCGGTCAGCAGTAGGTCCATCGCCGGAGCCAAGCCCACCATGCGCGGCAGAATCCAGGCCAGGCCGTATTCGGCGATCAGCCCCCGTTTGGCAAATATGGTGGAAAACTTGGCGGCGGTGGAGGCCACGCGGATGTCGCAGAACAGAGGAATGATGAAGCCGAGTCCCACCGCCGGGCCGTTGATGGCGGCGATGAGGGGCTTCGGCACAGCAAGCAGCCAGGAATAGCGCTTGCGCAGCCGGGCAGGGGCGCCTTCCGGGTAATCGACCTCGAGCTTGCGATGGCCGCTGACCACGGAGCCGGCCTCGGCGGCTGAACTGAGCAGGCTCATGTCGGCGCCGGCGCAAAAGCCGCGGCCCGCACCGGTGACCAAAACCACGCGCACCGTGTCATCGGCGTTTGCGGTGAGCACCGCTTGGGAAAACTCACGTTCCATCTGTGCAGTCCAGGCGTTGAGCTTCTCGGGGCGGTTCAACGTGATCGTGGCCACTCCGTTTGCCGTGCCGTAGAGGATCTCTTGATAGCTCATGCTTCTGTGGTTCTCCTTGGTTTGTTGTCAGAGGCGGAGAGGCAAACAGCGGCCGGTAGACCTGCAAGCAGCCTCATGCGAGGCCGGCCTGGCCCATCAAGGAACGTACCGCGGTGACATCGCGTTTCATGTACTGCATGAATTCATCGCGGCTGATCGACATCTCCGTCTTTCCCGTGTCTGCGCCGCCGAGCTCGCGGTACTCCATGTGCACCTGCACGGGCCCGCTGAAGTTCACCGCCTTCGCGATTTTGAAAAACTCCGCGAGGTTGACCATGCCGCCACCGAGCGGGCACCAGCGCACCGCCCATTTCCCGGCGGCGTTCTTCTCCCAGCGGAAGTCCTTGATGGCGATGCCGCGGGAGACCGGCAGCAGGAGGCGGGAAGAGTTGATCCAGCCGCCGAGGCCGCCTTCAATGGTGGCGTGGGCGATGTCAAGATTGACGCTGACGGCATCGTGATCCAGATCTTTCAGCACCATCCAGATGTCCCACATCGAGGCTCCGAACTGTCCGATGCCGGAGTGGGTATGGTACATGGCGCAGACGCCGTGCGCGCGATTGAGCGCGGCCAGTTCCTGGGATTGGGCGCGGAACTCGGTGATCTGCTGGTGGATGCTTTTGGAGGTGTCGTAACGGAAGCCGCCCCAGCGGTAGCGCTTGATGCCGAGCGCCGAGGCGGTCTTGAGGATCTGCTCGGCGTGCGGGGAGCCGGCGTTTACGATGCCGGCGGTGATCATCGGCGCCTCCAGCCCTTCGGCACGGATCGCCTCTACGGCTTTGGGAAGATCGTCGGCGACGCGCTCGGGAAGCACGTGGCCGCCGGCGCGAACGGTGAGGTCGAGCGCGTCAAAGCCGATGCCGGCGGCGAGCTTGGCTGCCTCGGCGGCTGTGGTCCACTGAAAATGTTTGGAGAAGGCGCAAATGGGCAGCTTTCGCCCGGGCTGGGTGGCGGCGAAGGCGGCGGCTCCGGCGGCGGCAAGAAAAGCACGGCGCCCGATCAAGCTGGCTGCGAGGTCCATATAGCAGATTAGACCGCAACCGGCGGCAGGATGACAATTAAGCCAGCAGGCTTGCCAGGCGCGAGTTTTCGATCACCATGGTCTGGTTACGCTCCGGGCCAGTGGAGACGCAGCCAACTTCGACGCCTGTCTGTTCTTCCAGGAAGTGAATGTAGTCCTTTGCCTTTTGCGGCAAGTCGCTGAACCGGGTGACTCCCTGGGTCGGCTCCTTCCAGCCGGGCACGGTTTTGTAGATGGGCTGCAAGCGTTCCAGCGCGCCGACGGTGGCCGGCATCTCCTCCACGGGCTTGCCGTCGAGCGTATAGCCGGTGCAGACCTGAATCTCGCTCAACTGGTCGAGCACGTCGAGCTTGGTGATGATGAGACTGTCAAAGCCGTTGACGGTGGCGGTGTAGCGCAGCAGGGGCACATCAAACCAGCCGCAGCGGCGCGGACGTCCAGTGACGGAGCCGAATTCATTGCCGCGTTTGCGGATCAGGTCTCCGTTGGCGTCGAGCGCCTCAGAGGGAAATGGTCCTGCGCCGACGCGCGTGACGTAGGCTTTGGAAACGCCCAGGATGCCGCCAATACGTGTGGGCGCGATGCCGGTGCCGGTACAGGCTCCGCCGGCGGCGGCGTTGGAGCTGGTGACGAACGGATAGGTGCCGTGGTCGACATCGAGCATGGTGCCCTGCGCGCCTTCCAGCATGATGCGCTTGCCGGCGCGGATGGCGTCATTGAGCAGGCGCGCGGTGTCGCGGACCATCGGGCGGATGCGCTCGGCGAATTCCAGGTATTTTGCCAGCACGTCCTCGTCGGTTCCGTTCACGCCAAAGGCCTGGGCGATGCGCTGCTTGTCCTGGCGCAGGGCGGCGTAGGTTCGTGGCAGCACGTCGGTGTCGACGAGATCGGCGATGCGGATGCCACGCCGGGCGATCTTGTCTTCATAGCTCGGGCCGATGCCACGCGAGGTGGTGCCGATGGCGACGCGGTCCGGAGATTTTTCGGTAATCTGTTCCACCAGCCGGTGGAACGGAAACACGACGTGGGCGCGATTGCTGATGGCGAGGTGGTTTCGGACGTCGATGCCAGCCTTTTCCAAAGTTTCGATTTCTTCCATCAGCGCGGCGGGGTCGACGACGACGCCGTTGCCGATCACAGCCTGCTTGCCGGGGCGCAGGATTCCGCTCGGGATCAACTTGAGGACGTACTTGGTTTCGCCGATGTAGACGGTGTGGCCGGCATTATGTCCGCCCTGGTATCGGGCGACGATGTCAAAGCGGTCGGAAAAAAGGTCGACGATCTTCCCCTTGCCTTCGTCCCCCCACTGGGCTCCTAGGATGATTACATTGCTCATGTGCGGCTCAAACCCATCCATTGTAGCGCGCTGGAGCATTTTCTAATCCAAGAATGATCCTGAAAGCGGCAGCCGTTTCCAACACAAGATGATCCTGAAAAATGAAGATGAGGAGGCCGCATCGCGGCCGACTT
>VFZE01000041.1 GCA_016871315.1 Acidimicrobiia bacterium | reverse complement strand
CAAGGGAAACCCGACCAGCCAGCTCACGGCATGGTTGTCGCGCGCCATCGCCGTCAGCTTTTCCAGATCTTCGCGGATACGCGTGCGCAACAGTGTTGGCAGCCCCTGCGCGGTGATGCCCAGTTGGTCGGAAATCGCCAGCCCGATGCGCTTTTTGCCCACGTCCAGGGCCAGGATGCGGCCCGGCCTGTTCGATTCCATCACTCGTGTTCATTATACAGAGCGGCAAACTCTCTCAACCGGATGCTTCTTGTGTTCTAACGTGTTACATTACAAGTTAGCGGCTGCGACCCGGGGGCTAAGTGTCTGTCCTGCCATCGTCATTCACGGAGCATAAACCAGGAACTCTGGCGGGCACCCTCATTGCTTCCGGCGTGGCCATCGCGCTTCTTTATTATGGCCGCGATTTCTTCGTTACCCTTTTCACCGCCATCACCATCAGCTTCCTGCTGGACCCTTTCGTCGGTCTGCTGACGCGGCTGAAACTGCCGCGCTCGGTTGCCAGTTTCATGGTCTGTTCGGTCGCCTTGCTCGGTGTTTATCTGATCGGACTTGGCATGTTCACCCAGGTGGCCGTGCTCATCGAGGATCTGCCCAGCTACGGCCAGCGCATTAATGATCTCGCCGACCAGGTGGCCAGCCGCCTGGAAGCCGCCGAGCAGAGCACCTATCAGGTGCTGGTTCCCAAACGCATCCGCGAAAAGGACATGCCGAAGGAGGCCGCGCAGCCTGCACCCAAAAGCCGACGCCGTTCCGCCGAACCGCCGATGCCCGTCTCCCCGCCCCCTGTGCAGGAGGTGCGCATACGGCCTGATCGCTCTCCTTTTGTCGATTACATCTACAAGAGCTGGCAATCCTGGTATCAGATCCTGCTGCTGGCCAGCTTCATTCCCTTCCTGGTCTACTTCATGCTCAGCTGGCGCGATCATCTGCGCCGCTCCTACCTCCACCTGTTCCACGGTACCGGGCGCCACGCCGCCGGCCGCAGCTGGCAAGGCATTGCCGACATGGCGCGCGCCTACGTGCTGGGCAACTTTGTCCTCGGCGTACTGCTCACTATCGCCAGCGGTGTATTCTTCTGGTACATCAAGCTGCCCTACTTCTTGATCGTCGCCCCGCTCAGCGGATTCCTCAGCCTGGTCCCTTACGTCGGCCTTCCGCTTGCCATCCTTCCGCCGGCGCTGGCCGCGCTGCCCGTCCACAGCGCGATGGGGCCTTATCTGGTGATCGCCAGCGTGGTCGGCCTATTCCACCTTCTTGCCTTGAACCTGCTATACCCGAAGCTGGTCGGCTCGCGCGTCCATCTCAATCCGATGGCCGTCACCGTTGCGCTGATGTTCTGGGGCAGTCTGTGGGGCGCCATCGGCCTCGTTTTCGCCATTCCAATCACCGCGGGGATCAAGGCCGTCTTCGACAACGTGACCGAGCTACAGCCATACGGCAAGTTGCTCGGGGATTAGTTCTGTCCGGTCTCCCTCAGAAATTTCACCGAGCTCTCCAGCGCCGCCAGTGTCGCATCCAGCAGCGGTTCGCTGCGTCCGGCATGGCCCTGGGGCCCCACGACAAAATCGTGATAGCCGTTCTCATAAATCTCCATCACCACTTTCTTGCCCGCCTTTTCGAGCAGATCGTGCAGCACGCGGTCCAGGTGGATCAGCCCGTCTGCCGTCCCCACGAGGATCAGCACCGGGCTCTCCACTGGTTTGATCCTCTCGAGCGCTCCCGCCTCGTCCAGCGCGGCGCCCTTCCATCGATCCGCGCCTGTGGCTCCCGCCACCGGACGCGCGCGCAGGAAGCCGATGGGAGCCGGCGCCCCCAGGATCGCCGACCGCACCTTGGTCCGCGCGAGCACGTGCATGGTGACATCGCCCCCCAGGCTCACTCCATATAAATGGATCCGATTGCCGTCCACGTATTCCAGCTTTCGCACCCAATCCACCACCGCTACACCGTCGTCGGCGTACGTGGCAGCACCTTCCGCGGGAGCCTCGTTCAGCCGCTGCAAGTTCTGGCCGCCACGATAATCAGCCACCACTACCACAAAACCCTCCTGAAGCAAGCGCTCCCAAACCGGTCCGCCCGTATCGCCACGCGACCAGCCGGTCAGCTGCTCGATCCCGCGGCCGCCGGGCGCTCCGTGGAAGTAAATCAGGGCGGGGAAGGGGCCCTCTCCGGCCGGCTTGCGCACGGCCGCGGCCACGTACAAACCGTCTTTGGTCTTGATATAAACCTGACGCACCGGGGAGACCGACTCGCTCACTACCCGCACGTACTTCTCATGGGGAAGCACCGTACCCCCTGGAAACTGCTTCACTTCCGCCTTACAAAAACAGACCAATAGCACCAACCAGATTTTGCTCATGGGCTGATTGTACCCCCCTCAGTTGAGGGAAACACTCTAATCCAATTCCGCCCCACCGCCGATAGAATGAGGGCCGGCACGCGTGCCGACCGAATGAGCGCCCAAGCACACTCCGCCGATCCCAGTCAGCTACGGGAACTGGAGGTCCTGAAGAGCCAGTTTCTGGCGAGCCTCAACCACGAGATCCGTACGCCGATCAGTGGTGTGCTCGGCATGACGGACCTGCTGCTGGAAACCTCGCTGGATAACGATCAGCGCGACTACGTCATCGCCGCCAGGGAAAGCGCGTCCCAATTGCTGGACACCCTGAACGGCATTCTGGAATACTGCGCGCTGTCGGCCGGCGACCCGAAGCCACTGCCCTCGGAATTCCCGCTTCGCCAGACGCTGCAAAACGTGGTGTCGGAATCGCAGGAGCCGGCGGCCGAAAAGGGACTGGAGTTACACCTCGATGTGGATGATTCGGTTCCGGAAACGTCCCTTGGCGATGCCCGCTCCTTGCGCCTCGTCTTCACGCATCTTTTGCGGAATGCCATCAAGTTCACGACCGAGGGCCGTATTGCACTGCGGGCTTCAGCATCTGCGGTGGTGGAAAACAACTCCTCCAGCGCCGGCTGCCTGCTGCGGGTGGAAATCGAGGATACCGGTATCGGCATCCCGCCGGAGAAGGTCCGCCTCATTTTTGAGTCTTTCCGCCAGCTGGATAGCGGCCTCTCCCGCGGATACTCCGGCCTCGGCCTCGGACTTGCCATTGTCGAGAAGTTACTGGCCGGGCTCGGGGGAGAGGTGCAAGTGGAGAGCCAACCGGGTAAGGGCAGCCTTTTCACCGTCCGTGTTCCACTACAGGTTCCCTCCCTGGCGCTGGCAGCCGAGGAAGGCTTGCAATCCCGGCCGTCTTCCAGCGGACGCCGCATTCTCCTGGTTGAGGATAATCGCATCGCCCAGCAAGTGATCTGTCATTTTCTCCGCCAGGCCAGATTCGAAGTCACTTGTGCCGGCAATGGCCGCGAAGGTGTCATGGCGGCCGCCGCGGCCCGCTTCGACCTGATTCTCATGGATCTGCAAATGCCGGAAATGGATGGCCTGGAGGCCACCACCTCCATACGCGCGCTGCCAGGGTATCAGAGGGTCCCCGTCCTTGCTTTGACCGCAAACTCCTCGCAGCGGTACCGGCGCCGGTGTCAGGAAATCGGCATGCAGGGGTTCCTTTCCAAGCCGATTAACCGCGATGAAGTTTTGTGCGCGGTAAGTGAATTTCTTTCCTGAAATCTGATCGATCTTTAACGTTCCCTCCCGCTTACATTTTCCGGTTGCCACTGTCGCGCCCAACGGCTAGCATAGTTGGACGCATGTCTTCACTGGGTCGGATTGCTTTTGCCGTCTTTCTCTCCCTGCCTGGACTTACCTTCGCCCAATCGGGCGCTGGGACTGCATCCATTCAGGGCACCGTTCGCGACACTACCGGCGCTCCTATCGCCGGCGCGCAGATTGAAGCCGAGCACATCGCCACCTCCCGAGTCAGCAAGACGGAGACCAATGAGACAGGCTTCTATGCCACTCCGCCGATTGCCATGGGCCGTTATAAGGTGCGCGTTTCGCTCACCGGGATGAAGACGTGGGAATCAGAACTGAACCTGGAAACCGGCAGCATCGCCGTCGTCAACGCCGATCTGATGCCCGGTGCGGTTACCGAGACCATCACCGTGTCGGAAACCATTCCGCTGGTCAGCACCACCACTCCCACCTCCTCCTCCACGCTTGACGCCCAGCGCATCCAGGAGATTCCCGTCAACGGCCGCAGCCTCAACACGCTGCTCGAGGGCACCGTGCCGGGCGTGGAAGCGCTTGGCGACGTCAACGGCGGCGTCCGGGTCGCCGGCCTGATGGTCTACTCCACCGACTATGTGCAGGACGGCGCCAGCACCAACAACCGCGAATTCGGCGGCTCGGGCAGCCTGCAAGGCCTGGAATCGATCGGCGAGGTGCGCGTGGAAACGAGCACCTCCTCGGGCAAGTACACCCGCCCCACCTCCGTCATCATCACCACCAAAAGCGGCACCAACCAGCTCCGATTCACCCTCTTTGAAACGCACCGCAACAACTCCTTCGGCGTCGCCAAGGCGCGCCAGGACGTATTTCTGGATGGCCGCGACTTCCGCACCCCCAAGCTAATCCGCAATGAGTTCGGCGGCTCCGTCGGCGGGCCTGTCTTGCTGCCATCTTTCGGCCTCAACGGAAAGCGCTTCTACGATGGCCGCAAGCGCACCTTTTTCTTCTTCACGCAGGAGCAGCGGGAAGCTGTTCAGGGCCTTACCCGCGAGTTCCGCGTTCCTACCGCCGCCATGCGCCGGGGCGACTTCAGCGCGCTCACCGACGCGCAGGGCAGGTCCATCCTCCTCTACGACCCGATGACCACTCGCATCGAGGAGTTTCCCAACGGCCGCGAGGTCTCGGTGCGAGACCGCTTCGTCAACAACCAGATCCCCATCGAGCGGATGAGTCCCTTCGCCCGTCACATCTATTCCGTCACGCCGATGCCCACTGATATCACCAACCCCGTCGTGGCCAACAACCTCAAGATCGTCGTCCCCACCACTGGCGCCGCCAACCTCAGCGAGAATCCCACTGTCCTCAAGATTGACCACCGCTTCACCGACAATGACAACGTCGTCTTCAAGCTCAATCGCGGCAATCTCACCACGCACTTCATTGGCACGGGCGGTAACACGGGCGCCCCCACGCTCGATCTGGCCGCAAACACAACCTTCCTTTCCGTCACCGGCCAGGCCGTCGCCATCACCTGGGTCCGCACCTTTTCGCCCAGCTTCAACGTCGAGACGCTGATCAACCGCAGCTGGCAATTCTCCCGCACAGTCACCGGCCCCAAGGATGTGAACTGGTCCAAGGAACTGGGCCTGCCCAACCCGTATGGGGAAATCGGCTGGCCCGCCATCACTAATTCCGGATTCATGAATTACGTCGAGGGGGACAACCGGCGCCAGCTTTACAGCATGGTAAGCAATGTGCAGCAGAACTACTCGCTCATCCGCGGCCGCCACAACTTCGGTTTCGGCTTCAGCTTCCACGACGAAAAGCAACACCTGCTGCCTGACCAGGGGGCCATCTCCGGCGCCACGCAATACAACAGCCTGGCCACGGCGCTGGAGTCTTCCACTCTCGGCACCAACATCGCGCCGGGCATCACGCCGCAGACGGGACATGATGCCGCCCACTTCTTCCTCGGCGTCGCCAGCCGCTATGAGGTCGGCCTTAAGCGCGGCATCATGCGCGTTCAGGACAGAAACTATGGGCTGTACTTTGAGGATCAGTGGAAGCTCACTCCACGACTCACCATCACGCCCACCGTGCGCTGGGACATCAACCCCGCCTTCTCGGAGAAGAGCAGTTTGCTCACCGCCTTCGACAGAGACAGTCACTCGCTGATGCTGCCGAAGCCACTGGAGCATTACTACCGTATCGGCGTCACCAATCCGCAGATCGTCTCGCTGTATGAAAACGTCGGCGTCAGCTTCAAAACCGCCGAAGAGCTGGGCAAGCCCAGGCAGCTGTTCCCCTCCAGTCTCTACGATATCGGCCCGCGTGGCGGCTTCGCCTACCAACTCACCCGCGGCGACAGGCCCTGGATCATCCGCGGCGGCTACGGCGTCTACATCTCCGCCGTGCCCATGCGCACCCTGCTGGCGCAATTCTCCTCGCTTCCCCCCTTCCGCGTCACCTTCGCCCGCAATTTCAACGACGCCAACCAAAGCCCTGACGGAATTCCCAACTTCCTGCTTCGAAACGTACCGACGGTCATCGCCGGCCAGAACAGCGCCAACGCCGTCGACTTGAACTCGCCCAGCACCATCGGCCGCGGCGTCTCGGTCATAGGCTTCGGCGGCAGGCAGCCGAGCATGAAGATCCACGAATGGAATCTGCTGATTGAAAAACAGCTCGCTCCCTCCACCGTCGTGCGGCTCACCTACAAGGGCAAGCACGGCGTCAACTCCGACCAGTTATACAACATCAACGGGCAGCCGAATAACTACGTTTGGCACCTTACCACGGGCCTGAATGTCCCTACCGGCGAGTTCGCCAGCGTCCTCCGCCGCCCCTATGACCAGAACGCCTATACCGACGTGCGCATCCTTCAGCGCAGCGGCTACATCAACACCTCCATCTGGTCGCTGGAAGCCGAACGCAGGCTGCGTTCCGGTCTCGGCTTTCAAGTCTTCTACACGCTCACCAATTCTCTCCGCCTGGCAGGCAACTCTTTCCGTGACGACCAGCTAAACCCCGGCGCATATCTGCCGGGCACGGTGCCCACGGAGTTCCATGCCCTCAACCGGTTTCTCTTTTACGACCGCGACACCGCCGTCCCCAAGCACCGTATTCGCTGGAACTGGAGTTACGACCTTCCCTTCGGCCGCGGCAAGTGGTTCGGCCGAAACAGCAAGGGGCTTCTCAATAACTTGATGGGCGGCTGGCGATTGATCGGCAACGGCACCATTATGAACACTTGGTACTCGATGCCCACAGGCAACTGGGGTGACATGGGCAATTTCGAGACCTACGGCAAGAAACACAAGATCCTCGACTGCCGCCAGACACCGCTTCTCTCCACCAATTTTGCCGACGAGCGCTGCGTGGAAGGCTATCTCTGGTACAACGGCTACATCTCCGAGCGCTTCATCAACAGCCGCAATCCCGGTGGTTTGCGCAACGGGGTCTTCGGGCTTCCGGCCAATTACAAGCCCGCGCAGCGGCCCATCAATCCCTGGCCCGCAGGCGGCCAGCCCACGGACCTCAATGCCAATGACTATGACACCAACATGGTCTACCTTCCTTTGCTGACCGGCGGCGTTGTGCGCGTCGGCTACGACACGGGCCTCCATCCCTGGCGCAATCAGCATATGCTGGGCCCGTTCAACTGGACGCTTGACTCCTCGCTCAAGAAGACGTTTCAGATCACCGAGAGCCGGGTTCGCCTCCAACTGAGCGTTGACGTCTTCAACGTCTTCAACGTTCAGGGTCTGAACGTGCCCAACTCCGAGGGCATCGTCAGTCTTTCGGATTCCTTCAATCGCCAAGGTTTCCGTCCACGGCAGGTGCAGCTACTCGGCCGGCTGGAGTTTTGAGAATGAGCGTACGAATGATCCGCGGATGGATGCTATGCGTGGCTCTCGCTGCGCCCGCGCTGCCCCAGACCTGCACACTGACGCCGATCTCCCCTGCTCAACCCGAAATGCGGCTACAGGAAGGCGAACGGGCCATCCAATCCACCTCGTTCCGAGCCACTCCCTTTGGCCTGTCCCGCCAAGACATCCCTTACGTGTTCGACCGGCTCAACCGCATCCGGCGCGTTGATTCCTCCGGTATCCTTATCACCGTCGCCGGCAATGGCGAACGAGCCGAACGTGTCACTCCGGGCCCCGCCCGCGAAGAGGCTCTGCCAACCGTTGGCCAGATTCTCTTCTCCCTCGATGACGTCCTTCACTTCACTGCGCATGGTCAGGTTTTCCGCCTCGTGGATGGCCGCATTGAACTCGTCGCCGGCTCCGGCCGCCCCGGATTCAACCTCGAAGAGGGCCCGGCCACCGATGTCAACCTTGGCTCCATCACCAACGCCGCCTTCGCAGTTGACGGGCGCCTTCTGCTGATCGATGGTTTCGCGCGAGTCCGCCGGCTCGACGCCGACGGCTGGATACGCACCGTCGCCGGCTCGGCGCGTGCCTCGGTCACCAACGGGCTGGTTGGAGATGAAGGTCCCGCCACACAGGCGGCGCTGAGCAGTCCCAGCCAGGTCGTTCCTCTCATGGATGGCTCCTTTTGGATTAAGGATCTCTCCGGCCGCCACATCCGCCTCGTCACCCCAGATGGAATCATCGATACGATCAACCGCAGCTTCACTGCCGCCATCACCATCATTCTCATGCCCGATGGCGAGCCAGCCGCCTCCTTCGCCAACCGCGTGGTCCGCTTCCGCCCCGATGCCAACTTCCAAACCGGCCCGCTGCCGTTTCCCGCCTTCACGGGCACGCCGCTTGCCGTTGGCTCCGACGGCGCTCTCTTTTACCAGGGCAGTTCCCGCCCGGAAATCGATACGCCTTTGGTACGGCTCTCCGTCCGCACACACACCGTGCTCGCCGCCGCGGCCGCGTTACCCGTGCTGGATGGCCAAGCCGCCCCGTTCGGGATCTGGAACACGCGCACCGGCTCGCTGCTCTACGCCTCCTCGGTGGAGCGCAAGTCCGGCATCGTCGAAGCCCGCCCCGGCCAAGCTCCCCGTTTTGTCGTCGGCGGTGGAGCTGATATCGGTGAAGCAGGCGACAAGAACGCCACCGACCTCAATATCTTCGGCATCCTTGCTTTCTCGCTTGATGGTCAAGGCCGCATCATCGTCGCAGACGTGTTCCGCCGCCGCATCCTCGTCGTGGGAACCGATGGCAAAACCTCCGTGCTGAAGTCCCGCGATGGCGGCGAGGTGATCTACGCTCCCACCGGCTCTCTCTCCTCGCTCCAGCGCATCGCCGCCGACAATGCCGGCAACATCTACTGGTTCATTGCCGGAGGCACGCCGACAGGAGAAGCTTTCCAGGCCGAAATCGCCGTCTGGCGCGCCGCCACGCAGGAGGTCACCAGGTTCCCCGTCACCGGACTGAGTGCGCTGGTCCGCCGCGAAAATGGAACCGTCATGGTCATCGCCGGCAACGGAGCCAACTTCCGCACCGCCTATCCGGTCACCCCTGACGGTCTCGGTGATCCTCACCCCGGCTTGCGCATGCTCCCGCTCGGCTCCATCACAGAGTTCCGCGGCGTGATGCACTTCACCGCCGCCAATCGCCTGTTCCGCGGCGTCCCCTCTCAGGTCGAGTTGTTCGAGCATCCCATGATTACGACCGGCGCTATCTTCCCGCCAGGTTTCGTCACCTCCTCGCCGGATTCCCTCATCGTGCACCGCAACGGCGGATTCTTCCGCATCGATAACTACGATGCCTGCACCACTGTGCTTCAACCCGCCATCCATCCCCAGGGTGTGCTCAACGCCGCGAGCCTGGAATTCCCCTCCCGCATTGCTCCGCGCCAATTGATCACCATGCGCAGCCGCGGCTTCGGCCCCGCCGAAGGCCAGGGCACGATTCTCAATGGCCTCCTCCGCGCCGCGCCCCAACCGGCGCCCTTCCCCGCGCTGTTCCTGGGCAACTTCTCGGGAACCATTCCCATGTCCGCTGTTACTGGAACCTCTCTGCCCGTCATCGCTTCCAATGACACGCAGGTCACCGTCCAGGCGCCCGTCACAGCGCCCGCCACCGGCAGCTTCCTCCTTTACTTCTCCTGGAACGGCATTCAATTCATCCAACCGGATCCCGTGCAAGTGCTTCCCGCCGCCCCCGGCCTTTTCACGGCCGACGGATCCGGCGAGGGCCTCGCCGCCGCCATCAATGAGGACGGCTCGCGCCACGGCCCCTCTCATCCGGCGCGCCCCGGAGACCTACTCCACTTGTATGGCACCGGGTTCGGAGCATTGCAGAGGGGCTTCGGTCTGGGCGAGTTCTTCGGTCCGGAAGAAGTGTCTCTCTCTCAGGCCGTGGAGGTGAGAGTGGCGGACCAGCCCGTCCGGGTCACCTTCGCCGGCGGCGCCGCCGGGCTGGTCGGCGTGGAACGGATCACCATCCCGATCCCCGACGCCCTCCCTCCGGGGGAGCACACCGTCCGAGTCACCGTTCCAGGCCAAGAGGTGCAATCCGCCCGCCGCGTCACCATTGTCGTGAACTATTAGGCTGTAGCGCGTAGAACCATCGCGCGTGTGGCGGCCAATGTCTGCATCGCCGGCTTGGAGGGTACATATTCCATCGCCACGTAGCCGCGGAAGCCGGTTTCGTGGATCGCGCGGAAGACGTTCTCGTAGTGGATCTCGCCTGTGCCTGGTTCATGGCGGCCCGGCACATCACCGACGTGGAAATGATCGATGCTGTGGATATTCTCGCGGATGGTCACGATCAGGTTCCCTTCCATGATCTGCACGTGATAGATGTCGAATAGGATCTTCACAAACGGGCTTTGCACCTTGTCCGTGATGGCAAAAGCCTCGGCGGTCTTGTCCAGGTAGTAGCGCGAGTGATTGTCGCCCTTTGGATTGAGCGGCTCGATTTTGGCGAGCGTGTTGATCGGCTCGACGAGCATAGTCACGCCACCGGGCGCGACGATGTCGTGTGCGCGCTTCAGCCCTTCGACAATACTGTCATGCTGCGCCTCGCGTGTCATGCCGGGGGCGCGGAATCCGCTGAGCACGACGATGCGCTTGGTCTCAAAACGCAACGCCGCTTCATAGGAGGCGCGGATCTCGGCCAGAAAGCCGTCGCGCTCTGTGGGATCGCACAAACCCATGCCCACCGGGTTGACGCTGCGGTTGCCGACAATGCAGGCGCAGGCCAGCTTCAACTTATTTTGCAGCGGGACGATCTGCTTTGGATCCTGGGCGCGCCAGTCGCCGAACTCGTAGGCGTCGTAGCCGGCCGCGGCCACCTGTTCCATCTGGCGGGGGAGCGGCATGTCAGGAAACAGCGGCTCCACGCGAACCGAGAGTTTCATCCTTGGCCGCGGGGGCTGAGCGGCGGCGGCAAGCGGCATGCCCAACAAGGTTCTGCGTTGCATCGCGACTGTTATATCATGGCCCTGCCGAGCCGCCATGAAGATCCAAACATGCCTTCTGCTACTGTTTCCTTTGATGGGAAATGCCGAATCGGTCCGCGTAATCCGGTTCGCCGATTCCGAGCCGTTCCGCATGGGAACGGTGACCGCGCGGCGCATCGTGCATCCGGGCTTGGGCGCGAGAAAGACGACGCTCAACTTCTCGCAATCGATGCCGGGCGCCGAATTTGCCCAGCACGTGCACGACAATTCCGACGACACGATCCTGGTGCTGGAAGGGGAAGTGAATCTGCGGCAAGGCGATTCGCTGCGGTTGTTCAAGGCGGGCGAGTGCGCCTTTGTTCCCTCCGGCCAGATCCACGGTACGATCACCGCGGGCACGGGGGAGGCGATCATGATCAGCTTCCAGAATCCGCCGGACTTCATTCTTTACACCGGCGCGCGGGATTCCTCACGTCCCGGCGCGGCGCCGCCAAAGGGAGTGATCACTCCGGACGCGGTTCGCTACGTGAGCTTCCGCGCGCGGGACGGGCAGTTCAGCGGGCCTGGCAACGGGTCGCTGAAGTCCACCGGCTCGCGTCATTTGCTCGAAAAGGGCAAGTCTCTGAAGTCGAGCGTGAAGGCTGAGGGCGAGCAGGTGCTGTTCGTCTGGAGGGGCGGCATCAGTCTAAAGATGTCCGGCGGAGCAACGCACCAGGCGGGCGAGCGGGACGCCGTTTTTGTTCAAGGTGCGGCCGAGTTCGAGATCACCTCGGCGGCCGCCGGGACGGAGCTGATCCAGATTCAGGCGCCATGATTACGCGGCGGCAGTTCGCTCTCTCGCCGGCGGCGCTGGGCGCTTCCACCAGGAGAATCCGCACGGCGATGATCGGCACCGGGCACGGCCATGCAGCGAGTAAGATCCGGGCGCTGGAGTCGATGCCGGAGTATGAATTCCTCGGAGTGGCGCGGCCTGATCCGCATGACCCCGCTGTGGGAGATGTCTTTTCCAAAGTGCGGTGGATGGAAGTGGATCAGATTCTGCGCGATCCCTCGATCGAGATGGTGGCCGCCGAATTCGCCGATGCCGAGGCGAATCTGGAATACGCGCAGCGGGCGATCGACGCCGGCAAGTTCGTGCACCTGGACAAACCGCCCGGCGCATCTCTGAGCGGGCTGCGCAAGCTGCTCGGCGATGCCGCGCGCAAGAAACTGGTGGTGCAGATGGGCTACCAGTGGCGCTACCATCCGGCGATGGAAGCGGTAATGGAGGCCGCTCGTAGGGGCTGGCTCGGGCGGGTCTATCGTTTCCGCGCCTCGATCGACAAACCGATCGGCTGGGAAGAACGCCGGCACCTGGCGAAATACCGGGGCGGCATGATGTTCTCCGAAGGCTGTCATCTGATTGACCGCGCGACGGCGCTGCTCGGCAAGCCGGTGAAGGTGACTGGTTTCATCCGGCATGACGCGCCGATCGATGACCAGCTGGCCGATAACAACCTGGTGATTCTCGAGTATCGGTCCGCGATCGCCGAGATCTCGCTAGCCGGCTTCGATCCGCACGGCAACCAGCACCGCTACGTGGAGGTGCTGGGCACGAACGGTTCGGCGAAGGCGCAGCCATTCTCGCCGGTCCGCCTTCATGTGGAGTTGAAGGAATCAGCAGGCCCATACAGGGCCGGGCTGCAAACGCTGGAACCGCCGAATCCTCAGGGCCTGGCGTATACGCCGGACTTCCGGGAACTGGCCGCGGTCATCCGGAATGGAGCGAAGCCGAGCTACTCGGCGGAACATGATTCGATGACGCAGGAAGTGCTGCTGAGTGCCTGCGGCATGCTTTAGCCGCTGCGCATCATTTCCTCCCAGGTGACTTCGCGCTTGTGGTCGATCGCCATTTGGCCGAGGATGGCGGTAAGGGTGGATTCGGCGGCGCGGATGCCGGCGTTTTCGGGCTTGCCTTCCTTGACGCGGCGGACGAAGGCGGCGAGGGCGTCGATGCTGATGTCGTGCGGAGATTTCTCAGTGACCGGGCCGGCGCCGGTGTTGTAGGTCCAGTATTCGCGGGCGGTTTCGATGAAACCTTTGTCGCCGATGAAGCGCTCGCGGTTGGAGCGGAACCAGCGCGGCGTCATCTGGGAGCCGAGGAAGGTCATCTGGACGCCGCCGGGGTAATCATAAGTGACGCTGAGGTGATCGAGCAGATCGCCGCGTTTTTCGACAGTGCGGCCGCCAGTGCCGATGGCTTTCACGGGCAGCGCATCGAGGAACCAGTTGATGGCGTCGAGATTGTGGACGTAGGTTTCGACGATCACCTGGCCGAAAGTGGAGCTCCAGAGTTTCCATTGATCGAGTTTTTCCATCTCGTTGCGGGGCAGGGGCGGGACGGGCTCATCGCCTCGCAGGGCGAATTTGAGGAATTCTCCGTGGACCTCCCGGACCTTGCCAATGCCGCCGGAATCGAGCATTTTCTTGGCTTCGACATAGACGCCGCCGTAGCGCTGCTGGAAGCCGAAGGTGATGTTGACCTTGCGGTCCGCACTGTCGGCGGCGCGCATGACGCGCTTGGAGCCGGCGACATCGAGAGCGGCAGGTTTTTCCATGTAGATATGTTTCCCGGACTTGACGGCGGCTTCGAAGTGCTCCGGATGAAGGTAGACCGGTGTGGCGATGAGCACGGCATCGACGTCACTGGCAAGAAGGTCTTCCAACCGGGAAAAGGATTTGGCTTCCGGCGCGCCGATTCTCGTCTTTGCCTTTTGGATTTGGTCCGGGACGACGTCGCAAAGGGCCGTGACTCTGGCGTCCGGATTCTTGTTGATCATGCCGGAGATGTAAGAGCCGCGGCTTCCAGCGCCGATCAACCCGACACGGATAGCCGAGTTCTGCGCGGTTCCCCGGATGGCTTGGAAGGGAACGATGGCGGCGCTTTTCATGATGGTTCTGCGTGAAGGAGGCGTCATGCGGGGCATCCTATCCCACGGCGTGTTGTTTACACAAGAAGGCATTGCGCGCGATGTAAGGCGAGAGTAAGCTTGACTTCATGCGAATTTGGGGATTGCTTGTTTGGGTGATGAGTATTTGTGCGCTATTTGGACAGTCAAACACGGCCACTGTTACAGGCCTGATCACCGATCCGGCGGGGGCGGTGATGCCTTCCGCGAAGGTGACGATCCGTAACGTGGACACCAACATCCCGCGAGAGATGGCTTCCGATGAGAACGGTGACTACACGATCACGAGCCTGCCGCCGGGCAAGTATGAACTGACGGTATCGTCGCCGGGTTTCCGGACCGCAGTGCAAAGAAACCTGGTGCTGCAGATCGCGCAGGTGTTGCGCGTGGACGTGCGGATGGAAGTGGGAACCGTGGCCGAGACGGTGGAGGTGTCGGCGCAGGCTCCGTTGCTGAACACCGAAGTAGGGGCGATCAAGGGCGATGTGATCGTGCAGGCCGAGATACAGGAATTGCCGCTCGACGGACGTGACTTCACCGATCTGGCGTTTCTGGTTCCCGGCGTGGTGCCGATGGCGCAGGGCGGGCAGGGTTCAGGGATGAACGTGAACGGAGCGCGGTCAGACAACACGAACTATTCGGTGGATGGGTTCAACAACCGGAACCCGCGCGGAGCGGCAGCGCAGGTGCGGCCGAACATGGACGCGATGCAGGAGTTCAAGATGGAGGTCTCCGGCTTTTCAGCCGAGAACGGGCGCATGGCCGGCGGCGTGATCAACATGGCGCTACGTTCGGGCACGAACCAGCTTCATGGGACGCTGTTCCACTACATCCGCAACGACATTTTCGACGCGCGTGCATTCTTTGATCCGGGCAAGCAGCCGCTGCGGCGCAACCAGTATGGGGGAACGCTGCATGGACCGGTGAACCTTCCGGGATTGTACAAGGGGCGTGACCGGACCTTTTTCCTGTTCTCCTGGGAGGCGTACAAAGAGATTCTTGGGCAGAGCAACATCGGGCGGGTGCCGACGGCGCTGGAGCGCCAGGGCGACTTCACGCAGTCGACCGATTTTCTGGGGCGGCCTTTGTATCTGCGGGATCCGTTGGCCAGCGGTACCTGCGGCGCGAGCAATCAGGGCGCCTGCTTTCCGGGCAACGTGATTCCGGCAAGCCGGTTTCATCCGATCGCGGTGCGGCTGATCGAGCACTATCCGCTGCCGAACCGGCCGGACCCGCGGAACAACCTGATTCTGACGGCGAAGGATGATGACCGCTGGGACAGTTTCATGGGGAAAGTGGATCACCGCTTAGACGGCAACGATACGATGGCGGTGCGGTACCAGAAGCGCTACGCGCGGAATTCGGCGCCGTTCGGCGGCAGCGGGCTGGGCGGTTTCGGCAACAAGATCAAGGATGACCGGTCGCTATTGGGCATCGACAACACGCACATGTTCAGCCCGGCGTTTCTGTTGGAGATCCGTGGCGGCTACAGCCGGAACGCGACCAGGGAGCGGACGATTTGGGAGGGTCAGGACATCGCCGGGCAGTTGGGGATTCCGGGAACGACGACGGACCCGGAGCTGGTTGGTTTCCCGCGCTTCACGATGCTGGATCATTATCCGCTGGGCAGCGCCAATGCGCAGCCGGTGCAATATCACGTGACGACGATCCAGGGCGGGTTCAAATTCACCTGGATCAAGTCGCGGCATGCGCTGAAGTGGGGCTTTGACGCGGAGCGGGTGAGGTTCAACCAGCCGTTCTTCGACAACATGCGCGGGACGTTCAATTTTCAGGACCGCTGGACGAATCATACGGTGGGCGATTTTCTACTGGGGATGATGCAGAGCGCGACAAGGACCGTGGGCGTGGCGCGCAACTACATGCGCTCGACCAGTTACGGCATGTTTTTCAACGATGATTTCAAGGCGACACGCTCGCTCACGCTGAACCTAGGTCTGCGCTATGAGCTGGACATGCCGCCGGTAGACCGCTATGATCGCGCGTCGAATTTCTTGCCGGAGCTGGGCAAGATCGTGATTGCCAGCGGACGCAACCTGCCGGCCCTGGAAGAGCGTGTAGCGGGCGCCGGATTGCAGGATCGGGTGACGACGGGAGACCAGGTGGGATTGCCGCGGAGTCTTGTTTATGCGGATAAAGTGAACTTCGCGCCGCGTGTTGGTTTCGCCTGGCGCGCCTTCGGCAGCCAGAAGACGGTAGTGCGAGGAGGCTGGGGGATTTTTTATGGCGGCCATTTGCTGAATCCGGTAAGAACGGCGCTGATGACCGGGTTTCCCTTTTCGGCGCGGCAGACATTTAACCGGCTGGCTTCCAATCCCGGACTGGTGACATTGTCGAATCCGTTCCCGGATGCGCGCGAAACCGAAAGCGGCGTCACCAATTCCAACGGTTATGAGCTTCGGCCTACGCTCGGCTACATCCAAAGCTTCAATCTTACGGTAGAGCGCGAGATCTTCGACGGCACGGCGGTGGAGGTGGCTTATGTAGGCTCGCGCGGGTTCCATCTGGGGCGGCAATACGACATCAACCAGCCTCTCCGCTCGATGGAACGGTACATGGCGAACCAGCCCTTCTTGCGGCCGGTGACGGGGCTGAACGCGATCAACTACTTCGGGTTCGGATCGAACTCTTTTTACAACGCGGGGCAGATTTCGCTGCGGCGGAGATCGAATCGCGGTTGGTTTTACCGGCTGAACTACTCGTATTCAAAGTCGGTGGATGACGCCAGCCAGCTTACGGGCAACTCGACCGGCGGATTCTCGGGAGCGCAGAACGCGCGCGATCTGCGCAGCGAGCGCGGCCGCAGCGACTTTGACCGGCGTCACGTGGTGACCGGAGCATTCAGCTATCAGCTTCCTTTCGGGCGCGGCAAGCGGTGGATGAACCAGGTGGGGCGGATCGGCAACGGGATAATCGGCGGCTGGCAGCTTTCCGGGACGGGGACATTCTATACGGGGCAGCCGTTCACGGTGAACAGCGTGGATGTGGATGCGAACCTGGGCGAGTCACTGCGGCCGAACCGGCTTGCCAACGGCACGCAGGCCGATATCGCCGGAGCAGGACGGCGCGGGGTGGACTACCCGTGGTTCAATCTGCTGGCATTCGAGAAGGTGCCGCGATGCACGTCCCGCGAGTCATGCCTGCCATCTCCGAACGGATTCCTGCCCTTCGCCTTCGGCAACTCGGGGCGGAATATTCTGGACGGGCCCGCGATCCACTTCGTGAATCTGGCGATGCTGAAGAACTTCCGGATGGAGCGAAGAAGGAACTTCCAGCTGCGTTATGAGCTTTTCAACATTCTCAACCACGCCAACTTCAACCTTCCGAATCGGTCCTTCAACTCGATCTCCGGCGGGGTGATCACCTCCGTGCAGGACCGCGGGCGGGGCGGGCCTAGGGTGATGCAGCTGGCTCTGAAGTACGAGTTTTGAGGTTTACGCGGTGGGTGGAATGGCGCAGTGATGTTTGCGGAGGGAAAGCTGTGCGTGAAACCGCGCTACATGTAAGAGGAAAGCACACGGGTGGAATTCATCTAACATATTGAAAATACATTGCTTTGGAGGAGTCACCACGGATGGCATCGGGCATGCACTTGCTGTTTTGGTACAGGAGGGAGGTGCATGATGAAGCTGATTGCAGTGGTTGCAATCGCATTCGGCGTGGCGGCGGCTCAAACGGAGATGCCGGAGCAAGCCAAGCGCGGCATGGAGGCATTCCTGAACACGAGCAAGGGGACGGCCTGCGGGACTTGCCATAGCTTGGCGGGGAAGGGTATGGAAGTGGGGCCGGATCTCACGCGGCTTTCCAGGGTGCCGCCGAGAGGGTTCGTCGCGGCGATCAAGAGCACGGTAACGCAGTATGTGCAGATGGTGGAGTTGAAGGACGGATCACCGTTTCCGGGGATTCAGAAAGACAAGCAATGGTGGGATCTGTCGAAACGGCCGCCAGAGCTGAGACAGGGGCAGGTGGAGAAGACGTCTCCGAACTCGAAATGGACCCATCCGCCGGCGAACACGGATTATTCCAATCGCGAATTGGCCGATATTATCGCCTACGTGAAGTGGGTGGGATACAAGAGCGTGGTGGCGATCGAACCGGAGGAGCTGGAATAGTGGCGGGCAGAGGTATCCACTTCGTGGAAGTGGCAACGCCCGGAAATTCAAAAATCTGAAGGAGAGGGCGAAGCACGGGCCGTAAGTGTAAGAAAACCGGGGTGGCAAAGAACTCGGAAATTGGAACCCCACGTGCAACATCACCTGAGGAGAGGTGTATCATATTGAAAAGTCCCGGGTGAGGTTGTGAAAGAACTGAAATCACAACTTGTGAGCGCGCTGCTGGTCATTCTGACAGCGGCAGGGCTGATCTCCGCCGGGATTAACTTCCAGCAGCAAAAGAAGTTCCAGCTGCCCGAGGACGGCGTAACTTGGGTGGACCGGAAGGGAGCCGAAGGGCAGCCGGTCGTGGTGGCGCTGGATATCAGCCCGTCGAGTCCGGCCGCGAAGGCCGGCATCAAGCAGGGCGACATTGTTACCAGAATCAATAACGCGGTGATCCGGGGCTCGACGGATGTGACGATGGCGCTGGTGCGGCTGGGGGCCTACGGGACGGGGGATTATAGGCTCCAGCGTGGGGGCATCGAGTTCAAGGCGAAGGTGATCATCCGGGAGCGGCACGCGAGCACGCTAGTTTACTACCAATACGTGGTGGGGATGTTTTATTTGGCGGTGGGACTGTTTGTGTACGCGCGGCGCGGCAGCGCACGGCGGGCGACGCTGTTCTATGTGCTGTGCGTGGCGAGTTTTGTGCTGTCGACGTTCCACTACACGGGCAAGCTGAACAACTTCGACAAGTTCATCTATTGGGGCAACGTGGTGGCGGGCCTGTTTGCGCCGACGATCTTCCTGCATTTCAGCCTGACGTTCGCCGAGCCGCGGAAATGGCTGCGGCAGTGGTGGAGGCAGGCGCTGCTGTACTTGCCGGCGGCGATGTTCGCAGGCGTGTACTTCGGGTTTGCCTCGGGAATGATCCGCTCCAGCGCGGTACCACTGCTGGAACTGCGGTGGATGCTGGACCGTGGCTGGCTGCTGTTTTTGAGCATGATGTACCTGGCCGGATCGGCGGCGCTGGCGGTGGGATTCCGGCGGGCGGAGGACCCTGTGCTGCGGCAGCAGATGAAGTGGCTGCGCAACGGCGCGGTGCTGGGTGTTGCTCCGTTTCTGTGCTTCTATGTGGCTCCATACCTGATGGGGTGGGTCCCGAGCCCGTACATGAACCTGTCAGTGCTGTCGCTGGCCTTGATTCCGATCACGTGGGCCTATGCGGTGTTGCGCTACCGGCTGATGGACGTGGACGTGATTTTCCAGCAGGGCTACGCCTACACGCTGGCGACGCTGGCGGTGCTGGGCATATTCTACGCGCTGATCCTGGCGACGCGGCCGGTGGAAGAGATGGACCCTTCGGCGCTTGTGCTGTTGATCCTGATCGCCGCCTTCGTCTTCCAGCCCATTCGCAATTGGGTGCAGGAGCAGCTGGACCGTTACTGGTTCTACAAGGACCGTTACGATTACCGGAGGACGCTGGTGGAGTTCGCGTTGGAGCTGAGCTCGGAGACGAACCTGGAAACGATGATCGAGTCGGTGGCGGACCGGATCAAGGGCACTCTGTATACGGAGAATGTGGCCTTTTTCCTGAAGGAGGAAGGCGGAGAAGCGTTCCGGCTGGCGATGTACCGCGGGCGCGGCACGGTGCCGCTTTCCGAACCGCTGGATTTGAGTTTTCTGGACGGGGAGAGCGTGGAGCCGCTGTTCTTTGAGCGGACGCGGCATCAGCTGGACGTGCTGAGCAAGCACCTGCCGGGGACGGTGCGGCAGGCGGTGGCGCGGTTGGACCTGACCTACTACATCCCGTGCGCGGTGCGCGGTCGCACGATCGCCTACCTGGGAGTGAGCCGCACCGATAAAGGTGACTTCCTGTCGAGCGAGGACCTGCAGCTGCTGATGACGCTGAGCGGCTACGTGGGAATCGCGATCGAGAACGCGCGGCTGTATCAATCGCTGGAACAGAAGGTAAGCGAGTACGAGCGGCTGAAGGAGTTCAGCGAGAACATTGTCGAATCGATCAACGTCGGAATCGTCGCCGCGGACCTCGATGACCGCGTGGAGAGCTGGAACTCGCAAATGGAGACGCTTACCGGCATCGCGCGGCACACCGCGCTTGGTCAAAAGCTGCGTGACCTGTTCCCGCATGGATTGAGCCATGCGCTGGAGGAGGTGCGCGGGCAGACAGGGATCCACCAGATCTATAAGCTTCCCGTGCGTGCGCGAAGCTGGCGCGACCGGGAAGCCGAAGCGGCATCGAACGGTAACGGAGGAGCGCCGCGCAGCGGGGAGCGGCTGGTGAATGTGGCCGTGGCGCCGCTGGTGACGCGCGAACAGGAGCAGATCGGCCGGCTGATCATCTTCGACGACGTCACCGAGCGAGCGGAGATGGAACAGCAGCTGGTGCAGGCCGACAAGCTCAGCTCGATCGGACTGCTGGCCGCGGGAGTGGCCCACGAGGTGAACACCCCGCTGGCGGTGATCTCCACCTATGCGCAAATGCTGACCAAGCAGGTTTCCACAGACGATCCCAAGAGCAAGCTGCTGGAGAAGATCGCCAAGCAGACTTTTCGGGCCAGCGAAATCGTGAACTCGCTGCTGAATTTCAGCCGCACCTCGAAGACGGAGTTCGAGGAGATCGACCTGAACCGCGTGGTTCGCGAGACGCTGACGCTGGTGGAGCATCAGTTGGACAAAGCGCACGTGAGGGTGGAACTGGCGGCGGAAGAGGGACTGCCGGCGGTGCGCGGCAATTTCGGTAAAATGCAGCAAGTGTTTCTGAACCTGTTCATGAACGCGCGTGATGCGATGGAGCAAGGCGGAGTGCTGCGGATCGCGACACACTGCCGGGAGGGGATGGTGCGGGTGGAGGTGTGCGACACGGGCAAAGGTATTGCGGCGTCGGACTTGGCGCGGATCTACGATCCGTTCTTCACGACCAAGCCGCCGAAGAAAGGGACGGGGCTGGGGCTTTCTGTTTCCTACGGGATCGTACGCGAGCACGGCGGAGCCATCGAGGTAAACAGCCAGCCTGGAGAGGGGAGCACCTTCCGCATTGAATTCCCCGCAAGCCGGAAGCCCGTCAATGCCTGAGGCGATCGCTGAATCGGCCAAGGGGCGGATCCTGGTGGTGGATGATGAAGCCGACATCCGGGAGAGCCTGCAAACCCTGCTCGAGCTGGAAGCCTACCAGGTGGAGACGGCGCAGAACGCCACCGAAGGCCTCACAAAGATCGAGTCCAACAACTACGACCTGGTGCTGCTTGACCTGATGATGCCGGACCGCAGCGGCATGGAGGTGCTGGAGGAAATCCGGCAGCGGGACCGGGAGACGCCGGTGGTGATGATCACCGCCTACGGCTCGGTGGAAGTGGCCGTGAAGGCGCTGAAGACCGGAGCGACCGACTACTTTTCCAAGCCGTGGGACAACGAAAAGCTGCTGATCGAGATCGAACGGATGATCGGCCAGCGGCGGCTGGAAGAGGAAAACGCGCAGTTGAAGCGGGCGCTGAAGCAGCGCTACAGCTTTCCGAACATCGTCGGCAAGAGCGAGCGGATGCTGCGGATTCTGGACCTGGTGGCGCAGGTTTCCTCCAGCAAATCAACGATCCTGATCACCGGGGAAACCGGAACCGGCAAGGAACTGATCGCCAAGGCGGTGCATGCGAATTCCCCGCGCGCCGAACAGATGTTTGTGGCGGTGAATTCCGGCTCGTTGCCGCCGGACCTGCTGGAATCGACGCTATTCGGGCACATGAAGGGAGCCTTCACGTCGGCGACGGCGTCACACAAGGGCTACTTTGAGGTGGCGAACCGGGGGACGATTTTCTTCGACGAGATTTCCACCATCAGCCTGGAAACGCAGGCCAAGCTGCTGCGGGTGATTCAGGAAAAGGAGTTCATGCCGCTGGGTTCGAACGACGTGATCCGCGTGGATGTGCGGATCATCGTGGCCTGCAACACGGACCTCAAGAAGATGGTAGACGAGGGGCGATTCCGCGAGGATCTCTATTACCGGTTGAACGTGATCAACCTGCTGCTGCCGCCGCTACGGGAGCGGAAGGAGGATATTCCGCTGCTGGTAGACCATTTCTTCCAGAAGTACTGCCGCGAAAATGAGAAGTTCCTGGATGCCAGCGGCCGCGCGCCGGTGGCGTTTGAGCCGGACGCGATGCAGATTCTGATGGATCACAACTGGCCCGGAAATGTGCGGGAACTGGAGAACGTGGTGGAGCGGGCGGTGGTACTGGCCACCGGGCCGGTGGTGACAACGGAGGTTCTGCCGGACCACCTGCTGCACGCCGGTGGGCTGCGCATTCGACGGGATGAGACAGGCAGCCTGCCACCGGACGCGTCGCTGTTTGAGATGGTGGCCGATTACGAAAGGCGGAAGATCATCGAGCACCTGGAGGCGACCAATTGGAGCCAGACCGAGGCGGCCGAGACGCTGCATATTCCGCTGTCCACGCTGAACCAGAAGATCAAGCGGTTGGAGATCGCGATCCGCAAGAAATCGGACAAGAATTAGGGCGCGAGGACTGGAGGAAAAGCGGGAAGATGCCGATGGGGGACAAGAGCGCGCGGCCTGCCGGGCAAGGCGGCAGTGTGCTTAAATAAGGTCAGGAGGCCAACATGGTTTCCCTGTGGCTAGTAGCAATGTTTTTGGCGCAGGCAGCGCCGGATCCGGCGGCCCAGGCGCAAGTGAAATGGGTGGCCGACAACAAGACCGCCCAACCTCAAATCAAACCTGCCGAGCCGGAGGCGCCCAAGCCGGCGCTGACGCCGGAGATGCGCGGCGATATTGCGATGGCGCGCAAGGAGTACCGGCAGGCGATTGAGCAATATCAAACGGTAGTGGGCAGAAATCCGATCATCTTGAACAAGATCGGAATCGCCTATCACCAGATGACGGAGCTGTCGCAGGCCCGCAAATACTATGAGCAGGCGACGAAAGCCAATTCCAAGTACGCGGAAGCGATCAACAATCTGGGCACTGTCTACTACGCCCAGAAGAACTACAAAAAGGCGATCAGCTATTACAACCGGGCGCTGAAGATCACACCGAACTCGGCGAGCATCTACAGCAACCTCGGCACGGCGTGGTTTGCGAGGAAAAAGTACGACCGCGCCTCGGAGGCATATACCAAGGCGCTAGAACTCGATCCGGAGGTGTTCGAGCATCGTTCCAGCAACGGAGTCCTGTTGCAGGAGCGGAGCGTGGCCGAGCGGGCGAAATTCCATTTCTACCTGGCGCGGACCTACGCCAAGGCCGGCATGACGGATCGCGCGCTGCTGTACATGAGAAAGGCGCTGGAGGAAGGCTTCAAGGAGAGAAAGCGGTTTGTGGAAGATCCGGAATTCGCCGTGTTGCAGGAATTGCCGGAGTTCAAGGAATTGCTGGTGCTCCAGCCGCGTGTGCTCTAGGAAAGCCTGTGGGGCGATTCTTGCCGCCGCGCTGGCGGTGGGCTGTGCACGCAAGCCGCCGGAGCCGAAGGTTCAACGGCTGGCGATACTCCCGATTGAGAATCTGACGGCGGATGAGTTGCTGGGTAGAGTGGCTCGGCTGGCTGCGGCGGCGATTCAGGCGCAAACAACGGGATTGACGGACACCTATAGCTACGCGTCCGGCTCGGCGGCTGAGTCGGAACTGGGCAGGCCGACGCGGTGCCTGGCTGGCTATCTGACCAAAAGCGGAGACAGGCTGAAGATCACGCTTCAACTGCGTGACGCGTCGAGCCAGAAGACGCTTCAGGTGATTGAGGAAGTGGCGGGAGAGAAGGAGACCACCCTCGCGCTTGTGGATAGGCTGGCAAAGCGGGTGCATCCACAGGCGAGGCGGTTCGGCACAGGGAACGAAGAAGCGGCGCGGCACTACGGGCAGGCGCTGGAGAGCGTGGACAGCGGGGAGATTGTAAGGTTGCTGCGGCGGGCGGTGGAGCTGGATGGAAGTTTCGGCGAGGCGCGGCATTTGCTGGTGCAGTCGCTCGCCCATACCGGAGACCGCGCCGGCGCCCTTCAGGCGGCGTTGGAGGCGCTGGGCAATGAAAAGCTGGACAGGCTGAGCAGGGCGCGGATCGCCGCTCTTCGGACCGCGCTGAATGGATCGGTTGCGGAAAGAGTAGAGGCGACAAAGCAGTTGGCGGAATTGCTTCCGGCCGATGCGGAGGTAAGCGCGCAGCTGGCCACCTATTACATGTCGCGGCGGGAATACAAGCAGGCCCGGGGCAATTTCCGGAATGCACTCGAAGCCGATCCTGGCTGGGCGGACGTATGGAATCAGACAGGCTACGTGGAAGCTCGTTGGGGAGATTTCGACGCCGCGATTGAGGCGTTGAAGCAATACGCGGTGACGGCGCCGGGTAGCGCCAACCCTCAGGATTCCCTCGGCGAAGTCTATTTCATGGCAGGGAGGTTCGCCGAATCCGAGCAGGCGTTTCTGGATTCCTATCAAAAGCAACCTGGTTTTCTCGGCGCGGTGACGATGCGCAAGGCGGCCGAGGCGCGGCGGATGCGCGGAGACAAGAGCGGAGCCGATGAGCTTTTCCGCAAGTATACCGACGCGGCGGCGTCGCATCCATTGCTGGAGGTTCAGAAGGCGCAGTGGGAATACTCTTCCGGAGAGAGGGCGCGGGCAAAGAAGCGGCTGGAGGAGCTGGCGGAGCGTGCGGGAATCGCGCCGGATTTGGCCGCCGTCGCGCTGACGCAGCGGTCTGTATGGCTGCTGAGCGAGGGGGACAGGGCCAAGGCTCGAGCGATGGCGGAAGCGGCCTTGAAGCGGGCGGTGTCGCCGGGAGTGAAGAGGATCGTCGAGATCGCTTCATTCGTGGCCGGGGCTGAGACGAGCGCATCGGAGTGGAGCCTCCGCGCGGAGCGGGAGCTTCCCGGTCCGATACGCAACCTGGCTCTAGCATATGCGTTGCTCTTGAACCACCACTTCCGGGAAGCGGCTCTGCAAGCCAAGCAGATTTATGAAGCGACCGATCCGAATCGGGAGGACCACATCCGGGAGTTATTGGCGTTGGCCTATGCCGGGAGCGGGCAGTGGGACGAGGCCGCGCCGCTGCTGCGCCATTTTCCCATTCCGCAGTCAGCGGATGAGCCGACCTTTGACTGCCTTGTTTTCCCCCGCGGATTGGAGTTGCGGGCGCGGTTGGCCGAGCGGGCCGGGGACAAACAGCGGGCGTCGGAGCTGATGACTCTCCACCGCGCCCTAAGCGCAAAAAAATAGCAAAAAGCTGTTGCAGCCGGGTTGATCTTAAGATAGGTTCATTCATTGATTGTCCACACTTCAGGGAGGGATCTGCCATGTCTTTCAAGATGCGCACCGTGAGCCGCAGGCAATTTTTCAGCGCGGCGGGAATGTTCGCCGGGTTCGCGGCGCGAGGGGAGGCCGCTGAAGGCGGCAAGCTTCGTGCCATCGCCGGTTACGGGGAGTTGCGGCCGGCGGGGAATGAACTTGCGTTGCCCCCCGGGTTCCAATACTCCATCGTCAGTTTCGAGGATGACCGGATGGACGACGGTTTTCCGGTGCCGAAAGCGATGGACGGAATGGCGGCGTTTCCGCTGCGAAATGGAAACATTCTGCTGATCCGCAATCATGAGGACGCCGATCCGGCATCGCGATTCCGGCCCCGGCCGGCGAACAGCACATCGACTTCAGCGGGAATTCTGAATTACCTGCTGGACACGCATTATGGGCCGCGCGGTAGCGCCTATGACCGGTTCATGGGAGGCGGAACGACATCGATCGAGGTGGAGCCTACGGGAAGACGAAGAAAGGTGCGGGAGTATTGGAGCTTAGTAGGCACATTCCGGAACTGCGCCGGGGGCGTAACGCCGTGGGGAAGCTGGATCAGCTGCGAGGAGACACTGGAGGCATCGGCGGCGGCCGGCGCGGAGCAAAACCACGGCTACAATTTCGAGGTGCCGGTGGATACCACGCCGGGCAATCCCGCGCCGGCGATTCCATTGCGGCGGATGGGGCGGATGGCGCATGAAGCAATCGCGGTGGATCCGGCGACGGGGATCATCTATGAAACAGAAGACCAGGGAGATGTTTCCGGCTTCTACCGCTATGTCCCTTCGAAGAGAATCACTCGCCCGGGAGAGCTGGCCACCGATGAGGGGCGGCTGGAGATGCTGAAGGTGACTCTCCAGGACCGATACGAAACGGCGCTCAATCAGCGTGTGGGCGTGCCGCATCACGTGAGTTGGGTCCCCATTCCGGATCCCGATCCGTTTCCGCCCAGCGTGGTTGTGGGCGGAGTGACCCGGAGCGGAGTATTCAATCAAGGCCTGAACGCCGGGGGAGCGATCTTCCGCCGGCTGGAAGGAGCATGGTACGCCGACGGGAAGATCTACTTCGATTCGACCAACGGTGGAGAAGCCGGCATGGGACAGATGTGGGTTTACGACCCACGCGCGGAGACCATCACGATGATCTATGAGTCGGAGGGAATCCATGCGCTGGATTTTCCCGACAATATTGCGGTGAGCCCGCGCGGCGGGCTGGTGATCTGCGAGGACGGCGCCGGGGCGCAGCACTTACGCGGATTAACACGCACGGGCGAGCTGTTTGACTTCGCCCGGAACATCCACAACAGCACGGAGTTCGCGGGAGCATGCTTCAGCCCGGACGGGCAGACGCTGTTTGTGAATGTGTATGGCCGATCTTCGGTGAGGACGGTTCAGGCATACCGGAGCCCGATCCAGTTCCCGATTGGTGCAGAGCAACGGGAAAAAGCGCTGACGCTGGCGATCTGGGGGCCGTGGGGTGCAGGGTTGCTGTAAGTCTATTCCCAGGGACGCTCCTCTACACCGTGATCGCGGTCTTCGACACGGTCGTAGAGGTGCGCCTGGTTGATCGTTCCTAGCGACTGATTGTAGAGGCTCACCAGGCCCAGCGTTTCCCGCAAGTCCTCATGAAAGGCGTGGAGCGCCTTCAACTCAGCGGCACGGGCGGCGACGCGGACGCCGGCGTGAGTTTCAAAAATCTTCTGATAACCGAGATCAACGAGCCTGCCGATGTCCTGATGGATGAGGATGCCGACCAGCACGACGGCGGGCGTGCCATTGCGATCCGCAATCTCAGCGGCGCAGCGGCCACGCACCACGCGGGTGCGGCCACTCGGCTGCACCAGGACCTCAAAACCGGTGTTCTTGAGCATCTGAACACGGTCGGAGAAGCTAGATTGTTTTGGCTTTTCGCGGCGAAAGAACATATGCCTTGCTCCATTATAGAATGCCTTAGTGAGCTACATACTTTCGCTCGATGAGGGAACAACCAGCGCGCGAGCGGCGCTTTACGATGAAGAGGGCAAACGGGTGGCGATGGAGGCTCGCGGCTTTGAGAGCCGCTATCCAAAGCCGGGATGGGTGGAGCAGGATCCGTTGGAGATCTGGCAGGCGCAGTTGGCGGCGGCGCGGGCAACTTTGGAAGCCGCTGGCGCGCGTGCCAGCTCCATTGCGGGAATAGGAATCACCAACCAGCGGGAGACGACAGTAGTGTGGGACCGGCGCACGGGCGCCGCGGTTTCACCGGCAATTGTCTGGCAGTGCCGGAGAACCGCCGATTACTGCCGCAGCATGCCGGAGAGCGATCGGGCGGCAGTGAAGAAGACTACAGGGCTGATCGTGGACGCCTACTTTTCTGCGAGCAAGGTCCGCTGGATTCTGGAGAACGTCGATGGTGCGCGGGAGCGGGCGCGCAACGGCGATCTGTTGTTCGGCAACATCGATACGTGGCTGATCTGGAAGCTGACGGGCGGGCAGGTGCATGTGACGGACGTGTCGAATGCCAGCCGCACGATGCTGATGAACCTTTCGAGCGGGGAGTGGGACCGCGCGATGCTGGACCTGTTCGATATTCCCGACGCGATGCTGCCGCGCATTGTTCCCAGTGCCGGAGCCGTGGGCCGCACGTCCGGCGATCTGCTGGGAGACGAAATCCCCGTGGCGGGTATCGCCGGAGATCAGCAGGCGGCCCTGGTAGGCCAGGCCTGTTTCCGGCCCGGGCTTTCCAAAAACACTTATGGCACCGGCTGTTTCGCGCTGCTGCATGCGGGCAAGACGGCGCCGTCATCCGAAAATGGCTTGCTGGCCACGCGGGCGGCGTCGGCGAAGGCAGTCTCCGAGTTCGCCGTGGAAGGCAGCGTGTTCGTCGCGGGGGCGGCGGTGCAATGGTTGCGGGATCAGCTGGGGTTGATCAAAACAGCGGCCGAATCGGACGCCGTGGCGCGTTCGACGCCGGATACAGGAGAGGTTTATGTCGTGCCAGCCTTTGTTGGTCTGGGAGCGCCGCATTGGGACGGCGCGGCGCGGGGCCTAATATGCGGGCTGACGCGCGGGACAACGGCGGCGCATATCGTGCGCGCGACGCTCGAAAGCATCGCCTACCAGACACGCGAATTGGTGGAAGCGATGGAAGCCGACACGGGGATTCAGCTGCATGAGCTGCGTGTCGACGGCGGCGCCGCGGCCAATGATTTCCTCATGCAGTTCCAGGCTGACATCCTCGGCCGCCGTATCGTGCGTCCGGCCGATACCGAGACGACGGCGCTCGGCGCGGCTTACTTGGCAGGACTGGCGACAGGCTTTTGGCCGTCGGTGGAGGCTGTTGAAAGTTTCTGGCGCGTCGACCGCGCGTTTGAGCCGGAGATGCCGGAATCCACGCGCGAGGAACTCTACGCCGGCTGGAAAACCGCAGTGGGCCGATGCAAGAGTTAGGCCCGATTGGGCTAGAAAAAACGTACCGTATAAGTCAGCCGGAAGCCGCGGCCGATTTCCGGCGCGAACTCCTTGATGAAGGAGAGGTGGTTGCGGTAGAGGCGGTTGGAGGCGTTGAACAGAGAGGCCGAGAAGACGTGCAGGGCGTGCTGGCCGACGACGGTGTAGGAGCCTGAGAGATTGAAGACGCCGAAGCCCGCGGTGGGCTCTTCGATCAGGAAGACCTGACCCTGCCGCCGGCTGAGAGCAAGCTCGGGGCGCAGGCTGAAGTTCTTGTAGCGGTAGTCAAGGCCGACATGGCCGCGGACGGGCGGGATGCGCGGCAGCGGCGTGTCAGCAGAGGTGAGGCGGGCGCTGACGGCGTCAAAGCCAAGATTGAGCCACAGGCTAGGGTGGAGAGCGGCATCCAGTCGAGCTTCGGCCCCGGTGTAGCGCGCGTTGGCTTGCAGGTATTCGGCCTCCGGCAGCGCATCTTCGATTTCGCCCGTGGGCGCAAGGTAAACGAAGTCCGAGTTGCGGTAATAGAAGTAGCCGGCCTCAGCGCGAAGGCGGCGCGATTGGTGACGGAGGGAAAGGTCAACCCCGTCGCTGCGCTCGCGCACCAGGTTGGGGTTGCCGATTTCAAACGTCAGATTGCCGGGATGGGGGCCCTTGTTATAGAGCTCTTCCAGCGCCGGCGCGCGATAGGAGTGGCTGTAGTTGGCGACGAAGACGGAGTTGGTGGCGACCCGCTGGCTCACGCCGGCCGAGCCGGAGAAGCCGGTGAAGCTACGGTTGCGCAGGCCCTCCGGGGAGTAGCGCGTGTGCTCCAGACGTCCGCCGAACTGCAGGCGCGTGGATTCAAAATCCAGGCTTTGCACGGCAAAGGCGGCGAAGGCATCCTGATCGACGGGAGGCGAGAGAGCCTCCTCGCCGACAGACTTGAAGTCGCGGCGCAGGCCCCAGAAACCGAAGCTGCCTGACAGCGGGCCTTTGCGCTTCTGATCAAAGACGGTGCGATAGATGAACTGCTTGTTGAAGAAGTGCGACTCGGTCTCACCATCGATCAGCTCGCGGTGGTTGTAGTCGCTGTAGTTGAGTGTGAGCTGAACGCGGTCCAGACCTGACTCCATGTTCTTGGCGCCGCCGTTCAAGCGGAAGCTGTGGCGGCGCAGGGCGAGCACGGCGTCTTCATGTCCATGCTCATCGGCGCCGTCCTCGGAAGAAGGAACCCCGTAGCGGGCCTGGTTGAGGCCATAACTGAAGCTGAAGAAGCTTTTGTCCGAGTAGCGGCCAAGGCCGCCCGAACCCTGTTCCAGCCGCGTTTGGGAATTGTGAATCTTGCCGATGGGTGTGTTGTATTCGCCGGTGCGCTGGCCGCCGCCCGAGCCCCAGACCAGCCAGTTACCGAAACCGTATTCCAGGCCGCCGCTGCCGCCGCCGTTCGCGTTGGCGTTGCCGGCGAGGCCGGTGACGTAGCCCTTCAACCCTTCATGCGGATGCTGGTGAATCAGGTCGTGGCGGGAGATGGCATTGACGACGCCGCCGATGGCGTTGGAGCCGTAGAGCAGCGTGGCCGGCCCGCGAACCACTTCGATCCGCTCAAGCGAGGTTACGTCCATCGGTTCGCCATGGTCGCCCGACTGCGAGGAGACCGACCCGGTGCGGATGCCGTCCTGAAGAATGAGAACCCGATCGCCGTCGTAGCCGCGCACCACCGGCCGCGTGTTGCCGGGACCAAAGCTGCGCATGGCGATGCCGGGCTGGCGGTTCAGTACTTCCCCGAGCGAAGGGGCTGCCTTCGGAGCCAGCTCCGCGGTCTCGATAGTTGTGACAGGAAGAAAGGAAGCCAGTGTTGTTTCCTGCCTGCCGGAGGCGGTTACGGTGACCTGCTGGCGGAGGGGATCAAAAGCGAGAGTGAAGTCGGCCGTGGCGGCAGAAGAGGAAACGGTCACTTGTTGCGGCTCGGCGCTGAGGCCGGAGACCCGGGCCAGCACGGTATATGTCCCTTGAGCAAGGTTGGCGATCTTGTAACTACCATCGTCGGCAGTCTCGGCATTCCGCCCAAGCGGGAGAACCGTGACGACCACGTTATGCATCGGCTGACCGGTAGCGGCGAGCCGGACGGTGCCTTCGATCGATCCGGCCTGCTGGGACCAGACAGCGGCGGCGAGGGCAAGAAACACGTATAGACGAGTGATCATGGGCTAATGGACATTTTGCCGTGGGATGGCCTCTTGCGCGGACAAATCGGCGGTGAACGGGACTGGAAGCGAAGGTGAGCGGGACAATAAGTTGGTTTAGCGGTACCCGGCCGCCTGCAGTTCAAACAGCTCCGCGTAGCGGCCGCGGGAGGCGACCAGTTCCTCGTGAGTGCCATGCTCCAGGATGGAGCCGTGCTCCAAAACCAGGATGCGGTCCGCCATGCGGACTGTGGAAAACCTGTGGGAAATCAGGACAGCCATCTTGTTATGCGTGAGATCGGCGAAGCGGAGGAAGACTTCATACTCGGCGCGAGCGTCGAGCGAGGCCGTCGGCTCGTCGAGAATGATGAGCTGGGCATCGCGCATATAGGCGCGGGCCAGTGCGATCTTCTGCCACTGGCCCGCGGAAAGGTCGGCCCCGGAGTCAAAGCGGCGGCCGAGCATCTGTTCGTACCCGGCAGGCAGGGTGTTGACGACGGAGTCGGCGAGACTCTTCTGCGCGGAGAGTTCGATGGCGGACAGATCGTCAAGTTTTTCGATCCTTCCAAAGCCAATATTTTCTTTGACTAACATGTCATATTTCATGTAGTCCTGAAAGATGACGCCGATCTCCGAGCGCAGGTCGTCGATCGAGTATTCCCGCAGGTCGATGCCGTCCAGAAGGATGACACCGTCGGCGGGGTCGTACAACCGGGCGAGCAGCTTCACAAGGGTGGTCTTCCCCGCACCATTCTCGCCGATCAGGGCGATGCGCTCGCCCGGGTTGAGCCGGAAGGAGACGTCCCGGAGGACCAACTTGCCGGAGCCGGGATAGCGGAAGCTGACGTGGCGGAACTCGAAGCCCTGGCGGATGGGCCGCGGAGCGGGAAGCGAGCCCGCCGCGGCGCGGATGGTCGGCTGCATCTGGAAGAAGTCGTAAAGATCGGTGAGGTAGAGGGCTTGGTCGGAGATGCTGGCCGCCGAGCTGAAAAGCGACTCGATAAGGGAGCGGCTGCGGGCAAAGGCTCCAGCCAGGAATGTGAGATCGCCCACAGTTAAGGCGCCGCTCAAGGTTCGCTGGAGGATCACGATGTAGCCAAAGTAGTAAGCGGAAGTGCCGAGGAGATTGAGGGCCGCGCCGACAGAGGCGCGGTTGACCGCCAGATTGCGGTTTTCCAGGTAAAACCGGTCGGCGAGGTGGCGGTAGCGGGAAGCGAGGTATTCGCCGAGGCCGAAAATCTTGACCTCTTTGGCGCTGAGCAGGGAGGCTCCCAGCATTCGCACGTAATCCAGTTCTCTGCGCTCCGGCGTCCAGCGGTAGAGCAAGGAGTAGGCGAGGCCGGCAAAATGCGTCTCGCCCAAAAATACGGGCAGCACGGCCACCACCAGAAGGGCCAGGAGCCAAGGGTAGAACCAAACCAGCCCGGCGGAGAGCGAAATCAGGGTGATGGCGTCCTGGGCCATCGAGGCGAATCCACCCAGAAGCCCGAGCCGGCCGGTGGTCTGGCGCCGCGCGCGTTCCAGCTTGTCATAGAACTCGGGGTCTTCAAACGAGGCCAGGTCCAGGCTGGAGGCGTGGCGCATGAGCCGGACCGAGATCTCGTTCGTGAAGCGGTCTCCTAGGAGCGAGTCGATGAGCGAGGCTCCGCGGGCGAGGCCGTCGCTCAGAATAGCGAGGGCGAACTCGAGCGCAACAAGTGGCCACATGACGGAAAAGTCAATGGATTTCAATGAGATGGACTCGACCACCCGGTCAATGATCAGCTTGCCCACCCAGAGCATGGCAAGCGGGATCAGGGACCGCACCAGCCGCAGCAGGATGCTCAGCGTCACGAAGGTGGGGCTGGTCTGCCAGACCATCTTGAGCAGTGGCGGGAGGTTGCGCATGGCGGCCCAGCGCTGTCGCCAGGAGGTGGGTTCGGGCCGCTTGAGAAACGGAGGGTGCATAGGGAAAGTTTACCCGAGAGGCGGCGAACAAGGGGCAAAAACGAAAATGCCCACCCTTTCGGATGAGCACTTTCGACATCCCTGACGAGTCAGGGTGATGTTCATTGGGAGAATCAGAATCGACGGAAGAACGCAACCGTCGAAACCTTTGTGATTTGAATATTAGGTCCCACGGGCTTTGAAGTCAAGAGGAAAAGAGTATGAAAAAGAATGGGCTGCAAGGGAATGATTCCGGGGAGTTTACCGAGTGGCCAGTGAATTGCTAAAGATGTGGAAAAGTTGTGGAAACGGGGCTTGCGCGGAGTTCGTTTTCAGTCTAAGGGCGCAACAGCGTTGGGTTTACGGGGGAGTTAGAAAGTCAGAGTTTGTCAGGTACCCTGCTTTTCCACAGGGCCGCCGGAGGCAGGGGGGCCGATGTCGAGAGTGAGGAAACCGTCGGCGTTTTCGGGGCGGCCGAGCCATTTGCGGAGGGCCATGCGGAAGGCATAGTGGCCGAAGCTGAACAGCAGGGCAATGCCGATCAGGAACCCGATGAATTTGAAGACGGTGATGATGAACTCGGCGAACGAAGGTTCCACCCTGGTGGGGTCCTGGTCGAGCGTGATGGTGGCCTGGTAGTTTACGAGCGCCAGCAGGCGCTCGGCTTCATCGGCCGATTTGGTGAAGGTCACGGCAACCAGTGGGCCAGTCCGCTTGGCGATGGCGCCGGGGAGTTTCTGGAAGTCGGTGAGACGCTCGCGAGCCATGTTCGGAGTGGGGTAGGAGAAAATCACCAGCGGAAGGATGCCGGCCTTCGATTCAAAGCTGCCGAGTTGCGCCTCGGCGCCCATCGAAAAGGCGGCTACCGACGGCGGGATACGCGATTCAAACTTGGCCAGCGCGGCGGGACCGATGATGAAGCGTGAGGAAGCAGGGACAAGACCGCTGCTGGGGAGGAAATTGGGGAGAGTGGGAAGGGCGGATTGGTCCAGGCGCGGGAGAATCACAAACAGCTCGGCCAGTTCATCTACCGTGGGTTTACGGCCTTCGAAGCTGACGTAGTAATTGCCGAGGATCATCGTGGCGCCGGTGGTTGTCTCGGCCGCTACCTTGTGCAGATCGGACGGCTTGGACGCGGCGGGCATGCGCCACTGAAAAACGGCAAGGGCGGAAGTGGGGTCGCGCAGGCGGAAGGCTTCGGCGGTGAATGCGCCCTCCTTGCCTTCATATCGCGCGCGTTCGGTCTCCTCGAGTCCGAGTTCGGTCCAGACGTCGCGGTCGGTGATGGCGATCTTGGCTGCCGAGACGCGCTTGTAGCCGGAGAACATCTCCGGCCACAGCTCGGCGAAACCGGGCATCGCGACCAATAGAAGAACGGCGCTCAGGCTCCGCAGCATTTCTTGTACTTCTTTCCGCTGCCGCAGGTGCAGGGATCGTTGCGGCCGACGCTCTTGGATTTCACGACAGTCCGCGGCGCGGCGGCGGTGGCGGTGCCGACCATGGAGATTTCGGCCAGTTCCTTTTCCTTCTTGCGCTGGATGTTGCGGGTGAAGTCCTGGAAAGAGTTTTGCGCTGCGCTGCGTTGTTCCTGGCTGACGGCGACGGATTCGTCTTCCGGCAGTTCGTCAGCCTCCTCCTCAAACGGGAAGGAGGGGCGGTCGGCGACGGAGAGGAAGAAAAGGTACCGTACGATGTCGTCCTCGATGCGGTCGCGCATCGACTCATAGAGCATGAAGGATTCCTTCTTATACTCGACAAGCGGGTCCTTCTGGCCGTAGCCGCGCAGACCGATGCCTTCCTTCAGGTGGTCCATGGAAAGCAGGTGATCCTTCCACTGCGCGTCGATGACGTTGAGCATGACAATGCGCTCGGTCTCGCGCATCATCTCCGCGCCGACAAGATCTTCCTTTTCCTGGTAGCGGCGCTGAAGCTGTTCAAACACGTTCTCTTCGATCTCGCCGCGGTTCAACTCGCCGAGCTCTTCTGTATTGACCTTTACGCCGAACTGGGTGAGAATATCGGTCTGCATGCCGCCCAGGTCCCAAGTGTGTGGCTGCGATTCGGCCGGGCAGCGGGAATCCATGTAGGTGCCCAGAATTCCGCGGACGTAGCTGAGGATGGTTTCCTTCTGGTCGCCGCCCTCCAGCAGCGCGCGGCGCAAGCCGTAGATGGCCTTGCGCTGCTTGTTCATGACGTCGTCGTATTCGAGCAGGTGTTTACGGGCAGCGAAGTTTTGCGCCTCCACCGCCTTTTGCGCGGCGGCGATGCGCTTGGTGATCAGCTTGCTCTCGATGGGTACGTCTTCCTCCATGCCGAGGCGGAGCATGAGATTCTTGACGCGCTCCCCGCCGAAGATGCGCATCAGATCGTCTTCGAGCGAGAGGTAAAAGCGCGAGGAGCCAGGGTCGCCCTGACGGCCGGCGCGTCCGCGCAACTGGTTGTCGATACGCCGGGATTCGTGGCGCTCGGTGGCAAGGATATGCAGCCCGCCGAGTCCGACTACCTGTTCATGTTCCGGGTCAGTCACCGCCTTGTGGCGGGCATAGATCTCCGACCATTCCGTCATCGGAACGCGATAGTGCATGGCGTCGCGCTGGAAGTAGTAGAAGTGCTTGTCAGCGACGAGCGAAGCCTGATCGGCGGGAACGGTCTCGGCGAGCTTCTTCTTCAGGCATTCTTCCTGGGAGAGGAACGCCGGATTGCCGCCGAGCAGAATGTCGGTGCCACGGCCGGCCATGTTGGTGGAGACCGTGACGACGCCCTTTCGGCCGGCCTGGGCGACGATGTAGGCTTCGCGCTCGTGGTTCTTGGCGTTCAGGACTTCATGCGGAACGCCCATTTTCTTGAGAATGGAGGAGAGCTTTTCGCTTTTGGCAATGGAGATGGTGCCGACCAGCACCGGCTGGCCGCGCTGGTTGAACTCCTTGATCTCCTTGGCGGCGTTGCGGAACTTTTCCTCTTCGGTACGGTAGACGATGTCCTGGTGCTCCAGGCGGATGAGTTCCCGGTTGGTGGGGATGCAGAGCACGTCGACGTTGTAGGTCTTGCCGAATTCGGCGGCTTCGGTTTCCGCGGTACCTGTCATGCCGGCGAGCTTGGTGTACATGCGGAAGTAGTTCTGGAAGGTGATGGTGGCGAGCGTCTGGTTCTCGCGCTCGATCTTGACGCCTTCCTTGGCCTCGACAGCCTGGTGGAGACCGTCGCTCCAGCGGCGGCCGGGCATAAGGCGGCCGGTGAACTCGTCGACAATGATGACCTGGCCGTCCTTGACTACATATTCGCGGTCGCGGTGAAACAGCACGTGGGCGCGCAGGGACTGCTGGACGTGGTGGTTGATGTCGATGGCGGAGGGATCGTAGAGGTTGGGGATGTTGAGCAGCTTTTCGAGCTTGGAGACGCCCTCTTCCGTGAGACCGACGCTTTTGTGCTTTTCATCGACGGTGTAGTCGCCGGTGGTGTAGCGCTCGCCGGGCTCCTTGCCTTCGATCACTTCGCCGCGGACGAGTTTCGGAATGACGCGGTCGATCCGGTAGTACTTGTCGGTGGACTCTTCGCTGGGTCCAGAAATGATGAGCGGCGTGCGAGCTTCGTCAATCAGGATCGAGTCGACTTCGTCGACGATGGCGTAGTGGTGTTCGCGCTGCACGCAGTCGGCCAGGCGGAACTTCATGTTGTCGCGCAGGTAGTCGAAGCCGAACTCGTTGTTGGTGCCGTAGGTGATATCGCAGGCGTAGGCGGCCTTGCGCTCCTCGTCGTCGAGTCCGTGCACGATCACGCCGACATTGAGGCCGAGGAAGTTGTAGAGGCGGCCCATCCATTCCGAGTCGCGGCGGGCCAGGTAGTCGTTGACGGTGACGACATGGACTCCCTTGCCCTCCAGCGCATTGAGATAAACGGGCAGCGTGGCGACCAGCGTTTTTCCTTCGCCAGTGCGCATTTCGGCGATCTTGCCGCGGTGCAGCGCGACGCCGCCGATCAGCTGGACGTCGAAGTGGCGCATCTTGAGGACGCGCTTGCCGGCCTCGCGGACGACGGCGAAAGCCTCCATGAGCAGGTCGTCGAGCGTCGCGCCCTGCTCGATGCGTGATCTGAACTCGGCGGTCTTGGCGGTCAGTTCCTCGTCGGAGAGGGCCTCCATCTGCGGTTCCAGGTCGCAGATAGCGGCTACCAACGGCCGGAGCTTTTTGATCTCGCGGTCGTTTTTGGAGCCGAAGATTTTCGCAAGAACAGTGTCCAGCATATAAGGTGGGCGTCAGTACCAGTTTAGCCCAACGGGGAAGTTCCGCGAGCCGGCAAGGCGTTGTACGCGGCGGGCGCCCAATCAGAAGGTCAACCGCAACGCGAATTGCAGGATGCGCGGATCGGCCGCGGAGGTGATGCGCATGAATTGCACGCTGTTCTGGCTCGCGTTTGGCGTTCCCAGGTTCGTGCGGTTAAATGCGTTGAACGCCTCAAAGCGGAAGGTTGTCATGAGACGCTCGCGGTAGCTGAAGGACTTCGCCAGGCCCAAATCGACGGTGGCAAAGCCCGGCGCGCGGAACGTGTTGCGGCCAAGTGTGCCGAAAGTTCCCAGCATGTTCGGCGCAAAGGCTGCGCGGTTCAGGTACTGATCAATCCGCTCGCCCTGTGGGCGATCCCCGCCAAGCACCGGGTTCCCGGCAAGGTCGGCCCGCTGGCCGCCCGTGCCCGTGCGGGCGTTATCCACGCCGCTGCCGACGCTGAACGGGAAGCCGGCTTGCAGGCTGACGATCGAGTTCAGGCTCCAACCGCCCAGCACGAAGCGGGCAACGGGGTGAGAGTACTTCCCCGGCAGGTCCCAGATGCCGGAGAGGTTGGCCACATGGCGCTTGTCGAAGTCCGAGGGCCCCTTGTCAAAGGCTTGGTGATTCGGATTGGTTCGAATCTGGCCCGTTGCCTTATTGGCCGATGCGTCATCGATGCTCTTGGCGAACTGGTAGTTGGCGAGAATTGTGAAGCCGCCCGAGAATCGCCGCTCGGCGGTCAGCTGCAGCGCGTGATAGGTGGAGTTGCTGACCGGCTCGATGATGGTCACGTTGCCGAGGCCGGGGGCCAGCGGGCGGCGCGCGTTGGTAGTGGCCGTGGTCACGCCGGGCGCATAGACCGCCGCGTTGAACTCGCGCAGGGCCACCATCCGGGTGCCCTTGGAGCCGGCATAGGAGGCGCGGGCGATGAAGCCGCCGCCGACTTCGCGCTCCAGCGTCATGTTCCAGGACTGCACGTACGCATTGCGCATGTGCTCCTCATAGAGGAACTGCGTGCTGAATTGCGGGAAGGCCACGTCGCTCGGCGGCGTAGTGGAGGCAGGGAAGGGATTCGTAGTACCGGCCCATGGATTGGCGAAGCTGTTCGCCGCGTTGCCAAAGACCGTGACCACCGTGCCGAATGGCGCCTGGTTGGCCTGGCTGTTGGTGGAGATGGTGTTCGACCGGTCAAAGAAAATGCCGTAGCCGCCGCGCAGAGCCGTGCGGCCGTCGCCGAAGATATCCCAAGCGAAGCCGGCGCGTGGGCCGTAGTTGCCCCAAGTTTTGTCAAAGCCGCCCGCGGGAATGCCATCGCCCGGGTATACAACGCCACGGGGTGCGTTGCGGTAGCGGGTGGACTGCTGCCCGGCGCGCCAAGTTGCCAGCTTGCCGTCGACGTCGGTGTAGGGGAAGAAGGGCTCCCAGCGCATGCCGAGATCGACCGTGAAGTTGCGGCGCAGCTTGATGGAGTCCTGCACGAAGATGCTCAACATGTGGAAGCGGGTCATCTTATACTCGCCGATGCCCTGAGCCAGCGTGTTGAACTTACCGAGGAAGAAGTCGGCAAGCGAATCGCTCGTGAACGGCGCGGCGCCGTTGAAATTCCATTGGCCGTTGGCGCGGAAGTTGTTGATGATGTCGCCGATGCCGTAGTTGTACTCGCCGCCCATGGTGATCTGGTGGCGGCCCCGCGTCCACCGCAGCGTGTCGGTAAACTGCATCTCCTTGCGAATGAAATCGTTGGTGTCGCCGGTGTTCAACGTTCCCCAATAGCCGGCCACGGTGATGTGATACTGCGGCTTGTCGTCGTTATAGTAGTTGGCGCCGAGATCCTTCAGGCTTCGCGCCGGGTAGACGGGCACCGCATCCCCGTTGGTGTGGTTGAAACTGAACAGGAACTGATTCGTGAGTGTCGGACCGAAGATGTGCGTATCGGTGATGGTGGTGGAGGTGTTGTTCCAGCCCCGGCCGGTGGTCTGCTCGAAGTAGTTCGACGGATTGAGCAGCCTTGGTGCACTGGCGAGGGAGCGCCACAGGCGACCGCTCAGACGATTGGCCGAACTCAACTGCTGATCACCGCGGATTAACACCTGATCGTCCCGGAAGGAGTTGGGTGGAGCGGTGAAGATCGTGTTGCCGGAGGTCGGCAAGGGGATGTGATCGTTGACGATCGTGCGGCTGATGGGGCTGTAGAGCGAAACGGGAATGCGGTTTCCAGCGAATGGATTGTTGTTGTCGAAGGGATTGCGCAAGGCGCGCGTGATGCTGGAAAAGTCACCGGCCCGCTGCGCCGCGGTGGGTACGACGCGGCCCACCGAGATCGGAGTCTGGCGTTGTGTGGTCCCCTGATAGGAGAAGAAGAAGAAGCTCTTGTCGCGCCCGTCGTGGAGCTTGGGAATCAGCACCGGCCCGCCTACGGTGAAGCCGAACTGGTTGCGCCGCAGTCCGTCGTCACGGCGCTCGGTCGAACCCGGTGATACAGGAGGGTTGAAGAAATTGCGCGCGTTCACGTTCTTATGACGCAGGAACTCGAAAGCGCTGCCGTGTAACTCGTTGGTGCCGGACTTGGTGATAGCGTTCACCAGCCCGCCGGACTGGCGGCCGAACTCGGCGCTGAAGTTGTTGGTCTGCACGCTAAACTCCTGCAGCGCGTCGGGGTTCGGCATCGGGTTCGGCGCGTTGGAGTAATGGTCGTTGTTTTGCGCGCCGTCGAGCACGTAGTTGGTCGAGTTGGCGCGGTTGCCGTTGACCGAGACCGGTTGCGTGCCAGGGTAGGTCGTGCCGGAGGTAACGTCGGAACGCGTGTCACGCACCACGCCGACGATCAGCTGCATCAGTTGGGTCGGGTTGCGCCCGTTGAGCGGCAGCTCGGCGATCCGCTTCTGGTCCACCACCGCTTTCAGCGTGGCCGTCGTCGTGTCCACGGTGACTGCGGCGCTGGAAACGGTGATGGTCTCGCCTGTCGAGCCAACGGCAAGCGTGATGTCGAGCCGCGCGATTTCGTTCACTTGAAGCCTGATGCCGCGCGTTTCGTATTTCTTGAAGCCGCTCACTTCCGCAGTGACCTCATAAAGCCCGGCCGGCAGCAGCCGCAGCGCGTAGAGGCCCGTGGAATCCGAGACGGTTTGAAAGCGCGCCGACGTGCCGGTATTGATCGCGGTCACGTTTACCGAGGGCACAACGGCCCCGGAAGGATCCATCACGAGGCCGCTGATGGTGCCGGTTACGTTCTGGGCTACGAGGGAACCTGCCAGCAGAAGCGAGCAAGAGACCGCCAAGGAAAACCTGTGTTGCACAACCACCTCCCACCGAGGCCTCTCTGAGGCCCCGGGTTGAGAAACATGTTACTTGGCGGCGAAGTGAGGGTCAATCGCGGGGTCTTCGAAAACTCCTGTTGACAATCAAAAGGAAACATCCCATGCTTCTTTTGGATGTCTAAAGGAGAAAGCCGGAGATGCTGGCGGAGGGAAAGATTGCTCAAGGGATGAGTGAGAAGGAAGCGGCGGCTGCGGCGCGCCGCGACTTCGGCGGGGTGGAGCAGAGGAAGGAGACTTACCGGGACAGGCGCGGATTGCCGTGGGTGGAAAGCCTGCTTGCGGATCTGGCCTACGGCATGCGGATCATGCGCCGCAACGCCATGTTCACGGTTGCCGTGGTGCTGATCCTGACGGTGGGGATCGGGATCAGCACGGCGGTCTTCGCCGTGGCGGCAGGAGTGCTGTTGGCGCCGCCGCGAGAGTTTCATTCGAAGACCTGATCAACAGGAACGATTCTGACGTTCTCGGGCTTGAGATCGATCTTCCAGCTCTGCACGATTTTGTCTTCCTGGAGGATGTCGCCGGGTTTGGGCGAGTTGTAGCTCATCGGCGAGGGTTCGCCGGCAAGCAGCTTCTTGCTGAGCTCTTGGCATCCGCTGGCGATCACGACAATCTGCATATTGCGCGCCTGCAGGTGCTTCTGGATGGCTTGGTTGACGGTCTCGCGGGTGAGTTTTGCCAGGCCGGTCTTCACGTAGGAGTTGAAATCGGGGATGACGTAGTAGAGGCTGTCGATGGCGTAGCCGAGCTCGGCGGGCTTGGTGCGTGTGAGCAGATTCACCTGCTTGGAGAGGAAAGAGCGGGTGCGCTGGAACTCCTCCTCGGTCAGTCCGTGGCGGATCATGCGGTCGAGCTCAAAAAGTGCGAGGCGCAAGCCGAAGTGAGCCGTGGGCGGCTCCAGCGGCCGTATCCAGACTTGGAAAATCTGCTGCGGGCGGACGAGGTTGGGGTCCGGTTCGAATTGGAACATGCCGTTGGGGAAGTATTCGATGTAGGCGTAGTCGCCGTAGTTGAGCCCTCGTGCCTCGCGCATGCGGTCATAGAGGCGGCCTCCGCTGGCGCGGTGCTGTCCTAGCCAGGACTGCATGACGAGCAGCGGCAGGAAGTCCGGATGCCCGCGGCGGACATCCATGGGAAAGCCGAAACTGATTGCGACCGAGCGTGTATTCTTTTCCACCATGTGCAGTTGCAGGCCCTGAATCGGCGCCGGAGCGGGACGCTTGGCGGCCGCTGGCTTGCCCGCGGGCAGGGAACCGAAGTCCTTCTTCACGCGATCCAGGAACGCGGGCGGATAACCGCCGGCAATGCCGAGGATGAGATTCGCCTGCGTGTACTGAGAACGGTAGAAGGCTTTCAGGTCGTCGAGAGCCAGCTTCTCGAGAGAGGAGACCGTACCCATGTTCAGATGGCCGTAAGGATGGCCCTTGTAGATGAGGTTGTAGAGAACCTCCTTGCCCAGCTCTTCATCATTATTGCCGCGTAGGTTGACGCGAATCGCGTTGATGGCGACATCACGCAGCCGCTTCAGATCTTCGGCTCTCCATCCGGGTTCCAGCAGCATGGCGCGGAACAACTCGTAAAAGCTATCCAGATTGTCAACATGCGTGACCGCGGAAAAGGTGGTCATTTCCTTGTCTACCTGATGGTCCACGCTGGTGGCCATCGGGAACATGGCATCGACAATGTCGCGGTAGGGCATCTTCACGGACCCGCCGCGGGCGAGCATGGCGGCGGTGAGGTTGGCGGTTCCCGGTTTGCCGGCCGGATCGGAGGCGGCTCCGGTGAGGAATACGATCTTGAAAGTCACTAGCGGCGAAGAGCCGGGCATCGCCACTACGCGCATCGAGTTGGCCCAGGCCGTGGGAGAAACAAGCAGAGCGATAAGAAGAAGCACGGCTTTCATTTGGAGGCTCCGGTGAGTGTGACCGTGGTGCGTCCGGATTCGAGGAAGTACTTGCGTGCCACCGCCCGAACATCTTCGGGAGTGATTTGCGAGTAGAGTTCGAAAACGCGGTTCATTGTCTCCGGCGTGCGGCGCAGGGCGACATAATGGGCAAGCGTGGAGGCAATGGCTTCACTGTTGTCCATCGCCAAAGCGAAGCTGTAGCGTATGTGGCGCTTCACTTTGTCGAGCTCTTCCTCTTTCACGAGGTTGTCCTTGAATCCGGCAAGCGCCGAGAGAATCTGCTCGCGCACGGAATCCATGTCCTCCTGCTTCTTCACGCGTGTCATGACGGTTAGAAGGTAAGGATCGATGTGGTCCTGGTAGGTGGCGCGCAGCACATCGACTTTCTGTTCCTCGAGGACCAACTTGCGGTATAGCGGAGAATTCTCCGAGAAGCCAAGGAAGGTGATCAGGTCCAGTGTCGCGGTCTCTTTCGTCGTGTCGGAATAAGCCGGCGCACGGAAGGCGAGCACCAGCCAAGGGAGCGTCGGTGTTGGCCAGTCAATATGACCTTTCTGGGCTTCCTTCTGCGGCGGCTCCGCGGGAACCGGCGCCGTGTAGCTGCCGCGCTTCCATGGTCCCCAGTATTTCTCCACAAGCTTTTTCGCCGCTGCTTTGTCGACGTCACCGGCGACGATCAGAGTCGTGTACTCCGGGCGGTAGTAGCGGTCAAAAAACTTGCGGCTGTAATCGTACTGGTTGGGCATGTCCTTGATGTCTTCGAGGAAGCCCATCGTGGTGTGTTTGTAAGTGTGCGTGGTGAAGGCGAGCCCCCGCAGTGTTTCGCTGATTTTCATCATCGGCGAGGCGCTGTTTTTGTTGTATTCGCCGAGTACAGCCAGCGCTTCCGTCTTGAATACTCCTTCGGCATATTCGAGATTCTGGAAGCGGTCGGCCTCCATGCGCAGGATGGTCTCCAGATCGGGCTTGGAGAAAGTGGTGTGGTAGGCAGTGAGATCGTCCGAAGTAAAAGCGTTAAAGCTGGCGCCGGCCTCCTTCAGCACGGAGTTGTACTTGTCGGGAGGAAACTCCTTGGTGCCGCGGAACATCATGTGCTCGAAGAAATGAGCGAAACCGGTCTTGCCGGGTTCAATTTCGTTGCGCGAGCCGGTCTGGACCACGATGTAGAGGGCGACGACGTTCGGGAAGTCGGTGGGCACGGTGATAAGCCGCATGCCATTGGAGAAGTCGTGCTGCTCATAGTCATAAGGGAAGATCTTTTGCTGCTGCGCGGCGGCGGTTGCCGCCAGCACGCAGAACAGTAACAGGGCAACGGTTGTGCGCATAGTGGTTATTGTATCGGGGGCGGGGAAGGGAAGGGGCCGCGGAGCCTTTCCAGCCGGCGGCCAAGGGCAAGCAGAACCTCCTCGCGGTAAGGGCGTCCGATCAGCTGCACGCCACATGGAAGACGATCTCCGCCGGCAAGAATCGGCACGGTCAGCGCGGGCAGGCCGAAGAGATTCGCGGCAAGCATCGGCCGCATCCACTCCAACAGACCGCCCTCGGGACGTTGCCGGTGTGGGAAGGCGGTAGTTGCGGAAACGGGAGCAAGAAGCACTTGATGGCGCTCCAGAAGGGAGAGAAACCGCAACCGGAGATGATCGCGCGCGGTGAGCTTTTCCACGATGTCGCGTCCGCTCGGGTCGGGCAGATGGGCTACCGAGTCGTAGAGTTCCAGGCCCGTCCAGTGAGCCGTTTCGCGATGGCCTTCCGTCCGATTGCGCGTGAAAGGTTTGGGAACGATGCTGAAAAAGAAAAGCCACAAATCGAAGATCTCCTCGGTGCATTTCCAGGCAGCAGTCTCAATCGGAAAACCATCGGACTGCAAAAGGCGCGCGGCTTGATGCAGCGCTTCTTGGACTTCCTTCGATAAAGCGGCTCCACCCCACTGCTCCACCATGCCAATCGAGAGTGAGTCAAGTTCGGGCCGGCGCACCGGAACGGGCGCCGACAATGGGTCTCTGGAATCAAAGCCCGAGAGAACGCGAAACAGCAGGTCCACGTCGGCGACGGTGCGGGCCATCGGTCCGGCGACTCCCATCATGCCTCCCAGGTACCCGCATTCGGGGAAATGGCCAGCGGCGGAAACGCGGCCAGGTGTGGGTTTCAATCCCGCGATGCCGCAGAAGTGCGCGGGCAGGCGGATGGATCCACCGCCATCACTGCCCACGCCGGCCGCCGAACAATGACTCGCGATTGCGGCCGCCTCGCCGCCGCTGGAACCGCCCGCGGTGCGCGCGAGATCCCACGGGTTCGCGACAGGCCCCGATATGTGACTGTCGGTTTCGTAGTTGGCAAGGAACTCCGGGCAGGCAGTCTTGCCGAGTAGGATGGCTCCGGCTGCTTTCAAGCGCGCCGCGGCCGTCGAATCTTCGGCGGCCTTATGGCCGAGCCGGAAGCGGCTGCCGCAGAGCGTCGGATGGCCCGCGAGATCAAAGCTGTCCTTCAGCGTGACGGGAATGCCGTGCAACGGGCCAACCGGCACACCGGCTTCCGCTCTCCGAGCCAACTCTGTCGCCTCATCCGCGAATAGGGAGACGAACATGCGCAACTTTGGATTCAGATGTTCCACGCGCGCCAGGTGTTGGTGAATCAATTCGAGCGGAGAAATCTCCTTGCGCGAGATGGCGGCAGCCATCCAGGAGAGGCTGTGAGTCACATGTTTTAGAATGGCACAGGTGGCCACATGCACATTCGCCGAAGCCCGGGCCATGGTTGTGGAGCGCCTGCTGTCCGGGCGGCGGCTCTCCAAGGAGACAATCGCACTCAAGGATGCGTCAGGTCGCGTGCTGGCCGAGCCGGTTCTCGCGGATCGGGACTATCCACCGCTGGCGCGTTCCATTCGAGATGGCTTCGCCTTGCGGGCGTCTGACCTGCCGGGGACGCTGGAAATCATTGGCGAAGTTGCAGCGGGAGCCACTTTCGACGGCCGCGTCGAGGCCGGCCAATGCGTGGAGATCATGACAGGCGCGCCCGTGCCCGAGGGCGCGGATGCGGTCGTAATGGTGGAGCATACGCACGTGGATGGAACGCGGATGACCACGGAGCGAACTCCACGGCCCGGTGAGTTCATCAATCCGCGCGCCTCAGAGGCGAAGAGAGGCCAGGAAATGGTCCAAGCCGCCCGCAGGTTGGACTATCCCCGGATCGCGATGGCGGCGACGGTCGGCATGCAGGAACTGGAGGTGTTCCGGCGCCCGCGCGTGGCGGTCCTTTCCACCGGCGATGAAGTGGTTCCTTTGGAGCAGACGCCTGAGGCAAACCAGGTGCGCAACTCCAATGCCTGGTCGTTGGCAGTGCAGGTGGAGCGCGCAGGAGGCGTCCCGGATATTCTCGAGGTGGCGCGGGACAATTACGAATCGACTCGGGGCTTGGTGGAGCGCGGACTGCAATATGATCTGCTTCTGCTTAGCGGCGGCGTTTCGGCGGGAAAATATGACATCGTCGAGCGTGTGCTCGGCGATTGCGGAGCGGAATTCTACTTTGATCGGGTGCTGATTCAACCGGGCCAGCCATTGGTGTTCGGGCGGGCGCAGGGGACGTTTTTCTTCGGGCTGCCGGGCAACCCCGCATCGACGATGGTGACCTTTGAGTTGTTCGGACGCGCAGCTGTGGAGTTGCTGGCCGGGCAATGCGAGAGCCTGCTGCCGCTGCCGTCGGCGCGCCTGACCAGAGAGTTCCGCCATAAGACCGGGCTGACACGGTTCCTGCCGGCACAACTGAGCACGGATGGCGCGCAGGTGACTCCTATGCCATGGCAAGGGTCCAGCGATGTTCCCGCCTTGTCACGCGCCAACGCCTTTCTCGTTGCCGCATCGGATCGCGAGCATTACAGCGCCGGAGATTGGATTCAGATACTGCTGCGATGAAAAAGAAACAGAAGCTGTCGCATTACGATGAAGCCGGAAGCGCGCGCATGGTGGATGTTTCGGCCAAGGCTTCCACCAAACGTACGGCGCGCGCGCACGCTTTTCTGAAGATACGGCCTGCCGTATTGAAGCAACTGCCCGACAACCCGAAAGGCAATCCACTCGAGGTGGCGCGTCTGGCCGGCGTGATGGCGGCCAAGAAAACCTCGGAGCTGATCCCGCTTTGCCACCCGCTGCCGCTGAGCTATGCCGATGTCGAGATCACGGTGGAGAAGAAAGGTGTCCGAATTGTGGCGACGGCATCCACCTCGGCGCAGACCGGAGTGGAGATGGAGGCGCTGACGGCAGCGGGCGTGGCGGCGCTAACGGTCTATGACATGACCAAGGCCCTCGACAAAGGGATTGAGATCACGGACCTGTACCTGTTGGAGAAAACAGGCGGCAAGAGCGGAGACTTCCGGCGGGGCAACAAATGACAGCGGCGGTGCTAACGATCAGCGATTCCTGCCACGCGGGGTCGCGCGAGGATGCTTCCGGGCCGGCGGTGACTGCGCGCTTGGAGGGGAAGTTTCATGTGCGGGTAAAGGAGATCCTGCCTGACGAGCAGGAAGCGATTGCCGGCCGGCTGCGCGAACTCGCCGATCAAGGAGTGGATGCCGTCTTCACGACGGGCGGTACGGGAGTAGCGCCGAGAGACGTGACGCCGGAGGCGACACGCTCGGTGATCGAACGAGAGATGCCTGGCCTCGCCGAACGCATGCGCGCCGAGGGAATGAAGATCACACCGCTGGCGGCGCTTTCGCGGAGCGTAGCCGGGGTACGGGGCAAGACGCTCATCGTGAACCTGCCAGGTTCACCCAAGGGCGCAGTGGAATCGCTGGATGCTATCTTGGATCTGATTCCGCACATCGTCCGGCTGTTGAACGGCGAGACAGGCCATTCATAAGATGAAACTTATGAGGAGCTTGGGGCATCATTAAAATGAAGGAGTCCATGAAGCGTAGAACATTCTTGCCACTTCTAGCCGGCGGTGCTGCAGGTATGGCTGTGGCGCAGGACCGCGCCACTGAGCAGACGTTCCGCACGACGGTGAACGTCGTCGTGGCGCCGGTGACGGTGCTGGACAAGGACGGCAATTACATCTCAGGTCTCGAAGCGAAGGACTTCCGGCTCTTTGATAATGAGAAGCTTCAGGACATTCGCGTGGATGTGAGCTTCGTGCCGATTTCCATGGTCGTCGCGGTGCAGGCCAACGACTCCGTGGAAATGCTTCTGCCGACGATCAAAAAGATCGGTCCGCTGATTGAAGGGCTGGTAATCGGCACGCAAGGCGAGGCTGCGATTCTCGCCTTCGATCACCGTTTCCGCGTGATGCAGGAGTTCACCAATGACGGCCGCCTGCTGACCAAGGGCCTGGAGAAAATCAATCCCGGATCGACCAGCAGCAGGATGATCGATACGGTGTTCGAGTCTGTCCGCATGTTACGGCGGCGCCCGCAGAATCATCGGAAGATTTTGCTGCTGATCACGGAGACGCGAGACGGCGGAAGCGAGGGACGCCTCCGTGAAGCATTGCTGGAAGCGCAGATGCACAACGTGATCGTCTATACGATCAACATCAACCGCGCCATCGGCATGCTAACGAAGAAGATGCCCCCGCCGCGGCCCGATCCATTTCCCGCCGGCGCGCGGCCCGTGCCGCCCGGCGCTCCCATGACTCCCTCCACGACCGAAGCGCTGACGGGCTACCGAGGACAGAGCTTCAACGTCGTGCCGGTTTTCGTCGAGATCTTCAAACAGATCAAGGGAATCTTTATCGACAACCCGGCGGAGGTGATCACGCAGTACACCGGCGGCCGTGAGTTCAGCTTCATCAACCACCGCACGCTGGAACAAGTGGTGTCGAAACTCGGCGAGGAACTGCACAGCCAGTACCTGCTCAGCTACACACCGAACAACCGGGACCAAGGCGGCTGGCACGACATACGCGTTACCGTAACCCGCAACGCCGAGGTACGCACGCGCTACGGCTATTGGATGGCTGCCGTTCCCTACTAATAGAGAACGGACGGCATCCAGGCGCCGGCCGGCTCATTGTAGAGGCCGATCGTCATCAACGTCATCGGATAAACCACCTTCAACCCGCGCTCCAGGCACCAGCGGAACAACTCGCCATTGCGGGTGGGAACCAGGATACCCGGTCCGCCGAACTCCTTTGCCGAGGCGATGAGCGCCTTTACGTCGTCGTTGGTCTCACCGACGGTATGGCCGAAGTAGGCCATGCTCGATGTATAGCCAGTAAGGCGGCCGTTCCGCTCCGCCACAGTCGCCGTTTCATGCTGGATCGAGTCCTTCAACTCACCGGAGCGGTCGTGGCCATGCACCTTGCGGCAAAGCTGATTGCAGGCGGCTAAATCGTGCTCCTCGGCGGGGCGTACCTGAATTCCATCGATCGCGATCCCGAGGGCGGGCCCTTGGAAGACCGAGATCGGCTCGCGGCTTTCAAAACCCAGTTTCGCGTAGAGGCAAAGCGAGCGGCTATGGAACGCGGATTGCATCAGCCTTACTCCGGGAGCGCCTCGTTTAGAAGTCCTTTCCAGAACGTCCCTCATCAAACGGCGGCCGATCTGAAGGTTCTGAACCGAGGGATCCACCGTGATCGGACCGATGCCGGAAATCGTGGAGCGTTCGTCCAGGAAATTGCTCCCCACCGCGCGTCCGTCGACCTCCGCCACCACCTTATAGAACCCGGGGTGGTTCAGCAACATGGACATCAGCCCGATGCCCACTTCGACGGAAGGCAAGTCCGGAGGGAACTGATGCGCCTCGTTGATCGTCTTAAAGGCTTCGTAGCAAATGCGCCCACAGACCTCGGCATCCACGGGAGTGCCTGCGCGTAGTGTCAGGTGCATAAGATTGGAGTCTACCAATACAACTTCAAGGCCACTTGCATCTGCCGCCAGTCGTTGACCTGGTTGTTCACAACCCCGAATACGTTGGAGTTCAGATTCGTGTTACCCGTGCCGAACACCACGCGGTTGAACAGGTTGAACGCCTCCCAGCGGAAGTCGATGCGGCGCGCTTCCCCGAGCGGGAACGATTTGGCGAAGCTGATGTTCTCGTTGAAATTGGGGAACGCGCGCACCAGCGGGTTGAACCGGGTGCTGTTGCCGAAGGCGACAGGCTGCCCGGGGAAGTTGCTGACGACCAGGAAACGATCCACCGCCGGATCAAAGCTATCGCCCTTGAGAGGCGCACGCCAGTTCTCGTAAGAGGTGATGGTGGGCCGCGTGACCGCGTTGAAGATCGGGAACGGGTTATTACGGCTAAGCGCGATCGGGAAGCCGCTCATGTAGGTCTGAATTGCGCTGAGCCGCCATCCTCCAAGCAAGCTGTTGGTGACGCCGCCCATGTTCATCCAACGGCGGCCCTTGCCGAAAGGCAACTCATAGATGGTGCTCATCTTGAAGGCATGCGTCTGATCGAAGCGGCCGATGGACTTCTCCAAACCGCGATTGTAGTGGTCCTGGGAAGTCGTGCTGGCGTCGTAACTGTCCGAATCGGTGATCATCTTCGAGAGTGTGTAATTCCACTGGAAGGTGAGTCCGGCCGAATAGCGGCGTTCGACCTTGAGGACCATTGCGTGGTAGCTGGAATGGCCGCTCTTGTCGCCGCCCTGTGATCCGGTCACCACGTTGAGGTACTGCGGGAACGGACGCAGTGCCTGAGCGACGTTTCTCGTGGTGCGCTGGATATTCGGGTTCGTGAAGTTCGCGTACGGCGCCCGCAGGCCCGCCTGCTGCGCGGCGGCGGAGCTGATGTCGGCGCGGAGGATCGTGAGCGCTTGTGTGGCCCCGAAACGGGCGACAAGATCATCGAGAATCGGCGTGGGGAACTGGTTAATATTGACCAGTCCGGTCTGCAGATGGGAACCGATGTTGGCGTTGTAGGCGGCCTCCAATACTGTATTTGACGATAGCTGCCTTTGGATAGAGAAGGTCCAGTAAATGCTTTCCGGCGCACGGGCGGCGTCCACCAGCTGCCAGTGATCGACGTTGTTGTTGTTGGAAAAAGCGGGGTCGATCCGCGGCGGCAGCGGATAGGGTGGCAAGCCGTTGTCCAGCTTGAATGCGGGGGTGACGCCCTGATCACCGGAATCAAACACGTATTGGCCGATGAATCCCGCGAAGTGGCCGGAGCCGGAAACCACGGTCACCTTGCTAAAGGAGCGGCCAAAGGCGCTGCGGACGACAGTCTTGGGATCCACAGTGTAGGCGATACCGATGCGCGGGCCCCAGCCTGCGTACCAGCCAGGCACCAGGCTGCGGCGATTCTCGCGGCCTTCGCCAAAGCCCGCGAATCGTAGTGCGCCGGGGAAGTTGTTGACCGCTGGGTTGGGCCGGTCCGGCGTGAAATCGGAGTATTGATCCTGGCCATCGACGGGCGGACGTGTGAACTCGTAGCGCAAGCCGATGTTGAGAGTCAGCCGCGGGGAGACGCGCCAGTCATCCTGCGCGTAGAATCCGTGGTAGCGGTAGATCTGGTTGACGAAGCGGTTGGTTTCGGTGCGGCCGGAAATCGCTTCGCCCAGAAGAAAACTGGCAAACGAACTGCCGCTGTTGAATGAAGTGGCGCCGGGGATTGAAGTGCTCAGGAAGCTGAATCCCGCGCGGCCGGAAATGTCCTGCTGGCCGAAGCCGTTGGCCCGCTGGCTCTGGAACGAAGCGCCGAACTTGAAAGTATGTGAGCCGCGAATGTAACTCAAGTCCTCCTTGAAGGACCACAGCGGCTGTTCCGTGCCGTTCAAGGAGGTAGCCCCCCAATTGGTGAACTCGGTGAAGGTAGCCGCGGCGAAGTTCACGTTGCAGTCGATCACGTTCTTCATGCAGATCCGGTCTTTCCAGTTCTCTCCCACGGCCGGAGACCCGCTGACCTTGTAGAACATGTTGCCGCCGATGGAGAAGTGGTTCAGCATGCGCGAACTGATGGTCCAGTCATAGGTCATGCGGAACGCCTCGGTTTCGAATGTCTGCACCTGTCCTGTCCAAAGTGGCACCGGAAGTCCGGGAGGGCCGCCGGGGCCCACCTGCTGGTTGAAATTGGAGTTGTTGTAAAAGAATGCGAGGCGGTGATCGTTGGTGAGCAGATGGTCCACCTTCAAGCTGTACTTGTTCTGCGGACTGAGCACGGAGCCGCCCGTGGCAATGTAGTTGTTCCGGATGTAGTCAATGGTTCCCGGTGTGCCGCCGCGATTCGGCTTGACGGGCTGGCCGAAGCCAGCCCACTGGCGGGCGAATGGGCTGAATCTACCAGTCGGAATGCGGTTATTCGCGAAAGGATCGCGGATAAAGCCTGTGCCGGCCGGGTTCGGGCGTGTGGTGTTGGGGTCGTAGATGACCAGCCTGTTGCCGCCTGGGTTGACCCAGTTGGAGAAATCACCTTCGTACATCTCCGGAGTCGGCACGGTGAGGATCACGTCGTTGCTGCCGACCCGATTCCGGAACCCTTCGTAGGAGAGATAGAAGAAGCTCTTGTTGCGGCCATCATAGACCTTGGGAATCCACATCGGGCCACCGATGGTGGCGCCGAAATCATTCTGGCGGTAAGGGGCGCGTGTGGGCGCAAAGAAGCCGCGTGCGTCCAGTTTCTCGTTGCGCAAGAAGTCATAGGCGACGCCGTGAAATTCATTCGTCCCTGACTTGGAGGAGAAGGTCATGATGCCGCCGCCGGCTTGGCCGTACTCTGCTTTGAACCCGTTGGTATCGACGGCGAATTCGGTGATGGCTTCCAGCGATGGGGTGTTATAAGCGATCTCCACCGCGTCGGCTGAACGATTGGTGGCGACCGAAACCCCATCCAACGTTGCTTCCCAGGCGCGCGCCTGGCCGCCGCCGAGTGCCAGTTGACCGCCACCGCCTCTGGCCTCCGGCGTAATGGAGACGAGGTCAAAGGGGCTGCGCAACGCGCCGCCGACCACGAGTGGCAACTCGTCGACGAGCTTGTTCTGCACTGCCGTCGTGACCTTGGCGTTTTCTGTCTGCACCTGGGCGATGTCGGCCCGCACTTCCACCGATTCGGTCACAGCGCCCACCTCCAGTTGTGCGTCCAGCCGCAGCGTCGCAGCGGCGGTGAGAATCACGCCATCGCTTACTCTCTTCTTGAAACCCTGAGCGGCAAACTCGACACGGTAGCGTCCCGGGGAGAGGTTGGCGGCATTGTAGTCCCCGGCGCCCGTCGTGCTAACGGATATCGCTTGGTTGGTAGCTGTATTCGTAATCGTCACGGCAGCTCCGGGAATGGAAGCGCCGCTGGCGTCGGAGACGGAGCCGGTAATGTTGCCGCGTTCCGTTTGAGCCCATAGACCGCCGGCTAACAGAAGAGAAACGAGAACCAGTCGGTTCATGACATGACCCCCTCGGGCATTCATTCTATGCTTTGAGCTGGAGCCACGTCAACGATTTCCCTGTGGGGATTTCCCTGTGGCTGGGTGGTACCTGAGGGTTTCCCGGCAAGGCTGAATCGCATTCTGGCCGGAGTGGATTATTCGCCTGGATCTCTGGAGGCGCTGGCCACCTCGGCGTGGCTTTCTGGCGCATTGTCGTCTATGAAAGCACCTTGTTCGGTCTGGATGGCGCCGCAAGACTCTCCAGCACGCATCAGCCGGATCCTGGCGCCCGTGGATTTCTCGCCGATGTCCGCGGATGCCATCTCCATGGCGGCCTCGATTGCCAACCGCACTCATCTGGAAGAGCTGCTCGCTTTGCACGTCTGTTTCAACTCGTCCGTGGTGAGCTTTCGGGAGCCCGATGAAGAGTTCGTTCAACAGCAACAGGATGATTTCTATCTGTTCGCCGCGCGGGTGGATCTCCATGGGATCAAGCTGACGAGTCTGCTCAAGGAAGCTCATGAGGTGACAGGAGCGATCCTGCATGCCGCCGAGGAACACAAGGCCGACCTCATTGTTAATGGGGACCCGCGGACGGTCTCCCTCGGCTGCGGTCCTTCTCGGCAGCGTGACCGAGCATGTCCTCCGGCTGACTCGGATGCCCTTACTGACGGTGAAGCATTTCGGTGCGCGTCTTACCTTTCTTCGCAGTCTGCTTGACCGGCGGTTGCGGGACCAGGCGGGGCCTCGATTCAGCTAACATTTGAGCCCGCTTGAGCGAATCCCCTAGCTGCACGAGCCTCGTGGTGTAGTAGGATATAAACTGAACTGGGAGCCCTGCTACAGGGTTCACCCGCTAGGCGCGTTCCATGAATCAACCGCACTCCACCATCACGGGAGTACTGCAGCGCCTTTCGCTGCTTGCCGTCGTGCTCTGTTTGTGTGTTTCAGCCAGTGCCGCG
>VFZE01000040.1 GCA_016871315.1 Acidimicrobiia bacterium | reverse complement strand
AGGGTGCCATTCCGGCGATGTACCAGGCGAGTAGATCCGGGATGCCGGCGTCTTCCACAAAGAGGCCGTGCGGAAATCCATCGGGATACGCTGCGTGGAAGAATCGAACCGCGCTCGTGATGACCGGGCCTTGCGTCGGGTATAGCTCCTCGGCGCTGTCGAAGGAGAAGCCGAGCAGATCGCCATTGCCGCTCCAGCGTGTACCGAGCGCCTTGCTGAGCAGCGGCAGATGGCCTGCCCGCTTCATGCGCAGCAGCATTTTTGTCGAGCCCAGGGAACCGGCCGCAAGGATCACGCGCGAGGCGTCGATAGTTTCGGTGCGGGAAGGATCGGCGGGATCGCAGTAGGAGACGCGGTAGCCGGGCTCTATGGAGGTGACCTCGGCGTGGGTGTGGATGGTGGCGCCGGCGGCCTGTGCGCGGGCTAGGTAATTCAGATCGAGCGTGTTCTTGGCGTGGTAGTTGCAGCCGATGTCGCACTCCCCGCACATGATGCAGGCAGTTTGCGGAACCCCCTGCTTGTTGACGATTTGATCGCCGGGATTGGGTCCGAACTGAATCGCCAGCCGTGGATACTGGAGCTCCGCAGTGGGATGGCCGAGGGCGTTGGCGGCTAGACCTTCGGCAGCGCGGCGCAGCGCGTTGGTTTTTGGAGTGGCGGCATAGGGCCAGTCGGGCCTGTCTACTGGATAGGAGCGAGTCTCCATCATTTCGTGGACGCGGGCGTAGTAGGGGTCCAGTTGTGGTCGGCTATGGCCGCCGGGCCAGCCTTCAAAGAACTCGGCGGGCATTTCATAGAGCACGTTCGCGTAGATCAGTGAGCCGCCGCCCAGCCCGCTGCAAGTGAGCACGTCAATGTCTGACTTGGGAAAGGACTGGTATTCGAACATGCCGTACAGGCCCTGTTGCGGCTCCCAGAAGGCTTCGCGCAACTGGTCGGGACGGCGCGGAAATTCATTGCGGCGGTAACGGCGGCCACGTTCAAGTACATGAACGTCGTAGCGGCCGGATTCAGCGAGCCGGCACGCGAATACGGAGCCGCCGAAACCCGAACCAATGATGACCACTCTCGGTTTCGACATGGTTCGCCCAGATTCCTGCTGGCAGTGAACTATATCACATTCACGATCTGTCTACGGAAGCCGCGTGGTTTGGTGGGCGGCCAGACGCCACTGTCCACTCTGCTTCACCCACAGGTGAATCATCATGATCTTGTTGTCGAACGGCTCGCCATTGCTGGAGCCGGTCATGCGGACGTGGCAATGAGCGATGGCGGTGGTTCCGTGGAGCTTGACGACGGTCTTCTGGTGCTCGATCTTGTCGTAACGCTGCACGCCGCTGCGCAGCCGCTTCATGTACTCGGCCTTATTCTCGACAGCCCCGGTCGAATGCGCGTAAATAAGATCGTCGGAGTAAACTTTTTCCAGGGCGGCATAGTCGCGGGCGACGACCGCGGCGGCCCAGTTTTTCTCCGCGGCGGCGATTTCCGCTTCCGAAGCAAGCAAGGGGATGGTCAGGGTAGCCAGCAAGGTCACGAGGAATAATGTTTTCCGCATTTCGACCTACTACAATACACGAATTGCGTCGCGGGGAAACTCGACCACCCAGTCACGATGATGGCGTCCGCGGTCAAACTCGGCCTTGGTCATCGTGACGGTGATGCCGCCGGTGAACTCCAGCCGCACCGACTGCGGCAAATCAGCGACACGGTCGAGCGAAACGGGAACCTGGTTGGCGCCGATCTTTCCGTCACGGGGCACCGCCGTAAGCTGCTCCGGACGCACGTAGAGGGTGACACGGTCCCCGAGCAGGCGGCCGGGAAGATAAGGCCCGGTGAGATCGTGATCCCCCACACGAAGCTTCGAAGAATTGTTTGATGGATCCAGCGCCCGGACTTCGGCCGCAAGCAGGTTATAGAGCCCGAGCATCCGCGCCACTTCTACGCTTTCCGGATGCTCCAGGATCTTCGCCGGAGGTCCGGCCTGCTCCAGCTTGCCTTCGTGAAGAACCACCATCCATTCGGCCAGTTCGAAACACTCCTCAAGATCGTGCGTAACCAGAAGGATCGGCGTGGAGAATTCGGCGCGCACTTGCCGCAGCACGGCGTAAAGTTCGGCGCGTAGCCGCGCATCCAGGCCGCGCGCCGGTTCATCGAGAAGGATCAGCTTCGGCGCGGCGAGCAGGGCCCGGGCGATCGAGCCACGCTGCTTCTGGCCGCCGCTCAGTTCATTCGGCCGCCTCCCGGCGACCTCGGACAGGCGGAAGCGCTCCAGCATTTCGCTAACACGGCGATGACGCTCCAGCCTGGCAAGACGCTCGGAGGCGAAAGCGAGATTCTCCCGCAGGCTCATGTGCGGAAACAGCGCGTAGTTCTGAAAGACGTAACCGCAGTTGCGCGATTGCGGCGGCAGGTGGACGCCCGTGGCGGCATCAAACAGAAGCGCATCGTCGATGAGAATGCGTCCTTGATCGGGTCTGACGAAGCCCGCAATGCAATCGAGCGTGAGAGTTTTGCCGGAGCCACTGGGTCCGAACAGTACCGTGACGCCGGCGGAGGTGCCCAAATCGACGTCGAGCGTGAAGGCGGCCGATTCCGCGCTCGGCGGGAAGTGCTTGCGGAGGCGCGCCTGGATCATGCCGGTGTCTGCCGTGGTCCGTAACGGTTGGCGAGCCAGAGAATCGTCAGCGCGATGGCGCTGATGATGATCACCAGTAGGCGGGCGAGAGCGCCGTTGCCGGCTTCCACCGCATCGTAAATTGCGACGGCGATGGTTTGCGTACGGCCGGGTATGTTGCCCGCCACCATAATGGTGACGCCGAAATCTCCGAGCGAGCGGGCGAACGCCAGCGCGGTGGCAGCCAGAATGGAGCGCTGCGCCAGCGGCATTGTCACGCGCCAGAAGAGTCTCCATTCCCCGGCGCCGAGCGTGCGCGCTGCGCGCTCGTAGCTATGGTCCACGCTTTCCAGCGCGGCTCGAATGTACTTGATCAGCAGCGGCGCCGAGTGAAGAAAGGCGGCGACGACAGCCGCCTGCCAGCTGAATACCAGCGGGCCGCCGAAGATGGATTCATACAGGCGTCCGAGCGCGCTCTCGCGCCCAAGCACCACCAGCAGATAATAGCCAAGCACCGTCGGGGGCAGCACGAGCGGCAGCGTCAGCGCCGCGTCCAACGCTTCACGCCCGCGGAACCGTCCGTTGGCAAGGACGTAGGCAAGCGCCATTCCACACGCAACGGCCATCAGCGTGGACAGCACCGCCACCCGCAGGCTGAGCCATAACGGAAACCAGTCGATCTCCATGGAACCACTCATTATGCCACTGGCTGGAAGCGGCAGGAAAAGTGGCGGAGAAAGCGCGGCTGCTCGATGATCTCCAGTCCGCGGATCTCGTTTCGGCGCTCGTTGACTTCGAGAATCGCCTCCACCACGTAGTCGATGTGACTCTGCGTGTAGACTCGCCGCGGGATGGCCAGGCGCAGCAGTTCATGGCGCGCTTCCGCGCCGAACATCACCGAACCGATTTCGACGCCGCGGATCCCGGCGTGCCGGTAAAGGGCACAAGCCAGCGCCGCGCCGGGGAACTGGTGCTTGGGAATGTGCCGCAGCATGCGCGCCGCATCGATGTAGATGGCGTGGCCTCCTGGCGGCTCCAGGATGGGCACGCCGTGATCAGCGATGTGACGCCCGAGATAAGCGGTGGAGGCGATGCGGTAGCGAAGGTAGTCTTCGTCGAGCACTTCTTCCAGGCCAACGGCGATGGCCTCCAGATCACGGCCGGCGAGACCGCCATATGTCGGGAAACCTTCCGTGAGGATGAGCAAGTTGGTTTCCTGTTCGGCCAGCCGGCTGTCGTTGGCGCACAGCAGGCCGCCGATGTTGGCCAGCGCATCCTTCTTCGCGGAGAAGGTGCAGCCGTCGGCCAGACTGAACATTTTCTGCGCGATTTGTTTCGGTGACCAGTCCGCGTAACCGGCCTCGCGCTCGCGGATGAACCAGGCGTTCTCCGCAAAGCGGCAGGCATCCAGATACAGGGGCACGCCGTGGCGGCGGCTGATCTCATGCGCCTGTTTGAGGTTGGCCAGCGAGACCGGCTGACCGCCGCCCGTGTTGTTGGTCACCGTGATCATTACCAGCGGCACGCGCGCGCTGCCTTCGCGGGTGAGCAGCGCATCAAGCGCCTCGAGATCGATGTTTCCCTTGAACGGAGCCTTCGCCTGCGTGTCGGCCGATTCGGCGCAAGGCAGGTCCACCGCCTGCGCGCCGGTGCTCTCGATGTTGGCTCGCGTGGTGTCGAAGTGGCTGTTGTTGGGGACAATCAGGCCGGGCTTGCAGAGGATGGAAAAGAGGATGCGTTCCGCCGCCCGGCCCTGGTGAGTGGGAATCACGTGGCGGAAACCGGTGAGATGGCGGACCGTTTTCTCCAGCCGGTAATAGCTCTCGCTGCCTGCGTAGCTTTCATCTCCGCGCATCATGGCCGCCCATTGCCCCGTCGACATGGCGCTGGTGCCCGAATCGGTCAGCAAGTCAATGAGTATATCGGCGGCTTCAATCAAAAAAACGTTGTAGCCGGCCTGCTTGAGGATTGCGGCGCGTTCTGCTTCCGTCGTCTGCCGGATCGGCTCGACGCTCTTGATCCGGAACGGCTCAATGATCGTCTTCACAAGCGCGAGTCTAGCACCCGCTCAACGGCGGCGTGACACTCAGGAACCGGATCAGCGGCCCTACAGCCGCACGATCTTGTCCGATTGGAAGCCCTTCAGCGCATTCCGCGTATCGAAAATCAGCGGCGCCTTCTCCAGCACCTGCGCGTACGGCATCCCCGTGTGATCGGTCACCACCACCACGCAATCGCATACCGCCGCCATCGACACCGCGTCCTGCGAAGTCAGCTCCACCGTGTCCACCTTGAACTCCGGCACGAACGGATCGCTGTAGCTCAGCTTCGCCCCGCGCTGCGCCAGCAGGTGCGCGATATCGAGCGCCGGCGACTCCCGCATGTCCTCGATGTTCTTCTTGTACGCCACGCCCATGATGTGGATGTGCGAGCCCTTGATCGGCTTGCCATGCTCGTTCAGAGCCTGTTGCACACGGTCCACCACGAAGTGCGGCATCTGACCGTTGATGTACCCGGCCAGCTCAATGAACCGTGCCTCAATCCCGGCCTGCTTCGACTTCCACGATAGATAAAAAGGATCGATCGGGATGCAGTGCCCGCCCAGCCCCGGGCCCGGATAGAACGGCATGAACCCGAACGGCTTGGTCGCCGCCGCTTCGATCACTTCCCAGACATCGATCCCCATCCGCCCGCACATCAACGCCACTTCGTTCACCAGTCCGATGTTGATCATCCGGAAGGTGTTCTCCAGCAACTTCACCATCTCAGCCACCTGCGTCGAGCTCACCGGCACCACCGTCTCCAGCGCGCTCTTGTACAGCAGCACACCCAGTTCCGTGCAGGCCGGCGTGCATCCGCCCACCACTTTCGGAATGTTCTTCGTGTGGAATTGCGCGTTGCCGGGGTCCACACGCTCCGGGGAAAAGCACAGGAAAATCTCCTCGCCCACCCGCAGGTCGCCGCTCTCGAGAATCGGCCGCACCAACTCATCCGTCGTCCCCGGATACGTCGTCGACTCCAGAATCACCAGCGTCCCCGGCTTGATATGCTTGGCGATCTCCTGACAGGCCGACACCACGTAGCTCATGTCCGGATCTTTTGTCTTCCGCAGCGGCGTCGGCACGCAGATGTTGATCGTGTCCAGCTCCGCCACCACCGAAAAGTCCGTCGTCGCCTTCAGCTTGCCCTGCGCGACCAGCGCGTTTACCTGATCTCCCCCCACATCCTGAACATAGGACCGTCCCGCGTTGATCTCGCCCACCTTCGACGCTTGCACGTCCAGCCCTGTCACCGGGAAACCCGTGCTGCCTAATTCCACCGCCAACGGCAGCCCTACGTAGCCCAGGCCCACCACGCCGCAGCGCGCCTGCTTGCTCTTAATCTTCTCGGCCAGCGCACCGGCAATGGTCATCTTTGCGGAACGGTTCGATTGCATCTATAAAGGCCTCTACCTCTCTCGCTACCAGAAATAATCGCCTTGAGCGGTGATCTCGGCGGGTCCCGTCAAATAGATCGAGCCGGCAGGCGCCTTGCCCAACCCTTCTATCGGCTCAGAGCCGCTTTCCCTGGAGTCCTCCCAGCGCAAATCCAGCGGCCCGGCCTCCGTTTCCACTCGCACCGGACTCTTCACCAACCCCAGTAAAACAGCTGCCGCCGCCGCGCCCGTCGATCCCGTGCCCGAACTCAGCGTCGGACCCGCACCACGCTCATAAAAGCGCGCTTCAATTGTATGCTCATCCATCTTTCGCACGAACGATACATTGGTACGGTTCGGAAAATCGGAGTGTTTCTCAATCTCGGCGCCCAGTTTTTTCCAATCGAACTCCAGACTGTCCACCACCGCCGCGCATTGCGGATTCCCCACGTCCAGAATCGTCACCTGCCGTTCCTCCCCAGCAAGCCGCAGGGCATATCCCAACGTCGCCTTCCGCGGCCGCCCCATGTCCATCTCAAACCGGAATCGCCTTCCGCCCCTCTCCACTACCCGTAACTGCTTCGGGCCCGAACCCGTCTGAATTCGCACCTCCGGGGAACTCCAACCCGCATCCACCAGAATCGCCGCCGCACACCGCGTTCCGTTGCCCGACAACTCGGCCGGACTCCCATCGCTGTTATACAAACGTATTCTTGCCGCGCACCCCTCCGCCTCCCCCATCACGTACCACCCGTCCGCTCCCAACCCCGTGTGCCGCGCGCAGATCGCCTTCGCCAGTTCACGCAACCGCTCCTCATCCAGCGCCCCGGGCAGGTCCCTCTCATAGGTGAAAAGAAAATCGTTCCCCGCGCCTTGCGCCTTGATAAATGGAATGTTCATGGCTGTGATTGGGCTCGCCGGTAGATCTCCACTACCGGCCCGCCTTTGATATAGATCATTTTCACACGCTCATACCGCGGCAGGATTGCCGCCGCATCGGTTCCCTTCGCTGCGAACGCCTTCCGGTCCGCCCGCAAAATCGCCGTCGCCAGTTTATCGCCGGAAAATGTCACCGCCCATTCTTCCCCTAAGAACAGCTCCGGCCGCATCATCATTGCGTCCCAGTGTGGCAGGTTCCCTTCATGCACCATTTCCCGAATCGGTATCCCCGCCTGCCGCATGATCCCCGTCAAATCCCCAAACCCGGCCGCGATGCCGCCTCCCCGGTAATGCTCTTTCAGGTAATCGGCCGCCTCCCGCGTCCACGCCCGCCTCACCTCGCTGTTCACCTGCGACTCTTTCCAGCAAATCCCCTCCCCATCCGCCCACGGCGCGATCCCCGCCGCCAGCACCACCGCGAAAAATCCCAACCGCCACTTGCCCCGTACCAGCGCCACCGCCTCCGCCGCCCCCCAAGCCAGGAATGGCAGAAGGGCCAGCCCGTAACGGCTGTTGTAGTAACTGTGCGGCCACAGATTCGGCACGTAGATCGGCGTCCCACCAGAATACATACTGTAGACATAAAAGGCCGGCCCCGCCCCCAACAGCGCCACCCACCAGAACCTCTTTTTGCGGAACGAACCTACCAGCCCGATAACCGCCAGTAAAACCAACGCGATCCCGCACACCAGCACCGCCGCCTCCGCGTAATACCGCGCCGCAACGGCCAGGTTCCCATCCCCGGGATACCGCTCCATCCCCGCATCCAGCGACCGCTGATAAATCGCCTTCGCCGACCACTCGCCCTCGTAAAACTCCAGCGGATCGGAATAGTAATAGATGTTGTGTGCCACCCACGCCACCGGCCCCGCCGACGCGATCGCCCCGAAAACCAATGCCGTCCGCCACTTCCGCGTCTTCCACAACAGATACACCGCCACCAGCGGTATCAGCGCCCAACCCTCATACCGGCAAAGCGCCGCCGCCGCCGCACACAACCCCGCTATCACCGCGTTGCCCCTCAGCGAAAAGTAGAGCAGCCCGAACAGAAACGCAAAAAGATACGCCTCCGTCATCGCCGTCGATTGCAGGTAAAGCAAGTTCGGGTTCAGCGCGAACACCGCCATTCCGCCCCATGCCGCCGCCCGCGAACCGGTCACCCGCCGCAGCGAAGCAAACAGGAATCCGCACGCCACAACAAACGCCGCCGCCGCCGGATACGCACCCGCCAGCCCGTTCCGCCACAACTCATCGTTCCGTGCAAACAGAGCCATTGCCGCGTGCGGCAATGGAAGCCACACCGTGCCGAACTGAAACGGTCCCGGCGTGCGTGAATCCGCAATGCGCCGCGCGATATTAAGGTGCGCCTCGGCGTCCCCGTAGTAATACAGGTAGCCCTGCTGGTGAAACCATGCCACCGCGGCCGCACTCAAGGCGGCGGCGCAGGCCAGCGCCAGCAATACCTCAAAAATCGGTGAGGCTTTTGAACTCTTGGAAACGGTTATCGATCTCGGCACGAGTCAGGCTTCGGAAGCGCTCCACGCCAAACCTCTCGCAGCAGAAGCTGCCCATCACCGAACCATAGATCACGGCGCGGCTCAGTTCCTTCCGGTCGGCGGCGGGGTCGTTCAAATCCACGTTGCGGGAACTCAGATAGCCCATGAAGCCCCCCGCGAAGCAGTCGCCCGCCCCGGTCGGATCATGCAGGCTGTCCAACAGGTAGCCGGGCGCGGAAAACACATCATCGTCGTGAAACAGCAGCGCGCCATACTCGCCGCGCTTGATGATCAGCGTCTTCGGTCCCATCTCGAGAATCGCGCGGGCGGTCTTTTTGATGTTGTGCTCGCCGCTCAGCATCCGCGCCTCGCCGTCGTTGATCAACAGAAAGTCCCAATCCTTGATCGTGTCCAGCAATGGCTCCCGCGTCTGCTCGATCCACAGGTTCATCGTGTCGCCGCCGGCCAACCGCACGCCGTTCATCTGCCGCCGCACATCTTTTTGCAGCTGCGGCTGTATGTTGCCCAGAAACAGATACGGCTTCGTCTTGTAGGAAGCCGGCAACTTCGGCTGGAAATCGGCGAACACGTTCAGATCGGTGGCCAGCGTCGTCCGCTCATTCATGTCCTCGGAATAGACGCCGCTCCAGAAAAAAGTCTTGCCCGGAACGCGCTCCACCCCCTCCACGTCAATCCCTCTGCCCTGAAGCAGTTGAACATCTTCCTCGGCAAAATCATCGCCGACAACCCCGACGATGGAGACCGGTGAGAAGAAACTCGCCGCCACCGAAACATAAGTGCAGGAACCGCCCAGCATGCGATCCACCTTGCCATGCGGCGTCTCAACAGCATCGTAGGCAAGCGATCCGACAACAACAAGCGACATGAACCAATTGTAGCGTGCCCCTGGAAAGTACAAAGTACAATGAAGGTTTCCAATGACGTTTCCGTTTCATCGGCTTCCGGAGCTGCTCTCGGCAGCCGTGGCCTGCTACGCCAACTGGAAGCTCTGGTGCTGGTTCGGCCTGAGACCGTTGTGGCGACTGCCGGTGATGGTATGGGCCGGCGGCAGTTTTCTGTTCACCATCCCACGCATCGCCCGCCAGATCCCTTACAACGACACATTCGAATGGTGGCGCGCCATGGGTACCGCCTGGGCCGTCGCCACCACCGGCGCCTTCCTTCTGATCTGGCTCCTGCGATGGTTCCAGGCGCCCGCCGCAACCGATCCCTCGCGCCGCAAACTGCTGCGTCTGGCAACCGGCGCCGCTTTCGCCGTGCCCGCCGCCGTCACCGGCTACGGCGTCTTCATCAATCGCCATCGTTTCCAGCTCAACGCCGTCGACATCCCCGTCCGCAACCTCCCTAAGCCGCTCGAAGGACTGCGCCTTGTTCAGCTCACCGACATCCACATGAGCCCTCTGCTGGGCCCGCGCGAAGTCGAGCGCGCCGTGGACATGGCCAATGAAACCCGCGCCCACATCGCCCTCGTCACCGGTGACATGATCACCATGCGCCGCGACCCGATCGACGACTGCCTCCGCATCCTCGCCGGCCTGCGCGCCGAGGCCGGCGTCTACGGCTGCCTCGGCAACCATGAGATCTACGCCGGATGCCAGGACTACGCCACCGCTCAGGCCGCCCGCTTCGGGATTCGCTTCCTCCGCGGCGCCTCTGCCGAAATCCGCTTCGGCGGCGCTCTCCTGAACCTCGCCGGCGTCGATTACCAGCCCCGCCAACTCCCCTATCTACTGGGCGCGGAGAAGCTGCTGCATCCGCAAGCCGTGAACGTGCTGCTCTCCCACAACCCCGACGTCTTCCCCGTGGCCGCCCGTTTAGGGTACGATTTGACCGTGTCCGGCCACACGCACGGCGGTCAGGTTACGGTGGAGATTCTCAACCAGTACGCCAACGTCACGCGCTTCTACACACGCTATGTCTCCGGCCTCTACCTCGATGCCGGAGCCTCCATCCATGTCAGCCGCGGCCTGGGAACAATCGGCCCTCCGCTCCGGCTCGGCGCTCCTCCTGAGGTGACTCTTCTACGCCTGTGCGCTGGCTGATCCTGAGTGACATTCACGCCAATCTGGAAGCGCTGAAGGCAGTGCTTGCAGAAGCCGCGCGCGACGGCTTCGACAAGATCGCCTGCTGCGGCGATGTCGTCGGCTACGGCGCCGATCCCAACGCCTGCACCGAATGGGTCCGCTCCAGCGTCCCCTACATCGTCCGCGGCAACCACGACAAGGCCGGCTCCGGCCTCGACGACCTGGAATGGTTCAATCCCGCCGCCCGCAACTCCGCCTTTTGGACCCAGCAGACGCTCACCCCGGAAAACCTCGCTTATCTGCGCGCCATGCCCAAGGGCCCACTGGAAATCGGCGGCTTCCAGATCGTCCACGGCTCACCCTTGGACGAGGACGAATACCTGCTCTCCGCCTCGGAGGCCTCGCAGTTGATCGGCTACCTCGAGACCCGCGTTTCCTTCTTCGGCCACACACACCTGCAAGGCGGCTTCCAGTTCCACCGCTCCAAGGTGATCGAACTCAACCCGGTCGAGTTGGATCAGGACCGCCTCGAGCTTACCCTCCACCCCGACTGCCACTACCTGATCAACCCCGGCTCCGTCGGCCAGCCCCGCGACGGCGACCCACGCGCCGCCTGGTCGATTTACGTCCCCGAGGAGCGGCTGGTCATCTACCGCCGCACCCCTTACGACATCCCCGCCGCCCAGGAAAAAATTAAGGCGGCCGGCTTGCCCACGATGCTCGCTCACCGCCTCGCCGTGGGGCACTGACTCCAAGCGGCCGCCGTGGCCGTCCGCGGGCAGCACGATCCACAGATGTCCACCTTCACCGAGAAAGGTTCTGCAGATCGCAGCGCAATGCCCATTACCAAGGCCGCTGCCCCGGCTACACCTGCCAGCACCATCCAGCCCCAGCGGCATGACCGCGCCGGCGGTTCCACTGGCTGAAACGAATGGCTGCCTTTCCAAACCTCCACATCCGCCACAGCCGCCCATACACGACCGCGGCCACCCGGCAGCCTCCGGACAGGCAGTCCACGCTGCTGTTCCCACAGTGGGGCCGTCTTAATTAACGAGTTACTCAGCCGCGACGTTCCGAACTTGAGATTGGTTGACCGGCACAGAATCCCGGATGTGCGACTTCCGAAAACGTGGCAACCCACAGGTTCCACAATCGCGCCGAGGGCTTCCCGGCCCCTTTTTCGTGTTTACTTTGCGAACTTGACGTGCGCAACGCACTCTATATCCATCGCAGCCGATGCGGTGCGTTCGCACCCCTTGGTAGCAGGCCTGACAACCTCTCGATCACAATGAACCAGACCGTCCTTCCTCATGATTTTCGAAAGCAGCTCGAAGCCAGTCTGCCTGGCGTTGAACTTCCCCGATTCGACCAGGCCGACCTCGTGAAATTCCAGGATTGCGCACCCGGGCCGCTGCTCACTCAAATGCAGGCAAGCCGATCGAGCGACCCGCAGGCGGTAGAGGTGACTCGGACCGCCAGACTGATCTACCGGAACATGCCGTAACAGTCCGGCGGCGGCGGAATTCGCAACTTGGTCGAATTGGTGAGCGGGCTCAACCCTCCCGTCAACAAACGCCTCCTGTCAACTGGAGAAAGCCGAGAATTGGTACGCGGAAACTTGGAGTCCGGCCTCAACCCCGGGGGTTGAGTGCGCCACCCCGCGAATCATAGTTTCCAACAAGAGAGAAACCGCACTGCGCAACAGGTGCGGAATGTGGCGGATACGGGCGGGAGAGGCGGCGAGCGCTGCTGTCAAGATAATGGGCTTTGGAGTTGGGACGTGGACGGTATGGCTCCCCGAGAGGAACCCTGTTACGCATTGCATTTGGAGAACCGGATACCGAAATCAGGCGAGACGTTACCAACGGCGTCAGTTCATACCTAGGCAGCGGCCGTTGGGTGGCTCCCCAGACTCACCGGTGCCCTAATTTTCTCCCGGCACAGCGGGACGTGTTCTCAACTACTAGGACCCGCGACTCTGCCCTGCCACAGAGGCTGAGCACTCGGCGGGTCGGCGGTCGAGAGATTCAAGCGCTGTTTGCTTTTTCGCAGCTATCGCGTCAACGTTGCACTCGACGCAGTTCTGAAGCCAGAACGGCCATCGTGGCTTTCTGGCGAGCTGTTACGATTTTTTGCGCAACGGCAACCATTTTTCTCGAGCTCTCGGGATCGCGGAGCATGGCCACCACAGCCGACGGGATCTTCGGGAGATCTGCGGGTACGTCGAGGCTAAAGAGCTAATCCCCAAGACCGATATCGCGCCACATGAAGCCTTTCGAAGTCTGCTCCTCCCAGCGGCAGACGATCGCCGGAACTCCGTTCCCGATACACATGATGGGCGAATGCATCTCGTTGCCGAAAAGACCGGCGGAGAGCAGGTAGGTGCTGAGAGCCTCGTCCGTGAGCCAGAAATCCTCGCGCCACACGACGGCGGATTTCACAGCGGCGGGCAATGGATCGTAAAGCATCTCCTTCCCCAGTGCCATCTGACTTTCGTCCTCAGGACACAGGAGCACTTTCAACTTCAGCTCACGGACGACTCGTTCAATCGCTTCCCGAAGCGGCGCGTGATCGTGCTCCTTCATGTCCTGATTGCGCTTTTCGAGTTCCGGTACTACAGGCCGCTGCACGCTCTGAAAGCGCCAGCCCGGGGCATGACGGTACCGCGGGATGCAGCAGGCGAAACGGCCGGGCTCCAGGTGGTGGCTTGCCAGAAACGACTTCGCGGCTGCATCGTCCCGCACATCCGCGGCAAACGCTCCATCGGGTCCGAATTCCATCACCGGGCAGGCGACACCACGCGAGCGAGCCAGTGCCATCGACACCGAATCGCGGAAGAAGACGAAGCGGGATTCTGTCAACAGTGCAATGACCTTGGGGTTGATGAACTCGTGCGGGAGTGAGATTCCGTAAACGCCATAAGGCTTGCCAGTCGCAGCGCGCCAGCGTTCCACGTCGGCAGGCGCAACGAGCCAGGGACCGGATCCGTGCAGGAGGAAGTCGCACTCCTCGAAGGCGCGCGTTAAGGCTTCCATTCCCGATACGATCTGCAGCTTTGGGAACCGGCGCCGCAGCATCTCGTCGGCGCCGTGCCCCACGTGGCTGGGCCACAAGCGTACTTCAGCCTCGGGGATATACCGCTCGATCAGCGTCAGGACCCCCGGCGTATGCGCCACATCCCCGATGTTGGCGACCTGCCACGAGGAACGCAACAGAATCCGAGGAGCCCGAGCGGCCGCACCCCGTTCTACGCCTGCGACTGCAGAGGCACAAATGGTCTTCACGAACTGGTTTCGCGTCATTGGTTCACGTCCTGAGTTTAGAAGGTGAGCCGCAACCCGAGTTGCAGTCTCCGCGGATCGAGCGAGCCGAAGATCCGCCCGAAATTGGCATTGGTATTGACGCCCTGCCGGTTGGGCGTGAACGTGGTGTTCGGGCTGTTGAGGTTCACCGTGTTCAGTGCGTTGAACAACTCGACCCGGAACTCGATCTTCGCCCGTTCGCGGATCGAAAAGGACTTAAAGCCGGAAAGCGAAACATCCACCAGCCCGGGGGCGCGCGTCCGGGGTAGTGTCCGGCCGATGTTGCCGATCACGAAGTCAGCCGGATTGCGAAACACGTCGGTACGGAACCAACGATTCGCGCTACGCTCGTCAGACGGCAGCGTCGGATCAGCGGCAACATCGGGCCAGGCAATCCCTGTGAAGTTGTCCGCGCCGCGAACGACCAAGGGCGTTCCGGTCTGAAATGTGCCGATACCGTTTACCTGCCATCCACCCACGACCGCATTCAGCCAGCGTGGACTGTTGGGCAACCAGCGCTGCCCGCGGCCGAACGGCAGTTCCCAGACGCCGCTGGTCACCAGTCGCTGCGACACGTCGTCTTCATCGATCGCGCGGTCCTGGCGACGGTTCAGGCGTCCGATGCGGAACGCGGCCAGACTACCGCCGTCTCCGGAACCTCCCACGGAAGTGGCTCCGCTGATGAGTTTGGAGAATGTGTAGCTGATGAGCACACTGGCTCCTCGTGAGAAGCGCCGCTCCACGAACAGTTGAAACGAGTGGTAGATGCTGGAAGCTGCATTCGTAGCGTGAGTGTTGACGTTCTGGTAGTCCGGGAAAGGCCGCAACAACTGCTCGCGCAGCACCGTGGCTCCCGACAGCGGACCCGTTCGGATCGTGCCGAAGAACGGGTTCGGCACGGGATCCTGCAGCGCTAATCCGAGTGACAAGAAGGAGGGATCCAACTGATTCAGGTTGTAGTTGCCGCCGAAGAGTTTCGTGCCCTTCGATCCGGCGTACACCAGCGAGGTGGTCCAGGCGCCGGGAAGCGCTTTTTGCAGTGTCAGGTTCCATTGCTGAATGTACGGTACGGGCGCGTTCCGATCCTGGTAGCGCACACTGAAACCACGAAAGGCCGACTCGCCACCCGCCGCTCCGAGCGGCTGCAGCAACGAGGGCGGACCATCCGAGAAGCGGAACGCACGGAACGGGCCTCCACCCACCGGAGCGAAGGGTGTATCTACCGAGAATCCGAGCGCGTTCGAGTTATCAGCGACGGTGTTTCCAATCTCCGCGATCGTATACATGAGCCCGTAGCCGCCGCGGATCACGGTCCGCCCCCCGCCAAAGGGATCCCATGCAAAGCCGACCCGCGGCCCGAAGTTGTTGCGATCCTGGTCGACGAAAGTCCGCGGCAGCGTTGCACCCGCGTACTGCATCACGCCGGAGGTGCCCGTCTGCTGGTTAGCGCGGAACGGATCGAAGTTGGAGAAGCGGTTATGCATTTCGGTGGGGCCGAATGACAAGTCGTAGCGCAACCCGAGATTCAAGGTGAGGCCGCGGGCGACTTTCCAGTCGTCCTGAATGTAGGTGCCAGTGGACATGGAGCGGAATTGGAAAAACGGACGCACGCCGAGCGTTCCGCCGCTCACCTCTCCGAGCAGGAAAGTCGCCATGCCGAACCCGTTGCCTGCGGGCGACAGCGGATTTCCAGTCAGGGCCGGTGTGAAGGTGAAGAATCCCGAGGGCTGGGCGCGGTTAATGAAACTGAGGCGAATCCAGCGATGATCGACGCCGGCCTGGATGGTGTGGGCGCTTCTGGAGAGCGTTACGCTGTCGATGATTTGGATATACTGCTGCGCACGAATCCCGCCGGCGAAGCTACCGTTGCTCAGCGGCAGTATCCCTGTAATCTGGACTGGCGGAAACTGGTCCTGCGGAATCGTGGAGGGGAATCCAAGCTTGGCCGGCCAGTCACCGCCGAAGCTGGGGTGAAGAAACGTGAGGTACTGCCGGGTGGCCGCCACCCGAAGATCGTTCAGGACGCGTGGTGTGAATACCTTCGTGTAATTGACCACTGCGTTGCGGTTGTCACGCTGGTCGTTGCGTCCACCGGGATCCGACGCACCGAAACCGTAGCCGCGGTCCTGCCGCACGTTGCCGGTCGTGGAATAGCGGAAGAACATCAGATCGCTGTCTGTAAAACGGTGATCGACACGAGCGCTCCACGTAGTCTGATTGATGGGCGAACTGACCAAGGCCGTCAGGTTGTTCGAGTTCGTCAACGGATCCGTCGGGGTTGTATTGGGCTGAGGGATAAATTCCAGCAGCCGCAGCGAGAGTGGATCCATCCGCCCACGGGGAACGATGTTGCCCGGAAGCGGATCCCGGACGAAGCCGGCTCCGGCCGGATTCGGTCGTGTGGTCGCCGGATCGAACAGCGGCAGCAGTGCGCCTCTTCCATCGCGCGTGTTGGAGAAGTCCCCGGAGCGCTCCTGCGCGGTCGGAACGGTACCGAGACGAGGCGCGCCGCTCTGCACGAGCCGCCACTGCTCCCATCCCGTGAAGAAGAACGTCCGGTTCCGTCCGTTGTAAATTTTGGGCAAAATGACGGGCCCGCCCAGCGTTCCGCCGTACTGGTTGTAGCGCAGGACCTGCTTGGTGCGCCCGGTGCGCGGATCGGGCACGGACGAGAAGGCGTTCCGCGCATCCAACGCGTCGTTCCGCAAGAATTCGTAAAGCGATCCGCTGAAGTTGTTGCCCCCGGCCTTGGACACCACATTGATTACCCCACCCGAGGTCTGTCCATACTCGGCTTTCAGCGCGTTTGTTTCGACTCGAAACTCTTCGGTGGCATCGACCATCGGAACGACCGAGATCTCGTTGTGCAGCGGGGCAGTGTTCACGCTCCCATCCAGGAACACCTGATTGCCGTAGGCAGGTCCACCATTGATGCGGATTTCGGAGATCGGCTGATTGATGAAATCGCCGAAGCCTTCCGACGTGCGGCTGCGGGGCTGCACGCCCGGCACAATCCTCGTCAGCGTCATGATGTGCCGGCCATTCAGCGGCAGAGCCTCGATCCTCTTCCTCTCGACCACCGCGCCCAACGATGACTCTTCCGTCTGAACGCGGGCCACCTCCGCGGTTACCAGCACCGATTCGGTCACGGCGCCGATCTCCAGCTGGATTGCAAGCCGCAGCCGCTGCGACACCTCCAGCACGAGGCCAGACCGGGTGTAGGATTTGAAACCGGGATGACTCACCCGAACAGAGTAGCCACCAATCGGCAGGTTCAGAATGAGGTATTGCCCGGCCGCATCTGTAACCGCTCGGTAGGTTTGGCTCGTGCTGGACGCTACAGCCTCAACAGTGACATCTGCGACCGCGGCTCCCTGCGAGTCGGTGACTGTCCCGGTAACGCTCGCTGTCGGCGACTGGCCGAACATCGGCCCTACGGGGAGGCATAGCGAGAGAAGGATTGTTGCAAACGTTGCGTAGGTTGGCTTCATGGTACCCCCCCAATGCGCCATTCTGTGGAACCGGGAGCCGATACCGCAAGGTTGAAACGGCTTGTCGCCTGTTAGTAACGTTCGCGATATAATTGATCTCGAAAGAGTTGGCCTATAGCCAGTCCGGGGATGACTTCCTCATACCGTTACAGTGGATTCAGGCCTGCACATTCGGTGATTCCGGAGGACGACTCCAAGACCGGCAAACAGTACTGTGGGTCACGCTCCTGCCCGCCAGCTCGCACGCCACTCCGGCGACTTATATTGGAAAGAGGACGAAGAAGCAGTTCGTCGTCATCGCCGCAGGAGGCGGAAGCAAATACGACATCAACTCGGATGCCTTGGTTTCCTCGTCGCTGCCCTGACCGCCTGGGCCGCCGGCCCCACCGCCCCGTTCAGCCACAAAATTCATGCCCCCCTCAAGCTGAACTGCGCCTTCTGCCACTCCGGCGCCGCCAAAGCCGAACGCGCCGGCTTCCCCAAGGCCACCACCTGCCGCACCTGTCACACCAGCTTCCCCGATGACGCGAAGTTCCCCGCGCAGCGCGTCTACCGCCTCGCCGACTACGTCTTTTTCAGCCACGCCTCCCATGTCAACGCGAAAGTCGATTGCGCCCGCTGCCATGGCCCCGTGAACGAACGCCCCGTGTTGACCAAGGAAGTCGACCACACCATGAAAGCCTGCGTCGACTGCCACAAGGAGCACAAGGCAACCGTCGTCTGCACCGCCTGCCATGAGCTCGGCCAGTAGTTTCCCCACACACGCCAGCCGTCCTTTGAGATAATGCTCGCTTATGAAACTCGCAATCTTCCTGCTTGCCGCCACGTTCGCGGCCGCCGAGGTGAAGCTCGGCCAGCCGCTCACTCTGTCTCAGCCCTCCTCCGTTACACAGGTTTTGTCCCAGGCCGCAACCCACACCGGGAAAACCGTCCAAGTCAAAGGCAAAGTCACCGAAGTCTGCCAGATGATGGGCTGCTGGATGGCGCTCATCGAGCCCGGCAAAACCACTTCCCTCCGCATAAAGGTGGACGACGGCGTTATCGTCTTTCCAAAGGAAAGCATCGGCAAGATGGCGATCGCCGAGGGCAAGCTGGTCAAACTCGAACTCAACAAGGAACAGGCCGTCGCGCGCGCCAAACACGAAGCCGAAGAGCAAGGGCGCAAGTTTGATCCCTCCTCGGTGAAGGGCCCCGTCACCATCTACCAGATCGCCGGCACGGGCGCCGTCATTCTCGACTGAACTTCAGAAAAGCGAACCAACAACCTATGATTTGGAAACGGATTGCCATTCTCTCGATTCTTGCCGCGGCGCTGCTCCCCGCTCAGCGCACCGCCCCTCCGGCGCGCACAAAGCTGATTCTCGCGCTCGTCGTCGACCAGTTCCGCTACGACTATCTCACCCGTTTCCGCGACCAGTACAACTCCGGCATTGACCGCATGCTCCGCACCGGCGCCGTCTTCACCAACGCCCACTACGAGCATTTCCCCACCGTCACCGCCATCGGTCACGCCACGTTCCTAAGCGGCGCCACGCCCTCCATCAGCGGCATCGTCGGCAACGAATGGTACGACCGGGTGCTCAAACGCCAGGTCACCAGCGTCTTTGACCCCGATCACAAGCAGATCGGCGCGGGCGATGCCGCCGGAGCCTCGCCGCGCAACCTGCTGGTCAGCACCATCCCCGACGAACTGAAAATGTCCGGCCGCGCCCCCTCCAAAGCCTTCGGCCTCTCCATCAAGGATCGCAGCGCCATTCTCCCGGTGGGCAGAATGGCCGACGGCGCCTTCTGGTTCGACAACAAGACCGGCAATTTCGTATCCAGCACCTATTTCTACGAGAAGCTCCCCGCCTGGGTGGAGGAGTTCAACCGCAGCCGCGTGGCCGACAAGTTCCTCGGCTCCGTCTGGGGTTCCATCGAGGACCCCAAAGCGAAGCCGTTCCTCGCCATGGCCCCGCAGCTCGAGGAAAAATACTGGGGCGCGATGCAGCGCACTCCCTTCGGCAACGACCTGCTGGAACTGCTCGCCGAACGCGCCGTCGAAGCCGAAAAACTCGGCCAGGGTCCCGGAACCGATCTGCTCGCCGTCAGCTTCTCCTCCAACGACTACGTCGGGCACGACGAGGGTCCCGACTCTCCGTTGGTCCGCGACATCTCCATCCGCACGGACCGCGTGCTTGGCAAGCTGTTCGCCTTCCTCGACAAGAAAATCGGCATGCAAAACGTACTCGTGGTCATGACCGCCGACCACGGCGTCGCCCCGCTGCCCGAAGTGATGCAGAAGCGCAAAATGCCCGGCGGACGCATTCCCGAAAAGGTCGTCCACGGCAAGGTGGAAGAGCGGCTCGCGCGCCTCTACGGTGAAGGCAAGTGGGTGGTGGGCAAGTCCGGCCCCGCGCCCTACCTGGACCACGAACTGATCGCGGCAAAGAAGCTCGACCTCATCGAAGTCCGCAAGCAAGCCGCCGAAGCCGTCCGCGAGATCCCGCAAATCTACCGCGTCTACACGCGCGACCAACTCGCCTCCGGCACTACGCTCGAAGATCAAGTCGACCGCCGCGTTCGCGCCGGCTTCAACCCCTGGCGCGCCGGCGATCTGTTCATCGTGATCCAGCCCTACTGGCTGTTTGAGGAGAAAGGCACCTCACACGGCACGCCGTACAATTACGACTCCCACGTGCCGGTGATCTTCATGGGCCCAGGCATCAAGCCGGGCCGCTTTCACGGCCGCGCCGCGGTCAACGACATCGCGCCGACGCTCGCTACCCTGCTCGATGTGGAAACTCCCAGCGGCTCGGTCGGCCGCGTCCTGGAGGAAGCGCTCGCCGCAAGGTGACCGCTTCCCGCGCAACTCGCTATAGTCCCTTTTGGGCCAGGAACGCGATCAGGTCGACAACGCGGTTGGAATAGCCCCACTCGTTGTCGTACCAGGCCACAACCTTCACCAGGTTGCCGTCGAGCACCTTCGTCATCTGCGCATCGACGATGGAGCTGTTCGGATTGCGCATCATGTCCGAGCTCACCACCGGATCCTCCGTGTAGGCCAGCACGCCCTTCAAAGGGCCTTCGGCGGCCTTCTTGAGCGCCGCGTTCACCGCAGCCGTGTCCGTCGGCTTAGAAGTCACGCACACAAAGTCCACCACGCTCACGTTCGGTGTCGGCACGCGCATCGCATAGCCATCGAGCTTACCCTTCAACTGCGGCATCACCAGCCCGATGGCCTTCGCCGCGCCGGTCGAGGTGGGAATCATATTCAACGCAGCCGCGCGCGCCCGGCGCAGGTCCTTATGCGGGAAATCGAGCACGTTCTGGTCGTTGGTGTAGCTGTGGATGGTGGTCATCGAGCCCTTCTCGATGCCGAAAGCGTCGTGCAGCACCTTCACCACCGGCGCCAGGCAGTTGGTCGTGCAGCTCGCATTGGACACCACCTTGTGCTTGGCGGCATCGTACATGCCGTCGTTGACGCCGAGAACCACGGTGACGTCCTCATTCGAAGCGGGAGCCGAGATGATCACCTTCTTGACGCTGCCGCGCAGGTGCTTGGACGCGTCCTTGGCGTCAGTGAACCGGCCGGTGGATTCGATAACAACATCGCAGCCGAGCGACGGCCAGTCGATCTCCGCCGGGTCCTTGGTCGCGAATACCTTCAGCTTCGCGCCATTCACGGTGATCGAATCCGCATCGGCCTTGACGTCGGCGGCCAGCGGCCCGAGGATCGAATCGTACTTCAGCAAGTGGGCCAGCGTCGTGGTGTCCGTCAAATCGTTCGTCGCGACAAACTCGATGTCGGTGCGGCCGAGCCCGGCGCGAAACACATTTCTTCCGATACGGCCGAAGCCGTTGATTCCAACTTTCACTGCCATTCTGGTTGAGGATCTCCTTACTGGATAAAATTGCGGGACTCACTTCATGATACCAACCCGTCCGCTGCGATATGGTGGACGGCATGAAAGCTCTGTTTTTCGCCTGCTTCGCCATCACGCTCGCCGCCTCCGCCGCCAACTGGCCTCAATGGCGCGGCCCCGATGGCAACGGCATCAGCCCGGAAAAAGGCCTTCCCGTCAGCTGGGGTCCGGAAGAGAATGTGAAGTGGAAGCTCGCCATGCCGTCGCGCAGCGGCGCCACGCCGATTCTCTGGGGCGAGTGGATTTTCTTAAACGTCGCCGACGGCGAAGCGCTGGAGCTGTGGGCCGTCGACCGCACCAAGGGCGAAGTGAAGTGGAAAGCGTCGCTTGCCGGCGGCAACTACAAGATCAACAAGCAGAACATGAGCAGCCCCTCGCCCGTCACTGACGGCCGGACCCTCTGGGCGCTCACCGGCACCGGTATCTTGAAGGCTTTCGATTTCCAGGGCAAGGAACTGTGGACACGCGACATCCAGAAGGACTATGGCAAGTTCGGCCTCAACTGGGGCTTTGCCTCCTCGCCGCTGCTCGACGCCGGTGCGCTCTACATCCCCGTCCTGCACGGCATGAAGACCGACGATCCCTCCTACCTGCTCAAGATCGACGCGAAATCCGGCAAGACCATCTGGCGTCAGGAACGCCCGACCGAGGCAAGGCACGAATCGCCGGACGCCTACATCACTCCTGCGCTGCTGCGGCACAACGGGAAGAAGGAGATTGTCCTCAACGGCGCCGACTGCGTCACCGGACACGACCCGGCAACAGGCAAGGAACTCTGGCGCGCCAATGGACTCAACCCCGACAACATCGCCGCCAACCGCATCATCGCCTCATCGGTCGCCTTCGACGGCATGATCTACGCGCCCACGCGCGTGAAGCCGCTGCTGGCGCTCCGCGCCGGCGGAAGCGGGGATATCACGGAATCCCACCTCGCATTCAAGGTGATGAACGGCCCCGACGTGCCGACGCCGGTCACCGACGGCAAGTATCTCTACCTGCCCAACGACCGCGGTATCGTTTGGGTGGTGAACGCCAAGACGGGTGAAGAGATCTACGGCGCGAAGCGCATCGCCCCAGCCATCTACAGTTCCTCGCCCGTGCTCGCCGACGGCAAGCTCTACGTCACCAATGAAGAGGGAACAACGACGGTGCTCAAGGCCGGACCGGAATTCGAAGTCCTCGCCGAGAACAAGCTCGGCGAGTATACGCTTAGCTCGCCCGCCATCTCCGAAGGCCAGATCTTCATGCGCACCGAGAAATTCCTCTACTGCATCGGCGAGCGGCGGAAGTAGTTCTGTAGTAGCGCCGGACACTCTCCCGCTCCTAGCCCGTGGGACTTCAGGTCCCTCCACCCCTGGGTAAATGCCGCTCGATAAGCTCGGCGCATTCGCGTCTCAGTACAGGAATGTCGGTCTCAACAATGGCCCAAACAAGAGCATCATCGACGGCTTTGAACGTCGAGACCACAGGTTGCTCTTTGGATTGCGTCGCAGGATTCAACGATATCGGCGAGATAGGCCCGCTCATCAAGCGGCATACATTAGTTGCTTCGTGCGTTCGATCTCACGGGAAATATACGAATTCTTCACCGCTCCCGCCATGACCAAATCAATTTCCCGCTCTAGCAAAGCGCGAAGCTCCTCTCGCAAACCAAAGTACGATTCGACACGGGCGTATGGCGCCATGGGTTTGAACTCGACAAGCATGTCCAGATCACTATCAGCTTGCTTGAAGTCGTCGCGTAGCGCCGAGCCGAATACCTCGAGCTTGGCCACGCCAAAGCGCGAACAGGCCTCTTCGATTGCCTGCCGCTTCCTCTCTAGCAGTTCATTCACTGCGGTTCTCCCTTGCCCATTGTATTAACGCAGGCCTCACGAATTCCACCTCCGCGAATCGATAAAGTCCGATTCGGGCGCCAACGATAGACGCAAGTAGTTCTACAACAGCGCCGGCGCTTCCCGCAGAAAGAAATCCTTCACCTCCGCCCAGCTTGTCGAGGTCAGCATGTCGGGCATCGGCTCTTTTTCCGCATCCTCGAACCATGTCAGCGACTTCAGCAAATGCAAGAGGCTGAAGTTCACTCCGGCGTACTTCTTCTGAAAAAGCTGGACCACCTCGCCTAGCCGCGACGGGAAGCAGACGGCGTGAACGTCGATGAAGTCGCGGCGTGCGCCTCGCGCCGCAATCGCGCTCAGCTTCATGCAGCCGATGTCCAGGGGATGGGCCACACTCACCTGCTGGTATTGAAGGAAGGGGAACAGCACCGGATAGTCATATTCCAGGAAACTGACCTTCACACCCCGGCAGTGGCCGTGTACGGTTCCCACCGCCATTCCCGTGAGCGAGAATCCGCCCAGCCGGTGGAGTTTCTGCAAGTGCGCTTCCACATCGAAGCCACGGCCGCTGAAAAAATCGAGATCCACGGACCGGCGATGTCCCAGCTGAAGTGCCAGCGCCGTGCCGCCCGCCAGGTAAAAACCTTCCAGCAGCGAGGAAGCTTGCCAATGCTCAAGCAATTCCTCCGCGGCGGAAGGAATCGCATCCACCCGCCACTCATTCGGCATGGGCAAGCGCCGCCACTTCCACGGCCGGCAATCCGTAAACCAGCGACCAGAAGTTCGCCGACCGGCGGGACAGCCGGCGTTGGTTTCGCAGCACCTCCACGATCTGGCTCTCTGAAAAAGTTGCCCGCATCCACTTCACAGCCGGTTGATCCCCCAGCTCCAGCACTCGTGTGATGCAGTAATCAGCCCACTGTTGAGGGTCCAGCGAAGAGAGAGTCGTATCCCAGAACAACCATCGCAAGTGCTCTGGAATCATTTGTTTATGATACATCAGGCGGGCCGCTGAATCAACCCTCAGCTCAGCTTCGCCCGAACCTGATCGCTCAGCGCTTTGCCGTCCACACGCTTGCCCGTCAGCTTCGCCTTCACCGCGTTCATCACCTGCCCCATCTGCTTCAGCGATGTGATTCCCGTCTCCGCCATCGCCGCCGCGATGGCCGCGTCAATCTCCTTCGGGCTCGCCGACGCGGGCATGTACCCCTCAATGATCTTCCACTCGGCCTCTTCCTTATCCGCCAGCTCCGGCCGGTTGCCCTTGCGGAACATGTCGGCTGCCTCGCGCCGTTGCTTCAACAGGCTGTTCAGTATCTGCATCTCGGCGGCTTCATCGGCCTCTTTCATGTTGTCGGCCTTGTACTTGAGCAGGGCCGCTTTGATCATACGGATAGCGTTCAGGCGCAGCTCTTGCTTGGCCTTCATCGCCTCCACCATGTCCTTTTGAACTCGATCCAGTAGTGCCATCGTGTCTGCTATTCTAGAATTTTCCAGCTTTCCCATGCACATTAAGAAACAGCGGTTATTGACTCCTGGGCCGACCCCTCTCTATCCGCCGGCTCTGCACGCCATGATGGCGTCGGATCTGCATCACCGGACCGAGGATTTCCGGAAGATCTATAAGTCCGCGCTGGCGGACCTCAAGGAAGTGATGGGCACATCGCACGATGTGGTTCCCCTGGTCAGCTCCGGCACCGGAGCCATGGAGGCTTCCGTCTCCAACTTGTTCTCGAAAGGCGATCACGTCGTTGTCTGCTCGGCCGGCAAATTCGGGGAGCGCTGGGCCGGCATTACCAAGGCTCACGGCCTGCAAGTCACGCTGCTGGAAGAGCCGTACGGCAGCGCCGTGAAACCGGCGGCCGTGGCCGCCGCGCTCCAAGCGAACCCGGATGTGAAAGGCGTCTTTGTGCAGGCTTCGGAAAGCTCGACCGGCGCCGCGCACGACGTGAAATCGATGGGCGAAATCGTCGGCAAAACCGATGCCATTCTCGTCATGGATGCCATCACCGGCCTCGGCACCATGCCGCTCGACATCGACGGCTGGGGTCTGGACGTCGTCATCGGCGGCTCGCAGAAAGCCTTCATGATTCCGCCGGGAATCGCCTTCCTCAGCGTCAGCCCGAAGGCCTGGAAGATGGCTGAAACCTCCGACCTGCCGCACTACTACTTCGACCTGACGAAGGAAGCCAAGAACGCCGCCGCCGGGGAATCCAGCTGGACCCCCGCCACCTCGCTCATCCTCGCCCTGGCGGAAGCCCTGCGCTACATCAAATCGATCGGCATGGACAAGCTGGTCGACAATGCGCAGCTTCTTGCCAGGGCAACACGCGCCGCGGCCCAGGCGCTTGGTCTCGAGCTGTTCGCTCCTGACTCCCCGGGCGCCGCGCTTACGGCCATCAAGGCCCCAGCCGGCATGGACTCCGGCAAGATCGTGAAGGGCTTCAAGGAGCGGTTCGGAGCCATCATCGCCAACGGCCAAGGCTCGATGAAGGGGCGGATCTTCCGCATCGCGCACCTCGGCTACTTCGACTTCAATGATCTGTTCAGCGTCATCGCGGCGCTGGAGGTGATCCTGGTGGCCAACGGTCACGAAGTCAAGTTCGGCACGGGCGTGGCCGCGGTGCAGGAAGTCTACGCGGAGGCGGCCGGAGTTCGACTGCCGGTCACTGCCTGAGATGAAGATCCTGATCGCCGAACCCCTTGCCGAGGGGGCCGTTTCCCTCTTCAAAGCCGAATCCGGGTGGGACGTGGTCGTCTCCAACCCGAAAGAATACGCCGCGCATTTGGGTGACTGTGACGCGCTGGTGGTGCGAGGCGCTGTCAAGGTTACCGTCGATGTGCTGGCGAAGGCGCCGCTGCTGCGCGTGGTCGGCCGCGCCGGCGTCGGCTACGACAACATCGATATGAAGGCCGCCACCGATGCCGGCGTGCTTGTCATGAACACGCCGGGCGGCAACGCCGTCGCCGTCGCCGAGCACACCATGGCGCTCATGCTTTCGCTCGCCCGCGCTATTCCGGAAGCCAGCGCCTCCACCAAAGGCGGCAAGTGGGAAAAGAAGAAGTTCATGGGCAATGAGCTGCGCGGGAAAACGCTGGGCGTGCTCGGGCTTGGCAACATCGGCCGTGAAGTGGTGCAGCGCGCGCGCGCCTTCGAGATGAAGATCATTGGCTCGGACCCGTACGTCAGCTCACAGCTGGCGGCCGATCTCGGCATCGAGCTGGTCGATACCGAAACGCTCTACTCGCGCAGCGATTTCATTACACTCCACCTGGGCTTGAGCCTGGAAACCAAGGGTATGCTCTCCGCCGCCGCCTTCGAGAAGATGAGGCCCGGCGTGCGGATCATCAACTGCGCCCGCGGCGAACTGATCGACGAAGCCGCGTTGAAAGCAGCGCTCGATTCCGGCAAAGTCGCCGGCGCGGGCCTGGACGTTTTCGCCCCGGAACCGCCTCCGCCCGACAACCCGCTGCTGAAGGCCGAACACCTGCTCGCCACACCCCACATCGGCGGCTCCACCGAGGAGGCGCAGGAGATCGTCGGCGTCCGCATCGCCGAGCAGATGGTGGATTACTTGAAGAACGGCGTCGCCGTCAACGCCGTCAACATGCCGGCCATCACGCCGGAACAATACAAGGCCATCGGCCCGTGGATCGCCGTCGCCGAGCGGCTCGGCAAGTTCGCCGCCTACGTCGCCGAAGGCAATCCGAAACTGGTGCGCCTCACCTACCGCGGCAAGATCGCCGAGATGACTACGCACGTGCTCCGCAACGCGGGCCTGGCCGGCGTGCTCAACCGCTCGCTCTCGCAAAAAGCCAACGTGGTGAACGCCGCGCAACTGGCCTCGCAGCGCGGGATCAACGTTGAGCAACGCCATGAAGGCCGCGCCGGCCACATCGACTCGATCTCTTTAGAACTGGAAACCGACTCCGGCGTCACCGCTGTCGAAGGCGCCCTCGTTCTGGACCGCCCGCGCCTCATCCAGGTGGATGGCATCACATGCGAAGCGGCTCTTTCCGGCCACCTCACCTTCATGAAGAACAAGGACGTGCCCGGCGTCATCGGCCACGTCGGCACAGTAATGGGCCGCAACCAGGTCAACATCGCCAACTTCTCTCTCGGCCGCCAGTCCGCGCCCACCGCGCCCGGCGAACCCCTTCGCGCCCTGGCTCTGGTGGAAACCGATCACTCCGTTCCTGAAGCCGTGCTGGCGGAACTGCGCAATCACCCCGCCGTCCTGCAAGCAAAAACGGTGGAACTTACCAGTTAACGTCCGCTCAGAAGGGAAACCGCCGGCGCTTCTTCTCCTCAACAGGCGCGGTGACCTTGCCAATCGCCTCCAGTACCAGCGGCGCCATGACCCGGTAGCCGGCCGCATTCGGATGCAGCCCATCCTCGGCCAGTTCCGCTTTTAGCATCCCCGCGTTATCCACGATCGCGGAAAAGTAATCGAGATAAAGGAACCCGCGCTTCTTGCACAACTCCTGAAGCCACTCATTGAGACGCCGGATGGTCGTCATCGGCCGGCTGACACTGCGCAAGAACCCTGGATCCTTGTCCTTGTTGTAGTCGTGAATCGGGAGGATGGAAGCCAATACCGGCTTGATCTTGTGCAGCTCGGCAAGGTCGGCGATCATCTCGAGGTTGTTCTGGATGACCTCCACCGGCACGCCGCGGGCGATATCGTTGGTCCCCGCCAGGATGACCATTGCCGCCGGCTTCAGGTCAATGACGTCGGCCTGCATCCGCGCCAGCATCTGCGAGGTGATCTGCCCGCTAATGCCGCGGTTGACGAAATCGCGTTCGGGAAAATACTCATTCAACGGCCAGCCGTCGGTAATCGAATCGCCGAAGAAGACGACACGCGGCTGCCCCTGCCGCGGTGGTCCGACTTTCAGGTTATCTTCCCTGTACCGCTCCAATTGATCGCGGTCGGGACTGCCCAGCTGCCGCTCCTTCAAGGCCAGCAGGGCGATGAAATGCGCCTCGGCGCGCTCCACCGATTCCCTCAGCTCGCGGAACTGTCGCTGCGCTTCCTGGGGAAACGGATATGGCTTGGGGATGGCGTCGGCCAGCGCCAGGTAAGCTCGCGCATTGGTCAGCACGTTGTAATGCTGCATGCCGTCCTGACGGCTGGCGGCGGCTTGCAAGTTGACGATGGCCTGCCGCATGTTCTCGATCACCGGCGCACCGGCGCGAGCCAGCCCCGGCACCACCGCCGTGGTCGATTCCATCAGTTGCACCATGCGCGTATACAGCTCCATCGATTCGCGATTGCCCAGCAGCGCCTGCGGCTGTGCCGCGCACACCCCGGCAACCAACATGCAAGCAGCCAGTAACCGTTTCATTGATCCCATTCCTTCTCCAGTTGCAGCGTCACCGTTCCCAAATAGAAGGCCATCTTCACACGAATCTGCACGGGAATGCGCCGCGCGTCATTGGTGAGCCACACATACAGGTGCGCCTTGCGGCGGTACAAAACGCCGTGATAGAGAAACGCCTCCAGCCGCAGCGTATCAAACTCACCCGCCGGCGTCTTCACGCGCTCCGCCTTCTGCACTTCCACCCGCGTCGATACGCTCTTCTTGCCGTCGCTGAGCGGAAGCTCCAGCTTCTGGCCGACTTTCAAGGGAACGTGACGCAGGCGAGTCAGACCGGCAATGATGTCGTGCACGCAGGGAGGGACTTCGATCTGCTTGGTTTCGACCACCTCGTTGCCGTTTTTGAGGTCGCGCTCGACGCGCTCGGCCTTGCCGGGCGGCGTATTGTAGTGGACGGTGATTTCGCGGTGCTTGCTGCCTTCCTCGGCGTTCATCACGGCGGTGGAGGCGCAGTATTTGTCGCTGTAGCTGACCTTGTAGTCGTCCTTGACATGATAGAGAGTGCCTACGAAGCCCGTCGTCTCCAGAAACAGCTGCGCTTGCCCCGGATACCAGGTCAGGCGCGCCCAGCCGGCGCGCATCAGCCGCCACTCGGCGCCGTAATCGAAGACTTCCGCGCCGGCAGAACAAACCAGAACCAGGGCGAGGATGGCGCGCGCCAGCATCAGCCTTCCAGCAGCCCCGTAAATTCGTCGGGGTCCAGCCCCAGCCGCTCCATCTGGCGCGGCAACTCACCGCGGAGGGCTTCGGGCGTCGTCTTGATCCAGGCCTCCACCACCGTGTTCACGCCGACGCGGCTCTTACCCTCGCCATCGGCGATGCCATCGGCAACCTGGCGGATCTGTCCTTCAATCTGCTGGCGCACGGGCAGCGGCGTGGTCATCAGAATCTGATGTAGCAGGTCTTGGGCGGCTTCGTTCCAATCCATGGTTAGCTCGTCAAAAACCTTATGATAACAATAGGGCAATGTTAAGAGACCCCAGTTTGATCCCGCTGTCGCACCAGCATCATAACGGGCTTGCGCTGTGCGTGCTCACCGATCGTGAACTGGCGCAGGATGGCTCCGCCGCCAACATCGAGCGGCTGGGCAAGCGCGCCATCGACCGCTATGCAGTGGAGCTGATCAATCACTTCGAGCTTGAAGAGCAGATCTTGTTCCCGGCCTGCGAATCAGATTTGACGGCGCGTCTCAGGGAGGAACACCGGCAGATCGAGGCACTGATCGGGAAGCTGCGCGCGCAACCGGCCGCCGCGCTGCTCACGGAGTTCACCTCGCTGCTGCGCTCGCACATTCGCCAGGAAGAAAACGAGCTGTTTGAATCCGTGCAGAAGCAGCTGCCGCGGGAGACGCTGGACCGCCTCGGCGCCGAAATCGATTCCAAGGCGGTGCGCGTCTGCCTATGAGCAAGCTCGTTCTGGAAACCAATCTGCCCGGTGTCGAGTTGCTGGCGCGCGGCAAGGTGCGCGACAACTACGCGATCGGGGATGACAAGATGCTGCTGGTGGCGTCGGACCGCATCTCTGCCTTCGACTACATCCTGGCCACCGGTATCCCCGACAAGGGCCGCGTGCTGACGCAGATCTCGCTGTTCTGGTTCGATTTTCTGAAGGACCTGACACCCACGCATCTGCTCTCGGCCGACATCGCCACCTTTCCGGCCCCGCTGCCGCAATTCCGGGATCAGTTGGAGGGCCGCACCATGCTCGTCAAGCGTGCCCGCATGATCGATGTGGAATGCGTCGCCCGCGGTTACCTCGCGGGCTCCGGCTGGAAGGAGTACCGCGAATCGCGCACCGTCTGCGGCATCCCGCTGCCGGACCGTTTGCAGGAATCGTCGCAGCTCCCCGTGCCGATCTTCACGCCCGCAACCAAGGCAAGCTCCGGCCACGACATCAACATCAGCTTTGAGGAGGCGGCCTCGCGGATCGGCACCCACCTCGCGCAACGCCTGCGCGAGCTGACGCTCGCCATCTACAAGCGCGCCGCCGCTTACGCGGCCACGCGCGGCATCATTCTCGCGGACACGAAGTTCGAGTTCGGCTTCGTCGGCGATCAGCTTGTGCTGGCCGATGAAGTGCTCACGCCCGACTCCTCGCGCTTCTGGCCCGCTGCGTCCTATTCGCCCGGCGGAGCGCAGCCGAGCTACGACAAGCAGTACGTGCGCGACTACCTGGAATCGATCCGCTGGAACAAGCAGCCCCCGGCGCCGGCTCTGCCGGCGGATGTCGCCGAGCGGACCGCCGATAAGTACCGCGAGGCCTACCGCCTGCTGACGGGAAAACCGCTGTGAACTGGCTGGACCTGCTGATCGCCGTGATCCTGGTGGTCTCCGCGGCCACCGGCATCACCCGAGGATTCGCGCGCGCCATCGTCGCCATCGCCGCCACCGTCATCGGCGTTTTCGCCGGCATCTGGACCTACGGCGTCGCCGGCGCTTTCCTGCTCGACTACGTCAGCCACAAATCGATCGCCAACTTCATCGGCTTCTTCCTCGTTTTCGGTACGGTCATTCTGGCCGGCGCCGTTCTCGGCCGGCTGCTGGCGAAGCTGTTCAAGTGGGTTGGGCTGAGCTGGCTGGACCGCCTGCTCGGCGGCGGTCTGGGCCTGGTGCGCGGCTCGCTGGTCTCGCTCGCGATTGTGCTGGTGATGTGCGCCTTCTCGCGCACTCCGCCGCCACGCGCCGTCGCCGAAAGCCGCCTCGCTCCGTATTTGATGGATGCCGCCGGCGTGGCGGCCTCGCTGGCCCCTCGCGAACTTCGCGACGGCTTCGAGTCCAGCTATGAAAAGGTGAAAGAACTTTGGAACCAAACCTGGAAGAACCGCTCCCAAAAACTCCCCACGCACGAGATGTAACGCTGGCGCAGCCCGCGCGCCTGCTGATCTTCGACCTTGACGGCACCCTGATCGATTCGCAGCTTGACTTGGCCAACTCGGTGAACGCCGCCCGGGCGCATCTTGGAATGGGCGCCATCGCCAACGAGCTTGTCTACTCCTACGTCGGCAACGGCGCGCCCGTCCTGATCCGCCGCGCCCTCGGCCCCGAGGCATCGGAATCCGACGTCGATCGCGCCCTGCAATTCTTCCTCGCCTACTATCGCGACCACATGCTCGACCACACGCGCCTCTACCCCGGGGTGCGTGAAGCTCTCGACCGTCTGCACGAAGCGGGCAAGCTGCTTGCGGTACTCACGAACAAACCCGTGCGATTTTCCGAAGCTCTGATGTCGGGCCTCGGCCTCGGCTCGCATTTCCAGCGTATCTACGGCGGCAACAGCTTCGCCGAAAAGAAACCTCACCCAATCGGCATCGATACTCTGCTGAACGATCTCAGCGCCACGGCAACCGAGACCATCATGGTTGGCGACAGCTCCGTCGACATCCGCACCGCCCGCAACGCGGGCACCGGCGCCTGCGGCGTGACGTTCGGCTTTCAACCTGAGACTTTCCTCGAACACCCTCCCGATTTTTTGGTCGACGACATGCGGGAACTCGCCGATTTGGTTTTAGGCTGAATCACGGGACTTCGGGCACACGACTCGTTCTCTCTTGGAAAGGCGGATTGTGGCGGCGGAAGATTCGAGGGGCTTTTCGTTGCCGATCGGCGTGGAGATTGGTTCTTTTTCAGTCAGACGCCTTTCGGAGTAGCCCAGTGGGAGCGATAGGAGCGGCGCGTGAGGGCGGAGGAGTCAGGGTCGTTAAGGATGGTTTCCGTCTGGGGATCGAAGCGGAGGGTGCGGCCGGTGCGGGCGACGATGTTGGCCAGGTGGGAGTGGAGGCTGGACAGGTGGGCGGTTTCGATATCGGCGTTAGGTGATTTGCGGGAGCGGAGACAGTCGATGAAGTTGCGGGGGTGTGTGTCGGGCTCGTCGCCCTTGTCGGCGTGGACAAGCTTATTGTTGTTGTCGAAGACGCGGAAGGAGAAATCGCCGTCCCATCGGCCGATTTGGAGGTAGCCGTTGGTTCCGTAGACGGAAACGGCGTTGTCGTTGGATTCCAGGCCGTAGTTGTTCCAGATGCGCATTTCAAAGAGGAGCGCTTTATCGGCGTAGTTGAAGGTGATGGTCATGGTATCCGGCGTCTGCTGATCATCGTCGAAGAAGAGCTTGCGCGCGGAGCCGGAGACTTCTAGCGGCGCGCCGACGCCGAGTGCCCAGCGGGCCTGGTCTAGCTGATGGACGCCGTCGTTGCCGGCGTCGCCGGTGCCGTAGTTCCAGTTCCAGTGCCAGTTGTAGTGGAAGCGGTTGGGGTTGAAGGGGAGCGCGGGGGCGGGGCCGATCCAGGTGTCGTAGTCGATGCCGGCGGGCGGGGCGGAATCCTGCTTGCGGCCGATGTTGTCGCGAAGCTGGACGTTCCAAGCCTTGGCCATGAGAACGCGGCCGATTTTGCCGGAGTGGGCGTATTCGATGGCGCGCTGGACGGCCGGGCGGCTACGGAGTTGTGTGCCGTGCTGGACGATGCGCTTGTTGCGGCGGGCGGCTTCGATCATGAGGCGGCCTTCGCGGATGTTGTGGGCGAGAGGCTTTTCAACGTAGACATCTTTGCCGGCATCGCAGGCGAGGATGGTGGCGGGCGCGTGCCAGTGGTCGGGCGTGGCGATGACGACGGCGTCGACGGACTTGTCGTCAAGGATGCGGCGGAGGTCGGAGATGACGGGCGGGCGGGAGCCTTTGTTCTTTTCGATGGATTTGAGGGCGGGTTCGACCACGGCGGGATCGACGTCGCAAACGTAGGCGACGTTGACGTCAGCGAGGGCGCTGAAGCGGCCGGCGAGACTCCGCCCCTGGCCGCGGACACCGATGAAGGCGACGGTGACCTTGTCGTTGGCGGCGACGGCGCGGGACTGCGCGACGGCGGAAGCAGCCAAGGGGATGAAGTATCTGCGGTTCATGGAATAGATGATACGCTGTTTCCCATGGAGCTGAAGGCAATCCGGCTGGAGATTCCCGACGGCGGCGGGAATCTTATCGTCGGCCAATCGCATTTCATCAAAACAGTGGAGGACATCTACGAAGCCATGGTGAACACGGCTCCGCACATGAAGTTCGGGATCGCGTTCAACGAGGCGTCTGGGCCGTGCCTGACGCGGGTGGACGGCAATGACGACGGTTTGAAGGAGATGGCGGCGAGGAACGCGACGGCGATCGGGGCGGGCCATATTTTCGTCGTGACGATGCGGGACGGATTTCCGATTAACGTGCTCGGGCGGATCAAGGATGTGCCGGAGGTGTGCGGGATCTTTTGCGCGACGGCGAACCCGGTGGAGGTGATCGTGGCGGAGACGGAGCAGGGGCGCGGGATTGTGGGCCTTGTGGATGGCAGTTCTCCGAAGGGGGTGGAGACGGAGACGGATGTGGAGGCGCGCCGGGGATTCCTGCGCAAGATCGGGTACAAGCGTTGAAAATCACGAACGTGGAGCAGTTGGAAGAGGTGCTTTCGCGGCCGACCGAGGCGGATCGGGAGGCGATGGGTGCGTTGCGCGGGGACCTGCTGATCCTGGGAGTTGGGGGGAAGATGGGCCCGAGCCTGGCGATCAGGGCCAAGCGCGCTGGTGCGGCGCGGGTGATCGCGGTGGCGCGGTTTTCCAGCGGCGGGGTGAAGAAGCAGCTGGAGGAGGGCGGGATCGAGACGATTGCCGGGGATCTTTTGGATGACGGGTTTTTGCAAGGGCTGCCGGATGCGCCGAATGTGATCTACATGGCGGCCCGGAAGTTTGGTTCAACCGGGGATGAGCCATACACGTGGGCGATGAATACGTACCTGCCGGCACGGGTGGCGGCGCGGTATCGGGGGTCGCGGATGGTGACGTTTTCGAGCGGGAACGTGTATCCGCTGGTGCCGGTGGCCGGAGGCGGGGCGACGGAGGAGACACCGCTCCAGCCGGTGGGAGAGTATGCGATCACTGCGGTGGGGCGGGAACGGATGTTCTCGCACTTTTCGAAGCTGCACGGGACGCCGGTTGCGATTCTGCGGCTGAACTACGCGGTGGAGTTGCGCTACGGAGTGCTGCTGGATATCGGGACGAAGGTTTTTGAGCGGCAGGTTGTGGATTTATCGATGGGGAACGTGAACGTGATCTGGCAGGGAGATGCGAATTCGGTGTGCTTGCGGTCGTTCGCGCATTGCGCCTCGCCGCCGTTCGTGTTGAATCTGACGGGGCCGGAGACGCTGAGCGTGCGGGCGGTGGCGCAGGAGTATGGGCGGATATTCGGGATAGAGCCGGTGTTTGCGGGCGTGGAGTCGCCGACGGCGCTATTGAACAACGCGTCGCGGTGTCACAAGCTGTTCGGGTATCCGGAGGTGAGCTTGCAGCAGGTGATTGAGTGGACGGCGGCGTGGATCGGGATGGGGGGATCGACGCTCAACAAGCCGACTCATTTCGAGACGCGGGACGGGAAGTTCTGAAGATGAGCTGGCGGGAGAGGTTGCGGCAAGGAGTGGTGATTCCGGCGCATCCGCTGGCGCTGACGGCGGAACGGAAACTGGATGAGCGGCGGCAGCGGGCGCTGACGCGCTACTACCTGGCGGCGGGCGCGGGCGGCTTGGCGGTGGGGGTGCATACGACGCAGTTCGCGATTCGCGATCCGAAGGTGGGACTGTTTGAGCCGGTGCTGCGGATGGCGATGGAAGAGATGCGGGGCCGCGATGTGATCAAGGTGGCGGGAGTGTGCGGGGGGACGGCGCAGGCAGTGAAGGAGGCGGAGCTGGCGCGCGGGATCGGCTACCATGCGGGGCTGGTGAGCATGGCGGCGCTGAAGGGTGCTTCCACAGAGGAGATGGTGGAGCACATGAAGGCGGTGGCGGCGGTGCTGCCGGTGTTCGGGTTCTACTTGCAGCCGGCGGTGGGTGGGCGCGTGCTGGGGTATGAGTTTTGGCGGCGGTTTGCGGAGATAGAGAACGTGGCGGCGGTGAAGATTGCCCCGTTCAACCGGTACCAGACGCTGGACGTGGTGCGTGCGGTGGCGGAGTCCGGGCGCGAGATTGCGCTGTACACGGGTAACGACGATAACATCGTGGCGGATCTGGTGACGGAGTTTGATACCGGCGCGCGGAAGCTGCGGATCAACGGCGGGCTGCTGGGGCACTGGGCGGCATGGACGCGGCGGGCGGTGGAGATGCTGGAGCAGATTCACGCGGAGCCGGGGAGGCGGGACTGGCTGACGGTGGGGGTCCGGGTGACGGACATGAACGCGGCGATTTTCGACGCGGCGAACGGGTTCCATGGCTGCATCGCGGGGATACATGAAGTGCTGCGGCGGCAGGGACTGCTGGCGGGGCGGTGGTGCCTGGATGAAAAAGAGGAGTTGTCCGCGGGGCAGATGGAAGAGATCCAGCGTGTGTGCCGCAGTTATCCCGAGCTGACCGACGACGGGTTCGTGCGGGAGCATCTGGACGAGTGGATGAGGCCTTGAAGCCCGGACCGCAGTGAGTAGAATTGGTTAAGGGGCCATGGCGCCGGTGACGGAAACACTGGTGTATGAGGAGTTGAGGAGAGTTGCGCGCAAACATCTGAGGAGGGAGCGGGAAGATCATACGCTGGTGAGCGCGGCGCTGGTGAATGAGACGTATTTGAGGCTGGTGGAGCAGAGGGGGAAGTGGGAGAACCGGGCGCTTTTTTTCGCGGTGGCGGCGCTGGCGTATTACCGGGAGGCGCACGGGATTCACCGGGAGCAGGCGGCGGTGGACGGGAATGATTTGCGTGCGATGTCGCTTCGGGCGGGGAGCCATCAGCGGATCGGACGTGCGTTGTTGGGATGGGGGAAGGCGAGGGAGGCGATGGAGAGTTCGGGGCAGGGTTGAGGCTACCAGGGGCTTTGTAGGAACTGGGTTTCGGTTTTGACGGGGAGTGGCGACGCCGGATGGGAGGCGCCCCAGTCTCCGTCGAGAGGTTCTATAAGGGTGGTTGAGGTTTTCGCGGCGGAGAGAAGTTCGGGGAGATCGCCGAGGGTCAGGCCGTGAAAGACGAAATACTCGTGAGGGATCTCGCGGTCGAAGGCGGTTCTGCGCTGGTCCCGGATGTCATCATCTAAAAGCCGGAAAGAGGCGGGTTCGGAGGCGGGACGGAAGAGGAACTGTTTCCAACCGATGAACCCGCCGCGGAGGACGGCCCACGCGGGCGGTTTGGCTTTGGACATGATTACGGCGAAGGCTCCGGCGAGGGCGGCATTGTGGCCGCGCGCGTAGAGAGCCGCACGGCGGGCCGATGCCAACTCCAGCACGCGATGAATATCCCAGCCTTGCCTCCAAACGAAGTTCTCTCCGAGCAGGAGACTTACGGCGAAGACCCATCCCGATTTTTCGATGTGAGATTCGCCGATGCCTCGCGGATCGATAGCCCAGATGTCCCAGCCGCGGCGCCAGGCTTCGCGCACGACGGGGTCCTCAAGCAGCGCTTCCTTACCGCGGTCATCGACAGCGACGAGAACGCCGGCGCGAACCCCGGAGGCGGCAAGGATCAAGGCGGGAACATCGATGCCGGTTTGGGTTGTGAAGAGGTGGCGGGCAACTTGCGCCTTGCGGGGAGGGGCGGTCAGCCGGAGGGGTTGCGGCGCGCCGCCCATGGCTTCCATGATGGTGAGGCCGCCGGGCTTGATCTGCCGCGCCATGCGCCTGGCGGTTTCGACAATTCCGGGGCCGGCGGGCGCCCGCTGGCCAGCGGGAAAAACCTTCAACTCTTCGGCATCGTAGGGAAGTGTATCGGTTGCGGGTTCAGGAATCGGTTGGCCATCCCCCTTTCCGGCGAGCCACCGGGAGAACCATCCGTAGGCGGCTTCGCGTTTGGCTTTCTGATAGCCGTGGCCTTCCTTCGCGTCGACAAACAGACCGACTTGTTCGGCTGCCTGATGAGCCTGGTAGAGTTTTCGGCCATAGTCATGGACGCCGCGCACCCCGGCGACGGGGAAGGATTGGTCGACGGAGGCGGCAATGATGAGCAGGGGGCGCGGCGCGATCATGGCGAGAAGCTCATGGTTGTTGGCGTATTGAATGAGCCCGGGGACGAAGTGGCAATGCTCGGCGGCGCCGTACCAGTCCAGCTTGCGGGTGACAACGATCTGTTCGAGGAAATCACTTGTGCCGACGACGGGAACGGCGACCTTGATGCGGTCATCGAGGGCGGCAGTGATCCAGGTGTTGTAGCCGCCGCCGGATGCGCCGGTCATGCCGATGCGTTCCGGGTCGACTTCCTTGCGCGAGAGCAAGTATTCAAGGGCGCAGCGCGTTTCATATTCGGCGATGCCTTGCTGGGAAAGGCCGGTGAGCAGAGTTTCCGTGCGGCGGTGATCGCGGGAGGAGACGCCGCGCTCGCCTTGCCCGAACGGATCGAAGCTGAAGACAATGAAGCCCATGCGGGCCATATGGGTGCAAAAGGCCTGAAAATCGGGCCTGGATTTGCTGTCAGGCCACCAGTGGCCGTTGTAGAACAGCACCGCGGGAGCTGGGTTGTCGAGAGGATCAGGCAGGTAGAGATGGGCGGGGACCGTCACGCCGGGCAGCGATTGGAAGATCACCTTTTCGATGCGGTATCCCTGGCGCTGGACAATGCCGGTGGTGCGTGATTGGAGGTCGGGCGGCCAGGGCAGGCGAGCGTGGCCGAGCGAAGCGGTGAGCTTGCTGCGCAAATCCGGTTTTGTGCGCGCGGCCTCGGCTCTTGAGCCGGCATGTTTGATTCTGTTGAGGGCGGCACGCGCGCGGCTCTCGAGTTCATCGAGCACGGCATCGCTTTGTCTGGTGGTATCGGAGGGGCGCAGAGCGCGCGCGGCGGACCAGTCCTGTGCGAAGGCAGTGACTGCAAACGCCGAGAGCGCGAGGAGGGCTCGCATCTAGGGCCGTGTGCGGCGAGCCCCGCTTCCCCTGCCCTCGCCCTGGTAGTTTTTCGGCAGTGTTTCCCAATCGGGGCGGGTGATGCCGTTGAGGTCATAGACGACTCTGCCGTCCTTGAGAGTCAGTTCGGCGGTGAGCTTGCGGGAGCCTTTCAGGCGTGCGCCGTGCATGTCGAGGAAGCCGAAATTGCCGGTTTCCATGCGCAGGACAACGACGTCGGCGATGGCGCCAACGGAGAGATGTCCGAGTTCTTCGCGGCGGATTTCGCGGGCCGGATTCCAGGTGGAGCGGAGAATCACCTCGTCGAGCGACAAGCCCATGGCGAGGAATTTATCCATGACGTTGAGCATGTCCTTCATGCCGGCGTTCATGCTGCCGGTGTGGAGATCGGTGGAAATGGAATCAGGGAGGAAGCCGCCTTTGACCAGGGGAACTGCGACGCGCCAGACGAAGCTGCCGCCGCCGTGGCCGACGTCGAAGATGACGCCCCTTTTTCGGCCTTCGAGAAGAGCGGGATTGATTTGGCCGGACTCTTCCTGTTCGCCGCGGAGGCCGGAATACGCGTGCGTGTAGATGTCGCCCGGGCGGAGTTTTGAGGTGACCAGTTCCCTGAGCGGACGCTCGGCCCGGTTGGAGCCGAAGTCGACCATGGCGGGAATGTTGGCGAGCGTGGCGGCTTCGACAGCGTTCTCGACGGGGGTCCACTCGGGACCGGAGTAATGGGCGGTCTTGATGCCGACGATGGTGTCCTTGTGCTTAAGCGCCATTTCGGCGGCGGGCTTGACTTGCATGTCGGAGAGGTCCTGTTCAAACTGGCCGCCGCGCATGCCGTGGCCGACGATGTTGAGGAAGGCGAGGACGCGGGTTCGCGAGCGATCGATGACACGGCTCTTGAAATCCTCAAAATTACGCCACCCGGCGCTGCCGGCGTCGGCGACGGTGGTGACTCCGATACGGAAGGTGAATCCATCCGGATAGACGCTGTTGTCGCCGGCGTAGGAGTTACGCTCCCCGGTGCCGGCGTAGACGTGGACGTGAATATCGATCAGCCCTGGAGCGACGTATAGCCCGGCTGCGTCGACGACCCTGGCAGCTTGAGCCGGATCGATCTTGCCGACGGCGGCAATGCGGCCCTCGTGAATGGCGACGTCGGTGACAGCGCTGAGCTTGTTCTTGGGATCAACCAGGTGGCCGCCCTTCAAAACCAGATCGTATTTGGGCTGCGCGGCAAGGCTGGCGGCGAACAGCGCGGTGGAAATGAAAACGCGAGTGCTGGATTTCATCATTCTTCCTCTGTTATCTCGACAAGTCTACAACAGCGTTGGAGGGCAACTGCCGCAGGGTGAACTCGAGGGAGCGGTTTTCATCGCTGAGTTCTCCGCGGATCCGCTGGGCCAATTCGCTTGGATTGGCGGCGGCCTCTTTTGTGTATTCGCCGGTTCCGAAGGGAACGTGGAGACGCAGCTTTTTATCGGGAGTTTTTAGAAAGGCCGAGGCCGAGTTTGGCGGCGTATTCGACGTGACCGGGTTCGCGAATGAACTGGTTGAAAGCGGGGTCCTGGGAACGCCCGCCGGCGCGAATGCGATCCTTGGAGGCGTCCCAAATGGAGGGTGCGCCTTCGGCCTTTCGTTTATCGTTGATGACGTCGATGAGGAGGCGGTCCAGCGCGACGGGATCGGTGCCGAACAGGATCTGCTTCGGGTAAAAGCGGAAGCGCGGATTGACGGAAAACGGCCCGGCCCTGGCTCACGAAACGCTCGTAGACGTAGATTTGGCGTGGCGGAACGCCGATGGCGGTGAGGTTCTCGACGATGCCGGCGACGACTTCGGGAGAGGACATGATATTGGGCGCGCCGGAGCAGTTGACCTTGATGCCGATGACATCCGTATCTGCTGTGACCGCGCGCATCGGCGGCATCCTGCAAACCAGGCGCAGTGCAGCCCGTCGCTTAGGGATTCAGGGGCGATGACCGGTGATACGCCTGCAAATGCTGACCGAGCAGATCCATCCCGAAGTCGCCGTCGTAGTTCCGCCACACCGAATGGACGTGATTCGAGTTGTTCTGCGTGTTGTCGTACTCGACGAGGAAAGACGGAGCTTGCACGCGATAGTAATGGGGTCCGCTTTTTTCCTTGACACCAGTCCAGGCGAAGAAAATATTCTTGCCCGCCTTCTTGATCATCTCGCGGCGGGCGGCGGCCAGCTCTTCGGGCATGTTGCCTGCGTAGACTTCGAGCAGGTTATGGAGCAGGTCGAGTTGTTTGGCGTTCATTTTGGCGGCGGAAAGCCCAGACGCATGCCCCTCGATGGCGGCTTTGCGGGAAGCCATCGTGATGATGTCCTTCAGCGCGGTCTCGCTGACGATGGCGGTTTTCCGCTGCGCTTCGTCGAGGGCCATCAATAGTTCGCGCGCGGCGTCTTCCTCGTTGGCCAATATGCGGAGCCCCTTCTGCGGACCCTCCTTGACTAAGGCCGGGTTGGTGCCGTAGAAGGTGGGTGAATCGGCGACCTTTCCCTTCACGACGGTCCAGTTCTGGGCCAAGTGGTGGCCCTCGACGCGGTTTATTTTAATATGATCTAGCTATGCAGACCACACGCCGCACGTTTCTAGCAACCAGCGCCGCGTTAGCCGCTTCCTCGAGGATGCGTGGCGCCAACGACCGTGTCAGCCTGGTGATCATCGGTGTCGGGGGCCGCGGTATCGGCCATGTGAGAGGATATGCCGGGCTGAAGAGCTCCTGCGACATCACGGGCATCTGCGACGTCAACCAGGCGGCGCGCGAGCGGGCTTCCGCGCTGGTGCAGAGCCTGGGCGGAACGAAGCCGAAAGAGTACGCCGACATGCGCGAAGTCTTCGCCGATAAAGCGGTGGACGCCGTTTCGATGGCGACGCCGAACCACTGGCACGCGCTGGGCACGGTGTGGGCCTGCCAGGCGGGCAAGGACGTGTACGTGGAGAAGCCGGCTAGCTACAACATCTTTGAGGCGGAGCGGATGGTGGATGCGGCGCGGAAGTACAAACGGATGGTGCAGATCGGGACGCAGTCGCGCTCGCTGCCGCACATGGAGAAAGCCGCGAGACTCATGAAGGAAGGCGTGATCGGCGAGGTCTATATGGCAAAGGGGCTTTGCTACAAGCGGCGCGTATCGATCGGACGCAAGCCGGACATGCCAACGCCTCCCGGCGTGGACTGGGACATGTTCCTGGGACCGGCGCCGATGCGGCCGTTCAACGAGAACCGGTTCAAGTACAACTGGCACTGGTTTTGGGACACGGGCAACGGCGATCTCGGCAATCAGGGAGTTCATCAGATGGACATCGCGCTCTGGGGTCTTGGGACGAACCAGCTTCCCACGTCAGTGGTATCGACCGGCGGTAAGTATGTCTACGACGACGATCAGGAGACGCCGAACACGCAGATCGCGACGTTCGACTACGCGCGGTTCCAGCTGGTGTTCGAGGTGCGCGGCTTGATTACGGGCGGGGAAGGTTCTTCGGAAATGGGCGTCAAGGTCGGGAACCTGTTCTACGGCTCCGAAGGCTACATGGTGCTGGATGGCGCCGGCTTCAAGGTCTACAAGGGGGAGAAAGCGGAGTTGGCGATCGATGAGAAGGCTGTGCGGGAGGAAGATTCGCCTCACTTCAAGAATTTTCTCGACGCGGTGAAGTCGCGGCACCACGGCAGCCTAAGGGCCGATGTCGCGATTGGTGTGACGTCCGCCAAGCTGTGCCACATGGCGAACATCAGCTACCGGCTGAAGCGGCGGCTGGCGATGGATCCCAGTAGCGGGATGTTCGTTGGCGATGCGGAGGCGAACGCGATGAGGACGCGGAATTATCGGGCGCCGTATATCGTGCCGGAGAAGGTCTAGATCGCTCAGGACAGTTTGACGGGCTCGTGTTTCTTGACCCAGTCCGGATCGAAGTCGGCTCCGAATCCGGGGCCGGTGGGCGCCTTGATCTTGCCGGCGGTCACTTTGAGAGGGGAGGTCTTGCACTCAAAGCGGACATTGGTGCGGAAGCTTTTGAATTCGTGATGCTCGCCGGCGTTGGGGAGAGCGGAGACGAACTGGATGTTGTAGAGGAATCCGAGGCCGCCGCCTGACATGTGGGGGATGCATTGCTTGCCGAAGGCGGCCGCCATGCGCGCGGCCTTCATGGAACGGATCAAGCCGCCGAAGTAGTAGTTGTCCGGCTGCACGATGTCGAGACCGTTGTTTGCAAGCAGCCAGCGGAATCCGTAGAAGCTGTAGTCCTGCTCGCCGTTGGCGATGGGGATGGTGAGGGCGTCGGCGACTTGCTTGATCTCCTCGATGTGGTCAAACATGACGGGCTCTTCGAAGTATTTGAACTTGTACTGCTCCAGCAGTTTGCCCACGCGGATGGCTTCCGGAACCGTATAAAAGCTGTTGGAATCGGCATAGAGGGCCATGTTGTCGCCGAAAGTTTTCCGCACGAGGGGGATCATCCGTTCGGTTCTTCCGGGAGGGCCTGTGGCGTACATGTCGGTGGTCATGAACATGAGCCCGCCGACCTTGATCTTGAGGGCGCGCGCTTCCGGATATTCGGCGACGGCGCCCTTGATGAGCTCGATGGATTCCTCGACAGGTTTCTCGCGCCATTCGGTGGCGATGTAGATGCTGACTTCCGGGTTGTGGATTTCTCCGATGAGCTGGCCGACGGGCTTGCCGGCGATGCGGCCGAGCATGTCGAGAATGGCGAATTCGATGGTGGCCAGCGGGAGGCCGAGCGAGATGCCGTTGTAACGGAAGTTGAAGCCGAAGATGAAGACCTTTTCGAGGATGAGGTCCAGCTCGCGAGCGTCCTTTCCGATAAAGAAGGGCTGGACGTTTTTGAGGAAGATGGGAAAGAGCGTGCTCATGCCGCTGTGTGCTACGGAGATGCCTTCGGCGCCCTCACGGGAACGCACGCGGCAGAGGAAGCTGTTGCCGGAACGAAGCAGTTCGAGGGTTTCGATGATGACCGGGGTTTTGAAGAGCTGCTTCTTGAGGACCGGCTGTTTCAAGATTTCGTCGAGTTTGGCGTAGCGGGGGGCGAGTTCCGGGGAGGCCGCTTGAGCGGCCGCGGCTGCACCAAGAGTGGTTGAGAGGAAGTTCCGGCGAGTGGCTTTCACTGGTTATGCTCCTTGTTCGATAGTTTATCGCCGCAAAGGATAGACTATGCAGATGACCATGGACCGAAGAAGTTTCCTTTCCACGGCGCTATTATCGTCGCCCGGGTGGGCGGCCACCGCTGGGGAAGGCGACTGGCGGCATTATGGCGGCGATGGCGGGGCTTCGCGATTCTCGCGACTCGATCAGATCCGGCGCTCGAATGCGGGCAGGCTGAAGATGGCATGGACCCACGCCTGCGAAGACGCCACGCAGCGGCCGCTGACGACGATCGAATGCACGCCTCTGGTCATCGATGGCGTGATGTATCTGACGACGGCGCGAGTGCAGGTGCGTGCGTTGAACGCCGCAACAGGCGAGCCGCTATGGAATTTCAATCCGCTGGCCGGTTCGCGGCGTTCGCCGGGAGTGAATCGCGGAGTGACGTGGTTTGAAGACGGCAAGGACCGGCGCGTTTTTGCGGCGATTCAGGACAAACTGTATTGCCTGGATCCGAAGACCGGAGAGCTGATGCGCAGTTTCGGCGACAACGGGGTCGTCGATCTGGCTGCGCAGTTCGACCGCGACATGAGCGGTCTGAGTTTCCGTGTGACCAGCCCGGCCGTGATCGTGGAAGACACCCTGATCGTCGGTGGGGGAGGGGGCGAGGGTCCGCGGCCGGAGGCTCCTGGACACGTCCGCGGCTACGACGTCTACACGGGCAAGCGCAAGTGGATCTTCCACACCATTCCGCATCCGGCCGAGTTCGGCTACAACAGCTGGCCGAAGGATGCCTGGCAGCGCAGCGGGGCGGCGAATAACTGGGCGGGAATGAGCGTCGATCTCAAGCGCAAATGGGTGTTCGTTCCGACAGGATCGGCGGCTTTCGATTTTTGGGGCGGGGATCGTCACGGCGACAACCTGTTCAGCGACTGCGTGGTGGCTCTGGATGCGAGCACGGGCCGGCGGATCTGGCACTACCAGACGGTGCGGCACGATGTTTGGGATTACGACCTGCCCGCGCAACCGGCGCTGGTGACAGTGACGCATCAAGGCAGGCTTCGCGATGCGGTGGCGCAAGTGACCAAGACGGGCATGCTGTTTCTGCTGGACCGCGACACGGGCCAGCCGCTTTTTCCGGTGGAAGACCGCAAGGTGCCGGGGAGCGATGTGGAGGGAGAGAAGCTTTCGCCGGCACAGCCATTTCCGCGGAAGCCGCTGCCCTTTGCCAGACAGGAAGTGAATGAGGATCTGGTGACGGACATCTCGGCGGAGGCGCGCGAATTCGCGATGAAGCGGTTTCGTTCCTTGCGGGGGGGCGTACCGTACGCAGCGCCGAGCCTGCAAGGGACGATCTATTCGCCCGGGACGCTGGGCGGCGCGCTGTGGGGCGGTTGCGCGTTCGACCCTGCGACGCAGCGCATATTCGTCAATTCGAGCGAACTGCCGAGCATCGTGACACTCAAGGACGTGCGGGCGTCGGAGGCTTATCCATTCGGGATCACCGGATACGAGAAGTTCATCGATCAGCAAGGTTACCCGGCGGTGAAGCCGCCATGGGGCCACCTGACGGCGATCGATCTGAAGACAGGCGACTTCGCCTGGCGCGAGGTGATGGGCGAGTATCCTGAACTGGTGGCGCGGGGGTTGAAGAGAACCGGCTCCTACCAGCTGGGTGGCTGCATCGCCACCGCGGGAGGAGTTATTTTCATGGGGGCGACAGCGGATGAGAAGTTCCGGGTGATCGATTCGGCAAGCGGGGCGGTGCTGTGGGAGCAGAAGCTGCCCGCCGGCGGCTATGCGACACCGGCGACCTATTCGGTGAAGGGCAAGCAGTACGTGGTCATCGCGTGTGGAGGGGGCAACCGGCAGCGGACTCCGGCGGGGGATCAGTACGTGGCATTTTCGCTGGGGTAGATCTCCGGCGGTTGGGTGCGTTCCGTCGAAGGAGTCAATAGAGCGGCTGCTTCTTGGGGTCGATGCCGGATTTGCCCAGGGACTTGAGGAGCGGAGCGGCTCCGGCGGCCATCATCGAGAGGTCGCCGGGTCCCTGGAAGAAGGTGAAGCCTTCCTTCATGAACTGCGCTATCGCTTCGGGAGAAGCGGCGGGGCGGCCGACGGGAAGGTTGTTCTTTTTGGCGGCGGCGACGATGCGCTGGATGGCCTGCTGGACTTCGGGGTCGTTGGGGTTGCCGCGCTTGCCGTAGGAGAAGGAGAGATCGTTGGTGCCGATGAAGAGGACGTCGATGCCCGGAGTGGCGGCGATCTCTTCGATTTTTTCGACGGCGCGCTTCTCTTCGATGATGATGATGACCATGGCGTTGCGGTCTGAGAAGTCGTAGTAGGATTCCGGGCCCTGCCAGCGGAAACTGGCGAGGCCGGGTCCGGCGCCGCGGCGGCCGAGGGGCGGGTATTTGCAGGCGTCGACGGCTTGCTTGGCGAGTTCGGGCGTGGAGGTGAAGGGGAAGACGACGCCGAGGGCTCCGGCGTCCAGGGCGCGCTTGGCCATGAAGAGTTCGTTGACTGGCACGCGGATGAAGGGGATGGCCTTGAGACCGCGGGTGGCGAGGATCATGTTGCGGGCGGTTTCAAGCGTTGTGGGGGCGTGCTCCATTTCGATCCAGAGAAAATCGAAGCCCATGTTGGCGGCCTGCGCGGCCACGTCGGGGCTGGCGACGGTGATGGTTGCGCCGATGACAGGTTTGCCCTCCTTGAGCTGCTGTTTGACGGGGTTTTGCCATAGGGTTTGGGCTTGCATGAGTGCTCCTAGGATGAGTGCGGTGGTGAGAATGCGTGCGGACATGGGGATAATAATACTACGGGGCTTGCAGCTACTTCTTCAGGGTGGAGGGCCAGTTGAGGAGAACCGTAATCGACGCTGCGGCGCCGGAGTTCTGCAACCCGACAACCTCCCCAACGCTGACTCCGGAGAGAAGGACCTTGCCGCCGGGCGGCCAACTGGCCGGATAGCCACAGGCGGCCGTTCATTCAATGCCAACTCGATGTCGAGGCGCACGTCCGTCGCATCGCTGCGGCGATGCCTGACGTTCTTCTCAAGACAGAGCCGCAGAAGAATGGGGACGCCGGGGGGCAGGCCGGCGGGGAGGCGGGTCCAATCCGGTTCGCTCTTCAAAACCGCAGTTACTTGTGAGCGGGCTTGGCCCCGTGCGTCCCGGCGCCGCGGCGGCTATTGAGGGGTTGTTTGCTGGAGCCAGGCGAGGTTGCAGTGGGCGTGCTTGATGGATTTGCGGGGTTCGGTGTTGGGGAGGTGGTTGATGAAATAGCTGTAGGTGGCGTGGAGAGTGCCGTCGGAGGCCTGGAGGATGGAGGGGTAGTGGAAAGAGGAGCGGCGTTCGGCGCGGGTGTCGAGTTCCAGGTGACGCTTCCATTTCCAGGTTGCTCCTTCATCGTCGGAGAGGGAGATGGCGAGGGAATGGCGCTCGCGCTCGGTGTCGTTGTAAATGAGAGCCCACATGCCGTTCTTGAGGACGATGATGTCGGCTCCGGAGCCGGGGTTGGGAAATTCGGAGTCGCGGACAGGGCTCCAGGTAATGCCGTCATCCTTGGATTCCGAGACGTGGAGGCGCTTGGGAGCGGGGCCGTTGTCACGCATGTAGGCGACCAGCGTCCCGTCGCGCTTGCGGGCGATGGAGGGCTGGATGTTGCCTGCTCCGACAAGGGGCTCCGAGGTGGACCAGGTGAGACCGCCATCATCGGTGATGGCCATCAAAGAGAAGTCGTAGCCGTCGGAGTAAAGAGGAACGATGATGCGGCCGGAGGGTAGCTCGACGGGACGTGAGCGGGGCATCCATCCCATGCGCATGAAATACTTGTCGCCGGAGTTTTCCCAGAGGCGCTTCAAGTAGGTTTCCTGCGGGGTGCCGGGTGTCGCGGATTTGAGGCGTGGCTCGATGGCGCGGCGGGCGACGTCGGTGAAGTTGCGGGGGACGAAGAGCATGTTGTCGGAGATGTCCCAGCGCGGGGGCTTGGTAGAGTCGGCGTAGTTCGAGGAGATACGGTACTTCATCAGCGCCGTGTGCCACTCGTTGGCGAGGATGACGGGCCACATCAGCCAGAGGCGGCGGCGGGAGTCTACGAAAGCGGCGGGATTGCAGTCGGGGAAGCCGGGGGTGTCGGCGATGACGAGGGGCGGGGTCCAGGCTTTGGCGCCGCGGCGGAGACGGGAGGACATGATGACGACATCGTCGGCGGTGCGCTCGCCGGAGCCGCGGTACCAGACGGTGAAGAGTTCGCCGCCCGGGAGTTCGACGACGGCGGAGGAGTGGTTGTGGAGCTTATCGAGTGGAAAGATGAGCTGTGTGTCGAGGAACGGCTTTTCCTGGGCGGACGCGAGCGCGGCGGCGAGCAGGATGAGGGGAAGCGCGCGGCAGCTCATTGCCGGCAGCAATGATCGGGGCTGACGAGGGCGACGGGTGAGGACTTGCGGTCCTGGGCGAAGTATTGCTGATCGGAGAGGTTCTTGTAGACCTGCCCGGCAACGCCGGCGGCGACAGGGCCGTTGACAGGCCGTCCGCCGGTGAGCAGGACGACGACAACGAGGCGGTTGCGCTCGACTTCATTGAAGGAGCCGAACCAGCCCAGGTGAGTGGGTGATTGGCGGTCCGTGCAGGTGCCGGTTTTTCCGAGGATGGGGTCGGCGCCATCGAAGGCGGCGCGCTTGCCGGTGCCGTATTCGACGGTTCCGGTCAGGCCGGGCTTGATTTCGTCGATCCAGGGGGAGATGTCGAGGTGACGTTTGACGCGGGGCTGGAAGCCCGTGGAGTCATCGGAGTTTTGCGGGTGCTGGAGGTAGTAGAGAGTGCCGCCGTTGGCAATGGCTCCGAGAGCGGCGGCGTATTGGAGCGGCGAAAGGAGAATCCCTTCACCGAAGCTGCACATCATGCCGACGCCGCCGTGCTTGGGGGCTTCGCCGGGGAGCGTGCCGGGCTGCTCGAGTTCGCGGTTGAGCGTGGCGCGCTCGCCAAGGCCGAACAGGCGGGCGTAGTAGTGGACCTTATCGAAGCCGAGCTTGCGGCCGAGGCTCTCAAAGAAAGGATTGTTGGATTTGGCGATGGCCTGGGTGAGGTTCATTGATGTGCGGCCGTACAGGCGGATGGGGGTTTCTCGCTCAATGATGCCTTCGCTCAGCGCCATGAGGCCGACCAGGACCTTGAAGGTGGAGCAGGGCTGGAAGCCGCTCTTGTAGGCGAGCTTCTGGTTGACGATGGAGAGGACGCGGCCGGTGTAGGGGTCGGAGACGACGACGGTGCCGTTGAAGGGTCCAAGCGCGTCGACGGCGGCGCGGCGGACGGTGAGGTCTTCGCCATCGATGTTGTCGCCGATGGTGGAGTCGGCGAAGGAGGGTTCCTTCCAAGGGCTGTAACGGGAGGCGCGGGTTCGCGTGGTGGTGCGCTTTTTCGCCGGGGCTTTCTTGGCCGTCGTCGCAGGCTTCTTGGCGGGCGCCTTCTTTTTGGCAGGAGGCGTGCCGGGCACCGCCAGCATGGAGAGGCTCAAAGCGAGCAAGAGAATGAGATTCCGCATCGGAGTATTTCTGATCGCTCAAAGTGGCTTGGCGGACTACACGATCGCCGAAACCTTTCGCTATTTTGAATGATCGGCGGAAGGGCCGTCAAGCTTGAGGAAAGCTTTTTGTTTGCAGGGGAGAGGAAGACAAAGTTAAAACAAAAGGTTAAAGGCTTGTTTTTGGGGAGGATAGCAGGGAGGAGCGGGTTTCATTCATTGAGTACCTGCGCCGGCTAAACACAGACTCCGGCCTTCGCGACCTCGCCATTGAGGAAGACGCTGTGTATGGGGATGCCGCTCAACGTTTCGTGGATGGGGAAACGGGAGTACTTCCCGAGGCGCTGTGTCTGCGCGCAGGGGTGCTTCACAGCGTAAGCTGAACACGACGCTCAACCCCGACCGCAGGATACGGTTCAGTACTCCATAGAAGCCGGGCGTGACGGCTAAGAGGTGCATACAGGACGGCTGAAAGGCAGCCCCGCGGCTTCCGAGCCAGGACATCTCCAGGATGGCCACGGACGGTTTCCTGTTGTTCCGCACCTCCGCGCCGATGGGGGACTTGTGGCGGTTACCAGGCTTCGCGGTAGAGGGAGAGGAGATCCTGTTCCGAGCAGGGGCGGGGGTTGAGTTGATGGCAGCCGTCTTCGATAGCTTTGGCGGCGAGAGAGGGGAGGGCGGATTCGGGGATGTTGTAGGCGCGGAGGGCGGGGTTGATGTTGCCGAGCTGGTTCAGGTGGCGGATGTGGGCGGGAAGGTCCGCGACGTTCAGGTGGTTTGCGAGTGAGGCGAGACGGTCATTCGAGACGTCTTGATTGAATTCGAGGACGTAGGGGAGGAGGACGGCGTTGGCGGTGCCGTGGTGCATGGCGTATTCGGATGAGAGGGGGTGGGCTAGGGAGTGAGTGGCGCCGAGACCTTTTTGAAAGGCGATGGCGCCCATCATGGAGGCCATGAGCATGGAGGCGCGGGCGTCGATGTTGGCGGGGTCTCTCATGACGATGGGGAGATTATCGGAGGCGAGTTTGGCTCCGCCGAGGGCGATGGAGTCGCAGATAGGATGGTAGCCCTTGGCTAGATAGGCTTCGACGTTGTGGGTGAGGGCGTCCATGCCTGTGCCGGCGGTGATGTGCGGGGGCATGCCGAGGGTGAGTTCGGGGTCGACGATGGCGGGTTCGGCGATTAAGTAGGGGCTGAAGATAACGGTCTTGCGGTTGGTGGCGGCGATGGTGATCACGGAGGATCGGCCGACTTCACTGCCGGTGCCGGCGGTGGTGGGGATGGCGATGAATGGGGGCAGGTCAGCAGTGATCAAGCCGGCGCCATTGAGCAGGTCGTCGTATTCGGCGAGGGGGAGGGTGTGGGTGACCTTGAGGCGGATGGCTTTGGCGGCATCGATGGGGGAGCCACCGCCGAGGGCGACGATGGAGTCGCAGTTATGGGCGCGGTAGAAGTCGACGCCGTCGAGGACGTTTTGTTCGGTGGGGTTGGGATTGACGTTGGTGAAGGTGGCGGCGTGGGGGATGAGGGAGTGGACGCGGGTGAAGACCGGGGTCGAGAGGAGGCCGTGGTCGGAGACGAGCATGGGTTTGCGGGCGTGTTTGCGTTCGAGCGTTTGCGGGAGCTGCGCGATGACGCCGGCGCCGAACAGGATGGTGGTGGGGAAAGAGAAGGTCATATGGATTCGAAGTAGCGGGCGAGTTCCCAATCGGTGACTGCTTTGGAGTATTGGCGGGCTTCCCATTCGCGGGTGGCGGCGTAGTGGTCGACGAAGGCATCGGTGAACCAGCGGCGGGCGAGATGGCTTTGGCGGAAGAGCGCGATGGCTTGCTCGATGGAGGAGGGGAGGGCGGGCGCGTCCGAGGCTTCGTAGGCGTTGGAGGTGGCGGGAGGAAGGTCGAGCTGATTGTCGATGCCTTCGAGGCCGGCGGCGAGACAGGCGGCCATGGCGAGGTAGGGATTGGCGTCGGCTCCGGTGAGGCGCATTTCGGTGCGCGCGGATTTGGCGCGGCCGGGGATGGCGCGGACGGCGGAGGTGCGATTGTCGATGGCCCAGGTTGCGTTGATGGGGGCCCAGGTACCGGGTACGGTGCGCTTGTAGGAGTTGACGGTGGGGCAGTGCATGAGCATGAGTTCGGGCAGATAGCGGAGGAGGCCGGCGGTGTAGCTCTGCATGAGGTCGGACATGGAGTGGTCGTCGGCGTGGAAGAGGTTGGCGCCTTTTTCGTGATCCCAGAGGGATTGATGGATGTGGCCGCCGCAGCCGGGCAGGTCGTGGTTGCACTTGGCCATGAAGGTGGGGATGATGCCGTGGCGGCTGCAGATTTCCTTGGCGGCGGTTTTGAAGAGGGCGGCGCGGTCGGCAGGGTGGATGCCGTTGGCGGCGTGGATGGCGGCTTCATAGACACCGGGGCCGGTTTCGGTGTGGATGCCTTCGAGCGGCACGTCGAAGGATTCGAGTTGATCGAAGAGGTCGAGCACGATGGGGGAGTGCTGGGAGGCGCGGAGAACGGAGTAGCCGAACATGCCGGGCGAGAGCGGGGTGAGGTTGCGGAAGTTTTTCTGGCGGAGCGATTCCGGGGATTCGCGGAAGAGGAAGAATTCGTACTCGGCGGCGAAGTGGGCGTCGTAGCCGAGGGCGGAAGCTTTGGAGGCGACGTGGCGGAAGAGGTTGCGCGGGGCCAGGGGGAGCGGGTCGCCGTGTTTGTCGCAGAGATCGAGCAGGAGCAGGGCGGTGCCGGGCTCCCAGGGGATGATGCGGCAGGTTTCCAGATCAATGCGGGCGGTGGCGTCGGGGAAGCCGGTGTGCCAGCCGGTGACGGTGACACCGGGGTGGGCGTAGAGGAGGTCGGCGATGTCCCAGCCGAAGATGACATCGCAGAAGCCGAGGCCGGAGGCGGCGGAGGATTCGAATTTCTTGCGGCTGACGTGCTTGCCGCGGAGGATGCCGTCGATGTCGAAGGCGCCGAGCTTGACGCGGTGGATGGAGGCTTCATCAAAGCGCTTGAGGACGTCGCTGAGAGTCATGAGGTTAGTCTCCGGAAGAAGGCTGGCGGCTCCATTCGGGGCCGGTGAACTGGGAACGGACGCGGAAGGACCACAGAAGCGCGAGGGCGGCGATCAAGCCGAGGAATGTTTGGCCGGCGAGCAGATTGGGCGGCATCACGAGCACGAGGCAAATAAGAACAGTGTAGAGGATGGCGGCAAGGTTGACCAGGGGAGAGAAGCGGCCGAGGTTCCAGACGGCGTCGCGCGTCCAGGGGTGTGCGCGGCGGCGTGCGCGGTAGCCGAGGATGAGCGGGATGACGTAGGCGACGTAGAGGGCGACGGTGGAAAGAGAGGTGACGACGGGGATGGCTCCGGTCCAGACCATGGCGGCAAGAGATGCGAAGACGATGGCCCAGATGGCGGGGCCGGGCGTGCCGTGGCGCGGGTGGACGCGGCGGAGGAGGTTGGGGAGCGGAGTGCCGTGGTCGCGGGCGAGAGAGAAGAGCGCGCGGGAGGCGGAGGCGATGCAGGAGAGTCCGCAGAACCACATGGCCATGGAGGCGAGGGCTCCCATGGCGGCTCCGAACTTGGGGCTGAGAGCGAGCTGGAGGACGGCGATGGCGGCGGGGACGGTGTTGCCTTCGGCGTCTGTGGCGGAGAGGATGGCGGGGATGTCGCGGGCGGCGAGGGTGAGGGCGAGCAGGAGGAAGTAGCCGACGACTCCGGAGACGCCGACGGAGAGCACGATGCCCCAAGGGGCGCGGCGGCGCGGGTCGGTGGTTTCTTCGGCCATGTGGGCGGAGGCGTCAAAGCCGGTGAAGGTCCACTGTGCTTGGAGGAGTCCGAGGAGGAAAGCCCACCAGTAGGGAGAGCGGCCGGATGGGGAGACGGCGGTGAGGAGATGAGAAGGCGGGGAGAGCGGGGCGAGCCAGAAGATAGCGCCGACGATGAGGAAGACGCCGATGATGTGGACGGTAACGCTGAGGTCGTTGAGGAGGGCGACGAGGCGTACGCCGTAGTGATTGAGCGCGCCGTGGGTGAGGGTGATGAAGGCGAACATGAGGAAGAGGTTGCGCGGGGTGGAGGGTAGGTCGAGGAAGGGGAGGATGAATTGGGCGCAGCTATAGTTGATGCCGGCCTGGGCGGCGATCAGGCCGAAGATGTTGAGCCAGGCGACGAACCATCCGGTGGCGGGGGAGCCGAGGGCGAGGGCCCAGTGATACATGGCGCCGGAGGTGGGGTAGGCGGAGCAGAGCTCGGCCATGCTGGCGGCGACCAGGAGCATGAAGAAAGTGGCGAGCGGCCAGCCGAGGGTCATTTCGAGCGGCCCGCCCATTTCGAGGCCGTAGCCGTAGAGGGTGACGGCACCGGTGAGGATGGAGATGATGGAGAAGGAGATGGCGAAGTTGGAGAAGCCGCCCATGGAGCGGAAGAGTTCCTGGGCGTAGCCGAAGCGGGAGAGGTCGGCGCGGTCAGCGTCGGATTGGGAGGGGAGCATGGGAGAGGACAGTATACCGTGAGGGGTCCTATTTGAACGGCCACGGATGAACACGTTGATGAGTTTTTTGTGGAACACAACCAACCTACTGCGGGCCCAGGGTAGAGGATGGGCGGGGCGGACTGACGGGGCCCGTGACTGGGGAGGTGTTCTGGTTAGCGGGAACAGGGTTTGGGACACGGATGGACACGGATGAACATGGATTCTGGGGTTGTGGGGTAGCGGGAAGTAGTTGAGCGGGTTGGGGTTGCTGATCCGGTAGGTTCGTTTCGCCGTTTTTTGCATCGCGGCGTAGTTTTTGGAGTTTGAGGAGGTCGGACTGGGCGCGGGAGTACTGGCGGCGGAGGCGGGCTTCGACGCGGTAGAGGAAGTCGAGCGCGGGGGAGCTGGCGACGAGATTGGAGACGGCAACGGAGAGGCGCTCGGGCTCGGAGATGGAATCGTACTTGAGGTTGAAGTAGTTTTCGAGATCGCGCACCTTGAGAGAGAGGGTTTGGTCCTGGAGGGCGCAGAAGCGGTCCATGCGCCAGCGGGCGAAGACCATTTCGTCGACGAGCGAGGCTTCGACGTCGTTGGCGGGTTGGAAGAGGTCGTGAAAGGAGGCGCTGAATGCCTTGAAGGCTTCGTCGCTTTCCCAGGGGAGCAGGTGGGTGGGACGCTTGGAGTAGCCGCCGTGAGTGATGGCGTTGAGGGAGGACTTGGCTTTGCCCTCGGCAGTCTTGGGGCCGCGGGATTTGGCGCCGTTGGCGCGGGAGGCGGCGGCTTTCTTTTCGGAAGTCTGGTTATGGGCAACTTTTTTTTCCATGGCTGTTCATCCTTTTCGAGAGAGTTGCTCTCGATGATGAGGGTGGCATGGGGGGTGGAGAGGGTGATGGATTCGAAATTGGGAGTGGTTGAAAAGAGGGGAGATTGAGTTGTGCGGGAGATGTGACCGGGGCAGAGTTGCCGGTGGTTCAACCGCCGTTGAAGCCATAAACAACAGGCTTGCCTACGTTTGGATTCCGGTAGGCATAGGTCCTTCGTGGCGGCAGACCGCGTATGATAAATCATCTCTATCTATAAGCCGGCGGAGCGCGGCCAGACAAAGAGAATGTTCGCGGTCATCGAGACGATCGGTCAGCTTGCCGTTTCTGCCGACCAAGTCGAGCAACGGACCGGACTGGACTTTTTCGGCGAATTGCCCGATGAGCAGGAGAAGGATCTGGAATCAAGCCGGGAGCCTCTCCCCGGATGGGGGTGATAGTGGATCGAGAAACCCTGGCGAGGCTGAAGCCTCGCGCGGGCTGAAGGCCCGCCCCACACGGCATTTTCTAATCCAAGAATGATCCTCCTTTCTTCGGTTTTTGGGTTTGGGACAGAGAGCCGTCATGATCCTTTGCCGGACCCTCAACCGATGTTAGCTTCGCGGAGGATGGGGCGATTCGATCTTGACGTGTGTCGCTCATCTTCTGCGCTACTTGGTCCAACTGCGCCCAACTCAGGTTCGGCTTTAAGGATTGCTCGGCCTTTTCCAAGCTCTTCAGCTTCTCGTAGGGAGTGGCGTAATCCTCTCGCGGGTAGC
>VFZE01000039.1 GCA_016871315.1 Acidimicrobiia bacterium | reverse complement strand
CCCGGTACAAGGCCTCTGAAGCGGTATCCTGCATTGAAGCAAGAGCCTCTTGCGCCCGCTCCTGCCGGTATTTTTCATAAGCCAGGATCAGCTGCCGCTCCTCTTCGGATTCGGCAAGCCGCAAAGCTGCCTTCTCGCGTTCCTGAAAACGTTGCCGGTAGGAGACCGCCGCTTCGGCTCCCACTAAACGCTGTTGCATCTCAGTATCCCGGGCCAGCTTGATCAGCAAGCCTGGCAGGTTCTTCAACGCCTGACCGCTGGACTTCTTGTAACGACAGACCTCCAGTGCGATTTCACACCAATCCAGAATCTCCAGCGCCTCTTCGCTGTTCAGCCCAAGCTCCAGTGGACGCCGCAGCATACTCAGTGCCACATGGGGCATCACCTGCTCCTGCTTCATCTCCTCCGCCAGCCGTCCGACTCGCTGCAACCGGTATAAACCTTGATGAGTGGAGGCCTGCCCGCTCAACTGTGCGACAAAATCCATGGCGAAACCCGCCTGCTCGAGCAACTCCGTGCATATCTGGCGCGCGTTCTCCATCGAGGCCAGCGGGTGCTGAATCGTCAGAGCCTTACGCTCAGGCACATACCCCGCATGCCGGTGCAGCGCCACCTTCCACTCATCGCTGGAAACCACATGATAGGAGCCCATCACCTGGATCCTCACCAGCTGATCAAACGCAGGCTCCAGTGTTTGCAGTAGGCGCGAAAAATACTGTGGAAGATTGAATATGCCCAGATGCTCCGATGCCAGCTTCCGCGCGTCGATCACCACCAGATCGGTCTTCTCAAAGGCCACCGCGAGAAACCGGTACAAGTGTTTCGCCGTAAGCCCGTCCAATGTCATGTAGCGGCCTGCATCAAGCACACGGAAAAAACCGCTGTCCATGGACTGAATCAGCTTGTCGGTCCAGGTGATGCTTCCCGTGCATCTTCCGGTCGAGCGATTCAAAGAAAAACTCGCTTCCTGGAACACGTTCAGCCACTTCACTTCTTCTTGTCTCTCGGAAGTGCTCACCGCCCGGAAGCGCAGCGGGATAAAGCGGTCCATGGCTACCTTGAGCCGCTGATAAAACTTGCCGTGAACATTCTTGATGCGCAGGATCTTGGCGATCTCGCGCCCGCTGAATGTGACTGTTTTAGCAAAATTGTTTCGAAACGTCAGCACGCCAAGCGCGACAAAGATGTCCAGATCCTGCTCGGTGGGAAGACCAAGCTCATTGTTTCCTTCCACTTGCCACAGCACATCCAGCGGAGTGCCATCCGGTAATGCTTTCGTGCCGCGGATCTCGATCCGCCCGACGCGTTTGCCGACTCGTCGTTCTAAAACTGCAAATGGGATACCAGCCAGGTTTTCCTCTTCAACGGACAAGTTGATGAGGGAAGGTTCGGTGCCGTGTTTTGGCATGTACAGAATACCACGCACTTTTAGTTGTACAACGAAGGAGCCCGTCAAGCAAAGACATTTACGATCAAACACATACCAACATATTTTGCTGCTGCTAAAGAGAATGGAACCATAACCATTACCATGGCTTCCATTACCATAGAGGAGGTAGCAAAAGGCTGGATTCTGTTTAAGTTCAATTTTTTAAACAGTATAGCCTGATTCAAAGAAACACTCCACTCGTGTGTTTGACCGGAAGTAGTGTGTGCTTCATCGTAAAATACTAATAAACACTGCTTTATCAATTACTTACATGCGACGGAGGGCGCCTTTCATGATTAAAGCTGTGTTTTCAATCGGATAGGAGAACGCACCGAGAATGCTTTACGATCAAGCACGTATTTCTTACGCTGAAGCCCGTCACGAAGGACTGTTTTTTATGATCAAGCACACACAAACGGGGCTTGGCTACGGCTAAAGCACATGGTTTTTACGATGAAGCACATGACCCGGAAAAACAACGCAAGAGCCGAAGCCGGTCCGCCGATAGGAACAAACAGGGACACTCTCATGTCGACCGCACCGTTACGGTTTGTAGGCATCAGCAGCTATTCCGAGGATTTTCAATCCATTCTCAACCGCGCCGTCTCTATCGCCAGCGTTCCGGTGAAGCAGCTGCAAAACCAGCAGGCGAACTTGCTCACCAAGAAACAGCTGCTGGCTTCACTGAATACCGATATGAAGAGCTTGGCCGATTCTATTGCGGCTGTAGGTACGGTGGGTGGATCCAAGGCTCTGACGGCTACCTCCTCCAACGCGAACCGCGTAACGGTGACGCTGAATGGCGCCACCTTGCCGGCTGGCTACACCATCACCGATATCACCTCCGTGGCCAAGGCCGCCTCGGAGAATACGGCAACCGGGCTGGCCAACACCAATGCCGCTGCCGTGGACACCGACGATAATCTGCTGGAGCTGGTGCTGGGAAGCCAAACCTATTCCATTGATCTCACCACCGACGGCAACCATCTCAATGGCCTCGCCGCGGCCATCAATGCATTGGGCATAGGCGTGCAAGCCTCGGTGCTCAACACCGGTTCCGGCGCCACACCGTACTATTTGTCGCTCACCGCCACTGTGACCGGCCAAACCACGCTGGCGCTGCGCACCACGGTCGGCAATGAAGCCTCCAATATTCTCACCGCTACCAACCAGGGCGCCAATGCCGTGTTCAAGCTCAACGATTTGCAGATCACACGGACCGACAACGTCATCACCGATGTGATTTCCGGAGTCACATTCACCATCGTCGACAAGACGGCCATCGGGGAAGCCGTCAGTCTTACGCTCTCCTCCAACCGCGGTACGCTCTCGGCGGCGCTACAAAACATGGTGTCCGCCTATAACAAGGTGAAGACATCCGTGGAGGCGCAAATCGGCGAGAACGCCGGCTTACTATCGGGCGATTACATTATTCGCCAGGCGCAGTCGCTGCTGCGCCAAGTCAGCGGCTATCGGGGCAGCGGCACGGTCGCCTCGCTGGCCGAGCTCGGCGTCCGGTTGTCAAAAACCGGAGAAATGTCATTCGACTCGGCTGCCTTCTTCGCCCTCTCCACAAATACCTTCAACGCCTCTTTCTCTTTCTTGGGCAGCCCGACGACGGGATTCGGCGGCGTTTCTCAATCGCTCTATCAAATGACCGATCCGGTCACCGGCCTCATCAAAACACAGCAGAACAACTACGATACCGCCGATGCCCGGCTCAGCCGCACCATTGAGGAACTGGCCGGGCGCATCACCAATATGCAACAGTCCCTATCGTCAAAGCTTCAACAGGCCGATGTCCTGCTCAGTTCTCTGCAATCACAGCAGAGAAACCTGGATGCCTCTTTGCAGAGCCTCCAGCTGCTTACTTTCGGTAAGAAGGAATCCTAACTTGTGCACGCCTGGAATCAAATCCTGACGGAGCTGGAGCGCGTAGCCGTTCAGCTGGACCAGACCACCCCATCGGATCTGGAGACTCTCGATCGGCTCCTTGGCCAGCGTGACCTCGCTGTTGGCCACCTGCGCCGGTTGGTGGAGGCCTCCGCCGATCCGCTTTCCCTTGATAGCCTGCACCGTCTGGAGGCCATCGTCGCCGGCGGTGTCCGGCTGCGCGACAAACTCTTGCTCGCCAAGGCCGAGATGCGGCAGCAACTGGCCGGGCTCTATCAGGGCACGGTTCTTCTGCAAACCCTCTCGGCAGGTTCCGCGCGGGAACCGGAAAATCTGGACTGCCTGGTCTAAGCCCGGCGCTTGGCCGGAGCGGTTGCTATGCCTTCCCTTCAAACCTTTCATTTTGGCCTGCTCGAGTATGCCGAGGAGCAAACCATCCAGTTTGACGAAGGGCTGCCCGCTTTTGAGCGCGAGCGCCGCTTTGTCGCAATTGAACAGCCGGCTACCGCCCCCATCATTTTTCTGCAAAGCCTCCTAAACCCCGGGCTGGCCTTTATGACCGTTCCGGCGCTGTTTCTGCTGCCCGGCTACCAGTTAAATGTTGCCCCGGAGGACCTAACCGCCCTCGGCTTGAACAGCGCGCGCCAGCCGCAGCCCGGTCATGAGGTCCTGGTTCTGGCGATCATTACCGTGAACGCGGATGGCGCAGCCAGCGCCAATTTATTGGCTCCCGTGCTGGTGAATCTGGACACGCGCCAGGCGCGCCAGGTGATTCAGCTCGACACGCCCTACGCCTGCAACCATCCTTTGGAGCAGGAGCTGGCGCCGGAGCAGGGCCCATGCTCGTAATCCGGCGCAAGGAGGGCGAATCCATCCTGGTCGGCGAAGACGTCGAGATTCAAGTCCTTGAAATCACGCCTTCGCGCGTCAAGCTCTCCATTTCGGCTCCTCCGCAAGTGCTCATCCTCAGAAAAGAAGTGCAACAGGCGCAGCTGCAGAATCTGGCTGCGGCGCGTCAGGTGACACCGGAAACGATCGCCGGGCTGGTTAGCCGGCTCCGCCATCACACGATCTCCCAGGAAAAATAGTCCCGGCGCGCCAAGAATTCGTCAATTGGCGCCAAAATTTTGTCACAGCCCTCCGATAAGCCAGTTGTATTGGACAGCGACACGGTGTCCCCGCAAGACGGGGAGCGCCGGGCCGGGAAGGAACCCGGTGAGAAGAGTGGGTCCATAGGAGAGAACATGGCTTTTTCGATCAACACCAACATTACGTCCTTGCAGGCACAAGAATATCTGCGGATTTCCAGTGACTTCCAGCAGAAAACCATTAACCGCGTCACTTCCGGCCTCCGCATCGTCAGCTCCGGCGACGACGCAGCCGGCTTGGCTATTTCCAACAGCTTGCGCAGCGACCGTGCCGTGCTGGCCCAAGGGATCCGCAATGCCAACGACGGCCTGTCGACGCTGCAGACCATCGACGGCGGTCTCAACAACATCGGACAGCTCCTGGACCGCGCCCGCACGCTAGCCGCCCAGGCCGCTTCCGGCAGCTTCACCGGCGACCGCAGCGTGCTCAATGACGAATTCTCCACGACAATCGCCGAAATCGACCGCCAGGCGCAGGCCATCGGCTTGAACACCAGCGGAACCTTCGCGGCCAACTTGTCCGTGTTCATCGGCGGCGGCCGCGGCACCACGGAAGCCGCCAAGATCACCAATGGCTCGGTCTCGGTCGACCTCAGCACCTCTACCGTCGATGCGCGCAGCCTGAAACTGAAGGGCACGCAGGCGGTTGGCGCCTCCGCCGCCGATATCGACGAGATCATCGCCGATACCACCAACACCGGCTCTCTGATCGTTGCCGGCAAGACCGATTTCTATTTCCGCGGTCCCGGCTTCAGCGACGATGACCGCATCCGCGTCACTGTCAACCTGAGCGGCGTCAGCACGCCGGACCAGTTGGTGACGGCCATTAATAACGCCATCACCGAATCGGGCAACGGTGGAACCACCACCGCCACGGCCTTCAAGAACGCCGGTGTGCGGGCGCGCGTCATCACCAACTCCTCCACCGGCGCGCAGAACCTGGTATTTGAGTCCTCCACCTCCGCCTTCCAAGTGGCGGCGGGCGACCGGCTCGCCAACGCCTTGCTCGGCAACCACACCGCCAACGTCGGCACCTCGCTTGACTACATCGTCAACGGCGCCGCCTCTGCCGCCTCTGCCGGCACCACCTTCTATGCCGCGCGCAACGTGATCGTGCGAGTACAGGGCGGCTCACTCGCATCGCCGGTCGATCTCACCATCGCCGTGACCACCTCCACCACGGTCGACACGGCCTTGTCGAGCCTGTCGAGCCTGGTGGCCAACGACTCCAGCCTCATTGCGGCCGGCATCTCCGTGACCACGGCCGCGGCCGGTTCGGCGGTGGCGTTCACCTCCAAGCGCGGCGAGAACTTCGAAGTGTCGGCGGTGAACGACGCCGGCAACCGGCTCGGCCTGGGCACGGCACAAGTTGGCTCCTCGGCGACCGCCTTCGATTCCACCTCGATCACCAGTTCCGGCTTTGCCACCTCCTCCACCGGCGCCTCAGTACTGGGCATCTCCGTTGGCGGCGGCTCTTTCGTGACCCTGTCGCACAGCTTTGGCACGGCGACCACGGCGGCCGAAGTGGTGGCCACCATCAACACCGCCATAGCCGGCAGCTCGACACTGCAGCAGGCGGGTCTGGTGGCCGCCACCGCCTCCGGCGGCGAGATCACCATCAGCTCTAACAACGGAACCTACTTCCGCGTGAGCTCCAATACCTCGGGAGGCACCTACGGATTCGGGACACTGGCCGGGGTAACGACCTCGACCTCAGTGAGCGGCTCCTCGAACACTTCCACGGCGACGGTGAACTCCGGCGGGGCATCGGCCTCCAGTCTGCTGGCCTTCTCGGTCATCCGCTCCGGCAACGACGACCAGACCATCACCTTGTCGATCAAGGACAGCTCCGGCTCCCAGCAATCGGTGGCCGTCACACTGGCCGCCGATAGCAGTGCGCAGCGGGCGCGCTCCATCGATGAGGCGCTGAACTACATCAACACGCAAATCCAGGCCTCCTCCAGCGCCGATCTGAAGAAGATCGTGGCGGTGAAGGAGCGCGACGCCAGCGCCAGCGGGGCCGAGAAGATCCGCTTCCTCAGCTCGCTGGCCGGCTTCCAGGTGAGCGTGGGCGACAACGTCGGCGATACCGGCATCACCACCAGCCAGGGCAGCGTGGTCAGCTCCTCGTTGCTCTCCGGCGGCTCCACTATCAGCATTGGCTCGCAGGCCAACGCCGAGGCCGCCGTAACCGCTCTAGCCAGCGCTGTCTCCGAGCTCGGCAAAGTGCAGGCCACCGTCGGCCGCGGACAAAACCAGTTCACCTTCGCTGTGAACCTGGCCCAGACCCAGATCAGCAACCTCGCCGCCAGCGAATCGCGCATCCGCGACGCCGATCTGGCCGCCGAGGCCGCCAATCTGACCCGGGCGCAGATCCTGCAACAGGCCGGTATCGCCGCCCTAGCCCAGGCCAACGTGGCCCCGCAGGCTGTGCTCAGCCTGCTGAGGGGGTAATCGGCTGACCATTGCGTAATCCTGTCGAAGTAAAGAGAGACAACCGCCGGGGACTTGGTTCCCCGGCGGTTGTGCATGTGCAGGGGACAAAATTTTGTCACTTTTCCTCAACCGGCGAAGCCCCACGCCGATAAGCAAAGTGATCACGGAAGTAACAGCCCGGAAGCGAGCCAGGGCTTGACCACATGCCAGCCTCGGCTCGGCTCAGGCAATCGCCTGAGTGCGGGTCCCCATTTCACCTGAAACGGGGCTCAGCGGATCGTTCCGCGTTCACACTTTGAATTTCCACCCCCGATAAGCCAACCGTAAGCGTCGGCGGTTTCCCGCACGACGCCTAACGTCCCGCTTCGCAAAGGAAGCGCCGGGAGAAGATATGGCTTTTACGATTAACACCAACATCGCCTCGATGCAGTCGCAGGAGTACCTGCGCATCACCAATGAGCTGCAGCAGAAGACCATTAACCGGGTCACCTCCGGCTTGCGCATCATCAGCTCCGGGGATGATGCGGCGGGACTGGCGATCGCCAACAGCTTCCGCTCCGACAGAAGCGTCCTCGGCCAAGGCGTCCGCAACGCCAACGACGGCCTCTCGACGCTGCAAACCATTGACGGCGGTATCAATAACATCAGTCAGCTACTGGACCGCGCCAGAACTCTCGCCGCCCAGTCAGCCTCGGGCACTTTCAACGGCGATCGCGGCGTGCTCAACAGCGAGTTTGAGAGCGTCATTAACGAAATCGACCGCCAGGCCCAGGCCATCGGCTTGAACACCGGAGGCACTTTCGCCAAGAACCTCGCGGTCTTCATCGGCGGCGGCCGCGGTTCCACTTCCGCCGCCCAGATCGCCAATGGATCGGTTGCGGTGGACTTGAGCACCTCCACTGTCGATGCCCGCAGCCTTGGCTTGAAAGGCTTGCAGGTAACTGGCTCCACTGCGGCCGACGTCGACGAAATCGTCGCCGATACCACCAATCTCGGCTCCCTGGCCATCCCCGGCTTCACCGATTTCTACTTCCGCGGCCCCGGCTTCAGCGACGATGATCGAGTCCGTGTTTCGGTCAACCTGAGCGGCGTCGATGACGCCACCAAGATGATGAACGCCATCAACAGCGCCATCGACCAGGCCGGCAGCGGCGGCACCGCCGTCGCCACCGCCTTCCGCAACACCGGCGTTCGCGCCCGCATCGTGACCGATCCAACCACCGGCGCCCAGAACCTGGTGGTTCAATCCTCCACCGCGGCCTTCCAGGTGGCGGCCGGCGACCGGCTTGCCAATGCCTTACTCGGCAACCACACGGCTAACGTCGGCACATCGCTAGACTACATTGTGGATGGGGCGGCCAGCGCCGCCTCCACCGGCACCACTTTCTACTCCGCGCGCAACGTCATCGTGCGCGTGCAGGGCGGCTCACTGGCCTCCCCCGTCGACCTCACCATCGCCGTCACCACCTCCATCACCGTGGATACGGCGCTTGCCAGCCTGTCGAGCCTGGTGGCCAACGACTCCAGCCTGATCGCGGCCGGCATCTCGGTGACGGCGGCTTCGGCCGGCTCCGCCGTCTCCTTCACTTCGCGGCGCGGAGAGAACTTTGAGGTGCTGGCAGTGAACGATGTCGGCAACCGGCTCGGTCTGGGCACCGCCCAAGTTGGCTCGTCGGCTACCGATTTCGATTCGACGTCGGTCACCAGTTCCGGCTTTGCAACCTCTTCCACCGGCGCTTCGGTGCTGGGCATCTCCGTCGGTGGCGGCGCTTACGTGACGCTGTCGCATACCTTCGGTACGACGACCACGGCGGCCGAGGTCGTGGCCACCATCAATACCGCGATTGCCAACAGTTCCACGCTGCAGCAGGCGGGCCTGGTGGCCTCGGTTTCTAGCGGCGAAATCCGGATCAATTCCAACAATGGCACATACTTCCGGGTGAGTTCGAACACCTCCGGCGCGACCTACGGATTCGGAACACTGGCCGGGGTGACCACCTCAACTTCGGTGAATGGCGGCTCAGAGACCTCCACCGCGACGGTCAACTCCGGCGGGGCATCGGCCTCCAGCCTGCTAGCCTTTTCGCCGATCCGCAACGGCAACGACGATCAGACGATCACGGTGTCGATCAAGGACAGCTCAGGCGCATCGCAGTCGGTGGCGATCACCCTCGCCGCCGACAGCGACGCGCAGCGCGGCCGGACGATCGACGAAGCCATCAGCTACATCAACGCGCAGATCCAGGACTCCTCCAACGCGGACTTGCGGAAGATCGTGGCGGTAAAGGAGCGTGACGCCAACGACGGCGGAGCCGAGAAGATCCGCTTCCTCAGCTCGCTGTCAGCCTTCCAGGTGAGCGTGGGCGATAATGCCGGCGACACCGGCATCAGCGACAGCCAGGGCGCCGTGGTCGAATCCAGCGTGCTCGCCGGCGGAGCCAGCATCGACATCTCCACCCAGCCCAACGCCGAAGCGGCCGTCACCGCACTCGCCAAGGCCGTCGCCGAGCTCGGCAAGGTGCAGGCGACTGTCGGCCGCGGTCAGAACCAGTTCACCTTCGCCATCAGCCTCGCGCAGACGCAGATCAACAACCTCGCCGCCAGCGAGTCGCGCATCCGCGACGCTGATCTGGCCGCCGAAGCCGCCAACCTGACCCGGGCGCAGATCCTGCAACAGGCCGGTATTGCCGCTCTGGCCCAGGCCAACGTGGCGCCGCAGGCCGTGCTCAGTCTGCTCAGAGGCTAAACCGTACCGTAAAACTCGCGCAGCCGTCCGCAGACATACTCGATGTCGGCTCCGGTTAAGGCGGAATGAACCGGCAGCGCCAGCACCTCGCGGCAGGCCTGCTCACTCGCCGGCAGCTGCCCCTCACGGTAGCCGAGGCCCTCATAACAAGGCTGCAAGTGCAGCGGAATCGGGTAATAGATTTCGCTGCCTACGCCTTGCCCGGCAAGGTGGGCTTTCAGCTCGTCACGTCTCTGGCACCGGATTACGTACTGGTTGAAGACGTGGCGTGTCTGGTACGCTGCAGCGCGCGGCAATTCCACTTCGGCCACATCCTCAAGCAAGCCGGTGTAAAGGGCGGCGTTGCGCTGCCGCGCCTGCGTCCACTCATCCAGATAGGGGGCCTTTGCCAGCAGCACAGCCGCCTGCAACGCGTCCAATCGTGAATTCACGCCAACCTCATCATGCCGGTATCGCTCACGGCTCCCGTGCACCCGCAGCGCTCGAAGCCGCTCTGCCAGCTCCGCATCGTTGGCCGTGAGCATCCCGCCATCGCCGAAGCAGCCCAGATTCTTGGTGGGGAAAAAGCTAAGACAGCCGATTCGCCCGATCGACAACAGCCGCCGGTCGTTGTACTCGCCCCCGATCGACTGCGCTCCATCTTCGATTACCACCAGCCCATGCCGCGCTGCAACCGCGCCAATCGCATCCATATCCGCCGCCCCGCCGTACAGGTGCACCGCGATCACCGCTTTACCGTCAGGTTTCTCGCGGATCATCTTGTCCAGATGCGCCGCATCCAGGTTGAATGTCGCCTCGTCAATGTCGACGAAGACCGGCTCGGCGCCGGCTTGTGTAACAGCCCCAGCGGTGGCGAAAAACGTGAACGCAGGCACATACACTCGATCGCCCGCGCCAATACCAAGCGCCACCAAGGCCAAGTACAAGGCATCCGATCCCGACGCGCAGCCAATCGCGTACACAGCTCCGCAGTAGGCAGCTAGTTGTTTCTCTAGCCGCGCCACTGCCTCGCCGAGGATAAACTGCTGCGAATCCACCACCGCCCGTATCGCGGCGTCAATCTCGCGCTGAATCGGTGCGTGGAGCGCCGCCAGATCCAGCAGCGGGACGCGTCTTGCTGTCATCGTTGTGTGCACAACCAGCGTCTATTGTCCCAAACCGCGGCAAGCGTATGGCTGGCGCTGCGCCCGGCCCGCACAGTTTCGGTCAGGAATCCCATGCTCAACAAGCTCCAGAATGTCCCGCCGCGCTGCTCTATTACGCCGCGCGCGGCAGCCGCGCCGCCGCGGCCTGCGCTTCAAAATGCCCGCGCTCCCGCCCGCCGGCCCGGAAACCACCTCCATCGGGCCGCTGCGGTCCTGACACCAGCCACGTGGATTGTTTGCATCTTTCAGCGGTGATTACCCTGCGTAATCTCCGCACCAGCTAAGCCTTACAGCCAGCGAGAGATGTTACACTGCGATGCCGCCAATAAAATAGGCCAAGCGCTCTCGATGAAAATCGGCTATGCGCGGGCCGCGCTGGACGCTGTGGATAATGCCCCAGCGGCGGTCAAGAAAGCATTTTGAAAACAAATGAAACTCTTGGAACAAAACCTACTGCACCCTGGTCTACACGCCAAGAAGTTCCAAGACACAGGTGGCAGGGGCGGGTGAATCGCGAGTGGCGCTTCTATCTCCAGATCGTTGGCGACACGATTATGATCATGGGCGTTATCCCTCACCCGAAATAGATACCCCTTCCCGCAAACCAAGGCTAATACTGCGCCCGCTCGAAACTGCCGACAAAAGAGGGAGGCGGTGAGCAATCACTGCCTTGTTGTCTTTATCGACAGGACCGCTTGCGGTGGCCTCGATCGTCAAAACCATCAATCGCGGGGTGGAACTGCTCCAGCAGGGCAAGCACCAGCAGGCTGCCAGCCTGTATCGCGAGCTGCTCACCCGCCAGCCCGGTAATCCGGACGCGTTGCATCTGCTTGCCGTAGCCGTTTACCAGTTGGGTGATCCGGCTGCGGCCGCCGAATACGCGCGCCGCGCCGTATCGGTCAAGCCGGAGGTGGCCGACTTTCACAGCAATCTCGGCCGCTATCAGCTGACGCTCGGCAATCATGAACAAGCGCGCGTCAGTCTGGAAAAGGCACTTTCCCTGAACGCCGCCCACCCGATGGCGCGGCTCAACCTTTCCTTGACGCTGGCGGCCATGGGTCAACCTCAGGATGCCATCCGGCATCTTCGCGAATACGTCGCCGCGCTGCCGCAAGAGCCGACCGGCCACCTTAACCTCGGAAATCTGCTGGCTGGTGAGAACCGCCATGAGGAAGCGATGGAATGTTTCCATCACGCGCTGAAACTCAACCCGTCGATGGCCGAGGCGGAGAACAATCTCGGCAACTCCCTTCATGCGCTGGGCCGCTACCAGGAGGCCCTGGAACGCTATGAAGCCGCGCTGCTGCTACGGCCGGCATATCCGGAAGCGCTCAGCAACAAAGCTGCGCTGCTGCATGGTCGGGGGAAGATCGAGGAGGCGCGCGCCTGCCTGCAGGAAGCCTTGCGGTTGCAGCCGGGTCTGGTGCAGGGCCGTGGCAACCTCGGCAATTTCCTGATGGAAGAGGGGCGGCTGGAGGAAGCGCTGGAGATTCTCCGGTCGCTGGTCAAAGACATGCCCCAGTCGGCCGAGTCCTGGAACAATCTTGGTAACTGTTTCCAGCGCCTGGGCCGGTACGAGGACTCCTTGCAAGCTTATTCCAGGGCACTCGAGTGCAAGCCGGACTACTTCCTGGTTCATAACAACATCGGCAATACATTCCAGAAATTGGGGCGCCACACGGAGGCGATCGCGGCCTATGAAAACGCTCTGGCCGCCGATGGAAACTTCGCCGAAGCAGTCAATAATCTCGGCGTCACGCTGCAGGAAATGGGGCGGCTGGAGGAGGGTGCACAGCGCTTTGAGAAGGCTCTCCAAATACGGCCCGACTACGTCGACCCGCTCATTAACCTCGCCAACAACTGGCGCGACCGCGGCCGCCCGGAGCAGGCCATTGGCTATTTGCGCCGTGCACTGGAGCTGAAGCCATCCAATCCTTCCAGTTGGAACAACCTTGGCTGCGCATTCACCGATCAGGGTGTAATCCCGGAAGCGCTTGATTGTTACCGCAAGGCCATCGAGCTGGCTCCATCCAATCACCACGCTCATTCCAATCTGCTGCTTAACATGCACTATCTGGGGGAGGTCGGTCCCGAGGAGATCCTCGAGGCACATCGCGAATATGGCCGCCAGTACGAGCCGCGCATGGCCGGGTTCCACGCTCCGCATCCCAACTCGCCCGATCCCGACCGTCCCATTCGCATCGGCTATGTCTCGGCCGATTTCCGCCGCCACTCGGTCGCCTTTTTTCTCGAGCCGATTCTGGAGCAGCATGACCGTGGCCGTTTTGAAGTGTTCTGCTACGGCAGCGTAGCCCGGCCCGATCCCCAGACGCAGCGTTTTCAGCAGTTGGCCGACGCCGGGTGGCGCTCCGTGCTTGGCTTCAATCATGAACGGTTTCATCAGCAGGTGCGCGCCGATGCGATCGACATTCTCATCGACCTTGGCGCCCACACCGCCAACAGCCGTTTGATCGAGTTCGCCGGCCGGCCCGCGCCGGTTCAGGCGACTTATCTCGGCTACCCGGACACCACAGGGTTGGACGCGATGGATTACCGCATTACCGATCCCTGGGCCGATCCGCCGGGGGAAACCGAGCGCTTCCACACCGAACAATTGGTACGCCTGCCTGCTGGCTTTCTCTGCTTCCGTCCGTGGCCTGATGCTCCCCCCGTGGCGCCGCAACCGGCGCTCTCCGGCCAACAGTTCACCTTCGGTTCTTTCAACACCATGGCCAAGATCAGCCCCGCCACGCTGGATCTGTGGGCCGAGATCCTGTGCCGCGTGCCTGGCTCGCGCATCGCCATCAAGAATAAGGCGCTGTCGGAAACCGAGGCGCGCCAGAGGTTGCAGCGCGAGATGGCCGCGCGCGGCGTGGCCCCGGAACGCGTCTTCATGTCCGGCTTGGTGGAGTCCCTTGTCGGCCACCTCGATTCCTACCGCCTGCTGGATCTGGCCCTGGACAGCTGGCCTTATCACGGCACCACCACCACTTGCGAGGCGCTTTGGATGGGTGTTCCCCTGGTGACGCTGCTTGGCCGCCAACACGTCTCCCGCGTCGGGCTGAGTCTACTTGACGCCGTCGGCCTGGCCGATTTTGCCGCCTCCACGCCACAAGACTATGTCTCTCTTGCCGTGCGCTTGGCCGGCGAGCCACACAAGCTTGCCGACATCCGCGCCGACCTGCGGCAACGCATGGGCGTCTCGCGCCTTGTGGATGCCGTCTCCTTCACTGCCCAACTCGAGTGCGCCTACCGCGCCATGTGGACCAACTGGTGCCGCCAAAGGATCGCCGTATGATTCCCCGTCCTCGGCAAGCCGTCATTCTCGCCGGCGGCATGGGTAAAAGAATGCGGCCCCTTACCGCCACCTGCCCCAAGCACATGCTCGCGGTTCACGGAAGACCGTTTCTGGAGTATGTGCTTGAGATGCTGCGTGAGCAGGGCTTTGAGCGCGTGTTGCTGCTGCTGGGCTATCTGCCCGATCTTACGAGCAACTATGTCGGCGACAGAGCCGAATGCCTGGTGACGCCAGCCGACTGGGAGACCGGGCTCCGCCTGCGCCACGCCCTGCCCAGGCTCGAAGAACGCTTCCTGCTGATGTACTGCGACAACTACTGGCCGATGCGCTTCCTGCGAATGTGGCAGAGCTACCTGGAAGCCGGCGAGCCGCTGGCGCAGATGACCGTCTACAGCAACTCGGACGGCTACAGCCGCTCCAACCTCGCCGTCGATGAGACCGGCTTTGTCACCCGGTACGACCACACACGAGAGTCAGCCGGGCTCAACGGCGTCGACATCGGTTATCTGATTCTACGGCGGCAGGCCCTGGCTGGACTAACCGAAGAAAATGCCCCGTTTGAAAAGCAGCTTTACCCACTTTGGGCCGCCGAACGCCAGTTGGCGGCCTTCACCACGCCTCATCGCTACTACAGCGTGGGAAGCCCCGACCGTTTGCCGCTGACGGAAACCTTCTTTGCACGCGCAAAAACCATTATTGTCGACCGCGATGGCGTGCTGAACCGCCGCCCGGCGCCGGGCGATTATGTACGCTCCTGGCGCGAGTGGCAATGGCTGGATGGCGCGCGCGAAGGCCTGCGCGCCTTGAAAGAAGCCGGCTATCGCGTGCTGGTTGCCTCCAACCAGGCAGGGATTGCGCGCGGCATGGTGCTGCAGCAGAACCTGGCCATCATTGACCGCCGCATGAAGCATGAGGCCGAAGCCGCAGGCGGCCGCATCGAGGCCGCTTACTATTGCCCCCATGGATGGGACCAAGGCTGCGACTGCCGCAAGCCCAAGGCGGGGATGCTCTATGAGGCCCAGCGCGATTATCACCTGGACCTCACGCGCACTTGGTTCGTTGGCGACGATCCGCGCGATGCCGAGGCCGCCGAGGCGGCCGGCTGCCGTTACGCCGAAGTAAGCGAGGGCCGCAGCCTGGCTCAAGTTGCCGCCGCGATTCTGGAACAAACCGAAAGAGAGGCGTATAGAGAATGGCTCAGCGTGTACTGATCACCGGCCACAGGGGCTACATCGGATCGGTTATGGCGTCGCGCTTCATCGAGGCAGGCCACCAGGTTGTCGGGCTCGACACCGGCTACTTTGACGGCTGCACCCTGGTTGCCGATCCCATTCCGGTGCTACATCTTGAAAAAGATATCCGCGATGGGAGGCCGCACGATCTGGAGGGCTTCGACGCCGTGGTCCATCTGGCGGCATTGAGCAATGATCCGATTGGCAACCTCAACGACAGTTGGACGGAATCCATCAACCTGGAAGGCTCGGCAAGGCTGGCGCTGATGGCCCGCACTGCCGGGGTCCAGCGGTTCCTGTTCTCTTCCTCCTGCATCATGTATGGCGGCTCAGGCGAGGCGGCCGAGGTCAACGAGGACTCCCCGCTCGATCCCAAGACCACCTATGCCCGCTCCAAGGTTCTGGCCGAGCAGGCCATTTCCGGGCTTGCAACCCCTGACTTTTCACCGGTCTTCCTGCGCAACGGAACCGTTTATGGACTCTCTCCGCGGATGCGCTTCGATACGGTGCTGAACAGTCTGGCAGGCGCGGCAGTCACAGCCGGCAAGGTGACCGTCTACAGCGACGGCGCCCCATGGCGCCCGGTGGTCCATATAGAAGACGTTGCCTCGGTCTTCCTGGCCGTCCTGGAGGCCCCCCGGGAGCGGATCCACAACCAGGCCCTGAACGCCGCGGCTGCCACCGTCAACCACCAGATCCGCGATCTGGCCCGGATCACCGCCGCCCAGGTGCCAGGCTGTCAAGTGGAGTTCCTTTCGCAGCCCGACGCCGACCAGCGGACCTATAAGACAAACTTCGACAGAATTCGACACCTTTTGCCGGAGTTCCGGCTCCGGTGGAGTGTCGAAGAGGGGGTGAGTCAGCTAATCTCTCAGTTTCGCCGCATCTCGCTGACTTCAGAGCAGTTCCATAGCCCGCAATTCACCCGCCTGAAGTGGCTGCGGCACCTGATCGACACAAATCGACTAAATTCGACACTCCGCTGGCAGTCTGCTGAACGAACTCTGGAGGAGGTGGCCGCCCGATGATCGACGGCGTCGAGGTGGTTCCGCTCCGCCAGATCGTCGACGAGCGGGGCAAGATCATGCACATGCTGAAGGCGACCGACCCGCATTTCGTCAGCTTCGGCGAGATCTACTTTTCCTGTGCCTGGCCGGGCACGATCAAAGCCTGGCACATTCACCGGACCATGACGGTGAACAACGCCGTGCTGAGCGGCCGCGCCAAGCTCGTCATGTACGACCTGCGGGAGAACTCCCCCACCAAGGGCAAACTCCAGGAGGTTTTCTTCGGCGAAGACAACTACGTGCTGGTGCAGATTCCGCCCGGCATCGCCAATGGTTACAAAGCCTACGGGGACAAGTTGGTGATCATGGCCAACTGCGCCTCCGAGCCGCATTCCCCGGACGAGATGCTGCGGCGCCCTCCGTTCGATCCCTCGATTCCCTATGACTGGTCCCTGCAGCACGGTTAGTCTCCTGGCGCCGCCGGCGCCACGGGCACTCGCCTCCGGCCTGATTGTCACCCGCACGCCGCTGCGGATCAGCCTGGCCGGCGGCGGTACCGATCTGCCAGGCTTCTATGAAAAGCAGTACGGAGCAGTGCTGAGCACGGCCATCGACAAATACGTCTACGTCACCCTGAAGCGGCATGACGAGATGTTCGGCGCGCCGATCCGGCTGAACTACTCGGAAACCGAAGAAGTCACGACGGTGGAGGAGATCCGCAACCAGATTGCGCGGGAATGCTTCCGGTTCCTGGACGTCCGGCCCCCCATCTACATGAGCACGGTGGCCGATATCCCGGCCGCTAGCGGGCTAGGTTCATCCAGCGCCTTCGCCGTGGGTTTGCTCAATGCGCTGCACGCCTACCGCGGCGAGGCGGTTTCCGCCGGCCAGCTTGCCGAGGAGGCCGCGCACATTGAAATCGACATTCTGGGCAGGCCCATCGGCAAGCAGGATCACTATGCCGCCGCCTTCGGCGGCTTCAATTTCTTCCGCTTCCTGCCGACCGGAGGCGTTTCGGTGGAGCCGCAACAATTCACCGGCGGCGGGCCGGCGCAGTTGTTGTCCAAGGCGATGATGTTCTGGACCGGCATCACGCGCAACGCCGCCGAGGTGCTCACCGAGCAGAGCCGCAACACCGCAGAGAAGATGACAGAGCTGCTGCTGCTGCGCGAGCATGCGCATCAACTCCACTATCTGCTTGGCGCTGGATGCGAACCGCACGAGACGGGCCGCGTTCTGGACGCCTGCTGGCGGCTGAAACGGAACCTGGCATCGGTCATCAGCAATTCGAGGATTGACGAATGGTACCGGCGTGCCATGGAAGCCGGCGCCTGGGGTGGCAAGCTGTGCGGCGCCGGCGGAGGCGGCTTTCTGCTGTTCCTGGTTCCGGCCGAGCGGCGGGAGGCAGTGCGCGCCGCGCTGCCGGATTTGCAGGAGGTAAGCATACGGTGCGAGCCGCAGGGCTCACGCGTGCTGATGCCGCATGTCGAATAAGCGGATCCTCATTACCGGCGCGGCGGGCTTCATCGGTTCGCACCTGGCGCGGCGGCTGGTTTGTGACGGCCACCAGGTGTTTGCGCTGCGCACAGGCGGAGGCGGCGCCCCACGGCTGCGCGATCTGGAATCGCAGCTGGTGGAACTGCCGGTGAACATGCAGGACGCAGGTGCCGTGGCGGATGCGGTTTGGGAGGTGCAACCGGAGATCGTCTACCACCTGGCGAGCACCGATTTCCGCACCGCGGAGACCCCGGCGGCAACGCATTACCGGGTGATTGGACTCGGCACGCTGGCTATCCTGGAAGCTCTACGCGAGCAGGGTAGCGGACGGCTGATCGTGACCGGTTCGGCGGCCGAGTATGGCGATGGCGAGCGGCTGCACGAACAGATGCCGCTGAAGCCCTCCACGCTGCTGGGGGCGGCCAAGGCATCGGCCGGCATTCTGGTGGAGACCTACGCGCGGCTGTATGGGATGGAGACGGTGCTGCTGCGCCTGTTCACTCCCTACGGCCCATGGGAACATCCGGCACGGCTGATTCCCTCGGCGATCGCTGCGGCTCTGGCCGGACGGCCGCTGAAAATCCGCGGCGGAGCGCAACAGCGCGACTTCATCTACATCGACGATGTGGTGGAGGCTCTCGTGCTCGCCGGCCAGGAGCAGTTACCGAAGCCCGCTGTGATGAACCTGTGCTCGGGGCAGGGTAGAGCGGTGCGGGATGTGGCGGCGTTGGCGCTAGTGCTTGCCGGATCGGAGGCCGTTCCGGAAACCGGCGGCGCGATGCGTCCTGACGAGATCGTCACCTGCTCCGGCGATTGGCGGGAAGCGGAAAGACTGCTGGGCTGGCGCCCGTCCACCGCGATCGAGCAAGGCCTGCGCGCCACCATCGAGTGGTTTAAGGAGAACCCGGAGTGGGGCAATTGTTGCAACTGAAAGAATCCTCAACGTCGATACAGGCGCCACCGCTGTGCTGCTGCCTGGTTTGCGAATCCGACCAGATTCAGGAGTTTCTTAACCTCGGAAATACACCGCTGGCAAACCGGTTTCTGGAACCCGGCCGGGTGGGAGAGCCCGAGCCCGAGTTTCCCCTGCGCGCTGGTTTCTGCGAGCGCTGCCATCATGTGCAACTACTTGACCGCGTCCCTCCGGGGGCGATGTTTGATCATTACTTGTACGTCTCCTCGGCGTCGGAAACCTTGACAAAACACCTGCACGGGCTTGCCTCTACCGTTGCGAAACGCCGCAAGCTGAGAAGCCGCGACCTGGTGGTGGACATCGGATCCAATGACGGAACGCTTCTTTCCGGATTCGCCCGTCACGGGGTTCGAACGCTCGGCGTGGATCCGGCGGCCAACCTGGCGCCGCTGGCTCAGGCCAACGGAATCGAGACGCTCACCGCCTTCTTTGGCGAGCAGGCCGGCGGCCGGATCCGTCGTGAATACGGTCCGGCGGCGGTGATCACAGCCACCAATTCCTTCCCGCACATTCCCGACCTTGGCGATTACCTGGCTGGGGTGGAGCGGCTGCTGGCGCCCGATGGAGTACTGGTCATCGAGGCGCATTATTTGATGGACATTCTCGAACAGCGCGCCTTTGACACCATTTATCACGAGCATGTTTCCTACTGGGCGCTGGGTCCGGCGCGGCGGCTGCTTCAGCGTCATGGTCTCGAGGTGGTGGACGTGGAGCGGCTGCCAGTGCATCACGGGCAACTGCGGATGTGGATCCAGCGCGCCGGCGCTCCTGTGAAGGCCAGTGTGGAAAAGCTGGAGAGCGAAGAGAAGGGCCGCCGCATGGATCAGCTGGAAACCTATCAGCGTTTTGCCGCCGGCACAAGGTTGATCAAGCGCGACCTGCGCCGGCTGCTCGACAAGATCCGGTATGAGGACAAGACGATTGCCGCATATGGCGCGCCAGCCAAGGGCATGACGCTGCTGTCGTACCTGGAACTAGGCCCGGAAACAATCGATTTCATCGCCGACCGCAGCCCGCTCAAGCAGGGCCGTTACACGCCCGGCTCGCATATTCCGATCGTGCCGCCGGAGCGCATTCTTCAGGAGCAACCGGACTTCCTGCTGCTGCTGGCCTGGAACTTCGCTGACGAAGTCATGAAGCAGCAGCGGGAGTATCACAAAAAAGGCGGCCGCTTCATTGTTCCCGTTCCGGAGGTGCGCATTGTATAACCGCGAGCTGGTCGCCAAAAAGGGAGCGCAACTGATTCTGGAGTGCGGCGAGCAGCGGCATAGCGTGCCAGTCTACTCGCAAGAAGGGCTGGAGATGGTGGCTGGCCTATGGACCAAGCTGAGCACTCAGTACCGGCTGATGTATGAGCCGACCTGGATGGGCATCCCGATCATCCAGACGCCCGGCGATGTGCTGATGATGCAGGAGTTGATCTGGCGTCTGCGGCCTGACTTTATTGTCGAGTGCGGGTTGGCGCACGGCGGCTCGGCGGTCTGCTATGCCTCGGTTTGTGAGCTGGCGGGCAAGGGGCGCGTGATCGGCGTGGATGTGGAGGTGCGGCAGTACAACCGCGTGGCGTTGCGCAGCCATCCAATGGCGCACCGGATTGAATTGATCGAGGCCAGTTCGGTGGAGCTGTCTACGGTGGCTGAGGTGGAGCGGCGCGTGGCCGGGTCCAAGACGGTGATGGTGGTCCTGGACTCCAATCACTCCCACCAGCATGTGCGCAAGGAGCTGGAGCTGTATCACCGCCTGGTGACGCCGGGCAGCTACCTCGTGGTGATGGACGGCGCGCAGGCCCATGTCTGGGACATTCCCAGCGGCAAGCCGGAATGGAAAGACGATCATCCACTCAAGGCGATCCGGGAGTTTCTCGACGAACACAGGGAGTTTTGCCCCGATGACTACTACACGCGGCTGCATGTGACCTCCTGTCCGGACGGGTTCCTGCGGCGGCGGCCTGCCGGAGAGGTTTCTTCATGAAGCTGGTCGTGACCGGTTCGCAAAGCTTTATCGGAAAGGCTCTGCGGCGCGCCTGCCGCAACCAGGGAATCCAGTGGCTGGGCATTGACGCGCTGCCGGTGCAGGCGATCGATGAAATCCAGGTTGACATTCGCGATCCGGGCCTGCACCGCCGCCTGCCGGCCGGCGCGGATGCGCTGGTTCATCTGGCGGCAATCTCGCGCGAGCAGGACTGCCGGCGCGATCCCGCCGAGGCCTTCTCGGTCAACGTGGGAGGAACACTGAACCTGATCAAGGCGGCGCAGGTGACCGGCGTTCGGCAATTCGTGTTTGCCTCGAGCGAATGGGTCTACGGTGAGGTGAGCAGCCAGGGCTGTCAAACCGAAGAATCGGTCATCGATGCGAGCCGCATTCTCTCTGAATACGCGCTGTCAAAGCTTGCAGGGGAGCGGCTGCTGGAGATGGCGCACCGGCACGGCGAGCTGGCGGCGGCGGCGGTGCTGCGGTTCGGGATTGTGTATGGGCCGCGGCCAGGGAACTGGTCGGCGGTGGAGGCGTTGTTTGAAGCGGTGCGCACGCGCGAGGAAGTGGAGGTGGGCGCTCTGGCCACCGCGCGGCGTTTCATTCACGTAGACGACATCGCGCGAGGGATACTAGCGGTGCTTGGCCGCCCGGGCAGGGACGTGTTCAATCTGAGCGGGGACCGGCTGGTGAGCCTGGGAGAAGTGATTGAGGAAAGCGCGCGGATTCTCGGCCGCCGCCCGCGCGTGCTGGAAAAGAATCCGCGTCTAGTGAGCGTGCGGAATCCCGATAACGCCAAGGCGCGCGCGGAACTGAACTGGCGCCCGCAAATGGAATTGGTTCAGGGATTGGAGAGCTTATGCCAAGTGCCTGCCTGCGTGTAGAGCCTAACCAGGTTCGCGCGACGGTTTTGGAGATGCTCTACCGCGCCGGCGCTTCGCACCTCGGTCCGTGCATGTCGGTGGTGGATATTCTGGTGGCGCTCTACGGGGCCGTGGATGTGGAGGCGATCCGGCAAGGGCGGCCGGACCGTTCGCGGATCATCGTCAGCAAGGGACATTGCGCGGCCGCGGTCTACGCGGTGATGCACCATTACGGGCTGCTGAGCGCCGATGCACTCGCCGATTACTGCCGGGAAGGCTCCCTGCTTGCCGGACATGTCAGTCATGCGGTGAAGGGAGTGGAGCACTCGACCGGGGCACTGGGGCACGGGTTGCCGGTGGCCTGCGGCTGCGCGATCGGTCTACGCTCCCGCGGCGATGAAGGCAGCCGCGTGTTTTGCGTAATGGGCGACGGGGAACTGCAGGAGGGCTCGGTTTGGGAGGCGCTCATGTTTGCGCGTCATCACCGTTTGCGCAATCTGGTTCCGCTGGTGGATAACAACCGGATCAGCTCAATCACTGCAACCGATCGGGTGATTGATCTGCAGCCGCTAGAGAACCGCTTCGCCGGTTTCGGTTTTGAGCCTTATGTAGTGGACGGACACGACGTGGAGGCGATTCAAGAGGCGCTGGAATCGATCGAGCGGCGTGGCGAGCCCGGCGTGGTGATCTGCAACACGGTGAAGGGGCGGGGGGTTCCGTTCGCCGAGAATGAGCCGATCTGGCACTACCGCTCGCTTGGAGAGGAGCAGTTCCGCGCGGCGTTGGCGGCGCTGGCCGAGGCGATGCGCCAATGAGAGGCATCATCATGGACGCGTTGTTTGCGGCAATGAAGGCCGATGAGCGCGTTTTCTTTCTGACCGCGGACATGGGGATCAACCTGGTGGAGCGGTTCGCCGAGAGTTATCCATCGCGGTTTCTCAACGTCGGCATTGCCGAGCAGAATCTCATCGGGATCAGCGCCGGGTTATGCAATCTGGGTTACCGGCCGTTTGCCTACACGATCTCCAATTTCCTGGTGCACCGGCCCTATGAGCAGATCCGCAACGACGTGGCGCTGCACGGCTATCCGGTGACGCTGCTGGGGACTTCGGGCGGTTTCGACAACGCGCCGCTGGGGCCCACGCATCACGTGGTGGATGAGCTGGGCGCGCTGGGCGCGCTGGCGGGCATCGATCTCTATTGCCCTTCTTCTACGAACTGCGCGAGGGAACTGGTGGGGCGGTTGATCGAGCGGGAGAGGCCGGCCTATGTGCGTATGCCCAAGGACAATTTCGATCATCCGGCGCTTGAGGGGGAAACGGCCTATCTGCCGGGCTCCGGGCGGCAAACACTAATCATAGGCTACGGCGCCACGGCGCCGGCTTGCATCGCGGTGCAGGAGACCAACCCTGCTGTTTCCGTGTTGATCTGCCAGCGGCTGCGGCCGCTCGATGAGGAGGTTGTAGCCGGTGCGCTGGCCCGCCACGATCAGGCCATCGTGGTGGAGGATCACCTGGCGGCGTCGGGCGTCTATGGCGCTTTGTGCCGGCTTGCGATGGAGTATCAGATTCGCTGCCGGGTGCGAAGCCTGGCGCCGGACAATTACTCACTGCAAGTGGGTGCTTCGCCGCGTTTTTACCAGGCGCGCTACCGGTTGGACAAGGGAGGGATTGAGGAGATGATATGCCAGCCATAGAACACCAACAACTGCTCGAGGATGGGATCGAGCATCACCGCGGCGGGGAACTGGACAGAGCGGCGGCTTGTTACAGCGGGCTCTTGGCGCGCGACCCGTTTCACACCGATGCGCTGCACTTGCTGGGGGTGGTCGCGAGTGAACAGGGAGACCATGAGACCGCGGTGAGGCTGATCCGCCGCGCGGCCGACATCGCACCGGCCTCCACGTACTTCTCTAATCTTGGCTTGGCGCTAAGCCGCCAAGGCAGCTTGGAGGAGGCCATTACCTCCTACGAGCGGGCACTCGAGTTGAATCCGGATCACGTGCCGACGCTGGCCAAACTCGGGCGGACGCTTGCGGCCTCCGGCCGGGTGGCGGAGGCACGCGGGAGAATCGGCCGTGCGCTGGAGTTGGAGCCTGGGAGTCCGGATACGCACAACGCGCTGGGCGCGGCGGTGGCGCAGGAGGGAGATTGGGATACGGCATGGCGGAGCTTTGAGCGCGCCTTGGAGCTGGACCCAACTTATGAGGAAGCGCGTGCAAATCTGATCAAGGCAGTGAATTTGGCGGCGGAAGCCTCGTTTGGAGGAGAGCAGTGGACGGATGCCGAGCGTGCCTACCGGCGGCTGGTGGAGCTGGAACCGTTGCGCGGCCGCAACCGTTACAACCTGGCCGTTTGCCTGACGGCGCAAAAGCGGCTGCCGGAGGCGCTGCGTTGCTATGAACATGCACTGCTGCTGGAGCCGGACAACGCCGAAGCGTTTCACAACATGGCGCTGCTTTATCAGGCGGAGAGCCAGACCGGACAAGCGTTGGCCTGTTACACCCGGGCGCTGGAACTACGGCCAGAGAACGTGGACACGTTCTACAACCTGGGCGTGCTGCTGGCCGAGGTGGACCAAACCGAACAGGCGCGGCACGCGTACCAGGAAGTGCTGCGATTGCAGCCGGGCAACGCCGACGTGCATAACAATCTGGGAGGTCTCTGCCTGGCCGAGAACCGGCCGGATGAGGCGATTGCCCATTATCAGGAGGCGTTGCGTCATGACCCGGAACACCGCGAGGCAGCCTGGAATGTGGGGCTGGCCCATTTGACACTGGGCAAATTCGAAACCGGATGGCGAGGTTATGAACACCGTCTGCGGCAGCCCGGCTTCGCTAAGCGGAACTTCGCACAACCGAGGTGGCAGGGGGAATCGGTGAAAGGCAAGCGGGTGTTGGTGTGGGCTGAACAGGGTCTTGGCGACACGCTGCAGTTCATGCGCTACATGCCTCTGCTCCGAGAGCGGGGCGCAACAGTTGTGCTGGAGTGCCAGCCGCGGGTGAAACCGCTTTTCGAATGTATGGAAGACGCGGTGGAAATGGCCGCCATGGGTGAACCACTGCCGCAGGTTGACGCACATATCCCTCTGCTGAGTCTGCCCGGGCTGTTCGGGACGCGGGAAGGCAACGTGCCGCCGCCGGTTTCCGGCTGGCGCCTGCCAGCGGACCGGCTGGAGAAGTGGAAGCGTCGCCTGCAGCCGCATACCGGATTCAAAGTCGGCCTGGTGTGGGGCGGCAACGTGGACAACTACAACGGGCGCCGGCGGTCAGCGCCACTGGCGGCGCTTGCCAGCCTGACGCAGGCCGAAGGAGTGGCATTGTTCGGTCTCCAGCGCGGACCACAGGCGGCGGAATTGGCGGGCGTGACCGGGATTACAAACCTGGAAGAGGAAGACAGCGACATTCTGGACACAGCCGCCATCATGGCGAACCTGGATCTTATAATTTCGGTGGACACGATGGCTGCTCACCTTGCCGGCACGCTGGGGCGTCCGGTGTGGGTGCTGCTTCCCTACGGCGCCGACTGGCGCTGGATGCTGGAGCGAGCCGACACGGAGTGGTATCCAACCATGCGGCTGTTCCGGCAAAGCGCGGCGGGGGACTGGGAGGAGCTTGCCGGCAGAGTAAAGACGGAGCTGGAACGGGTAAGCTTAGGCCTGGCCCGCGTAGGATAACGCGCTGGAGTGCCAGTGCAGGAACCGTTCCACGCCGTCGCGGAACGGAGTCTTAGGATCGTAGCCCAGCTCACGCCGTGCCTTGCTGATGTCGGCAAAGGTGATAGGCACATCGCCGGGCTGATCCGGCAGAGGCTGGATCACGGCCTTGCGCCCTAACAGAACCTCAATGGTTTCGATCATCGTGCGCAGGCTGATGGGGTGCGAGTTGCCGAGGTTGAACACATCCCACATGCAGTCGTAGTTTAGAGCGGCGAGGATCCCTTGCACCGTGTCGGCGACGTAGGTGTAGTCGCGCCCGCTGGAGCCGTCGCCGAAAACCGGAATCGGGTTTCCGGCATCGATCGCCTCGGCGAACTTGCGGATGGCAAGGTCCGGCCTTTGCCGCGGTCCATAGACGGTAAAGAACCGCAGACAGACTGTCTTGATGCCGAACAGGTGCGCGTAAGCGTGGCAGATCTTTTCTCCGGCAATTTTGGTGGCGGCGTAGGGAGAGACGGGAAGATTCAGATGATCCTGTTCGGAGAATGGGACCCGGTTGGTGGTTCCGTAGATGGAGCTGGAGGAGGCAAACACGAAGCGCGGAATCGACAGCCGGCGGCAGGCCTCCAGCAGCACCATGGTTCCGCCGACGTTGACCCTTTCATAGAGAAGGGGCTTGTCGAGCGACGGCCGCACGCCGGCGCGCGCGGCCAAGTGCACGATGGCCTGCGGCGGGTTTGAAGCCAGCACCCGCATGACCTGGGGCTCCTCGCAAATGTCGATGCGATGGCATTCGACGGGGCCGCGCTGGCGGATCTGTTCCAGGTTCATGAGTTTGAGGGCAGGGTCATAGTAGTCGTTGAAGTCGTCGATGATCACAACCTCATGGCCCAACTGAAGGAGCGCTTCTGACAGGTGCGAGCCGATAAAGCCGGCTCCTCCGGTGACCAGGATTCGCATGGTGAATGTTCCCTACTGGGTAGTAGGAGGGTGGAGGTGGAATTCTCGGGGCAAGGGCCCGGCTAATCCCGACGAAACAAGGAGGCTATTGCTGCTCCAAGCGCCAGGAACATGGCTGTTGAAACGAACCCTGAACCGGTTGCGGGGACAGGACAGGCAGGTGAGCGCATCCGAGCACGTGTTCGACCGGATCGGAAGCGCCCACCCGTTCAATGATGGTATCGACCTGATAGAGGCCAAGCGGAAGACAAAGAGGATCGCAAACGAACCGGATGGCTGCGGTGCCCTCCGGGACGGAGAGCAACTCGGTGCGCGTGTTCAAGTCGGTGGCAAGGTTCCCATCCGGTCCGTAAAAAAGCAGGTGGAAGGCCAGATTATCCATCGGGGCGTGGGCATGGAAGAGAAGCTCGACGTGCAGAGGCTCGCCGGTAGTGCCATGGTCGGTGTGCTGGTTCTGCTCGGTCAGGAATGCCACGCGCTGTACTTCAACAGGCGGCGGCCCTTGGGTTCTGCGCACGCCGAAGTGGCTGCCGCGGCTTCTTTGATAAGCCTGGATGGCTTCCGAAGGGAGGCCGTCATAGATTATGCGGCCTTTATCGAGCAGCAACACGCGGGCGCAGGTCTGTTCCACTGCCTTAAGGTCATGGGAAATAAACAGAATGGTAACACCAGAGTTTTTCAACACCTGCACGCGTTCAATACACTTTCTTTGAAAGGCATGATCGCCAACGGCCAAAACTTCATCCAGCAGCAAGATGTCCAGTTGTTGATGCACGGCAATGGAGAAACCGAGGCGGACGTACATGCCGGAGGAATAACGCTTGACAGGAATGTCAATAAAGGGGCGGATTTCGGCGAAATCGACAATCTCCTCAAGCTTTCGATGAATTTCGGAGCGGCGCATGCCGAGGATGGTGCCGCTGAGGAAGATATTCTCCCGCCCTGTCAGTTCCGGATGAAAACCGGAGCCTACCTCAAGCAAACCAGCCATGCGCCCTCGCAGCGAAATGATCCCTTCAGTTGGGGAGGTGATGCCGCTGAGGATTTTCAGAAGCGTGCTTTTGCCAGCGCCATTATGACCGATGATCCCCAGAGCCTGTCCAGCTTGGACGGAAAAATTAATGTCGCGCAGGGCCCAGAAGTATTCCACCGGTTTGGAACGCAGACGGGCAAGGAGTCCGTTGACCGGGGCGCTCTCCTGCCGGAGAGTGTAGCGTTTGGCGACCCCTTTGAACTCAAGAATGGACGTGGACACGGGCACTGGATTCGATCGTGGCTTCAGATGACATCGGCCATGCTTGCTTCCTTGTGCTTAAAGAAACCATAGGCGACAGGCAAAAGCAGTAGTACAGTCAGCAAACTGATCCGCAGGGAGTGGAAATCGGGCGAGGCGCCATGCAGAACGCAACGGCGAACGCCATCCACGATGCCAGCCATCGGGTTGAGCACGAACCACGCCTGGAAACGCTCCGGCACGGCACTGAGCGGATAGACTACTGGACTAGCGAACATCCACAGCTGAAGCAGAAGCGGAAGCGCCAAACCAATATCGCGAAAATAGACCTGAATGGTGGCCAGAATCATGGACAAACTGAACACGAAAGCGGCGGCCAACGCCATCAGCGGAATCACCCATAGAACGTGAAGAGTGACTCCCATCTGAAACCAGACAAACAGCGGGATCAACACCAGGACACCGATGAGAAAGTCGATGGAGGTGGCAACGAGATAGCTGAGAGGCAGCACCTCCCAGGGGAAATAGACTTTCGTGATGAGGGTATTGTGTGAGACCAGGCTATTGGAGGCCGAGGTGAGTGAAGCGGCAAAGAAGTTCCACGGCAGCATGGCGACGTAAACAAAGATGGCATAAGGAGCGCCCTCACTGGGCATGCGGGCAACTTTAGAAAAGATGATCGTATAGATGATCATCAACGAGAGGGGTTGAAATACGGCCCACGCGCCGCCGAGCAGAGACTGTTTATAGCGGATCCTAATACGGTGCAGGGACAAGGTCAGCAGCAGATCCCAGTACTCCGTTAGCCGCCAAAACTGCGATAGGAGGCGGGACGGGGAAAAGCTTGGCGGCTGAATGGTGCGCGGCGCCGACAGGGGGGGAGGAGAATTCATTTTTGCTATTTGCATGCTTCGTGCTGCCACCCGGGAGAGGCGTCGCTGGACGCAACACTCTCTGTATTATGGCTCACCGGAGAGGCCGCGCTGGGGCCTCAACAAGGACTCGTAGAAGTCGCCGAACCTTTTGGCGATCACATCCATGGCAAACCCTGCGTGAATGCGCCGGCAGGCTTCCGAAGCAAGCTGTTTCCGGAGTGGTTCATCCGCAATGAGACACTCCAGTTGGCGAGCCAGAGCGGCCGCATCGCCGCCCGGGAACAGGCGGCCGGTAATGCCGTCTTTAACCAACTCAGAGTTGCCTCCAACATCGGAAGCCACCGGACAGCAGCCGCAGGCCATCGCTTCCATCAAGGAATTCGAGAAGGATTCGCTGTGGGATGGCAGTACGAAAAGATCCATGGACCGATAGAAACTGGCGACATCAGAGGCAGCGGGATAGAACAGGCAACAGTCCTCGACGCGGAGGCTTCGGGCCAACTCCTTCAGGGGCACTTCCATTTCCCCACTGCCGACAATCAGGACCCGGAAATCGCCGGCAGAGGGCTTTAGCAGCGCGGCCGCCCGGATCAAAACATCGATCCCTTTTTCAGGCCGCAGCACGGAAACAGCTCCGATGATTACACCTGCGCCTTTCAGCCCCGGCAGTCGCCCGCGGTGGTGAGGATGAAACTTGGACGCATCCAGTCCGTTGTGAAGCAGAACCAGCTTTCTGGCAGGCACGCCGAGCCGGAGCATGTCTTCTTGCACGAATTCAGAATTGATGGTGACGCGGTCCGACATGACGTCGGTGATACGCAGCCAGAAGCGCCAGCCCTTGCTATAAAGCGCGCGCGCGCAGGTCTGGCTGGAAAGCACTACCGAAAGCCGCGCCAACTTGCCTAACGGAACCGCCAGCGCCACGGTTGGGTAATCGAACGGATGCACAATGTCGATATCCAGCTCCCGGAACAAGCGCAGCAACTCCGCGGCGCCTTTCACAAGAGTGGAGTTTCGGAAGGACCGTATGGGGATTTCATGCACCGGCACGCCGGATTCCCGCAACTCGCGTTCCCGCATGCCTTCCGCGCGGAAAGCAGCGACATGAACGCGGAACCGGGCGCGGTCCAGAGCAAGCGCAAGTTGGGCTACTTGGCGCTCATTTCCGCCGTCATGCAGCTTGTAGCACATGAGCATAACCCCCGGTATTCTGCTCAAGTGTCTCCCTTCACACGGCGCACTCGAGTCTGGGTCCGGAGGCCGACAACCAGCGAGTATCGCACAGTGTTTCCGGCGCCAGCAACCAAGGGAACCTCTCTCGCCCCGTGCAAGTAACATATTCTAAAGAGAGAACACAATCTCTGCATGTGCGGCATAGCTGGAGTGGCAGGAATGGAAAACGGCGAGGCGGCTCTAGCGGCCGTGCGGCGGATGACTGCCGACCTGGCGCGGCGAGGGCCTGACGCGGAAGGACTGGACTGTTTCCCGACAGCGGTTTTAGGGCATCGCCGACTGGCGATTTTCGATCTGAGCGAGGCGGGCAAACAACCGATGCGGAGCGCGGATGGCTCGTTGGGGGTGGTTTTCAACGGCGCCATCTACAACTTCAAGCGCTTACGGGAGGAATTGGAATACAGAGGGTGTCAATTCCGAACAGCCACCGATACTGAGGTCCTTCTGCACGGCTACCAGGAGTGGGGACTGGAGCCGATGGTGCGGCGGCTGCGAGGGATGTTTGCCTTCGGCTTCTGGGACGAGAATCTGAAGAAGCTCTACTTGGTGCGGGACCGCTTGGGAGTAAAGCCGCTGGTGTGGGCCGAACAAGGGTCGGCGCTGGCATTTGCCTCCACGGTTCGAGCGTTGTTTGCCGGCGGCTTTGGCGGCGAAATTGACGAGGCCGCGGTCTTGGATTACCTGGAATTCGGATGGGTGACGCAAGAGCGGGCGATCTATGAGGGAATTCACAAGCTGCCTCCCGCCACGATTTTGGAATGGAGCGCCTCCGCATGCCGGCAGTGGCAGTACTGGGCGCCTCCAGTGGCGTCCGCCAACGGCGTTTCCTTTGAGGATGCCGTGGCCCGAACAGAAGAGCTCTTTCTTGAGTCAGTGAAACTGCGCCTGGAGGCGGACGTGACGGTTGGCGCGCTGTTGAGCGGAGGCGTCGATTCCAGCCTGGTGTGCTGGGCGATTGCCAAACTGGGCGCCAATATCAAAGCATTCACGATCGGCACCGATGGGTTAGAAGATGAGACCCCGGCTGCAACAGCCACCGCGCAGCAACTGGGAATTCATCATGAAGTGATCCGGCTGTCCGGCGATAGCTGGCCCGGGCTGGAGGAATTGGTATCCGCCTATGGGGAGCCGTTTTCCACTACTTCGGCACTGGGCATCCTGCGAGTCTCCAGGACGGTGCGTCAGCAAGCGACGGTGTTGCTCACTGGCGATGGCGGAGATGACGTCTTTCTGGGTTATCCCGAACATCGCCATTTCCGGCTAGCCCAGTTGCTGGCGGGAGCGTTGCGATTTGGTCCTGGGCAGGCATGGCTTACTGTGAAAGACGCGCTCCCGCGCAAAGGAGTGGCGCGGCGTGCGGCCAACTTCTTGAACTATGCCACAGGAGGATTAGGCGCGGTGGCGCAGGCCCGCGACGGGCTCCCGTACTACGAACAGCACGGATTGTTGGCGGGCAGACTGGCCGGCGCAACCGTAGCTGCGCGGCAGCTCCGCTGGAGCATGGAAGCGGGCCGGCGCGTGTTGGACGATTTTCTTGCCTATGACCGTATCACGCGCTTTGTTTGTGAGTACCTGACGAAGGTGGACTGCGGCGCCATGTACTATGCGCTGGAGGCGCGCAGTCCGTTTCTGGACCAGGAACTCTGGCAAATGGCCGCCGCACTGCCGTATGAAGTCCGTTTGCGGAAATGGACGCTCAAGGCCGTCTTGCGCGAGTTGGCCAGAAGACACCTGGGCGCGCGGGTAGCCGAAGGCCCCAAGCAAGGCTTCACCGTGCCCATTGAGCGCTGGATGACAACGCGCTGGCGCGCAGCGGTAACGGAATCTTTCTCCGACAGCCAATTGGCCCGGAACGGATGGATCCATGGCGGCAAGCTGCTCTCCCATTGGCAATCGGTATGCAATCAGGACGCGGCGCCCGCCCAATTGTGGCGGCTGTACGTTTTGGAAGCATGGCTCAGGGACAGGGGAAAGAGCCAACGGTGATTCGCGTCCTGCTGGTCGCTCCCTCCGAGGACATCGTGGGAGGTCAATCGATACAAGCGGGCCGGATCCGCCGGGAGATGACCAAGGTTCCTCAGGTGGCGATGAAGTTCCTCCCTATTAACCAGCGTTTCCCGGCTCCACTGCGCTGGGCGCACCGTGTACGCTATTTGCGCACGACGGTGAACTTCATCCATTACATGCTCATGCTGGCGGTTCGAGCCGCCTCCGCTGATGTACTGCACATTTTCACCGCTTCATTCTGGTCATACACGCTGTGGTCGATGCCGGCGATTCTGGTGGGGAAGCTATACGGAAAGCAGGTGATTCTCAACTACCGGGACGGGCGCTGCGAAGATCATCTTCGGAACTGGCGCACCGCGATACCCACTATCCGCTTGGCCGATGCCGTGGTGGCGCCATCCGGTTATCTTGTGGACGTATTCGGCAGGTACGGCATCGCAGCGGAATCAATCCCGAACTTCCTGGACACCAGCCGGTTCCGCTACCGCAAACGCGGCCCTGTGCGGCCGGCGCTGATGACGAATCGCGGCCTGGAAACTCTGTACAACATTCCGTGCATTCTCCGAGCCTTCGCCTTGATTCAGCAGCGCTATCCGGAGGCTACCCTCACCATTGCGCATGACGGGCCTCTTCGCGCGGAGCTGGAGGAAATGGCCGCCGGGCTTGGTTTGCGCCACACTCAGTTCCTCGGCAGCGTGCCGCAGGAAAAGATTCCGTCGCTCTATGACCAGGCCGAGATCTACGTGACCACGCCGAACATTGATTGCATGCCCGGGTCGCTGCTGGAGTGCATGGCTTCCGGGTTGCCGATCGTCGCTACTCACGCCGGAGGAATCCCCTATATCGTCAAAGATCAGCAAACCGCGTTGCTGGTAGACATGGAGGATCATGAAGGCGTGGCACGGTGCTGCCTCCGTCTGCTGGAAGATCCGGACCTGGTCCAGCGGCTCACCCAGGCAGCGTATGAGGCCGTGCAGGAATATGCGCCCGAACATAGCCTCAATAAATGGGTTGCGCTGTACCGGCGGCTGGTTGAGAGAAATCCGTGATCCGGAAGCTCGCCCGCCTGCTGATGAACCCGCGCGAGGCCGGTTTCCGCATCCGGCAGGAACTCTGGAACCTGATGATGCTGATGCATCTGCCGGCAGCGCCGCAACACGCTCAAATACCCCTGAACAAGCTGCCGGATGCGGAAATGCTGCGCCGCCGTTTTCGAGGCACGGAATGCTCTGAACAGATCGCGGATCTGGCTGACTCGATCCGCTCCCATCGCATCCCGCTGCTCGGCACCATGGTGGAGACGGGGCCGGAAATCCGCTGGCGGCGAGACTATGCATCGGGCCGCGAAACCGAACCGGACTACTTCTGGCGAATTCCCTACCTGGACGCCGGCCGTGCGGGTGATCACAAACTGATCTGGGAGCTCAACCGTCACCAGCACTTGGTCATCCTGGCTCAGGATGCTCTGCTGCATCAGCGCGAGGAGTCCCGTACGGAGCTGGCTACACAGCTGGAGCAATGGATGGAGCAGAACCCATTCCAGCGGGGGATCAATTGGGCCAGCGCCCTCGAGGTGGCTTTCCGCGCCTTGAGCTGGATATGGATCTACCACCTGGATGGACCCAGGCTTCCGGCCGCGCTTCGTGCCAGGTTTCTGCAGACGCTATACCGTCACGGTCTCCACCTGGAGGCAAATCTTTCGCATTATTTCTCCCCAAACACGCACCTTCTGGGGGAAGCGGTAGCCTTGTATGCGCTTGGCGTCGTGCTGCTGGAATGGCCGCGCTCGGAACACTGGCGGAAGCTTGGCGAATCCGTGCTGGACCAGCAGCTGGATTGCCAGGTGCAGGCCGACGGCAGTCATTTTGAGCATTCCAGCTATTATCACGTCTACGCCTTGGACATGTTTCTGTTCGCTGCCGCGCTGGGCGCCATGAAACCGCGCTGGCAGGAGGTGCTTACACGCATGGCTGTTTATCTGGATGCGCTGATGGGACCATCGCGGCGCCTGCCATTTATAGGGGACGATGATGGCGGCCGGTTCTTTCACCCGTTCGGCAATCCCGCTGAGTATGGCCGGGCCACGCTGGCCACAGCAGCCGCATTACTGGGAGGAGGAACCTGGGCTTGGTTGAGAAGCGATTGGCGCTGGCAGGGCGCTTGGTGGATGCCCGCACTGCCGGAGCTGGAAGACGGCAACCACCATCCCGAACTGAGGCGCTTTGACAACATCGGGATGGTTGTCTGGGCGCGGGATGAACGGCAGGTTCTGTTCGATTGCGGCGGCTTCGGATGGGGCCGAGCCGGACACAGCCATTCCGACGCGCTGCATATCGTGGTGCGCCAAGGCGAACAGGAGATTCTGATCGACCCCGGCACATTCAGCTATAGCGACAAGGAACAACGGAACGCCTTCCGCGGCTCGGCGGCGCACAACACGGTGCGCATTAATGGACAAGATCAGGCCGTGCCGGATGGACCATTCGGTTGGAAGGGCGGGCCGGAAATCCGCTTACTCTACTGCGAAATGGAGCGTGTCGCGGCTTCCTGCTCCTACAATGGCTTCCGCCATGTGCGCCGGCTGGAGTTGTCCGACCCAAGCTGCATCCATATTCACGAGGAAATCGACGGGCCGCCAGGAGAGCACTTCCTCGAGTTCTTCTGGCATCCCGCCGATGAGAGCGCTCTGCGCCAGCTGGAATTGCCTCCCGGCCATGTGAACGAATCCGGCTGGTTCAGCCCCGCCCATGCGCGGCGGGAACCGGCGCCGGTTGCCTGCCTTCGCGTGCGCCAGCGCTTGCCGTACCGCTGCAGCTGGCGTCTGCATTGGAGCTCTACCCCGTAACGCGGTTCACCAGATCGGTCACCGGCAATCTAGACTCGCCAATCTTGCGCATCGCCTCCGGGCCTTGTTTCTGCGCGATCACCAGATGATCCGCCCAGCCCAACAATCCTTCCAGGCTGGAATCCAGCAGCTTGCCGATGTGAGGAATGCTGGATTCCACGAAGTTCCGGTTGGCACCATAGATGGAATCCATCCGGATGTGCGGATCATGGACCCGCACTTGGCGCCCTTTGCCAATCAACGATTCCAGTAGCGCCACAACAGGACTTTCCCGCACGTCGTCGGTGTTTTCCTTGAAAGCCAGCCCAACCACCCCCAACTTTTGGGCCGGCAAGGCGAGGATGGCGTGAATGGCACGGTCCAGATGCGCCTGATTGCTTGACAGGGCACTGCGCAGAAGGGGCAGTTCCAGGTCCAGGCGTGAAGCGCGGAAATTCAGCGCCCGCAGATCCTTGGGCAGGCAGGAGCCGCCGAAAGCGAACCCGGGCTTCAAGTAGGCCGGTGAGATGTTCAGCTTCTCATCACGGCATAAGGTGGCCATGACCTCCTGCGGGTCCACATCGAACCGCGTGGAGAGGGCGCCCACTTCATTGGCAAAAGCGATCTTCACGGCATGGAAAGCATTGCAGGCATACTTGATCATCTCCGCTGCCCGAAGCGACACCTGGCAGACGGGCACGCCCAGCGGACCGTACAGCGCCGAGGTGCGCGCGACCGCGCCGGCATCCGCGCCTCCCACCACCACCAGCGACGGCTCCAGAAAATCCTTCACCGCCGAGCCTTCCCGGAGAAACTCCGGGTTGGAAACCACCGCAGCCTGACCGGGCGCCGCTCCCAACGCTGGCATCACCACCTCCTCGGCCGTGCCCGGGAAAACCGTGGAGCGTACCACCACCACAAGCGGCTTACCGCGTTTACTCAGCACCGGACGAAGCTGCTGGCAGATGCGCTCCAGTTGTTCCAGGCTCTGGCTGCCGTTGGCCTGCGACGGCGTGCCCACGCAGATGAACGCGAAGTCTGCCTGTGCCAGCGCTGCGGCGGCATCGACGGAAGCCTTCAGTCTGCCCGCTGCCACTCCTTTTTGGATCAGCTCTTCCAGCCCTGGTTCAAAGAAAGGAGCGCGTGCGGCAAGCACCGCGTTCACTTTCAGCTCGTCGCGGTCGACGCCGGTGACCGAATAACCCAGCCGGGCAAAACAAGCGGCGGTGACGCACCCTACATACCCCAGTCCAAGAACCACGATTTCCGTATGTGCCATGCGAATAATCTTTTGACTATGACAGACCTTCCGGCTCCGTGGAGCCTCCGGCTACTTTCCACAGCCGGCGCGCCGGAACAAAGAAAATTGCCAACCCGCCCACCGCCGCCGCCATCATCACGACAAAGGTGCGCGCCGGCGAGGAGATCCCCTTCAACACAGAACTTCGCGGCAGAATCGGATCGGCCAGCGCCAGGCCATAGAAGAGAGCTTGTGCAGCCAGCACGGGCTCGCGCCATGGAGAGGGCAGAAACCAGGAGCTGCACGCCACCGCCACCAATAAAAAGGGAAGCACCAAGCGCCCGGCTTTATGGGAAAGAAAATCGAACAGTCTGCGATTGGAAGGGCCTAGCAGCCAGGGGCATTTCATCCACAACTGATAGTTGCCGGCAAGGGTGCGCATCTTGCGCCAGAATTCCGCTTCGCGTCGCGTCGGAATGTCGTAGGCAAGGGCTGCCGGTTCCAACACGCAACGATATCCATGCCGGAAGGCCCCCTCTAGCGGCATGTACATGTCATCCAACAGGAGATCCTCGGGCAGCCTGACAACCAAGCCGCGGCGAATCGCGTACAGCGATCCTGTGGCGCCGAACATGGAATCCATCCAACTCAACCGGTCGCGGATCCAACTTTCCATGCGCCGGTATAACCCGATATCGGCCTCCTCCTGCGATGTGCCTTTCTCAATCCGTAGATCGCCGCTGACAACTCCCACTGCCGGGTCGGCGAAACAGCGCATCATGAGCCGGACACTATCCGGATCCAGCCGCTGGCGCACGTCGGTGAACACGATAATCTCTCCGCGTGCCTGATCGATGGCGGCGTTCAGGGCGGCGCACTTGCCACTATGGGGCAACGTCAGCAGGCGCACATCGTCTCCGGAGAATCCGCGGACGATTTCATTCGTCCCATCGGTGGAGCCATCCGAGGCCACCAGAATCTCCATCTTCTGGCGCGGATAGTGCAACGCCAGGACGCTGCGCAGTTTGGCTGCAACAAACTCCGCCCCGTTGTGCACCGCGATCAACAGGCTGATTTGCGGCTCATAGTCGCCTTTCGCAACAGGCCGGCATTGACGCCGCGCCCGTAACGCCAGCAGCAGCGGATACCCGGCCATCACATAAATAATCACTACGGTGGAAACCGTGAAGACGGCGATCGCGCTCATGAGCCCAGCCGGCGCTGCCCCGGCTTGCCCCCGCCGATCGCCCGAATCGCTGCGTCCACGGTAACCGCCGCCGGCGCCATCAAAAGCGCCAGCCCGGGAACCATGTAACGCAGGATCGGCAGCACCACCGCCGCCATCACCCAAAAATAGGCAACCACCGCCGCCGCCATCAAGAACAAATGGTGGTTCTCCGGATCGCGCCACCCAAGCCGGAACCCGGCAATAACGAGCAGAAGATAGGGAATCTGCACCGCGATATTCCAGTTCTCGTACCACTGCGCGTTGGTCGCATACCAGACACGCGTGATCTTGAGCCAAAGCATCCGGGCTGCCGCCTCCGGATCCTGTTTAGCGTACTGGAAAAAGAAGCGGACGATGTCGCCGCTAGTCTTCAGTTCCCTGTGGTGATCATAGACCGCATTCATCAGCGCGCGCACTTTCGGATGCACCTCCAGCAGCTGGCCGCTGCCTTGAGGGATCCGCGCGAAAGTCATGCCATCCATCATGCTATGCCTGCCGTTGGTGCTAACAGGGATCCACTGTCCGGTATGCTGTTGGACGTAGATCTCCCACGGCGCCAGCACCGCGCCGTAGCACAGCGTGAATACCGCCATCCAGGCAATCCGCGAACGCCGCCCCGTGGGGCCTGGCCTCCACAGCAGCAGCAGGCCAAGCAGTCCCGGCAGAAACAGCACCAGCGGCCGCACCAGCGCCGCAAAGCCTAGCAACAATCCGGCAAAGGCCGCCGCTGTCATCCGCGGCCTGCCGCTTCTCCAGTCTTTCAGAAACAGCAGCAGGGCTCCGAACAATAGCACTGCGAAAGGAGTCTCTGAATTCGCCTGTTTGGAGATATAGACATAAAACGGATACGTCGACCAGAGCAATGCGGCAATCGCGGCGCCCCTTAAGGGCAGCGCCTGCCGCGCGATCAGAAACACGAGCAGCGTTCCAAGCACGCTCCCCAGAATGATAAACAGCCGCATCACCGCCTGCTCAGGAATCCCTGTAACGGCGGAGAGCTGAAACACGGCAGCTAACACAATGGAAAAGCCTGGCGGATACAAGGTGGAGACTTCTCCATCGGCGGAGCGATAGCCCTGCCCGGCTGCCAGGCTGCGTGCCAGAGGCTCATAGAAACTCGTGTAATCCGGGGATTGAGTTGTTCTCGCTTCCGGCGATAGCACAATGAAAAACGCGATCTGCGACACCAGCGCCACCACAAGCACGGCCGCCATCGCGCGCCGGCCTGACAGCAGGCTGCTCAGTCTGGAATCAATGCTCATGAATCGAGCCAGCGCTCAAACTGCTCCGTGGCTACCTCCCAGGAGTAGCGGCTGGCGACCAGTTGCTGGCCGGCGGCGGCCATGCGCGCACGCGCTGCATCGTCTTCCAACAATTCCAAACAAGCTTCGGCGAACTGCTCCTCTTCATCGGCCAGCCGTATGTTTTCCCCGTCGCGCACATCCAAGCCTTCGGCTCCTACAGTAGTGGAGACCGTGGGCACGCCGGCCGCCATCGCTTCAAATACCTTGAGCCTTGTCCCACCGCCGATACGCAGCGGTACGATCGACACCCGTGCCCCATGCAGCCAGGGACGAACATCGGGCACGGTGCCGGTCACTGTAATTCGCGGGTCCGCGGCAGCCAATGCCGTCATCTCTGCAACTGGCTTGCGCCCCACAAGAGCCAATGTGCATTCGGGCCGTTTCCGACGGATCAGCGGTAGTATCCGGTCGCAAAACCACTGCGCGCCGTAGATGTTGGGCATCCAATCCATCGAACCCAGAAAGATGAGATCATAGCGCGGTTCGGTTTGTGCCGGAGGCCTGAAGTAATCGACATCCACACCGGTGGGCACATCGCCGACCTTGTCGAGCTGATAATTCCGCTCCATCATCCGCGCGTCGTTTTCCGATACCGCGATCACGCGCTTCACCCGGCGGCAAACCTCCCCCTCATAGGCGGCCATCCGCTCAGCCTGAAGGCGGAAATACCAGCGATGCAGTGGTGTTTTTGCATGCTCGACGTGCCGCTGCCAGATGAGCGCCTCCACGTTGTGCTGAAACAGCACACAGGAGGCCAGGTCCGGAATGTTCGGCGCCGGGAAAAGGAAGTCGCAGACGATCGCGTCGAAGCGTTCCTTGTCCTGCAGTTGTTCAATACGCCGGCGCATCAATCCGGACCTGTATCCCATAACGGCCACGGGAAGCTCATCCCAGAGTCCTTGAAAAAGCCACTTGGCAAAGGCCAGAGAACGTTTCTTGGGAAGCCGATGGGGCACGGAGTAATAAAAACTGGCATACTCGCCGGCCCGCGCCAGCCCTTCCGGATGGTCGGGATCCTCAAAAGCCACATAATGCACCTCGTGCCGCCTGTGCAGACGCTTCACCATTTCCAGCGTGCGAATCTGTCCGCCGCGCGTAGTCGGGTGAAGAAAATCCGTCTTGACCCAAAGCAGTTTCATGGGCGCAAGGCCCCCACAACCGTAGACCGGTTCAACTGCTCCCGCGCCAATTCCGCGCTCATGCTCCTGCCCTGCTTGCCAAAGTGCATCTCTCCCCAGTGAGCCAGATTCAGAAGGCGCCAGATGCGGTCGGTGCCATCCTCCCATCCGGCGTGATGACGCTCCAGCAGCTTCTGCACCGCTTCGACGCGCACATAGTGGAGGAGAAAGCCGTCCGGCGCGCTCAGTGGCGACAGCACCGATTCGGCGTCCCGCCCGCGCAGCCACTGGCGCAACGGTGTGGGGAAGCCTTTCTTGACGCGGTAGACAATCCGGTGCGGCAACAAGTCCTCCACCGCTTTTTTGAGAATGTACTTCTGCTCGCTACCGTGGATTCTCAACCTGTCGGGAACACGCATCGCAAATGCAAGGAAGTGGTGGTCCAGAAACGGCACGCGGCTTTCAATAGAGCTGGCCATGCTCATTTGGTCCTGCTTCATGAGCAGCTCAACCAGATAGGTCTTCTGGTCTGCATAGAGCATGCGCTGCAACCGCGTGGCCTCGCCGTGTGCTTCCCAATAACGGAGATAGGAATCATAAATGGAGCCCGGCTCGCGCAACAGCAGTTCGCTTTGTTGCTGCCGCGAGAAGGCGGCATAGAAGTTGTCCAGATACAGCGACTCCACGCCCAACTCTCGGCCCAGGAAAGTGTGATGCAGTTTGCGCCTCCAATCGGCGCGCAGCAGCGGCGCATCTACCAGCAACCTTCGCACGCCGGCGCGCAGCGAAGACGGTACAAAGCGATAAGCGGAGGCCGCGCGCAGGTTCAGCTGGTTCCAACGATAGCGTTCGTAGCCGCCAAAGAGTTCGTCACTGCCTTCTCCGGTCAGCACAACCTTGACCTGTTGCGCCGCCAAGCGGGACACAAAATAGAGCGCAATGGAAGAAGGCCAGGCGATGGGCTCATCCTCATGCCAGATGAGCGCGGGCAAGGCCTGGAAGAATTCCTCGCGGCCGAGAATCACCTCATGGTGCTCAGTTCCGATGGCGGCGGCGGCTTCACGCGCGTAGTTCAGCTCACTGTAGGCTTGCTCCCGGTAGCCCACCGAAAACGTCTTCACCTGGCTGCCGCTGATCCGTTGCACCAGAGCGCTGATGGCACTGGAGTCCACTCCGCCGCTCAGGAAGGTTCCCAGCGGTACATCCGCCATCAGACGCAGGCGAACCGTTTCCTCCAGCCTGCGGCGCGTTTCCGCAATCCAATCCGCGTCGGACAATCCATCCGTAGCCGCGCTGACCGGCACATCCCAATAACTCTCCACCCGTAGCCGTGGCCGGCCATCGGGAGAAAGATCCCATTCCAGCCAGTGTCCCGCGGGCAGTTTGTAAATCCCTTGAAACAGCGTCTGCTCTCCGCTAACGTAGCCAAACGCCAAGTATTCGGAAATCAGTGCATCATTGGGGGCGCTTGATATGCCCGGGTGCTCCAGCAGCGCCTTGATCTCGCTGGCGAAAGCGAATAGCTCCCCGTCCCAGTAATAATAAAAGGGCTTTTTTCCCAACCGGTCCCGCGCCGCGAACAGGCGGCGTTCGTTCTCATCCCAAATCACGAAGGCGAACATCCCACGAAACTGATCCAGGCACGCCGGTCCATATTCTTCCCAGCCATGCAGAACTGTTTCCGTGTCCGAGTTTGTCTGATAGCGATGGCCGGCGCGCTCCAGCCCCGGCCGTAGCTCGGCGTGGTTGAAGATCTCCCCGTTGTAGAGGATCAGTCGGGAGCGGTCCTCGTTATAGATCGGTTGATGTCCCCGGGACAAATCGACAATGCTGAGGCGCCGATGGCCCAGAAACGCCGGCGCCACGTGATAATAGCCTACGTCGTCCGGACCGCGGTGCTGCAAAGTCGTGGTCATGCGCTCCAGCAGGGATTCGGCCCCGGCTGGCGGCCTGAACGTCACGAACCCCGCAATGCCGCACATACTCAACAGTTTATCCGAGGGCGAAGCCCGTCCGGCTTGAGCCGCTCATTCCCTTGCTGATACCGTGTAGGAATCTCCCTCTCCGCATGCCAATGAAACGATTGCCGAGGGCTTTGTTGGCCTTCACCGCTGTCTTCGCCTTCCTGTTTTGTTTGGTCAGCTTCAGCCCCCTTGTCCCGCGGTGGATTCAATGGCTTTCCACACCATGGGGAGACCAGCCTGCCGAAGTGATCCTCATCCTCGGCGGTGATGAGCAGAACCCCGGCGAACTGGGCTACAGCACCTTCATACGGCTAAACTATGCGGTCCGATACTGGAGGCAAGGCAAGGTGCGCACGTTTCTGGTGAGCGGCGGAGCCGGTTCAGGTCTGGCCGAAGCGATGCGGGATTTCCTGAAAGCTCACGGAGTCCCGGAACACGCCATCCAACTGGACCCGGCTTCCCGCAACACTTGGGAGAATATCCGCAACAGCAAACCCCTGCTCACTGCATTACCAGGATCGAGGGCTTTGCTGACAAGTGATTTCCATATGCGCAGGGCCATGGGAGTATGCCGCCGCCAAGGGCTTTCCCTTCAACCTCTCTGCATCCCCGATCTCGGCAAGCGTTCCAGCCGATTCACCGAGCGCTGGCCTGTCCTGTTTCTGCTGGTCGAGGAAACGGTTAAGTTGGGCTGGTATCGATGGCAGGGATGGGGCTGAGGGCTGGGTGAGTCTCAGGCCTCTCTACAGAAGCAGTTGCCGTTCCTGTTGCTGGATTTCCCTTCTTAAGGTACGCATCAGCACTAAGCATAAGCCCACCATAAAAGGCACGTAGTATTGGTAGGTAAAGGTGCCAAACATCATGGCCACGGCCAAGCCCGTCATCGAAAGCAGTGTATAAAAAACCATATCACTCATGCTCTCCAGGCCAGATATCTTGCGGATCCTCCGGTGGAATCGATTCAAGGCCACACCCGCCCCCAAGAATGCACCCGTGAAAAACACCACGCCAGGGATGCCCGTTTCCGATGACACCGCCGTGTAGGTGTTGTGGGTCGCAAGCCAATAACCACGTCTCATCCCTCGTTCCCTGGCCGCATCGTTTTCGGCCACCTCGAACTGGCCGGGCCCCACACCGAGAAGTGGATTCTTCAGGGTAATGATGATGCTCTGCTGCAGCAAATACACGCGCGATTGATAGGACCCGGCAGCCGCAACGGCTTGTCCTCTGGTCTCCCCAAGGGTCATGAACCGTTCCACCATGGCTGGCATGAATATAAGCACCGCTACCCCTAACGCCAGTAAGCCCGTCAGAATCGCAACTCTCTGGCCAAGGTTTGCCCGAATCAAGACAAACATCCCCACGACCATTAGCGTGACGAGCCCGCCCCGTGAACCTGTGCGAATGATCAGCCATAGTCCACCAAGCAACGCCGGAATGCCGACTACCCGCCAAAACGAAAACAAGCCTTTCGAGGTTACCACCGCCATCAGCATGAAAGGCATCAGGGTCATCAGGTGTGCAGCCAGATCATTGGAATTGGCAATTGTCCCGAACAGCATCGCCTGCCTCTCCACTCCGTCGACTTGTTGTTTAAAGGAGAAGATATTCGCAGCCGCCACGTTAATGAGGAAACACACCGCCAAAAGGCGCATCAAGATTCGGACATCGCTAAGGGTGAGCACTAGTCCGGCGACCATGAAAAACATGGGCATTTCCGTCAGATAGGACTCCAGGATCTTCATCAGCGCCCCTCTCCGATACACACTGAATGGGATAGTCAGGGGTAGCCAGAGTATGAATGCCGCCATGAACCACGCCGGACGTTCCTGCAGAGCCCTTCGCAAGCCGCCGCTGAGGAAACACAACAATACGGCGGGCGGCCCGAAAATAGACACCAGATGAGTCTTGTATCCGAAGCCGAAGGTGCCGATTTCGCTCAACGTGCCGAAGCGAACGACGATGTAGCCAAGCGCAAAGACCAGACCAATTCGGCGTAGTGGATCGCTTTCCGCGCTTCGGAACGATTGGTTTTCTTTGCTCGGCTTCGAATTTGGCGGCGCACCCGCCGATGCTGTCGCTGTGGCGTCAGGCTCGGAAACGGCGACGGGGGGGCTTATAGCAGGCTTCCGCGGAGGATTCCTCGAAGGATACTGTGCGAATCGGCTCATCCGTGATGGAACCCTTGTTCGGGGTTGCTTCACCCCCTAAGCTTCCCTTATACTCTAACACGTTGACTTGCTGAAGGCTCCGCTGCGAGCACCAACCGGGGGCCGCCGTACCTCGGCGGACCGACAGCAACTTCCCAGAACATCAGGTCACAATGTAAGAAGTGCGGCTATGGAGGTCTCGTCTCTTTTGAACAGGAACGGCAAAAAGAGTCTCTCCACTCGCTTGGCGCCTTACCTGATGCTCACGGCTTTGTTCCTGACAACCTATTGGTTGACTGCTCCGGAATACATTGGCGATACAGTGTATTACGCGGGCGATGTCATCGCCCATACCGAAGGCGACCAAACCCGTTTCTGGGAGTTCGGACACCTCTTGTGGCGGCCTTATGGGTATCTTGGCCACTCGTTGATCGGCGGATGGTATAGCAATCTGTTTGGCGATACCCCTACTCAGTCCGTGATTCGATGGCTGATCCACACCAATTTCGTCTGCTCCGCGGCTGTCTTGATTCTTCTGCTGTTTCTCTTGCGGAAAATCGCCGATCCGTGGCTGTCATGCGCAGTTGTTTTCGCGCTGAGCTGCTCAGCCTCTTTTCTTAATTACAGCCATTCCGGCGCTCCTTACATTCCTGCGTTGCTGTTCTCCGTACTCGCTGTCGTTCTATTAACGGCGGCGGTGCAACGCCCCTCCGGCCTTAGATATGTAATCCTTGCAGGTGTTTCCTTCTGCCTTGCCTGCGCGCTGTGGTTCCCGTTCAGTTTCACAGGACTTGGGATGTTGTCTCTGGTATATTTTTTCCCTTCCGCCACTATGCCTTTGCGACGCTCCCGTCACAAGCAAGCCACGTACTTTCTGTTCTCGCTGGCCTCTGCCACGCTCGTGCTATTCACCGTCGGCGCCGCCGCCGAAGGTGTGCGCAACCTGAGTCAGCTTTCCCATTGGGTCTGGGAATCTGGTAACGCCTGGTCGCAATCCCGTACCGCGATGCGTGCCGTCACGGGCCTTGCTCGCTCGATGTGGGACTTTGGCCATGAAACAATCCTGCTGAAACGGTGGCTTTTCTCCGACCCTTACAATCCGGCCTGGCTCGGCGACATTGTGATGACCCTGGGGACCAAACTCGCCGCTTTTTACCTCGGCCTCAGCGCGGCAATCTGGATCCTATGGAAGCACAGCCGGCCGTTTTTTTTCATGCTCCTGACGGCTGGTTTCCCCGTGCTGTTATTTGCGGTGCTGCTGTTTGAGCCAAGTTCGGCGGAACGGTTCCTACCGGTATTTCCTTTTGCCTGCCTCGCATTTGCCACCGCTCTCCGGGCTCCGCGCCACTACTTCATTGGCATTGCTCTGATTTCCGTTCTACTTGGCAGCACCGTTGTGGTCAATCTGAAAGAGCGCAGACGGGAGGATTCCAGCCCTCGGTGGGCGGCCGCGATCACCCGGCTGGAGGCCCTCAAAAGGAATGTACGCCCCAGGGCGCTGGCTCTGTCCTTGACATTTCGCGATGACCTGTCGGGCCTGCCCACGATACGTCCGCTGGATAAACGCTTGGCGATTTCCTTGTTCCAGGTATCGGATATGGTAACGATCGCCTCTCCCAGGATCCCGTGCTGGCGGGCGGAGTTCGCTCTGAGGACCCTGCGGCGGTGGGCCAGCAACCAGGAAGTTTGGCTATCGGAACGCCTGCTCGCCAAGCGTCCGGAGGCTCACTGGTTATGGGTGGAAGGCGACGACCCCAGGATCCGCTGGTCCGACTTCTCTGCTGTTTTAGCGCCCCTTGAGTTTGACGCCAAGATTCTCCCCGGTCGCGACGGTTTTTATCGACTCGCACAAAACCAGGCAAACCGCGATCGAATCATCAAAGAGCTGGGCGTAAATAAATCATGTCCAACATCGTAAGCACGAAACCAGCCGGTGTGGAAATTCCTGGCGCCTTCCTCATTCTCTACCAACCTGATTATGACTTCGGCTGGGAGCATGGCAACCACTTAAGGACATTTGGCCTTGCGGCGGCTCTTCACGAGGGCGCACAGTTTATCTGGCCGTGTTGAACACTAATCCCCAGGAGAAGGAAGATGTGCGGCTAAAATACCTGGACTGGCTGCGATCCGAGGGGATTATCAGCGGGTATTTCGAGTTCACGTTCCAGTCATCTGGCTGGCGCCACCTCCTGGCCAAATTGATGATCTGGCCGGGCATCCGAAGGATCTTAATGCGGCCGCATAGTCGACCGGTGGTCGCAGCCCTGCGGGACATCATTCAACGCAACCACATTTCCTACTGCCTCTGTAGCATCCGCTCCTGGTTGTTCGCCGTTCCCGACCTCTGTGGCCAAGTCCGGATGGCGATTGACTGGTGCGATTCCTTCGTATTGTTCCACCGCAGGGAATGGTCGGTTCCAGCAAAGGACAGGCTGGGCCGCTCGCGCCTGCAGATTCTTGCCGATTTGGTTCGAGCAGTGGTCACGGAAACTTATTACAGTAGGTTTGCACTTGCCAACATGGTAGCCAGCAGTGCGGATAAGGACATGATGGATGGGATCAACCGGCATCAGCCCAACTTCGTTCTGACTAATGGGGTGCGGTTGCCGGAAGAAGCGCAATCGGAGCTGCCTCGTGTTGCAGACCGCATTATCTTTACCGGCAACATGAACTTCCCTCCCAACCACCAATCCGCGATGTGGTTTATCCGTGAAGTCCTGCCTCTACTGGTCAAGCGCCGGCCGGCGGTGGAATTTGTCGTTGCCGGAGCCAACCCGCTGCCTGAGTTGCTCGCCCACAATGGGATCAACGTGCGGGTAACAGGCTTTGTAGCCGACATTTCGCGGGAGATCGCCGCCAGCAGTGTCTATGTTGCCCCCATGGTCAGCGGCGGCGGGTTCAAGAACAAGATCATGGAGGCCATGGCCGTCAATACCATCGTTGTGGCCACCTCCATGGCGGTGGAATTCCTTGACCCCGAAACCAGGAATCTGTTGTTGGTAGCAGACACGCCGCAACAGATGGCGGATCTCATTCTGACCGCATTGGAGCAACCCGCCCGTTTTCACAATCTCAGCTCTCAATACAGCCGCATCGTGCGAAGCCAATACAGTTGGGACCGCCGTGCGGAAGAACTAATGGCCGCGTTTGCGCCGCACCCCTAAAGGTGGCTCTAGCGGCAGCTTCTTTCCCCTGATCTCGGGTCTCTGGTTCTTCAGTCACATGAAAAGCAAAAATTTTTCCAGACAAACCATAACTCATTCATAAAACACGTGTTCTTTCCATTTTCCGCCCCGTGATCAACGACGAAACATGAGTTCTAATCAGGCTGCCCCCTTCTGCGGACGTCGTAAGATGATGGCTGGAGGCGGAGCTTGCTCGCTAAGCATGCTCCCGTAGGAGATTGCAATGAACACAACCAAAGCCCTGTTTTGGATAACGGCCCTCGCCCTCACTGGCGCCGCAGCGGCCCAAACACGTATCAGTCTACGTGATCAAGGCAAGGAGATTGATTTCTCCGCCGCCGCCACGACGCGCCCGGTAAAAACCGGCACCTCGTTCCCGGCACAGTGCGCCCTCGGTGAAATGTACTTCAAAACCGATGCCATCGCCGGTCAGAATCTGTTTGCCTGCACGGCTTCCGGCACATGGTCTCCTCTGTGGGTTCCCGCTTTGCCTTCTACCACGGGCAATAACAACACCGTTTTGAGCGTGGTCAACGGCACGCCCCAATGGTCCCTGCCCGGCGGCGATATCTCTGGCCCCCCCGGCTCCACTACCGTGCAAAGAATCCAAAACCGGCAGGTTTCCTCTGCCGCTCCCTCCACGGGCATGGCGCTGGTATGGAACGCCGCCACCGACCGCTGGGAGCCTCAGTTTGTCAGCGGCGGCGGTTCCGGAACCGTTACCGTGCAGGGCAACGGAACCACCATCGGTAGCCGCAACGTGCTGAACTGGCTGCCCGGCTTCGGATTCCTTTACGTGCTTTCCGACAACGGCTCCGCCATCTCCATCCAGCACAACATTGACACCGCCGTGGTGCAGACGCACTCCAGCGCTCAAAGCGGCGCCTCCCTGTATTGCAACTCCTCCGGCGGCAGCGCAACCAACTACACGTGTTCGCTCCTGCCAGGCCTAACCACCTACAGCACCGGTATGGTCCTGAACTGGCGGCCCGACGTCAGCTCCGCTGGCGGACCAGTCACTTTGAATGTGAATACGCTCGGTGCGCGCCCCGTGAAACTCCCCGACGGTGTTTCCAATCCGGGCGCCGGCGACATTGTCGCCGGCAGGTTGTATCCCATCTGGTATGACGGCGCCAACCTGCGCTTGGCCGCCGCTGTCAGCACCGGCGGCGGAGGGGGAAGTGGTTCCATTACTCTACAGGCTGATGGATCCACCATCGGCAGCCGCAGCACCGTTGATCTAGTCACCGGGACCGGTGTCACGCATACGGTTTCCGACACGGGCAGCAAGCTCACCGTCCAAACTTCCGTCGACACGGCGCTGATTCCAACCAAACCCGTAGTTCAATCCGGCATGATGCTTTTCATTGCCGACAACGGCTCCACCGACGACTACATTGCCAGCGCTAACCCGGCTCTTACGGCCTATACCACCGGCATGGTGCTGTTCTTTCGCCCGAACACAACCAATGTCGGCACCGCAACGTTGAACGTGGACTCCCTCGGCGCCAAGACCATCAGAACTTCGTCCGGCGCGACTCTGGCCAATGGTGACCTCACCGCGGGCAGACTCTACGGCCTCTGGTACGACGGTGTCGATTTCCGTCGTCTCTGGTAAATGGCCTTGTTCAATACATATCAGGAGTGATCATATATGCGTGCCTTTACTTTCCTACTATTTATCTTCTCCCTGCCAGCGCTGGCCGAAAACTACCGCGCGATGGGACCCTCTGCCGGGTTCCAGGCCTCAAAAACTCTGCCTAATTCCCCGCCCTTTAACACTGTGGCCGAGTTACGCATCGAGGCTCGCGTGAGCGATTGGACTGCATCAAACTTTGTCTTTCAGATCGGCGCCGTTCAAGGCTTCGTCCATCAGGTTTCCCCACTTCAATTGCGCGCGACCAATGGAGCGCTGGATATCTATTTATCCCCGCTAACAGTACCAACATCAACATCAATTCTTATGCGCGTGCAGCGTAGTGTATCCAATCAGCATCTCATGCTGGAAGTGTGGTCGGCTGACGGAAACACCTATCTCGGGGGAACCTCTCAGTCTGTGATAAGTTCTCCCATTAATCTCTCCTCGGCAGTGTCAACAATATTCGCCTCTGGCCATAAGCTGGATTGGGTGCGGGCCTACGACAACACCTTGCCCTATCAATCCGCCGCGCCTCCGTCAAATGTGGTGGAGTCTTCCGGCGTGCTTCTCAACTACGAGTGTGAGGGCAACGTAAACGATAGTGGTCCACATGCCCAACATCTCAGCATAGACTCTGGAACGCCAACTTGGACTACCACACCTGCCGTGCCGCTTGTTGGCGAAGACAGGACGGTGCGCGCTGGCCACCCGTTCACCCTGGATTGCGGGGCAAGTGGTGCCAGTTCCTACTTCTGGCAGCAGTTGAGCGGCCCGGTCGCAGTGTTCTTTTCCGACCGCGCCGCGGCTAACCCCACAATCACCGGAGCGGACGTTTTCGGCCAATATGAATTCCAATGTTCGGCCACTTGGGCCACGCCGGGCCTCACCGCTACCAGCGTGCTCCGCGTGGGTGCAGTGCCCACCAACGCCGCCGGAGTGGTGATTCCTCCAAGCGAACGCATCGCGCACATTTTGGGACCTATGCTGCGAAGCGATGCCTCTCCTTGGCCCTATTACGACAAAAACCGGCGCAGACGCGGACTGGATGTGTTTCAAGCGCTCGTGCCGACACTGGTCGCCGCAGTGAACACTCCGCTTGCTGGAACCGTGAGCATCAATAACGGCTCTACGACAGTCACGGGAAGTGGAACGTCCTTCACCTCCACCATGACGGTGAGCGGCTTCATCATCATCTACTACAACAAGGGCGGTGGAAACTTCGGGCGGGTCTGGAGGCAAATCGCTTCCATCCAAAGCGATACGCAGTTGACGGTAACGGGGGCCTGGAATCGTTCTAACCAATCCGCCGTGCAGCATCAGTTCATGGTGGAGAACAACAACTGGGTAGGAGACTGGAACTTCTATGAGGCCGTCTACGCTCTCTACGTCACCTATTACAAGACTGGCCTATCTAAATTTGCCGAAATGGCCGACACTCTTGCCGGGCTTTGGATGCATTGGACTGACGGGTACATCCTGGACTTCATCACTTCCCCACGCAACGCTTCCCTTGATGGCATCATGTTGGCGGCAGAGCGCGGGGTGGTGAACTCCACCGATGCCTACAACTATGCGCAGGCTTATAGCTGGCCGGGGGATGGGTCCCGGGGATACAATCACTGGATTCACAACAGGACCCGTGCTAACGGCGCGCACAACCTTTGGTATGGGCCGCGCGAGAGCGGCTACACATGGAGATTTGCCACCTCCCTGGCGCGCCTTCATCCTAGTTCCACCGAGCGCAGTAACTGGGAGTCCCGGCTAAGCACGAACATCGTAGATGTAGTGCGGGAGATGCAGTGCAAGAGTTCCAATCCGGACATAAGCAACTCATGCTTGGCTCCGGCAGGAGCCTTCCGCGTCAGCGACCCTGGCGCATTGCCGATTTCCGAACAGCCGTGGCACACTGCGCTGTTTATGCACGGGGTGGTCCGCTATCACCGCTGGACTGGCAATTCTACTGCCGCAACCGTCATCACCGATTGGGTGAATCACCTTCTCACCAACACTCAGCCGGGCGGACAAGCTCCTGACAATGGCCTTTGGCTTGGGGAGGTAACTAGCGGAGTCCCGCCCTACAAATGCGGCGGCTTTTATGAATACTTCCTGCTGGGAAATAGAACAACTCCGGACCCGGCCAACGGTTTCAACCGCTGCGAAACCTCGATCTTTGACCCAAACAATCTGCGTCTTGCCCGCGACACTGCCCACACAATGATGTCCACTATGGGATATGCTTACCGGCTTACCGGGAACCAGGCTATCAAGACCCGAGGCGACCAGATGTTCGGATTCACTTTTGGCGGCACAGATCCGTTCGTCGCTTCCTGGAATGCGCCGTTTACCAACCACCCTCGGCGCTTCCACAATCAGGCGCTGTGCTGCAGTGACAGCTACCTTGTCGATCGGCTTACCGCCGCGGAAGCCGACATCACGCCCGCCGACCTTGCTTTGCGGTTTGCTTTCCGCAAGGAGAACATTCCCGGCACGCAAGATGTCCGGCTTACCCTTACACGCCCGGACGGCTCTCAACAGACTGCCACCTGCTCCAGTTCGCCCTGTTCGCTCACCGGCAACCGCATCCAGGGCCAGCACCGCATCGTGATGGAGTATCTGTCTTCCTCCGGCGCCGTGCTCGCCCGATCTGAGTCCACAGCAGCCGCTGTGACGCCTTAAATAGAGGTCAGCCGTTCCTCGCCGGGATCACATCCGCCGTTGAGACACAACGATGGATCTGGTCCCGGTGAGACTATTTTTGTTGCATCAGCCGAAAATACCGTTTATGCTGGCATCGTAGGGGCTATATGGCGTATACCAAGGTGCCGCGTCCACTAAATGCTGTGCCGGACTCCATCGCTTGGACGGCCCTAGGTCTCAGCCGCGCCACTTTTTTTCGCAAATTGAAAGAGGGCATTTTGACGGCTCCCCTTCCCCGCCCCGGAACTACCAGGCGCTGGTGGACCCCGGCTGATCTGGAGACCGCCAGGCAGGAGTTAGCCCCGAATCCGCCCAGGAGCCGAACCGCATGATCCGCCTGGTAATCAGCAATCAGCGGGGCGGCGTCGCCAAGACAACCACCGCAGTCTGCTTGGCCCGCTGCTTTGCCCACCGCGGACTGAAGACTCTGCTCATCGATACCGATTCCCAAGGATCGGTCGCCACCATTCTCGGCCTCCGGCCCGAGTTTGCCTTGCACGACTTCCTCATCAGGCAGGTTCTTCTCAAGGAATGTGTCGTGTCCGCGCATCCCAACATCGACGTGCTCTGCAGCGACCGCAAAACGCAGGTCGCCGAAGATATCATCAGTGGCCAGATGCTACGCGAGCTCCATTTTGAACAGGTCATCGCGCAAACTGGCGCCGATCGCCCCTATCAAGCAGTCATCATCGACGTGGCGCCCTCGCTCACCCTGTTTCAAACCTGCGCCATGCTCTATGCCAAGAACGTCCTCATCCCAGTCGCTATGGAGACGTTGAGTGTTCAAGGCGCTAGCGCCAGTATCAGCTCCGCCAACGAGCTGAACAGACTGTTCGGCCGACAGCCGGGCATTGTCTCCGTCGGTATTCTCCCTGTCATGGTCAACAACCGCCTGCAAATGACGCAGACCGTCATGAATGCGCTTGAGGAGATGTCTGCCGAGCTCCACGTTCCCCTTCTCCCTCTCATCCGCACAGATACCGCCGTGGTAAAGGCCGCCCGCTCTAGAATGTTTCTCGCCGACTACGATCCCAAGTCCAAGGCATTGGAAGATTATGAAGCAGCCGCCGAAAAGCTGCTCTCCGTGATGAGCCCCCAGGCCGGCAATGACCAAACGAAGGCCCAAACAGCCGTCTAATCGACACACCCCGGTACTCGACTGGCGTGAGCTGGCACAGGGCCCTGCCCTGCGCGGATTGACCGAGGCGTTGACCGCGCCCGCTAAGGAGCAAACACCCACCGAGGTATTAACGCCCTCCGGCGGTGATACGCCGAGCGGGACTGGGCCGCCCATTTCTATCCTTAGCCTGCAACCTGTTTCACCCACCGTGGGTGATCAAACCACCGAGGTACTAAATGCTACCGCCGGTGAGCCCTTTGTCGGTGAATCACCCACCGCACCGGAAAGCACTACCGTGGGTGACTCGCCTACCCTTGTGTGGTCTGATTCTTCAGGAAAGCTTTACGGAGCCGCTCGCGTCCGCAAGGTGACCTCGGCCCGTGAAACAATGACGCTTGGCGAGGAGCGCATCTACCAAGCCCTTTGGCTCGCCAAGCCTGAAGACGGCGTCCCAGCTGAGGGCGAAAGCAGGACCTTCACCCTTGGATACGATCGCCTTGCCAGGGTGGTCCGCCTGAATGAGAAAAGTGTCCGCACCTCGTTGCCGAAAATGATCGCCAAGCAGATTATCGAGGTGCTTGCCTCTGAGCACAGTGCCAGTCAGACCGGCCGAACCTATCGCCTCTTCCATGAAGCGGAGATTCTGCGGCGCCAGCAGGCCGCAAACCTGCAATACATCATTAAAAACGGCCGCGCGGTGGAATTCGTCCGGCCCGCAGTAGGCGGAGAATGGCCAGAATCAACCCCCGAGGTTGTTTCGCCCTCCGTGGGTGTTTCACCTGGGATTCTCCGTGCATTAAGCGAATTCGGCGTCCCCACTGCTGGAACCGCACAGAGCATCGTCCTCGGCTGCCGCCGTTATGACTCGCAAGCTACCGAGCAGGAGATCATCCATTTCATTTACCAGCAGGGCCAACTCTTGCCGCCGGCGGTTGATGTCATCGCTCATCTCACCATTCTTGTGCCGAAGTGCTTTCAGGGCGGGGGAGTCGCACTGTGGCGGGAACAACGCAAATCGGCCGGCGCCTAAGGCGCCGCCCTTTCCCGTCGCGCGTAGTCTTCCAGTTTATGGAAATCATTGGCCATCGCCTGTGTCAACGCGAAGAGCTTCTCCAGCAGCTCCACCGGCTCACGAAAGTCCACAGTCAACTTGCCCGGTTCTAAACTCACTCCGGCCGGCAGACTCTCCAGTTGCTGCTCAAAGATCTGCGGCTCCACCGGAATCCGGATCCCGCGGCTCTGGCTCTCCCGGCGGGCCTGCCGCAACAGCTCCATAATCCGCGCTTTCCGCACCACCGCAAACTCCACAGCGCCGTCCGCTTCCATCTGCCGCAAAAACTCCAGCATCCTTGTTCGATCCACAAGGCCCGTGCGTCCGGATACGTAGCCGCCGCAGCTCCCCATCAACCGGATCGCCTGTCGACGCCCCAAACCGAACAATTGCTCCACGGCCGCCCGGTCCAGCACGGGAAGGGAAGCGGCCTCCAGTTGTTCTATGATCGCTGGAACCCGTTCCAACCACGAGGCTTCTCTAGGCATTGGGACCCTCTCTGCCAATTATGCCAGAACTCTATACGTTACGGCACACTTGGGCCGTTTCGAGATCGCCAGTGCGATTGATAAGGATTATTATCTATCGTTTTTCCATCATGTATGCCACAATGCTTCTTGCCCTATGCAGCCGGTGGAGATCAACCTTGTTCCCCAAGCCACATCCGACGACCAATTGATCGCGTTATGGCTACAGGGGCGTTCCCCACACACTCAACGTGCTTATGAAGGTGACATCCGGCGGCTGCGCCGCATCATCCCCAAACCGCTGGCAGCGCTCACCCTGGCCGATCTTCACCGCTTCACTGATTCGCTGGCATCGCTGCAACCATCCAGCCGCTACCGCGTTATGTCGGCCGTCAAATCCCTTCTCGCTTTCGGACTCCGGATCGGTTATCTTTCCTTTGACGCCGGCTCCCTCCTGCGCCTCCCACCAGTTGCCAGCCGCTTGGCCGAACGCATCCTGGAGGAAACTGAGGTGCGCGCGATGCTCCACCTTGAAACCAAGCCCCGCAACCGTCTGATCCTCACCCTTCTCTACGCCACGGGCATCCGTGTCAGTGAATTATGCGGCCTTCGGTGGCGCCATCTGCAACTGGCTGGCGACACAGCTCAGATTACCGTGACGGGAAAGGGGGGGGCGGCGCGCTCCATCCGGTTACCTGTTTCGGTTTGGGAACTGTTGCGTACTACGCGCGGCGACGCGATGGCTGATCAGCCGTTGTTTGCTGCCGCTCGCGGCAGCGCCTTGCGGCCCCTCACCATCCTGCGCATCGTCCGTGCCGCCGCCCTCCGCGCCGGCATCACAGCCCCCGTCTCCCCCCATTGGTTCCGCCATGCCCATGCTTCGCACGCCTTGGACCGCGGCGCTCCGCTGCACTTGGTTCAAGCCACGCTCGGCCACGCCAGCCTTACCACCACCGGCCGGTACCTCCACGCCAGGCCACAGGACAGCTCCGGACGCTTCCTAGGCTTGTGAAACTTCCCCGTTTCCCCGGCGCGCCAGCCATTGGTGCGTCCGCCTGATTCCTTGATGTGCCAGAATCATCAGCACCAAAGCGATCATGAAGATGACCCAGCCTTCCATGCTATGGAACACCCCGCGCGCCAGTTCCGGATTCCATTCGCTCAGCAATCCCGTGATCATCACCCGCCCGGAGTTGGCAATCACCGCGATCGGCACCGCCGCCGCCAGCAAGGTCGGCTTCATCCAGCTCTTGTCGTCGAAGAAATGGGCGTACACTAGCGCTAAAAACGACAGCGACAACAATGACCGAATGCCGCTGCAAGCCTCCACCACTGACAGCCTCTGGCTAGGCAGCTCAAGCACATTTCCTTCCCGCAGAACCGGAATTCCCAGCATGCTCAATCCCACCTCCGCAACCGAGCTGGCAAACAACTGCAGCGGGAACGTGATCTGGTTATACACGATGGCGGGTATCGGCACAATGAAAACCAGCAGAAACAAAGGAAAGGCCAGTACTCGCATCACCTGCATCCCGCCCAGATAAAACAAACACCCAGCCAGCGACATCAGCATCGCCGTGCGCGAGAGAAACAGCTCCACGCCGAGCGTGGCGATGATTAGCTGCAATCCCCCCAACAACACCACTGCCAGACCCCATCCGCTACCGCGCCATTCCACCGACAGCAGTTTATCCCGCTTTCCCCAGACAATGTAGCCGGCCACGAAGGGCACGAAAAACGCATGCCCCATGTCTTCATCCTGGATCCAATTCCTCACCAAATGCACAACTACCGGCGCGTAGCACAACGCCAGCAAGCCCGTCACCCAAAGCAGGGGCCAGAGAAAGCTGCTTCTTCCAGCCGTGGTTTCCTCCGCCGCGGCTTGGATCTCGCTGGGTTGCTGTTCGGTTTTCATCCGTGGGAATCGGTTCCTGGCTCTCGGGTGGGACGTGGCTTGCTACCGCCATCTTAGCAGGTTCCGCCGCAGCCCCTTTCGTCAGAATTTTCCAATACAAGATGATCCTGAAACCGGGATTGATTCCAACACAAGATGATCCTGAAAATGTGAGAGGGCGAGGCGTTCCGCGGCCGGATGCAGATACGCATGCAGAACGCAGAACGGCT